>JAMCXB010000043.1 GCA_023480735.1 Bacteroidota bacterium | reverse complement strand
CGTCTTAAGCGCAATCCATCCGGCATTGTAATTCCCGAGATAACTCGGTTGAACTGCCTCAAATGCCTCGTTCACAAACAGAACCACGTCGAATGGAATTTTCTTCTCGCGTAGGAATTGCAGACCTTTCTGCCAGCCGGAAAATTCCCGCTCGAGATTATTTCCCTGGATATAATATGTACCTTCGTCGATAATCCTCGATCCGTTCCCTTCATCCCTGTTATTCACGATAACGTAGACAGTTCTCTCCCGGAGCGAATCGCCCAGGTAGGACTTCACTTTCTCGAATGCCCCCTGATACTTGTCGGGGCTGTACTCTACATAGATAACTGCCAGCCGTGGCTTAAATAACAATGTCAGCACTCATATTTGAATTTGGAATCCGGAGTTAATTCGACTCTCCCTCAACACGACCCATACACGAAATTATCCGAACGTTTATCGCTCAGCCATTGCGACAATGAAAGTCCCTTTTTGTCCTTCTCGCTCAGCACTCCTGACTTTCTGACCACGCGATCAAAGAGTGCTCTCAGGTCCGGCGAACAGAGCAACCAGTCGAGGTCTTCCGAAAGCGGAGAAATTCCCGCTTCACAGTTCGGGCTATATTCGCCCGAGCACAAATACTCGATTCGCGAGTCCTCGGTAAAGAAATTGCCGTGGGCAAATCCGGGCGGAACCCATATCCACTCGTTGTACCGATCTTCGACCGACGTAGGCATATCGTAGGCGATAATCTTTCCCAGTGTGGGAGAGCCTTTCCTTATGTCCAGAACGACATCGACCATTCGTCCATATAGTGTCCGGACAAGCTTCCCCATATACGGGTTCCACTGGAAGTGAAGGCCGCGGCAAACGCCGCTCTTCGAGAAGCTCTCGTTCACCTGCACAAACTCCAGCTTGTCGAAGCCTTTGAGGTCTGCGTTACCGGCAGTGTCGCTCTTGCGGTACGGTTCTGTGAAGAAGCCTCGCTCGTCACCGAAGCGGGCAAACTGGACGACTTTTACGTCTTGAATGGCCAATGATTGAACTGAGAGAATCTTCATTTTCTTCTTTCCCGCAATTTAATGGACAGGAGCTGGTTTGAGTCGGATTGAACCACACAAAATATTTGCTGTTCTTTCGGCAGCCTTTCCATCCCACAGCTTCGGCATAACGCTCTTTTTCCATTTCCCGGCATAACACTCGGCTACCAGTGAAACGATCTTGTCGATGTCCAGACCGGTCAGGACATTTGTTCCTGCTTCAAGTGTAACGGGACGTTCGGTGTTTTCCCTCAGCGTTACACATGGGACGTTAAGAAAAGTGGTCTCCTCCTGTATTCCGCCGGAATCGGTCAGAACGATCCTCGCGTCCATCATGAGGTTGAGGAAATCCAGATAACCAAGCGGATCAGTCAGCACAAGTCCACACACCTGCGCAAATTGTGACAAAAGTCCGAATTCTTCAATACGTTTCCTTGTCCGGGGATGTATCGGAAAAATTATCGGCCCGTGGCTCTCGATCTCCTGGAAAATTTTCAGAATGGTTTCCAGGTTCTCCTTTTCGTCGACATTGCTCGGGCGATGCAGCGTCACCAGCGTGTAGTCGTGAGGCTTAATCCGCTGACCGCTGATCGCTGAAAGCTGATTGCTTATTGCGGACCGTTTCGCCTTTTCACGATACATTATCAGCGAGTCTATCATCACATCCCCGACAAGGAACACCTTCTCATCGCTAATCCCCTCATGCCTTAGATTTACTACCCCGCTCTCTTCAGTGACGAACAGATAATCGCTCAGCACATCGGTCACAATTCTGTTTATCTCCTCGGGCATTGTTCTGTCGAAACTCCGCAGACCCGCTTCGACATGTGCTACGGGTATGAGAAGCTTAGAAGCAGTCAGGCTGCACGCAACGGTAGAGTTAACGTCGCCAACGACGATCACGAGGTCGGGATTTTCCTTTCTCAGCACTTTTTCGAACTCTACCATGACTTTGGCGGTCTGCTCCGCGTGTGATCCTGAACCGATTCCAAGATACACATCGGGCTTGGGCAGCTCCAGGTCCTCGAAGAACACCTTCGACATGTTCTTGTCGTAATGCTGCCCCGTATGCACGATCATATGTTGGATCGCATCCATACCGGCAAATGCCCGGTGAAGCGGAGCAACTTTCATAAAATTCGGCCGAGCGCCGACGACACTAATAAATTTCATTTCCCATCACCGAGCAGCACTATTTTTTCTCTCCCCTTCTTCACCTTCTTCGTCGCATTCCTCGCGTCGATAATAGTGGAAGCGTTCTCGACTACAAAGTCATAATCATACGCGGAATGGTCCGTGGTAATCAGCACACAGTCTGCGGATTTCAGAAGGGCCTTCGTTATTTCAATCGACTTGAAATTCTTGCCGTCTACCCGAATTTCGGGAACAAAAGGATCGTTGTAGATAATGTTTGCGGCGCCATCCTGAAGGAGCAGCTCCATTACTTTCAGCGCCGGAGAATGCCGCGTATCGTCGACGTCGCGTTTGAATGCAACGCCCAGGATAACGATCTTAGCCTCCTTGAAGCTGATTGGTTTAAAGCTTAACTCACGCTGCACCATGTTCCTCACGTAGAACGGCATATTCTCGTTCACTTCAGCGGCAAGCGAGATAAAGTTGGTCTGAAAATCATAGGCCTTCGCAAGCCACTCGAGGTAGTAGGGATCGATCAAGATGCAGTGTCCGCCGATGCCGGGGCCGGGATAGAACGGCATGAAACCAAAAGGCTTTGTTCCGGCTGCCTCGACTACCTCCCAAATGTTGATCCCACCCATCCTGTCGCAGAGTTGGGCCAGTTCATTAACGAGAGCAATGTTTACACTTCTGAAGATGTTCTCAAGAAGCTTCTCCATCTCCGCAACTTTGGGGTTGGATACCTTCACAACCTGTGTGACACTGTGCTGTATCACCAATGCGGCAAGCTCGGTGCTCGCCTCGTTTACGCCTCCGACGACAGTCGGAATATTATTTGTCTTGAAGTTTTTGTTGCCCGGATCAATCCGTTCGGGTGAGAATGCCAGGAAGAAGTCCGTTCCTGCTTTTAGACCGGTCTTCTCGAGTATCGGCTGAACGTATCCTTCGGTCGTATTTGGAAACGTCGTGCTTCTGAGAACGATTATTTGATCCTTTCGCAGCCCTTTCGCGATTTCTTTGGAAGCCTCCACGATATAGGTGATGTCGGGCTCCTTGTTTGGTGTAAACGGAGTCGGCACGCAGATAAAGACGGCATCACATTGTCCGATGGAGCCGTAGTTGTTTTCCGCCGACAATGTTCCGGACCTGACGGCCTCAGTCAGTTCTTTGTCATCTATGTCGCCGATGTAGTTCTTCCCTTTATTCACACTCTCGACTTTGGTCCGATCGACGTCGATACCAACGGTGCGGATTCCTCTGCTTGCGAATTCGACCGCAAGCGGGAGGCCAACATAACCCAGGCCTACCACACCGATTGTAATCTTTTTCTCGGTTATCCTTTTCTTAAGTTGCTCCATGATGGTCTCTCTTCGTACTGAAGTTTGTAATAGTTTTGGTATTCTCCAGAAACAATCCTATGCCACCATTTCTGATTCTCAACGTACCATCGTATCGTCTCTTCGATTCCCTGTTCAAAGGATCTGTTCGGCCTCCACCCGAGCTCCCGCTCTATTTTTGTGGAATCCATCGCATAACGGCGGTCGTGGCCGGGCCTGTCGGTAACGAATTTCAGCAGCGATTCAGGTTTGCCGAGTTTGGCGAGGATAAGTTTTGCAAGCTCGATATTCTCCACTTCGTTGCCACCGCCGATATTATAAACCTCGCCGACTCTTCCATTTTCCAGGACAGCCTCTATCGCTTCGCAGTGGTCGTCCGCGAAGATCCAATCCCTCACATTTTTTCCGTCGCCGTAGACAGGCAGCTCTTTGTCCTGCAGCGCATTGATGATCATCAAGGGAATGAACTTTTCAGGAAACTGATAGGGCCCGTAGTTGTTCGAACAACGAGTAATAAGCGCCGGTACTCCGAAGGTTTTCCACCAGGCTCTCGCAAGCATATCCGCGCTTGTCTTGCTGGCGGAGTAGGGACTGTTCGGCGACAAGCCGTTTGTTTCAGTAAATTTCCCCGTCGAACCAAGCGAACCGTACACTTCGTCGGTGGAGACTTGAAGAAATCGTCCGACTTCAAACTCCCTGGCCGCCTCCAGAAGCGTCATGGTGCCGCGAACATTTGTATCGATAAACACCTGAGGGCCGAGGATACTCCTGTCAACGTGAGATTCCGCGGCAAAATTCACGACTGCATCGAAATGCCACTCGTTGAACAGCCTCTTCACAAATGCCGCGTCCGAAATGTCCCCCTTATAAAAATGATAATGATGGTTTCCCTCGATGTCCCGCAGACTCTCGAGATTCCCCGCGTAGGTCAGCTTATCGAGGTTGATCACTTCCGTATCACCGTGTCTCTTGAGGAAAAAGCGGACGAAGTTGTTTCCGATGAAACCTGCTCCGCCGGTTACGAGTACACTCTTCAGATCTACAGCCATTGACTATCGCGGTGAGTTATTTCGAGCCTCTCTGATCTTCTACTTAGCAAGAATTCTTGGGTCTCAATTAAGATTAAGATAGGAGAATATATTAACGTACCTCCGCAGTTTCAATATATTAGCGGTATTTCATCGTAATCGCTCACTGAAAGGGTTGGCTCTCGACCCTCTGCTTCTTCTGCGCTCAGATGAATTGCTCGCAAAAATACCTTTCATTCATCTTTCAACTCGGCTGTTCTCACAAAGGAATTCACTGGTTTTCAGGTCCTTTGAAAGCTTGGAAATCCCCCTCTTTCCCCCTTTTGTAAAGGGGGAGGGTTCAGGCTTCGCTTTTGCCAACACCCCCTCTTTGAAAAAGAGGGGAATGGGGAGATTTATTATGCTTAACTGTACCACTATGTTTAGAAACCCCTCTTCACCCTCCCATAACGGAGGCATTGCATTTCATCTTATTCCCCATCTTGAAAAATTAGATGCCGGGTGTTAGATTAATTAAAATTTTGGAGAACTAAATGGCAAAAGTTTGCGAAGTTTGTGGAAAGAAACCGATTTACGGACACAACATCAGCCACGCGCATAATATCACCAATCGCAGATGGGATCCGAATCTTCAGAGCGTTCGTGCGGTTGTCGATGGAAGAGTAAAACGAATGAAAGTCTGTGCGTCATGCATTAAGCAGGGACGTGTCAGGAAAGCTGCGTAAACTGTCCTCGTGACAGACTCTTTTCAACTTCCCTGTCGCGTTCAATCAGTCCGCAGCGCCTTCCCCTTGGCTTCGGTTTTCGTAATCCTGTAAGACTCAAGTCCCCAGTAAGTTTCCTTCACAATGACTCTAAAGACTGTGTATAGCGGTATGGCGAGAACCATACCGACTATCCCCTTCAACTCGGCAGAAATCAGTATCAGGAGTACAACTGTGAGCGGGTGGACCGAAACACCTCTCGAGTAGACAGTGGGCACAATAATTATGTCGTCCACCAATCTGATCGCAACAAAGAGGGCGATAATCGGAAAGAACAGACCCGGGTTCCCCGATTGCACGAAGGAGACGATTAGAGCGGGCACCGCTCCCACAACGGGGCCAAGATAAGGAATGAGGTTCGCAACTCCTGCGACCGCGCCGATAATAACGGCGTACTTCACCCCCATTAATCCTAACCCGAGAATTGCCAGAATCCCCACGATAGCAGCTTCGGTCAACCAAGCCCGAACATAGCGGCCCAGTTGTATTCCAATTTTGGAAACCACATTGAGGGTCATTTCAAAGTATCTGTTCGGGACAAAGGCGACAAGACTGTGGATTATCGAATCGCCATCCTTGAGAAGGAAGAATGCAACGAAAGGCACGATCACAAGCATGACAAGAGCCGATCCTGCACTTGTCAATATCGTCAGCCATTTCCCTGCCAGTTGTACAAGCATCCTATTAAACTCGTCTGAGATATCTCCAAAATCGACGAACGGAAGCTTACTGTGGAGATCAGACTGAATTGCACGAAGCCTTTCGGCAAAGGCCGGAGCCCTGATCGCCTCCTCCAGGCTTGCTACCTGTCCTATTAGAGGCGGCAAGAGAGTCTGGAGAAGCCCGACGATCAAAATGGCGATCACGAAGTAAACCAATAGAATGCTGACGACTCGGTTCAGGCCTCGAGTTTCGAGCAAGTCTATCACTGGAGAAAGAAGGTATGTCATGATTAGTGCGAGAAGAAGAAGAATAAACACGACACCCAACAAAGTTAGGAGCCAAATCGCAACGAGAAGCCCGATCACCAGTACCGACACCTTGAAGCTGCTCTTCTCATAAAACGGCTTCATCCAGATCACCCTTCGTTATAGTTTCAACGACTTTCTTCACCACACCCCATTCAAACCCGCGCCGTAAGAGAAACGCAATGAGCTTCTCCTGTTTCTGTCTGCCCGTGAATCGTGCCAGTGAACGAATTTTTGTTTCAGCCGCCGCCGCCGCGAGCTCAAATTGTTTTTCGTCACTGCCAACCATGGCCAGAGCATCCGAGATAGTATCTTTAGAGAGACCTTTTTCGCGGAGTCTCCGCTCAAGTTCTCTCTTTCCGATGGGTTTGGAGGCACCTTTGTCGGAAATATAAGCCTCTGCATATACAGAATCGTCTAACAAGCCGAGACCTGAAAGCCTTTCTATGACGCGTTCCACAATTGGTGTAGGGAACGTCTTCTTTTCAAGCCGCTGTGAAATCTCCTTCTTCGTCCGCATCCTGTAATTCAGCAGCCGTATCGCCGCAGCATAGGCATCATGGTAGGATTGTACCTCCTTTATCTCTCTCAGCCGCGCATCGTCTATCTCGTCATTCTTACGGAGGCCAAAGTCGATGATGACCTCCCTTGTGAGAAGAATATCTGCACCTTCGTCAAAGTGGATGACGAACCTCACTCCGCGGTGAGCTTTCTCTATAAGTACAATACGCATCCTGCGGCGTACGCTTGAAGATACTTCTTACTCTTTCTGCTTTCTCATTTCCTTCGACTTATCGGACTTTTCAACGGGTCCTGATCCATTTTTGCCGTTTTTTTCTTGCGAAGCCCCATTGGGGGGCGTATTTAAGCCGAATTTTATGCGGACTTCGGATTCCAGCTCCTTCAGCGCAGCGGCATTATCCTGGAAGTATTTTCTTGCCGCGTCTCGTCCCTGTCCAAGCCTCTCCTCTTTATAGGAGAACCACGCACCGCTCTTCTGAACGATGTTCATCTCGACTGCAACGTCGAGTAAATCGCCCATCTTTGAAATCCCTTCGTTGTATGCGATGTCAAATTCGACTTCCTTGAACGGAGGAGCAACCTTGTTCTTCACCACCTTAACCCGCACTCTATTCCCAATTATTTCCGCACCCTCTTTTATGTGGTCACGCTTCCGAATGTCCAGTCGGAGGGCTGCGTAAAACTTCAGCGCGTTTCCGCCTGTAGTTGTCTCAGGATTGCCGTAGAAGACCCCGATCTTGCTGCGAAGCTGATTGGTGAAAATCACGGAGGTGTTGCTCTTGTTTATCGCCGACGTAAGTTTTCTCAGGGCTTGAGACATCAAGCGTGCCTGTGCCCCCATTTGTGCATCGCCCATTTCCCCTTCGATTTCTGCGCGCGGGGTTAGAGCGGCTACCGAATCAATGACCACTACGTCTATCGCGCCGCTCCGCACGAGCGTCTCCACAATGTCGAGTGCCTGCTCGCCGAATTCAGGCTGAGATAAAAGGAGGTTGTTTGTATCGACCCCGATACGTTTCGCATAATTTAGGTCAAGAGCATGTTCGGCATCGATGAACGCGGCAATGCCGCCCTGCCTCTGAGCCTCAGCAATCACACTCAAACACACAGTGGTTTTTCCGGAGGATTCAGGACCGTAGATCTCGGTGATCCTTCCACGGGGAATGCCTCCGATGCCTATTGCCCAATCGAGCGAGATGGAGCCGGTTGAGATTGCGTCTATTTTTGCAATGGGTCCCTCCCCCATCTTCATGACGGCGCCTTTGCCGTAATCTTTTTCGATCTGATTAAGTGCAATATCTAGCGCTTTGAGCTTTGCATCTTTTTCATCTGCCATTTCTAAAACTCCTTTCCGAAGGGACTCTTCGAACTATTATTGTAAAGAGAACTCGTGTATGACCTCATATTCAGAACCAGAAGGTAACAGCCTGCTTTGAAATAACGCAACACTCTTGGGGAAAAATCGCTTCGCCGACAATTTACCTTCGTCCCATGCTTTCTGCAAGTCGATGCGCTTCATGCCGCCCGCTTCATGTCCTTTTGACCGCGCAATGGTGATATGTGCCTTAAAAGGCCGCGACTCGGGCACTATGCCGAACTCTTTTGAACTTGTCCTGAGTGAGTCTGCAATCGCGGCCAATGTTCCGCTGTCCCTGCAGTCTAGCCAAATTCCTCTCCTGACATTTTCATTCGGGAAATATCCGAGGCCGATGATATCAACAGCGGACGGCTCCACAAGTTTCTGCTTCAACTGATCGGTAGAGAAGTTGTAAAGCTCCTCCACTTTTTCGGAGCTGAAATCGCCGATGAACTGAAGGGTTATATGGAGCTTGTCTCTCCCCTCGAACCTTGCCCCGGATACAAGAGATCGAAGCTCTCTTTGGATATCAATGATCTCGTCTTTTGTCTCTTCCAGAAGTGTGGCGCCGAAGAAGATTCGCATTCAGCTTATCCCCAGAAGCCGTTTCCTTACAAGTTCAAGTGCAGCCTGAGACACGCGGTCCTTGAACCTCAAACGCTCATCGGGGAGCAGTCGCCTTTCCACAATTGTTCCTGCGGCATCGGCGAGGCCGATGTATACAAGACCAACCGGCTTTTCGGGCGTCCCTCCGGTAGGACCAGCGATCCCCGTAACCGATATCCCTATGTCGGATGAGGAGATGTTTCTTACACCCTCCGCCATCGCCCTGGCTACTTCCTCGCTCACCGCTCCGAACTTCTCCAGCAGCTCACCGGGAACGTGCAATATCTCCATCTTCGCCCTGTTGCTGTAGCTGACAACACCTCTATCGAAATATCCGGAGCTTCCGGAAACATTGGTAATCCGATGGGAAATAAAGCCGCCGGTACAGCTCTCCGCTACCGAAATTGCCAACTTCTTTTCTGTTAACATTCTCCCCAGAGTCTCTTCAATATCTACCTCCCCGCCCGCGTAGATGTATCTTTCCGCCTTGTTGCGAATCTTACCTTCCAAATCCGCAATAATTGAATCGGCTTCCTCGGTCGTCGCGGCCTTTACAGTTATTCTCAGCCGCACTCCAATCTGACTCGGCAGGAATGCAAGCTTTGCTCTTCCGCCTAGCAGGCTGTCTATGTCACCCAGCAGCTCGTAAAGACTCGACTCGGCGATCCCTGTCGTTTTCAATACTCTGTGCTTAATAACCTGTCCGATTGCCCTCACTTTCATCCGGGGAAGGACGTGTTCGCTCATAATGTTTTGCATTTCATGCGGGACGCCCGGCATCACCACAAAGAATTTCTTTCCATCATCGAACAGCATCCCGGGAGCCGTGCCCCAGTGATTCATCAGCACCTCACACCCTTCGGGAACGAGCGCCTGATCTTCGTTCACTTTTCGCATCGGGATGCCTCGTTTGGAGAGTCTGTCACGGACATTCTCCAACACGCTGTTATCCATTACAAGCGGCACATTGAAAAAATCCGCCATCACCCTTTTCGTGATGTCATCGTGAGTAGGCCCAAGGCCTCCTGTGATTAAGACCGCATCAAATTTCTCATAGTATTCTTTGAAAGCGGTCATTATCTCTTCATATTCATCGCCTACGACAACCATCCGAGTGACTTCCACGCCGATCTCAGAAAGCTTCTGTCCGATGAAGGCAGCGTTTGTATTCGTAACCTGGCCAATCAGGATTTCATCGCCGATTGTAATTGCTGCTGCTGTCCTCATTTCAAGATGTGCAAATAAAGTTGGAGTGCGACGTTTGCATAAATTCCACAGACCACATCGTCGAGCATGATTGACATGCCGCCGTTTCTCTTATCGAAATAGCTTGCCGGAAAAGGTTTAAAAATATCCAGGATCCTGAAAAGAAGAAATCCCATTGCGACCAGAAGAAATCTCTTCGGAAGAAATGCCAGCGTAATCCAGATCCCGACGATCTCGTCAATGACAACCCTTGAGGGGTCATGCCCGTAAACTTTCTCCATCTTCCCTGCCGTGTAGCTTCCCCATACGAAGAATACCACTATTGCAGGGAGGATAACATAAAATTTCTCAAATCCGTCTATCGAATAAAACAGGAGTCCGACGACCGAGCCCGCCGTACCGGGTGCAACCGGCGAAAGCCCGCTTCCTATTCCGGTTGAGATTAATTTATCGAGAAAGGAAGCCTTGCCGGCAGAAGCTTCCGGCGGCTGTTCACTCAGACTCCGCTCTTCCACTGACCCCCCGCAAGGACAAATAAATCACTTTGAAATTCTCTATGATGTACTGGATTCCCGTGCCGAATGTGAGCACCGTTACAACCAGCATCGAAACATAGAGTACATTTTTGTCGAGGATAATCTTCGTTATCGGCAATAAGGCCGGAGCCGAATCCTTCAGGACAACCGCCAGCATTACTGCGTAAATGAAAACCATCTGTGCGAAAGTCTTCACCTTTGCACTGAAGTTCGTGTGCAGAGTGTGGTGGCCCAGTTCTGCAAAGGAGCGGAGCAAAGTAATCGAGATGTCCCTTACCACGATAACCCAGACCATCCATACCTCGATCATACCCATCCAGGCAAAGGCTACAAATGCCGCTGAAGTCAATATCTTATCCGCGAGGGGATCTAGAAATATTCCCCACCTGCTGACCTTTCCCAGTTTTCTTGCAACCCAGCCATCGTACCAATCTGTCAGTGCGGCAATTGCAAAAACAACCACGGACGTTTGCTTCAAAACTAACCGCTCGCTAATGAATAGAACCACGAACAAAGGTGTGAGCAGGATTCTTAGAATTGTTAGCTGGTTAGGTAACGTCATGCTGACACAATTTAAGTTCGAATGAAATCGGGGTCAAGTCCGAGGACCTCACTTCAATAACTAATCCAAGTACCTACGGATTCGATTATCAATTGAATTTGAAGCCACGACGAAATATTTTTAACCAATGACTGATAATATCCTTTCTCTTTCAAGAAAAGTCTTCCCGGAGATCGTTAGACTGAGGCGCCACTTGCACCAATATCCCGAGCTTGCCTTTGAAGAATTTGACACCGGCAAGACGATTGCTTCCGAACTTGACAAGCTGGAAATCAGGGTTAAAAAAGGCGTTGGAAAGACGGGACTAGTCGGGATTCTAAAGGGGAACGCAAGCGCGGGCGTAGTGGCACTTCGCGCCGACATGGATGCACTTCCGATCACCGAAGAGAGCGGACTCGGGTTCACCAGCAGGAGCTCCGGAAGGATGCATGCGTGCGGGCACGATGCTCACATGGCTATGCTGGTCGGCGCCGCCATGATACTGTCCCAACTGAAGAAGGATGTAAATGGCACGGTCAAATTCCTGTTCCAGCCGAGCGAAGAAAAGAACCCCGGCGGGGCTCCTGCCATGCTCAAAGACGGCGCACTGTCGAATCCTGATGCAGATGTAATATTCGGACAGCATGTTACGAACGAATTGGCTGCGGGCAAGTTTGGCTTCAGGCCGGGACCCATTATGGCTTCCGCAGACGAGATCTACATTACCGTCATGGGTAAAGGCGGACACGGTGCGAAGCCGCATGAGACCGTTGACCCTGTCGTCATTGCTGCACGAATCGTGGATTCGCTACAATCGGTCATAAGCCGAATGAGAGATCCTCTGGACCCGTCGGTCCTTACTATCGGCTCTATTCACGGAGGAACTGCGCCGAACATTATTCCGGATAAGGTGGAACTTGCTGCGACACTGAGAACTATGAATGAAAAGTGGCGCAGACGAGCTCACGAGCTGATAACCCGCACTGCCTCCGAAACGGCAAAAGCGTTTGGCGGGAAATGCAAAACAGAAATCAGCCACGGGTACCCTGTGTTGGTGAATTCGGACCAAGAGACGCTTCTGGCGCGGAACGCTCTGACCCGGCTCTATGGAAAGAGTTCCGCCATGACAGTCCCCCCTGTCATGGGAGCCGAAGACTTTGCTTATTACCTCCAGAAAGTGCCGGGGACGTTCTGGTGGATTGGAACCGGGAACAAAAAGACCGGGGCAACGGCGTCCATCCACAATGCAAAATTCAGGATAGATGAGTCGTCTTTAATGTACGGTGCGGCTTTTCTCGCCTTCTTAACAATCGAATATCTGAGACAGCGTGACCGCGAAAGTTAAAGAAAACATTCTGAGTCTTCTCATGAAAATTTTTGAGCTGATTGTGAATTCCGGCGCTGCAATTAACCCGACGGAATTCATACAGAACATCGAGATCCTCACCGCCAAGCTTCCTGACCAGTTTATGGCGCTCAACAACTTCGAGCGGTTCCTTGCGGCTACTCCGAATTCCGCCTCCATCTTATCGGACCTTTCCCGGGACAAGAGACTCTGCGAAGACTTTTTCGCAATTATATCGACCAGTCAGTATCTCGCCGATATCTTCGTCAAGCACCCTGGTTTCTTCCGGTACTTGTTCTCTCCGGCGGGAATAGAATCGCGGCTAAACTCTGTTTCTCTCATCCCCGAGATCTCAAGGCAGATGGAGATATATCACGAGGCCTCACACTCAAAAGATTATCTGAGGCGAATATATAAACGCGAAATCCTCAGGATCGGCGCACGCGATATTTGCGGGCTCGAGGACATCGAGGAGACGACCCTGCAGATTTCCCAGCTGGCCGAATCCATCCTGAGAGTATCATTCGAGGTGATAAGCTCGAGATTCAAAACGAAGTACGGTGGGACTCCCCCCCGCGTGAGCTGCATTGCGCTCGGAAAATTTGGCGGGAACGAGCTCAATTACAGTTCCGACATAGATCTCCTCTTCCTCTTTTCCGCAGGTAAGAACAAAACCGATCATGACGCCTCAGAACAGGCAAATCATTTCGTGAGCGAGCTGGTGAAGGACCTCACCTCCGAGTCACCGGAGGGGCATCTTTACAGAATCGATCTTCGTCTTCGTCCTGACGGCTCTTCCGGTGCCGCGGCTCAGAGCCTCGAGAGCGCACTCGCCTACTATGAATCCCGGGGCGAACTCTGGGAAAGGCAAATGCTGATAAAGGCGAGACATGTTGCGGGGGATGAGAGGGTCAGCGAGACCTTCTTCAACCATATGCGGTCGTTCATATACCCGCGCACGTGGCTCGAGAACCCGATCGATGAAATTCCAAGGATGAAGATACGGATCGAAGCCGCAAACCCGAATGAGCTAAACATAAAATTGCGAAGGGGCGGGATTCGGGACATAGAATTTATTGTCCAGGCACTTCAGCTCCTGAACGGCGGCTCCTCCCCTGAAATTCAGACCGGCAACACACTCCAGGCCATCAAGCTTCTGGGAACTACCAGGATATTAAACAGGCAGGAAGCGGCTTTGCTTTCCGAATCATACAAGTTTTACCGGCTCGTTGAACACAGGCTCCAGCTATTCAAAAATCTGCAAACCCATACCCTGCCGACCAACGGGTTCGAATTCAGAAACTTGTCCAAACGATGCGGGTACAGGAATGAACGAAAGTTCAGGAATCAACTCTTCAACTACTTCGACACGGTCTCGGAGCTGTTCAACAACGTTTTCCGCATAGAACAACCTATCGAAAGGACCGAGATTGAGCAGCTCATCGAGGGTCCAATAAACGACAACAGGACACGACGAGTGCTTGAGAACTACGGCCTGACCAGAATTGAGGAAAGCTACAGGAACACACAGTTTCTTTCGCGTGGGGTGACCCGCGCCGGAGACGTCGAATTTCCGGCAGGAGTAACGAGAACCTTCCGTGAAATCGCTCCCGCTCTTTTCGAGGATATCAAGCTCACTGTTGATCAGGATCTCACGCTAAAGAACCTTGCCCGCATTGTCCCTTCCATCAAGAGCCTCGAAGTCTTTTACAGTTCTCTTTCCGATGAGCATTTTAGGAGATTGATTCTGACGCTTTGCTCGAAAGCGACGCGGTTCGTCGACTACCTGACCGCCGAGCCCCTCCTCCTCGACCTGATTATCTCACCGGACAGGCTTTTGGACAAGAACGTCTACCTTTCGGATTTGTTGTCTGTCTCGCTGTTGAGACAGTTCAACGAGATTAAACTGGGCCTCCTTTACCTGCTCGATGAAATTTCCCTTTCCGAGATGCACGTGAAGTGGTCCGGCGTTGCCGAAAGATTTCTGACTGATGCAATTGATAAGGTAATGCCAAGGAATCGTCCGCATGTATTGGCGGGAGGAAAATTCGGGTCTAGAGAAATGTCTTTCATGTCGGATCTCGACCTGCTCTTCATCCTTCCCGATTCTCTAAAACAAAAGAAACCGGCAATCGAGGAGAAAATTCCCAACATACAAAAAGGGCTGCTGGACAGTAACGGAAGTCCGGTTTTCGCGATCGACCTTAAACTCCGACCCGAAGGAAAGAGCGCACCGCTCCTAATGACCGTGTCGGAATACAAGGTGTATATAGAGAAACGCCTCTCGGTATGGGAAGCCGTGGCAATGACGCGATTCAGGAGCATCTTCCCGTCCGAAGAAATTGAAGAGATCATTCTGAACACGATCCGGAATTTCTCGATTTCACGTTCGTCAATTGAAGAAATAGCGGCATTATACGGCAAAGTCGTTCAGTCCAAGAGCTACTTCGATGAAATTGACATCAAGTCCGGCGACGGCGGGATTTTTGCGGTCGAGTTCCTTGTCCAGACACTCCTCCTCACTAATGCAAAGGAGATGGAGGGACTAATGCCCGCCTCGATCGGTGAGTCCATAGACAGACTGAAGCTGAAGGGGTCTCTTTCAGAGCAGATTGCCGATGAGGTCAAAGAGAGCTATGAGTTTTATCGGATGATCGAATTCTCTAACTACGTTTCCCTGTCGAAGACAAATCACAAAATCCCCCACGACGAACGCGAATTGGAATCCCTTGCGGCCCACCTTGACTTCAAAAACTCAGGTGAGTTTCTCGACAGCCTGAAAGCAAGGATGCGGAAAATCAGTTCCCTGTTCAAGAAGACCGTCTCACAGCTAATCGAATCGGCGGATTGAGGGAAGACTCTTGAAAGACAGCCGGAAGCCTGTGACTCAGTCATCCATTAAGTCTGGAAACAATACGGCTAAATCAGATCCTTCCACTCGCTTCGGGCGACTGGACTTTCTGATCGCAGGCAATCTCACCGCTCTTTCGTTCCTCATTTATCTCCTTACGATGTCCAGGAGTATTCCTTACATCGATGGCGGAGAACTGACAACGGTACTCTGGACACTTGGCATTGCGCATCCGACCGGTTATCCGCTCTTCACCTTGTTAGGAAATGCATTTGTTCACATTCCGCTGTCTCGCGAAATCGCTGTTCGGGCAAATTTGTTTGCCGTGACTTGCACTGCAATTGCCGGGGGGTTGTTTTACCTTGCGTTTTTGCGCGCACAATGGGCACTTGGCGTCGGCAGTACGGCCGCGAATAAAGCAACTCCATCAAAAAAGGCGCGTGTCGATAATCACGATCGATTCCCCGCGATCGATTTGAGCAAAGGATTCATTGTCAGGTTGGCTTCTGCCGTCGCAGCCCTTTGCCTCATCTTCTCAGCCACCTTCTGGGAGCAGAGCACTTCTATCGAGGTTTACCCTCTCCAGCTTTCGCTCTTTGCGTTGATACTGATTTTCTGGCTCAAGTTCTACACCGTTCCGACGGGCCGACAGGCTTTCCTGGCAGGGCTGATGCTGGGACTCGGCTTCTCCAACCATATGACAACCGTGCTGACTGTACCGGCAATTCTTTTTCTCCTATTCATGAACCACAGGGAAAGAAGATTAAAGACAAAGGTCCTTTCTTTTGCGGTGGTCGGAGGGGCGCTGCCGTTACTTCTCTACCTCTACCTGCCCATTCGTGCAGCCCAATCCCCAGTTCTTGATTGGGGCAATCCGGACAACCTGCAGAGATTCATCTGGCATGTTACCGGCAAACAGTTCAGGACGTGGATGTTCAGCTCTTTCAACGTCTTCCAACACCAGCTGGGTGTTTTCTTCTCCAGCCTGTATTCGGAATTTTCATTCAACATAATCGTTCTCGTCCTTGGAATCTTCATCTCAATGTTCGCATATCGAAAATACTTCTGGTGGGCACTGCTTCTACTCCTTGGAGACATCTTCTACGCGGCAAATTATAATATTCACGACATCGCAAGCTATTTCCTCTTGGCGGATATTGCGCTGGCACTCTTTGTAGCTGTCGGTTTCCAATTCCTCATCCGTCAGGCAATGAATATGACAAATAAAAAAGTCCTCGTCGCGTTGCTCGTAATGCTGCTCCCTGCGGTCTCAGCGGCATCGAATTACGAAAAGGTTAACGAGAGCGGCGATTTTGCCGTCGAGAAGTACACCAGAGATATCCTCACTAGTTTGCCGCAAAATTCACTTGTCTTGTCCTTTCAATGGGATGTATTCGTCTCGGCCTCTCTTTATTACCAAAACGTCGATGGAGTGAGAAGGGATGTCACTGTGATTGACAAAGAGCTCCTTCGAAGATCCTGGTATGCAACGCAGATACACCGGCGTTACGCTTCGATCTTTCCAAACACTGATCCTGTTTTTGCGGCTTACATGGAGAATCTTCGCCTTTTTGAGAACGGGCTGCCGTATGATCCGAACAGCATAGAACACACTTATTCTGATTTCATACGCGAGATAATTCGGGGGGCGCTCCAAAAAGGAAGGGACGTCTTTGTCGGCCCTGAAATGGAAGACAGGTACCTTTACGGATACAATAAAGTGCCGTATGGATTGCTTTATGAGCTTACCACAGACACAGCCTACGTTCCGTTCGGACGTGCAGGCCTTAACGGATTTCGAGCCGCGCGCAACGTTGACAACGTTTATTCTCACCAGATAGATAACTTCTATACGCGAATGTTTCTTGCCAGGGCAGCGTACGAATATAAGTACGGGCGGTTGAAACATACCCTCGCCTGGCTTGACAAGACGCTGGAAGTTGATCCGACTTCCCAACCTGCCCAGACCGCCAGGCTGGAAATAGAACAGCGACTGGACCACGGACAATGACTCTCCTTCACATTTTGGAAACCCTCGGTGCGCTTTATCTGCTGGAACTGGGTTTCTTTGCTTACGCGGCACGTCGGTCACGTCTGACTTACAGCAAACTGCGAACAGAACTCCCTTCCCAAAAAGTTTCGGTTGTCGTTGCAGCCAAGGATGAAGAGAAGAATCTTCCCGGCTGCCTCCAATCACTTCTAGATCTGGAATATCCAAAAGAATTGCTGGAGATTATCGTTGTAAACGATCAATCTGTCGATTCAACACCCGAAATCATAGACAGCGTGGCGCGGGAGGGTAATCTCTTTGTAAGAAGAGTAGATGCCTCAGAGGGCGGCTCTACGCGCGGCAAGGCTAACGCGCTGGCCCAGGGGATAGACATGGCTACAGGTGAGTTCATCTTTTTGACGGATGCCGACTGTTTTGTACCTCCGACCTGGATTGTTGAGACCTTGAAATACTTCGACAGGGATACAGGAATTGTGGGTGGTGTCACGCTAATCTCAAATACGGCAAGACTCATTTACGGCATCCAGGCGCTCGATTGGGACTTTCTGTTGACCGTGGGGGCTGGTGCCGCCTCTATAGGAAAACCCGTTGCCTGTTTGGGAAACAACCTCGCGTTTAGAAAGAAAGCTTATGATGAAGTCGGTGGGTACCGGAAAATCAGGTTTAGTGTAACCGAGGACTTTGCCCTCTTCAAAGCGGTTGCGGACTCTCGGAAATGGAAATATAAGTTCCCGATGGACAGAGACACTCTTGTACATACTCTTCCTGTCGAGTCGCTGAAGGATGTTTTCCTGCAGAGAAAGAGGTGGGCGACAGGAGGCAAGGACACGGGTTGGTTCGGGGTTAGCACTCTGGCTCCGAGTTTCTTCTTTCACTGGCTCCTAATACTGTCGATCCTCTATTCTCCGGTAATCTTCCTGATTTTCTTCTGCCTAAAATCGATTATCGACGGCGTTTTCATATCTCCGACACTCAGTCTCTACGGAAAGATTGCGCACTTGAAATTTATAGTTTATTTTGAGATTTATTATCTGTTATATGTTGCCATTCTCCCATTTTCTGTCTACCTGGGCAGAGCGATAATTTGGAAAGGACGAAGGTACTAGATGTCTGAATCGTCCGCCGACGGCGGATACGAGTATACAGATTTAGCTCCTGTCGTGACTTGGCGGGAACTGAACGTACCTCTTCACGTTTCCCTCTTTCTAATCACCCTGGTCACGACAACTATGGCCGGAGTAGAATGGCTGGGAAAGGACCCGCTCAATCTTCAAAACTTTGGATTGGGACTTCAATACAGCCTTTCACTTCTGCTCATCCTGGGCTCTCATGAATTCGGTCACTTTTTCTATTCGCTCAAACACCGGGTGAGGGCCACCCTGCCTTATTTCATACCATTGCCTGTCATCCCAGGGATGCTGAACTTCGGAACGCTCGGAGCGGTGATCCGCACCAAGACTCCCGTGCCGTCGCGCAAGGCAATCTTCGACATCGGCGTGTCCGGACCGATTGTGGGGTTCATCGTGAGCCTCGGAGTATTGATTTTTGGATTCACTCACCTGCCGTCGAAGGAGTTCCTGCTTCAGATTCATCCGAGCTACAACTTTGCAAACAATACTGTTCCCGGTTCGGAGGGCATACCGCTCGCTTTCGGGAATACGATCTTATTTAAATTCCTCGAAATCGTTTTCACAAATCCACACACGGAATTTGTTCCGCCGATGACAGAAATTTACCACTATCCGTTCCTCTGCGTAGGGTGGTTCGGGCTTTTTGTGACTTCGATGAATTTACTCCCGATAGGACAGCTGGATGGTGGACACATGATTTACGCGATGTTTGGCCGGGCACACCGAAAAATAGCGAGACTCTTCTTCTATGTAATACTCTCTATGGGTCTCCTCGGGCTTCTTCCCGTCGTAGGAGTAAACCTGGAAATTGGATGGACGGGATGGCTTTTCTGGTGCCTGATCCTCCTCTTAGTCATAAAACTTGACCATCCCCCTGTAATGGACCCGTCCCCGCTAGATGCCAAGAGAAAGCTGGTTGGCTGGCTAACGATTCTCATTTTTGTCGTTTCTTTTTCACCAATTCCATTCACAATCGCTCAGAGGTAATCTTGCGGAAAATATTTTTCGTCCTTTCTCTCAGCTTAATAATCGCGGCATGTCAAAAGGCGAATGAGGTCGTGATCGATTCCTCGGCACCTATCAATGCCCAACTGACCTATTTCGACAAAGACAGCCTCAATGTCGCACAGTACCTGAGCAACTCTTCTCTGAAACCGACGATCAGCGACAGCTTTCAAATCCTTCTCAGCTCTACACGGGACTTCTCGCATCTCGACGTTCAAGTACAGAACGACTCCGGGACAGTATTGAATCAAGCCTCTTTCACCGATCTTAACGGGCACGTTATTACAGGTGCGATCTCGACGACGCTTTCGAGCGTGTATGTCGGAGATCTCACTTACGTATTCACCGCGTATAACGCCCAGGGCGCGTCCGGGAATTACGCAACAAAAGTGGTTCGGCTCTACAACGCCAAAGACCTCGGGCCGGTGATTGACAGCCTCTCCATGCCTGACTCCCTCGTCCTCCCTCAATCGAACAGCCTTGTGTTCGATATATATGCTTATGTCACTGACGCCGCCGGATTAAGCGACGTCTCAAAAGTCTACTTCGATGTCGTGAAACCCGATGGAAATCCTTCGACGGGGAATCCGTTTACGATGTACGACGACGGCGGTGCAGCTGGTCTTCAGGTCGGAGACGACGATAGGGTAGCACACGACGGCACCTATACCCTTTCCGTTCAGCTTCCAGCCGGAACGGCAGTCGGCACCTATGTGTTCACGTTTCACGCCGTAGACCGAAGCGGTGTAGCGAGCGCACCAATTTCTCATAAGATCAGGATTTATCAATGAAAATCACCTTTCTTCTCTCGGTTCTCTGTGTGTTCGCCGGCGCCAATGCGCAATCTCTTAAAGAGACTTACAAGCTCGACGGACAGCCTTCACAGCCGTCAAGCAACACTGTGAATCAGATACTCATAACCAATGGAGCGGTCTACCTCGCTACCAACAAGGGGCTCAACATCACGACCGATGGAGGATCCACTTTTCAGAAGGATTTCGGTACCAACGGTCCTACGGGTGTGAGCACAAATGCAATTGCCGTTAAAGGCGATACTATCGTCACCGCTGTATCCACAACTTTCGAGCAGAATGGCACGTCCTACCCCAAGGGAACGGGCTTATACGTGTCCACCGATAACGGAGCTACCTGGACGCACGAACCACAAAGCCTCGATTCCCTGTCCGATTCCACCGTGACATTCGGACACAATGTCTTGAAAGCTCTTCCGATAACGACGGAAATCAATAACATAACCTACTCTCTGGCATTCTATGGCGGCTATCTCTACGCAGCAAATTTCGCAGGCGGCGTGAGAAGGAGCTCCGACCTGGGTAAAACCTGGCATAGGGTCGTACTTCCGCCTGATTACCTCAATTACATTAATGCCGATAGCACATACTCTTTTCAGCTCTCTCCCATTGCTGGAAATATCACGACGGAAACCAACTACAACCATGAAGCTTTCGCCCTCTACGCCGACGGCGACAGTGCGCTGTACGTCGGTACGGCCGATGGAGTAGACAAGACGACCGACAACGGTTTCTCGTGGTACAAGTTTAATCACCAGAATGAAGGAAGCCCGATGTCGGGAGACTTTGTCGTATCAATAAATGTGCAAAACTACGGAGGCGTCCACAACATCTGGGCTGCAACTGTCAATGCCAACGATCCGACCGAGGTTCCCGCACTCAGTTATACTTCGGACGGAGGTGCAAGCTGGCATTATATACTGAGAGGACATTTTTTTCACAGCATGGCCTTCCAGGACTCTATAGTTTATGGAGCTTCCGATGACGGCCTCTTCAGAACGTCGGACCTCGGGCAAACCAGTGAGGTCATGACGAACGTACTGGATCCCGCTACAAATCAGCAAATTCTTTCGCCCGCTTTTTATGCTGTAGCAACCGAGGGAGACTCTGTTTGGGTAGGATCCGGGGACGGAACGGCCATAGGGATTGACAACGGCGGCGGATTCCAGCTGAGCCAGTGGAATGTTCTCAGAACGTACGTTAGCGTTGGAAACCAGAACCTCACCTATTTCTATCCCAATCCCTTCTCACCCCGCCTCGACATCGGGAGAATTCATTACAGCGTGCCTGCGGCCAATAGTACAGTAACAATAAGGATTTACGATTTCTCAATGCATGTAATCAGGACCCTGCTCCAAAATGCGCCACGCAATGCCGGTGAGAACGACGACACATGGAATGGATTGGACGATAGCGGCAGAATGGTGGACAACGGAGTGTACTTCTACAGCGTAAGCGTAAACAATGGAAATCCTCTTTGGGGAAAGATTTTGGTGGTCAGATGAAGAAAATCGTTCTTGTCCTGCTATTCTACTCCGTCACCTTTGCCCAGAGTTACCCCGGAAGTTTCGCCCGAATCGGACTAAATGCAAAAGGAATGTCACTCGGCAATGCTATTTCAGCCATGACTACCGGCAACGTCTACCCATTTTACAACCCCGCCCTCGCTTCTTTTCAGCATGACGGAAGCGTTTCGGCTTCAGTCTCGCTAATGTCTTTGAACAGGCAGTTGAATGTCATTACCTACACCCAGGGACTGGCACCAACCGCAGGACTCGCCCTCGGAGTGATAAACGGGACCGTATCCAACATCGATGGACGAGATGCCGATGGCGTTCATACGTCGAACCTTTCGACGAGCGAGGACCTGCTATTTTTCAGCTTTTCAAACCAATTTGTAAACGCATTTTCCCTCGGTGTCAGTTTGAAGATGTACTATTACAATCTTTACTCCGGCATGTCAGCGACTACCATAGGGTTCGACTTCGGCGGACTCTACAAGCCGACAGATTACCTTTCGATTGCCTTTGTTGCGACCGATATCGGCGAGTCATATCATTGGGACTCCTCCAAGCTCTACGGCACGGACGGCTCAAATTTCTCGACCCCGTTCCCGCATATATTCAAGGTTGCCGCCTCGTACAGTCTGCCCGCGATTCATTCTTCAGTGATGGCGGAATATGACATTGCCCCATCTCCCTTGAACGGGATCAGAGGCGGGGTGGAGTTTTCGCCCCTCGATGTTCTGGTCCTGAGAGCCGGCTTTGCTGCAACCAACGAGCAATACGTGGGCACAAAAGTTACTCCCACGTTTGGGTTCGGTGCAAAGATCGCCTTTCTCGACCTGACTCCACAATTAGACTACGCTTACGTGTCGGAGCCATTTTCTCCGTACGGAATACAAACAGTCTCACTAATATTCGAGTTCTGAATTCCATGAAATCACTTTGCTTGTTTTTCGCTTTTCTCTTTCTCGCAACATCGTCTGCGTTTAGCCAGGCCGGCAGCGCCGGCTTCCAGATTCTAAGACTCGGCTATTCTGCACGTGACCTCTCCCTGGCAAGTTCCGCCGATGCAATCACAAATGAACCGATCGCAATCTATACGAATCCTGCCGGACTCACGTCGGCTGAACATTCGGACGGAATCGGATTGAATGTAATGCTGACGCACAGGACTTACATAGCCGGAACTACGGTCGATATGTTTGGGACGAGTTTCGAGGCGGGCACCATGTCGTTCGGCACAAGTCTCCTTTTATCGAACGTTCCCGACATGCAGATCAGGACAACTCCGGGGGATCCGCAGGGAACATTTTCCGCTAAGGACTTCGTGTTCGCGGCCGGCGCAGCAAGGAGATTCGGAAAAGTGGACGTGGGTGTCTCGGCGATGTACTTATATGAAAAACTCTTTGTCTATGAATCAACCGGATACGCATTCAACGCAGGCGTGAAATATTCTCCCGTGGAGAACGTCGAATTGGGCGTGTCCGCTGGAAACCTCGGTTCCTCTTCTGCTATGATCTCAGAAAAGATCACACTCCCGGTTTTTCTGCGCCTCGGCGGAAGTTACACGAAATCTATAGGCGGGAATTTTGATCTGACTGGTTTCGCAGGTGCAGCCACATTCAAGTCCGGTGGTATTACTCCTGCTGTCGGCGCCGAGCTGAATTACAACAACCTTATCAGGTTCCGGGCCGGCTATGCTTCGGGAAGTGAAATGACTGGATTCTCCTTCGGGGCAGGTGTCAACTATCAATTCCTCCGCTTCGATTATTCTTATGTCCCAATGAAGCTGGACTTCGGCAACAGCCAGACCTTTACGTTGTCGTTCTATCTCTGAGATGCCAGCAGGACCATTCCAGACCGATGTCCTTATAATCGTCTCCTCGGACCCCCGGTACGACGCAAGGAGCACGAAGTACTTAAGAAGTCTGCTTTCCACCGGATTCAAGGCAAAGCTGGTAGGTGTGGCCTCAGACGGATCCGCAGAAAGGACAGATGATCTCGTGAGAGTGCCGATCAGCCATAAAGGCGGAAAGGCCTTCTTCGTGCAGTTCTACCAGAAAGTCATACCGGAGGCGATAAGGACATCAGCAAAGATAGTCATTGCCGGTGACCTGTTCTCCCTGCCGCCCGCAATCATAAACAAACACAGGCACTCTCATAAGGGCCGCACAGTGAGACTTATTTACGACTCGAAGGAACTGTACGACGCCCTCCCGAGCCTGAAGGTCAAACGGACCAGTTTCCTCTTCTGGAATATCGTCGAGAAGTCTTCATTGAGGTACGTCGACTCAGTCTTCACGGTAAACCAATCCATCGCCGACATACTTGAGGCCAGGTGGCATCTTCCTACAACCGTCCTGAGGAACGTACCTGATCAACTGGCACAGCGTCACGCCGCTTCGAAGACTTTTAACAAAATATTTCTGACATTCTCCGGCGGACTCCAGGGAGGACGCGGCTTGCATGACCTCCTCAAGCTAATAAGTATTCTTCCGCCTATTTACGAAATAAGATTTGTCGGGGACGGCACTATGCGGGAGGATTTGATGCATCAGGCATACGAACTGCACATTCAGGACAGGGTTCACTTCGTTGGAAGAGTCAGAAATGAGAATGTTGTTGAAGAGCTGTCGAAGGCTCACATTGGCATTTACCTGATGGAAAACACCGGTCTGTGTCATTATCTTTCTCTTCCCAACAAACTATTTCAGTTTATTTCCTCCGGTCTGCCGGTAATCGTTCCTAAATTTCCCGAAATGGAGAGAATAGTGAAGGAGTTTGGAATCGGGGCCGCTGTCGATCCCTCTGACCTAAACGAGGTAGCCAAGACGGTACTGGAAATCACCGGTTCCACCGAGACTTACGAACAAATCTCCCTAAACTGTGAGAAAGCTTCCGAGGTTCTTAACTGGCAGGTTGAAGAGAAGAAATTTCTCGCGGCGATTACAGGCTTAGTTTAAGAGTCCGAATTTCTTTCTTCTCTCCCAGAGCGTTTTTCGCGTCACCCCAAGCTGCTTCGCAGCCGCTTCCAGATTGAAGTTGTTCCACTCCAAGACCTTCTTTAGATACTTTGCTTCAACCTGTTCGAAGGAGAGACCCTTCGGAAGGTACAGCCCGTCATCAAGCGACGGGGCAGTCGAAATACTCGACAGCGAAATTTCATCGGCGTCAATGTGCTCTCTCTCGGCAAATATCATGGCACGCTCGATGACATTCCTTAGTTCGCGGACGTTTCCCGGCCAATCGTGAGACAGTAATTTCCGTTCGGCTGCGCCCGTCAAACCCTTAACCTGTTTCTTGAACTTCACGTTGAAGTCCTCGATGAACCTCCTGCCGATTAAAATCACGTCCTTTTCTCTGTCACGCAACCGTGGGACGTCCATGGACACAACATTTATCCTGTAGAACAAGTCGCTTCGGAATTTCCCGGCGACTACGTCCGCTTCCAGATCTGAATTTGTCGCAGATATGACCCTCAGGTCGACGGGGATTTCTTCAAGACCGCCGACTCTCCTGATTCTGCGGTTCTCGATGAAGGAAAGAAATTTCGCCTGAAGGCTCAGATCCATGCTCGTGATCTCGTCGAGCAGTACAGTCCCACCGCTCGCAACTTCAAGCAGCCCCTTCTTGGACGTCTTGGCATCGGTGAAAGCTCCCTTTTCATAGCCGAACAATTCCGCCTCGAGCAGGTTGGAGGGAAGAGAGGCGCAGTTGATTTCGAGATAACGCCTTTCTGCGATAGGGCTCATATAGTGGATGACGCGTGCCACAAGGTTCTTGCCGACACCGCTTTCACCCCGCAGCAATATTACGGACCCAGTGACGGGCGAAACCCGCCTTATAAACTCGCGTATGTCCGTGATAGATTTGCTTTCGCCGATCAGCGAGTCGTACGAATAGCGTAATTTTAAGCCGGATTTTATTTCGGCGACCTCGGTGCGAAGGCGGCCTACTTCTACCGCCCTTCCAATCGCCAGTCTCAGCTCGTCGAAGTTTATGGGTTTCAACAGATATTCAAAGGCACCGGTCTTCATCGCCCGCACCGCCGTATCCACTGCGGCCTTCCCTGTCACCAAAATTACCGGCATCAACCGTGAAAGTCCCCTTAACTTCTCGATCAGCTGAATCCCGTCAATCTCCGGCATCATGACGTCGCTAATCACTACGTCCGGATATTCGATCTTGATTGCTTCGATGAGTTTGGTCGGGTGGGAGAAAGACTTGATGTTCAGTTGTTCACTCCGCAGCCCGTACTTCACGAGCTTTATGATGCTTTCGTCATCATCGAGGAAATAGACTAGAGGTAGCGGCATGATGTTTAAATATAGCCCTTGCCTTTCTGACGCACAATCAATTTCACTTCTTTCCGTAAATGTGGAACGTTAATGCCATCAGGGGCGGCTTACACAGACAACCTTTCCAGACACTTTTGCATCGAGTTCACAAAGTATTCGCTCTCTTCCTCAGAGCCCGCGTTGACGCGGAGGTATTTCTCAAGCATCGGGTAAGAGGAAACGTCTCTGACAAGGACGCTTTGTCTTTCAAGAAGCTCCTCGAATATTTTAGCCGCCGGCAGGGGCGTGGAGAACAAGAAGAAATTCGCGTCTGAATCGATAACTCGGACGCCTTCCAAGGCACGCAGCCTTGACGTCATCCAGGCCCTCTGTTCTTTCAGGAACTTCACCCGGTCGGCAAACAGCTCACGGTGTTCGAGCAGCTTCAGAGCAGTGAACTCAGAAAGCGGATTGACAGTGAACGGTATCTTCACCTTAAGTATCTCGAATGCTGTCTCTGGATGTGCGACCAGATACCCCATCCTGAGTCCGGCGAGGCTGTATGCCTTCGAGAAAGTCCTCAGAATCACCAGGTTTTTATTCGACTTCACGAGTTCGACTGCGCTTGGCTTATCGGAAAACTCTATATAAGCCTCATCGAGGAGGACTATTGCACCGGTCGATTTCAGGAGCTCCACTATTAGCCCCCGTGAAATAGACTTCCCTGTCGGATTATTGGGAGAGCCGATTATAACAAGTCCGCGCCTCATGTTACGGGCGGTCTCCAGAATCTCCTCCTCCTCAAAATTCAACTTCTTATCCGCGTATACCTTCTTTATGTTGGCGCCGAGTATCTTCGAAATCTTTTCGAAGAAATAGAAAGTTGGCTGTGGGATAAGTACTTCGGTCCCTTCTTTGACAATTGAAATAGCCACGGTATAAATAAGCTCGTTCGAACCGTTGGCTACGATGAAAGAATCGGCGGGAATACCGTGAATTTCCGAGAGACGCTGCGGCAGAGCAACGGAGAAAACCTCCGGATAGCGGTTCCAACTCTTGCAAACGAACTCATCTATAATTTCTTTTTTCAGCGATTCCGGAATATCAAACGGACTTTCGTTTTGATTCAGCTTTATTTTTGCAGGATGACCCGAGACTGCATATGGCGCCAAATCAAGCACGCTTTTCCTGAAATTATCTCTTACGTCCACCTTTTTCTCTCACCTTGATTGATAATGCGTGAGCGGTCAACCCCTCGCTCTCGGCAAAGATTCTGATTTTCCTTGAATTCCGCTCGAACGCTTTTTTGGAATAGTAAACAATGCTCGATCGTTTCACGAATGAGTCCACGTTCAAAACCGACGAGAACCTGGCCGTGCCGCCGGTTGGAAGCACGTGACTTGGTCCCGCAAAATAATCGCCGACCGGCTCGGGAGAATATCTGCCGATAAATACGGCGCCGGCATTTTTGATTCTGCCGAGGATATCCCAGTCATCCTTCGCAACTATTTCAAGATGTTCGGGGGCTATTTCATTGACCAGTCCGACCGCTTCCTCAATGTCTCGCGTGACGAAGGCAGCGCCATTGCGATACATCGACTCGTTAGCGATATCCTTCCTCGGCAGTTTCTGAAGAAAACTCTTGATTTCATTTTGTACCTTGAGTGCGATCTTCCTCTCAGTTGTAACCAAAACAGCGGCAGCATTCCGGTCGTGCTCTGCCTGTGCAAGGAGATCGGCGGCAATTTCCGCTGGAACCGCAGTTGAGTCTGCCAGGACAGCAACCTCGCTTGGACCCGCAATCATGTCGATATCTACATCGCCGTAAACGAGTTTCTTTGCGGCGGCCACAAACACGTTTCCAGGACCGACAATTTTATCAACCTTCTTTATTGTCTCAGTGCCGTACGCCGCGGCCCCTATCCCCTGCGCTCCTCCGACACAGTAAACGTTTTCGATCCCCAGAACGCTGCAGGCAGCCAAAACAACCGCGTTTACGCTGCCGTCTTTGCTCGGAGGCGTAACAACACAAATATCCTTGACTCCGGCAACTTGTGCCGGAACGGCGTTCATAATCACGGTGGAGGGATAAGCCGCCGTTCCGCCCGGTACATAGAGCGCCACCCTCTCGAGCGGTATGACACGCTGGCCGAGTATTGTGCCGTCTATATCCTGCTCCATCCATGAGTTCTGTCTCTGTCTTTCATGAAATCTCCGGACGTTGTCTGCCGACTCACGAATAATCTCAAGAAGCCTGGCGTCGGTCTTCTTCGGTGCCTCATCAATGTCCTTCCTGGAAACCTGCAGGTTGGTCAGGGATACTTTGTCAAATTCTTGCGTGAATCTGATTAACGCGGAGTCACCCTCCGCCCGAACAGCTCGTACGATTGCTTCCACCTTGGCCACGACTTCAGAGCTAACAGTGACGTTTCTGTTCTTAATTCTCTTGAGTCGTTCTCTTGCCTGGTTGCTTCCGACACTCAGTACGGGAAATATTTCTGTTTTGCTCATCAATAATAATTTATGCGAGCCCGCTGTTCTTTCCAATTATTCGTTCCCCCTATCGGTAATCCGTCTTTTGTCTTCTACGAACGGTGCAACACAGCGTGGATGCCGTCTAGAACATCAATTCGCACACAACACCAAAAAGATCATGGTACATTCCTGTGCTCCACTCCGGATTCTTTGCATATGACAGTTCCAGAGACGCCAGAGGCCAATCCGGAAGGAGAAGTTTAACCGGAAACCTCAGCGAGAATCCGTACGAGAAGCCGCTTCCCATCTGCGAAATGTGCAGGTTATTGTAGTAGTCGAATCCGCCGACAGCCGGAGCTTTGAACGTATAACCTAGCCGTACGGCTAGCACACCCAAAGCCATCGTCTCCAGTCCGAATCGGTACTGGTCCCTGTATGAGGGGAGATCATCCATCGGATCATTGTTCTTCAAAAGATGAGCATAGTCTGCCGCTGCCATTACCTTGAACAATTCGAAATCTGCTAGTCTGTAATTTGACGCGAACGTGTAAGCGATTCCGCAGCTAAAAGTCTGAGGCAGGTCCACGATCAACTCTGCGGGTGCACCGGCGAAGGCAGACTCTTCAGGTTTAAGTGTTATCCTGGGCAACACATTTGAAAACACAGCCCCGGTCGACAAAATAGCGCGGAAGAATGTGGTATTTGAAAGCTCGACACGATTGGCGGCGCCGACGTCGAAAGTGAAGCGGCCGGAATTCAATCTTACGGGGAAAACGGTTTGATCGGTAACAAGAGTAGTTCTCGAATAAGTAATGTACTTGCCTGTGATTCCCAGGGAAAACCCTAACGGCAGGCTGGTAGCGAGTGCCAGCGCCGATGTCGTCGTACGCCACCCTCCCAGTTCAAAGCTGTTGTATGAGCCCCCTCCACCCAACGGACCTACCGGAAAAGCGGCTGAGACGTCCCATACCGTGAGATTCCCATTTTCCAGAAACTGGGAATAAGAACTCGGAAGGAACGATTCGCCCGAGGGTCGGGAATATGCTTCGTAATCCGAGGCCGCGTAGATGCTGTAGACAGACGCCAAAACGGCCGGGTTCAACGTGACCGCATGCGCATAGTCAGGCGCTGCTACATACGCTGACATCCCGGCAGCCCTGTTGGCGAGGACGTATTCACCATCTAAAAAAAGTGACTGTGCAAAAGCCGAGCTTGCGAAGAGAAATACTAGACAACACGCCGCCGCTCTGGGTATCAGAAATCTCCTCCTAATGAGAAATAGAATATCGGGTTATGGAACCCTTCGATATTATACTGCCAGGCATAATCAAACCTCAGCACAAAATACAAAAACGGGACTCTCGCTCCAAAACCGGATCCGATCAAGAAATCTTGTGTGACTGTTCCTCCGGAAGCGTCCTTCCTGAAAGGTTTGTATTCGGAGAAGGAGTCAAACGCACTTCCGGCATCGGTGAAAATCACTCCTTCAATGTTATCGAGTAAGATTGGAATCAGCCCGGGTACGAAATATCTAACTAGCGGGAATCTGACCTCGGCGTTCATCAGAAAGTACTTGGTTCCAAGTTGAGTATTGAATTCGTAACCTCGAAGCGGAAATACAGGAGTCAGGAAGGCATAATCTCCAACGGAGCTGATTGGAATGTTCAAGGAAGAATAATTTATGTTTATCCAGTTGCTCACGCCGCCCATGAAGAACTTTTGCGGATTGGCACCGACGCTGGCCGCGCCCGAGGCTCGAAAGGCAAATACGTTTTCATCGAGAAACGGAAGATATGTCCTGTAATCGAACTGCCCGGTAAGGAAGCCCAGGAAAGCCGGCGATATCTTCGGGACGTATGTCAACGTGAGATTGTACCTGGTTCCGTTGACCGGTGAAAAGTATCCTTCGAGGCTGTTGTCACCCACGTAACTCAGAGATGTCAGAATGGCATTCGCCGTGGAACCTGAATCCGATGGATTGTCCAAATTCTGCCGCGAAATCCCGAGATAGGCAAGGTTGAAATCGAGGCGATGGAACCTATCGAACGGGCGCGACATCGAGAGTTGGCCTACCGTCGACTGGAAGCGGTTTAACTCAAAGTTTCCCGTCGCATTGTCGAAGAGATATAGGAAATTCGCGGTGTGAAGGAGCGTCAAACCAAAATTAATCCTAGAAGCAAGATTCTGATAAGAGAGCGCATAGTCGCTGTTCTGCAGGTCGATGACAAAATCAGTGTACAGGTCTATCTCATTGTTGCCGAGCATATCGCTGAACGCAAGCTCGGTAGCACCCTGAAAACCGTAGAGCGTGTTGAAACCGGCCCCTCCGGTCAGGATGTCAGGTGTAAAATCGATTTTGTAAGGAAAAGGAATAAACTTACCGGAAGAATCGACATTTCCCTTCAAAGCGAATGGCGACGCTTTAGGTTTGGTGTAATGGCTCTCATATTCCGGAGCGAATACATAATGGCTGAAATCAGAAGTCAATGATGCTCCATAAAGTGACGTAGCGGATTCTGTCTTACTGGTATCGGCCGGTGCCTTCACCGTAATTTCCTCCCTTTTTGAGAGGAAGCCCTTAACGTAGTTTGTCGGGACCAGCTTGCCCTTCAACTCGTGAGTGAGAGGCAAATCCATGGTGAACACATCGTAGCCTCCGTAATTCAGCGCAGTAAACGCAAGCTTCTGGCCGTCCCGCGAAAGAGAAGGTTCGTTTATTCCATAAAGAGAATTCGTGAGCGCCGTCTGATTTCCCGTTGCAAAGTCGAGATAGTACAGATTGTCGATTCCATTCCTGCTGGATTCAAATATCAAGCCTTTTCCGTCCGGCGTGGGAAGAGGATAAGTGTTGTCGCCGCCATGCGGAACGACATTCGGAATGTTTGGAAAGTTAGTGTGAGTGAGCCTCTTTATCTGGCCGGTCGCGACATCGATCGAAAAAATATCAAGAGGATTCCCCGCGGCCCAGTGTGCCAGCTTCAACGGATCACTATGCTGGTAAAGGCTATCACCGCGATCGGATGCGAAGTAAATTTCCTTTCCATCGACAGACCAATGAGGATCCTGGTCGGTGAAGATATCGTTCGTCAGGTTCCGGAGTTCATGTGTTTTCATATTGTAAACGTAAATGTCGGACTGGAGCGGCTTGTATGCCGATATCGCCAGCTCTTCCCCGTTGGGCGAGAAGTCTATCCCGTCGATCCCAGGGAATTCAATCCCAGGCAGCTCTCTTGCCTTTCCGGTGCTGGCATTTATAAGCGAAATCTTATCGTGTTCACCGGTCTTCGAGGCGACTGCGATATATTTCCCATCGGGCGTCCAGGCGATGCCGGGAGTCAGTATATGAAGTTCTTCGAAGTTAGCCGTTCTACTTCCCTTGACCAATGTGCGCGTTATTCTGCCGGTGACGGTGGATGCAACGACTATATCAAAATAACCGCTCCTATCGGTGATGAACGCAACCTGAGAACCATCGGGAGAGATTACCGGGCTCGTATTATATGACCCGCCGCCCTTTCTGTGATCGGTCACCCTTTGTGCAAACTTATCAAGTGATTGTCTCAATGCGACTTCAGGGAAATACTGGTCCCGATTGTACTTCTGCCACTGATCTGAGAGTTGATTGAGATTCAATCCTATGGCTCGTTCGAAGCCTCTGTTTACGCTCATCGTAGCGCGCACAGCATTTACAATTTCGCCCACCTTTTCATGGCCATATCTTACATCTATGAAGTGCCACACCGATTCACCCCCTGGGTAGTCAAGATAACCGTTGAGATAAGGGATCGGCGGCATATAGCCGTTTACAGTAGCATCAAGGAGAAACTGGTCGGATGTCACTTCCCAGTGATTCAGCGACTGGTATTGTGCCATGCCCTCGTTGAACCATGTCGGTATATGGAATGTGATATTGTGTTCAATTATCGATTGGACCGAACCGCCATAAAACATCTCATCAAACACGGCGTGCACAAGTTCGTGGTGCGTAACATGACGCATCAGGCTCAAATCACCTTCCCATGGCAACACAACCCTGTTCTTGTACAATTCCGTCACGCCGCCCGTGCCTTCCGGAAGGAATTCAGGGACAATATTGTTCTGCTGAAAATCATTATGAGAGTTGAAGACGGCAATGTTGATACGCTTGTTTATTTGATAATGGAAGCTGGTACAAATCGATGTCAAAGAGCTTTCGGCTTCGACCGCGACGAACTGGGCCAGTTGATACCCTCCGCGCGTGAAATACACATTGAAATGGGGGGACTCTATGTATTCCCATTTGAAATCAACATAGTGGACCTTGTTTTGTCCGAACTGTTGTGCGAAAGCCGTGGGCACAAGAGCGAACGCAATCAGGGCGAAGACAATCTTTCTCATAGCATCCCTTTGAATTAGATGTAAAAATGTGCAACAATTACCAGCAGCAAGTCGTCAACGCTTTCCATGACTGCCTCCTGATCGTATGATTAAACAAACCACAGACTGCAATCAAAGCGTTAACGTTCCGGATATAAGGATTAGTTTTTCCATATACTTTCACAACCCGCATTCCTCTTTCGATTATCTCTCGATCATCCAGCCCTTTGCTGCCCAACATAAACTCTCTATGTCTGAACGAATACTCTATTTCTAATATTTTCTTCATAATCGCAACAAACTTATGAAGAAACAAACACCACCTTGTTGGCCGCAATCGTGTTTCGGTACTCGATGTCTCAACGGTATCCACATTGCATTTTGATTTGTGAGACGTTGGCTCTTCCAGCAGGTTTATTCCACTCCGGCATATTATGATTGAAATACTCTCGTCATATTCATGGCATTTTCATTTCCCTTAATCATAATTATGCTGCCTTGAACTCTGCAAGTCATCTCTCGCAATCGCTGAGACTTTCCAATGCCCAAGTCGTTAAATGGAAACGGGAAGACTCTCTTTTTGAGTGGATTTGTGCCGATCTCTTCCAAGGGATGTATGGCATTGCAGCAACGGTATTCCGCAGAGCCGTAAAAGGCGATCTTCAGGGGGAAAAGATGCGATTTCTTCAATTTAGAGCGGACAGGCACCTCCTGTTTTTCGCTCCACTCCATTTAAGAAATAAGGCCGCATATTTATCACGCCGGAATAGTCCAGAGGAATCAACAGACTTGCACCAAAAACAGTTTCCAAAGGCTTCGATTTAATTAGACGCAGTATCCTGTCGTCGGTCACAGCCGGGTGTTCGTACAGGGTAATTACTTTATCGTGACTTTCAGCTTGTCCAGCCTTTTGCCATCGCTTTCCAGGACCAGAATCTCGACGTGGCCGAGGAGAATTTTCTCTCCTCTCAAAGGTATTCTTCCCAGATATGCAATCAATAGGCCGGCCATTGTGGCATATTCTCCCACCGGAAGTCTGATCTTCAATATATTCTCAACTTCTGAGACTTCAGTATTTCCCTTCAACAAATATTGTTTCGCACTCAACCTTTTAATTTTCTCTTCACTATTCCTGATCGCAACTTCACCAAGGAATAATTCCATCACATCGGACGAGGTGACGAGTCCTGAAGTCCCTCCGAATTCGTCGATCAAGATTGCAATATATATCTTCTCAGTCCTGAACTCATCGAGAAGATCGATGACAGATATATTCTCGGGTACAAACAGTACGTCGCCCACTAATTGGTCGATTTTTTCGACTTCTCTAAAGATGTCTTTCGCATAAACGACACCAACTATGTTGTCTATTGAAGAGTCGTAAACGACCACTTTCGTCTTCCCGGTCTTTTCCAACAATTCGCGAACCTTGTTAATGCCCGTCCCGAGCCGTGCCGCCACAATGTCGGTCCTCGGTACAGCGATATTTCTTACCGGGAGTCCGGCATTCGCGATCAGCTTACGAATCATGTCGGACTCTATTTTATCGAGATACCCCCCACCTACAGAGTTCCCCAGAAAGCGGTAGACGTCTCGCCTCTGAAAGATTGCCGGTTTCGAAGAAGGACTGAAGAAGATCCCCGCCACAAGAGTCGACACTTTGGCCGTTAGCTTCACTACCGGTCGTGCGACGATATAGAAAGAATTTACGACGGGCATCAGAATCTTGGCAGCTGTCTCGGAACGCTCGAGTGCAAGGCTTTTGGGTATCAACTCTCCAAAAAGGAATCCAACTACAGTGGTGAGCAATAGAACAATGGGCATATCCAGGTGCATATTCTCATGAAAGAGAATTTCTGCCGCTAACGAGAAGAGCGTCATAAACAGATTGGTGGCCACAACCACGGTAGCAAAGAAGAGTTCATTGTTCTGTAGGAAGAAGAAGGCAGATTTGAATCGGAATGTCGTGTGCCTATCGACAATTAGCGCAACTTTGTCCGATGAGACAAAAGAAGTCTCCGCGCCTTCAAAACAGGCGATCAAAACCAATGAGAGGCTGAACACAATGATTTCAAGCATCATACAAAATCAGCGGCTGAGAAAAGAAGGTATAGTAGGTGGATCGACAGTGACATTCATGTAGGCTACCTTCCGCTCAAGACTCCTTCAATTTTTTCTTGTCAAGCCGGAACTTGTCTTTGATTACAATGGCTGCGAGTACAATTATGGCTGCACCAACGTCAATTGCGAAATCCTTGAACTCCTCAGTCCTCCCGGGCACAAAGGATTGGTGAAACTCATCGCTCGCGCCGTAAAGCATAACAAACAACAATGCAATTACAAGACTGAATTCATTTAACCACCTGATGTATTCCTGGAATTTCATGGCCCTGTATGCAAAATAGTAGAGCACACCATAAAGCATTGTATGAGCGATGAGATGTGCGTAAGGAAATTCCATCGGCGCAATGTCTGACCCCGGGACACAGGACAAAGAGAAAATCAAAGCCATCCATACTAACGCGGGGAGCTGAAATTTCACGAAGTCAGGATATTCTTTCGAACTCAAAAACGTCTCCATTTCTAATTCTCTTGAAAGCCTCCGGCAGGGATTCTATTATGTCGGTAGCGATTAAAGAGTACACCCCCTTCGACTCGAGGGCGACGTCTCCGGCAACGCTGTGCAGGTAAGCACCCGCGATTGCTGAATCCACGGGACTAAGCTTCTGTCCCAGCATTGCCGCTATGATACCCGTGAGCACATCGCCGGAACCTGCCGTGGCCATACCCGGATTTCCGTGTGTACTTACGTATACCTTCCCCTCTTTCGAGGCGATTACCGTCGGTGATCCTTTGAGCACCAGTGTGACTTTATTCTCCTTCGCATACCTCCGGGCCAATTCCACGCGATCTCTTGCAATTTCTTCAACCGAAAATTTCGAGAGACGACTGAACTCGCCATGATGCGGGGTTAAGATAATCTCCGCATGGGTTTCTTGAAGGATCCCGGCCTGATCAGCTATCGCATTCAGACCGTCCGCATCGATTAGAATCGTCCCATCGTAGCTTCTAATCAGTTTAGCTACCAGCTGTGCAGTCTCCTGGTTTCGTGATATACCGGGCCCAATAACGAGTGCGTCCGCCCAGCCAAGATTCTTCTGCACTTGGAGCAACACTGCGAGTGAAAGGCTCCCGTCGGCCGTTTGAGGCAGAGGGATTGTCATTACCTCTGTGAGTTTGCTTTCAAAGATTGGGTTCAGGTCCGATGGGACTCCGAGGACGACTGCGCCCGCTCCAGCCCTCATCGCCGCCTGCCCCACCATAACACCAGCACCCGTCAAACCGACTGAACCGACCAGCCCAAAGATCTTCCCTACGGCATGTTTGTGTGTCTCGGCTCTGCGTCGTGGAAGCATCATCCTTACATCTTCACACCCTACAACAAATGTATTGACTTCCTTGAACGCGGCGAGATCTTTCGGCATGCCGATGTCTACGACAAAGACCTTTCCACACTTTTCTTTGCCGTCATTCATAAGCAGACCTCGCTTCAGACTTCCCATCGTGGCAGTTGCTGCAGCAGTTGGAGCCGTTGTATACACCATCCCGCTATTTGAATTCAACCCCGTGGGAATATCCACAGCAAGCACAGGAGTCCGGGTCTGAAGCATCATATCGATAGCCTTTTGAGCCGCCTCCTTCGGGTCACCGCTCAATCCTGTTCCGAGAACAGCGTCTATTACCAGGTTGTAATCATCCAATGACGGCGTCCCTGCGTCTCCCTCAATTTCCAGAATTTCAACGCTGCCTTCGTCAGGAGGAAGGTGATTCAGCTTATCATAGAATATCTTCGCGTCACCCGATATTTCTTCGGGTTTTTCGATCAAGAGAAGGGTTACGCCGGCTCCCATTTGAGAAAGATAGAAAGAGGCACCAAACCCGTCTCCTCCGTTGTTTCCCTTGCCGCACAGGACTGCAATTCGTTTCCCGCGAACATCACCGAGAAGCCGAGTGGCAACTTTGGCCACCCCGAGACTTGCCTTCTCCATCAACGAGTTTCCGCTGACCTTTCCGGTCTGAACTGATTCCCGGTCACATTCCCTCATTTCATCCGATGTCAATAGATAATCCATTTCGTCTCCTTACAAATATAGAAAAGCCGCCTCAAAATAGAAGCGGCCTCAAACACTCGAACCTGTCCTCCTAATCTAAAACAACCGCTGAGTCAGTGCAACAATGTATCCAGGAGTCAATCCAAGTTCAATCACTGCAGCCGCTGCAATGACCAGAGCCGTGGCTCCAAGCTTTGAAATTGCAACTTGTGCGCTCCCCTCAGGCGATTCTTTGAAATACATGTTCACCACGACGTTTATGTAGAAATACACGGAGACGACGCTCGCAAGCACACCGACTATGGCGAGCCAAGTCATATTTGCCGTCACAGCTGAGGCAAAGAGATAGTACTTTCCGAAGAATCCCGCGAACGGAGGAATACCGGCGAGTGAGAACATGAACAGCGCCATCAGCGCCGCTATGAACGGATGCCTGTGGGCCAGGCCTTCGTAATCGGAAATGTTCAGGTACTTACCTTCCTTGCTCTCGAGAATGGACACTACCCCAAAGGCCCCTATCTGCATGAAAGTATAGGCGAGCATGTAGTAAAGCACTCCGGTTCTCCCCATGCTATTTGCCGCGGCAATACCGACCAAAGCATATCCGGCGTGCGCGATACTGGAATAGGCAAGCATCCGTTTTATATTCTGCTGTACCAGTGCTATAAGGTTGCCCAGAACCATCGTAAACGCCGCCAGGTATGCAATCACCAGTTGAAGCTGCCATGACGGGTGTACCGAATAACTGAAGAGAATAACGAGTGCCGCAAAAGCCGCAGCCTTGCTTCCGGTTGACATGAAGCCTGAGATCGTCGTCGGAGATCCCTCGTAAACGTCAGGTACCCACATGTGAAACGGAACTGCGGAGATTTTGAAGCTCAATCCGATAAGTATTAACGCCGCGCCCACCCAAAGGAGCGGGCTATTCTCAAGAGAAGAAAAGTTCTGAAGAATTATCGCAAGATTTGTCGTGCCGCTGGCTCCATATACCAAGGATATTCCGTAGAGGAAAAATCCTGTCGCGAAAGCACCAAGCAGAAAATACTTCAGTGAGGCTTCGTTTGACTTCGCATCGCTGCGTGCATAACCGGCAAGAACATACAGGCTAATCGACATAAGTTCCAGCCCGAGGAAGAGCACCATCAAATCACGGGCGCTGGCCATCAGCATCATCCCTATCGTTGCGAACACGATAAGCGTATAGTACTCACCTAAGTGCAACCGTTCTTTTTCGAGATACGGTTTCGACAGAAGCACGCTCAACCCGGCACTGAACAGGAATACAATCTCGAAGAAGGCTGGAAAACGTCCGGTGAACACCATACCGTTGAACGCGTTGCCGGAAGCATAATACGTGTTTACCGTAAATATCCCGGTTACGATCAGCCCGAGCAGAGTCAACCAGTAGGCAAGGTTCGCCGGCTTCTTCACAGTAGCATCCACAACCAGCAGCACCATCGAAAAGGCACTTAAGAAAAGTATTGGACTGACTGCGATCACATCACTATAGTTAAAAGGCATTGTCTTTCTCTCCATGGAATCCCGGTGTTAACCGGTAGAATGTTACTAAGCTCACTTCAGATTTCTCTTTAACCAATCTATAATAACGCTTTTAATCTCTGGTCTCTCGTTTATCAGATTTATACCGTGACCGGAGACACCATCATATATCTTCACTTCTTTCGGCTCATCAGTATAATCATTAGCAAGCTCCTCCGCGTCTTTCGCATGGCTGCCGTCACCCTTGGCGGCAATGTACAAGACGGAACGCATTCGGTGTTTGCCGGGCTTGTGCCGCAAAAAGGACAGCACACCCTTTTTGGAACTGGATATTGCGACTGCCGTTTCAACATTCTCAGGATAAAGGGCGTTAGCCAGGCAAGCAACGTAGCCGCCTATCGATGTTCCGACCACTGCCACTTTGTTAACATTGACACCATCGGTTCCTGCCATCCAGCGAAGCAGACCCTCGAAATCAAAAGGCGCCTGCTGAGGATCGCTTAGTAGCGACGGCATGTCTTTCACTTTGTCTGAAGCTCCGTGTCCTCGAATATCATAAGAAATAACCTTATTGCCTAAAGCAACCACTTCCTCCGGAAAGTTATCCCACTGCTCCTTGCTATGATTGAACTGATGGACAAGCACAACACACGGTTGAGGTACCTCTCTTTTAATCGACTCGAAATAAAAATCGGCGGCAATGTTGAAATGATCAAGCGTTTCAAACTTGAATGCTCTTTTTTCAACCTTAGCCATAGCTGCTCCTCCGGTTGTTCCGACAACTAAAAAAGTGATAACCAACCAGGAGAAAAACGACGGGCGGATCCATTGAAAGATATGAGAGACTTGCCAACTTGCCATCGCATCGCCATCTTCTTCGCCCTTACGCTTTTCAAAATAAACAGCAGCACTGTTTTCAACATTTGCTCGATCGTCGGTCACTGTGCCGCGAGCGCACCAATCTTGGCTTTCGTCAGAGTATCGACAAGTGCTTGCACTGCTGGCTCGCTTTTGGACAGAAACGTCATCGGGTGAACTCCGATCCACACTATAAACACGACGATGGCCGAGAGCACCAATATCTCGCGCAGATTAAGATCCTTAATGTGCTCATTCTCAGACTTGTCGACGGTCTTGAAAAACACGCGCTGGTACATCCACAAGAGATAGACCGCGGCAAGGATGATCCCGCTGGTCGCAACAATTGCATAGGCTTGACTTCCAAGGAAATCACTCTTGAAGGAGCCTACCAGGATGAGAAACTCTCCGACGAATCCATTCAAACCGGGGAGTCCTACCGACCCTAACATTGCTATCATGAAAAAAGTAGCCAGGATAGGAACAACTCTGGCCAGGCCTCCGAAATCACTTATCAGCCTCGTGTGTCTCTTGTCATAGAGCATCCCAACCAGAAGGAACAAAGCGCCGGTAGTCAGACCGTGATTCACCATCTGAATCACCGACCCCTGTATTGATTCCACAGTGACGGCGAATATACCAAGCACTACGAATCCAAGGTGGGCAACAGAGGAATACGCCACAAGCTTCTTCAAATCCTTCTGGACCATTGAAACGAATGCGCCGTAAATGATGCCGATAATAGCGAGGATTGCCATTAGCGGAAGAAACTTGAAGGCAGACTGCGGGAAAAGGGGAAGCGAAAATCTCAGTAGTCCGTATGTCCCCATTTTCAAAAGCACTCCTGCCAACAGGACACTGCCGGCCATTGGCGCTTCCGTATGAGCATCCGGAAGCCAGGTATGGAGTGGGAATATCGGGACTTTAATAGCAAAACTGAGAGTGAAGGCAAGAAACAGCCAAGTCTGAATGGAAAGCGGGATCGTTGGACCTATCCTATACAGTTCCACCAGATTCGTCGTGAACTGACCGCCGGGAAGCGTGCTCGCGTAATAGCCAAGCCAGATGATTGCGACAAGCATCAGTAAGCTGCCGAACATCGTGTAAATGAAGAATTTCACCGCCGCATACACCCTTCTCTCGTGACCCCAGATGCCGATGATGAAGTACATCGGGATCAACATTGCCTCCCAAAAAATATAGAAGAGGAACAGATCGAGGGATGAAAAGACACCCAGCATTCCTACTTCAAGAAGGAGTACAAAGAAGTTGAAAGCCTTCACCCTTTTCCCAATCGAAGACCAGGAGGCCACAAGAGCTATGAGCGTCAGGAAAGTCGTCAGTGTTATGAGCAGCAAGGATATCCCGTCAATGCCAAGATGGTACGCCACATTCAGGCTGCTGATCCACGGCACATACTCCACAAACTGAAACCCCGGCTTCGCAGCGTCAAAGTTCAGATAAAGCAGTACCGAAAATACAAATGTCACAGCCGCAAAGAATATCGAAACGCTCTTGACAAGCTTCTCGTTGCCTAATAGCAGGAGTATGAGAGACCCGACAAGCGGAGTGAATATTATGTAAGTAAGGAAATGAGTTTCGAACATTTCGTTGTTCTCAGATTACTTCAGGATTATGTATCCAATTATTATGATGATACCGATTACAAAGGTCAAAGCATAGTTCTGTACAAACCCGGTCTGTATCTTCCGAACGACTCGGCCGAAGAATCTTACGGTCTTGCCGGTGCCATTCACAGAACCGTCTATCAGGATTTCATCGATGCCGTGCCACAAGTATCTGTCGCTGACATAGACAATCGGTTTTACTATTACAGCCTGGTAAATTTCGTCGATGTAGTATTTATTCAGGATGATATCGTACATATCGCCGGCTGCCTTTCTAAGCTTCGCAGACAGCTCCGGGTTCTTGAGGTAGGCTCGGTAAGCGAGGTAGACTCCGCCAATGGCCATCAAAATGGAGACAGCCATCAGGATGTATTCCGTAGAAGGTTCTACAATAAAGAGTGAAGGCATCGCGGCCTGCGCATTCTCAAAGACGGGTTCGAGAAACCTGTCAAAAGTGTCTCCTCCGCCGAGTATAGCGGGGATCCCGATCCACCCGCCAATTACCGAGAGTATTCCAAGCGCCCATAAGGGAATCAACATAGTTTTCGGCGCGTCGTGAACATGAATGTGGTGAACATCAAATCTCGGCTTCCCTTCAAATGCCAGGATGAAGAGTCTGAAGATATATAAAGCAGTCAGGAAGGCGGTGAGCACACCTATAAACCATAGAATGGCGGAGCTCGCAAACGCGCGGCCGAGTATCTCGTCTTTGCTGAAGAAACCGGACAACGGAGGAATACCGGAGATAGCAAGGCTCGCCAGCAAGAACGTCTTGTAGGTGCCGGGCATGAGCGATTTCAGGCCGCCCATATTCCTCAGGTCCTGGTTCTCATGCAAGGCATGAATGATGGCGCCCGCACCGAGAAACAGAAGTGCCTTGAAGAACGCATGCGTCATAAGATGAAAGATGCCCGCACTAAATGCGCCCACCCCCATCGCAAGGAACATATAGCCGAGTTGGCTTATCGTAGAGTAAGCAAGCACCTTCTTGATATCGTTCTGAACGAGACCCATCGACGCCGCATACATTGCAGTAACCGCGCCTACTATCGCAACAACAAGCATTGTGGTCGGCGCCAGTGCAAAGAGTATCGAACTCCTTGCAATCATGTAGACTCCTGCCGTGACCATGGTTGCGGCATGGATAAGGGCGGAAACCGGAGTTGGACCCGCCATAGCATCCGGCAGCCATATGTACAGTGGTATCTGTGCGCTTTTTCCGGTGGCCCCGATAAAGAGAAGCATCGTGATCCACGTTACCGTCGTGCTTCCCGAACTGAAATGTCCGGCGGCCGTACCGAAGATTGTATCAAAATTGAATGTGCCAAAGTTCTGGAAGAGCAGAAACAAGCCGATAAGGAACGCAAAATCACCGATTCGGTTCACAATGAACGCCTTCATCCCTGCGTCGCCTGTCCAAGTGATGTTGACACCCTCGAACTTCCTGTCATACCAGAAACCAATCAACAGATAGGAGCAGAGTCCGACGCCTTCCCAGCCGAGAAACATCAAAAGGTAGTTGTCGGCAAGTATAAGATTCAGCATGGCAAAGACGAAGAGGTTCAGATAGGTGAAGAACCTGAATACGCCTCTGTCACCATGCATGTAACCTATCGAATAGACGTGGATAAGGAAGCTTACACCGGTAACGATTAGCAGCATCACGATTGAAAGCGGGTCGATCAAATACGAGACGCTGACCCGGAGGTTACCGGCAGCCATCCAGGTATAAAGGTCCATGACGTGGCTTCGCGCACTCGACGGGTCACTCAGGAGATTAACAAAAATGAGAACGGCAAAGATAAAAGAAAGACCTATGGTGGCACTGCCTATTATCCCGACAGCTTTTTCGCCGAATCTTTTCTGTATAGGACTTCCGAGGAGTCCGTTTATTAATACGCCAACAATTGGGAGGATAACGACGTAAACGACTAAATTTTGCATAAAGCATCCTTTAAGAAAGGTATTCGTGCTTGCATTCGAAAGGGACCCTCCGCGTAAGCAGCTACCATTTCAGAATGTTGACTTCGTCTATATTCACGGTCAGTTTGTTACGGAATAATGCGATGATGATAGCAAGACCTACGGCAGATTCCGCCGCAGCTACGGCAATAACAAAGAAAACCAGGATCTGACCCGCGGGATTACCCGAGTATGCTGAAAAGGCTATAAGTGAAAGGTTCACCGAGTTAAGCATCAATTCCACGGACATAAAGATTACTATCGCGTTGCGCAGCGTAAGTACACCGACAACTCCGATTGTGAAGAGCACTGCGCTCAGTCCTATATAGTATGCTAATGGTATCATATCATTCGAATTTTTTCTTGGCCAGAAATATTGCTCCAACCATTGCAGCCAGGAGCAGAATAGAAGTCACCTCAAACGGGAAGAGATAACCTAAGTAAAGAACCTTGCCGATCGATTCGACGGTTCCCATAGATTCCGCGTTCGGGGACATCCCGGCGGTTGAGGTGAAGTGCATAACGAAATAAGATATCTCGACAAGGAATGCGATCCCCAGCAGCGCTGAGATCGTTTTTGCCGAGTTGAGCTTCCATTTTAGCAGCTTGTCATCGCCAAGATTGAGCAGCATTATCACGAACAGGAAGAGTACCATGATAGCGCCGGCGTAGACCGTAATTTGTATAACAGCTATAAACTGTGCACGGAGAAACAGGTATAGAACAGCGATGATGAAGAAGTTGAATACGAGGAAAAGTGCACTCGTTACCGGGTTCCGGCGTGTAATCATCAGGATGGCGGAGGCGATGGCAGCCACAGCAAGGATTAGAAAGGCAATTTGTTCAAGATTCAACCGAGTACCTCCGTAGTGTTTTTAGAACGCCAAAAATATAAAATATAGGGGATAAACAATCAACGCTGAAAGCAAAGGTTACGCTCTCGACTCCACAAGAATATCGGCTCAGCGGCGTCATGATAACCCCGACATCAAATCTATACGGCATGCTGGCGCGGCGTCGCATCTGATCTTCGAAGACAGATTTCCGCAGTGAGCCTGCTTGACTCTGTCGACGTCCGGATATACTTTTTAGATGGTCATTCCAGTCGGGCGTTCACAGTTTTCTGTACCATATCTCTTACCTCTGACTCGGCAGACACTCAGAATTGCTGCTTGACTATCACAACCGGCCCGAATGTGCATGACCTGCATCGTTCGAATTTCATTGTGTCTTGTCGCTTAATTAACCTGCGGATGGATTAAATGGCTTGCTACCAGCTCGACAGTCTTTACGGTGCGGATATGAATACCTTAACAGACGACCTGGCCTTCTGGTCCACCCCATTCGGCCTGCGCCTCCTCGATGTCGTCCGTTATAAGAAGCAGCAGAGGGTGCTCGACCTTGGATGTGGATTCGGGTTCCCTCTTATAGAATTGGCTATGAGATTAGGAAAATCATCAAGAGTATACGGTATCGATCCATGGGATGAGGGAATTCACATGGCCGCGCAAAGGATTGAGGCACATGCATTGACTAATGTTGAAATTGTTCAGGGGCGTGCGGAGGAAATGCCCTTCAAGGACGGCTATTTTGATTCCATACTATCCAACAACGGAATCAACAACGTCCAGAACCTGGAGCAAACCTTCAGCGAACTCCGGCGTGTCTCAAGACAGGGGGCGCAATTTTCGTTCACGTTCAACACGGACCGGACTTTCGAGCAGTTCTATGCAGTATTTCGGGGGGTCCTTTTGGATCTCGACCTCCAAGAATCTGCGAGGAAATTGGATGAGCACATATACACCAAGCGTAAACCGGTCAATGTATTCCTGAGTCTCCTAGAATCGAACGGTTTCAGGATGGTGTCCACGTATAAAGACACCTTCAGCTATCATTTCTCGGACGGCACTGCGATGTTGGACCACTCATTTTTCAAGGTTGCGTTCATGCCATCCTGGAAGGAGATAATTCCCGAAGATCACCACGAAGCAGTCTTCAAAAGAATAGAACAGAAGTTGAATTCCGTAGCGGACAAAGCAGGCCCGCTGTCCATGCAGGTCCCATTTCTGATAATTAACAGCGAGCGATTGTGACATAGGAGCCGTTTGCCGGAAACTTGCAAGTTTGTCGATTCACAAATAATTTCGTCTATGAGCTTCTACCACAACTTCCTCTATTGTTTCATACCTCTTTTTGTTGCAATCGATGTGTTTGGGGTGCTCCCTATTTTTGTAGGTTTCACGGGCGGTATGAAGAAGGAGGGCAGAAGGAAACTAATCATCGAAGCTTCCCTGGCTGCTCTGGCAGTGTCCGTCCTTTTCATCATTGCGGGAAAGGAAATATTCGGCTTTCTCGGAATAACGCTGAGCGACTTCAGAATAGGAGGAGGAATAATACTTCTCGTTCTATCTGTCAACGACCTCCTCTTTGCACACGAACAACAGAGAAAGGATCCGGGCGGCTCGGTCGGGGTGGTTCCGATTGGAATACCGCTGATAATGGGGCCGGCGGCATTGACCACCATTCTCATACTCGTGAATTCCTACGGGTATTTTCTCGCGACTCTCGCCCTGGCAGTTAATCTTGCCATTGTCTATTTGGTTTTCAATTACAGTGACATCGTAACTCGGTTGCTCGGGGACGCAGGCTCGCGCGTATTCAGCAAAGTTGCCTCATTGTTTCTTGCGGCTATCGCCGTAATGATGATTCGCGTAGGCATCACCGATGCAATTTCAAGACATTAGGAGCATGATATGGATCTCGGACTAAAAGGAAAAGTTGCCGTCGTCGCGGCATCCACTAAAGGGCTGGGAAAGGCTGTGGCCGCTTCGCTCGCCGCGGAGGGTGCCGGCGTTGTGGTCAACGGAAGGCACAAACAAAATCTTCACGACGCTGTCGATGAAATAAGAAAGAAGACGGGTCAAACCGCATTTGCTGTCCAGGGAGACATCACTCAATCGGATGACATCGACAGGCTCTTTGACGACGTGATAAAACGATTCGGAACCGTGCACATTCTTGTTCCCAATGCGGGCGGGCCTCCGGCAGGCGGTTTCTTCGACTTCAGCGACGAACAATGGCAAAAAGCCGTGGAGTTGAATCTAATGAGCACCGTCCGGCTAATTAGAAAAGCAATCCCGACGATGCAGAAGCAGAAGTGGGGACGAATTGTCAACTTGACTTCTTTGACTGTGAAGCAGCCGTCCGACAATCTCCTCCTCTCGAATGCGGTTCGTGCAGCCATTATCGGGCTGGCGAAAACAATCTCGCGGGACGTAGCGCGCGACAATGTGCTGATAAACAACATAGCTCCATACTACGTCTCCACGAAAAGAGTTGACTACTTGATGGAAGAAACCGCAGCTAAGAAGGGGATTTCGAAAGAGGCGGCTCTCCAGGGCATCGTAAAAGAAATTCCTATGGGGAGGTTAGGAACTCCCGAGGAGTTTGGTGATTTTGTCGCGTTCTTGTGTTCCGAAAGAAACAGTTATGTTACCGGAGCAACAATTCAGTTCGACGGCGGCGCATACAGAGGGATGTTATAATAGCGCCGCTAACTTCGGCAGGCAAGACGAAAAATCCTATGGCTGCTGGGGCGCTGGGTTCCATTTTGACACAGTGAAACTTAGTCAAAGGATTCGACAGCATATCAATACCCTATCTTACCTGTAGGTTGAGCGACCGCCCGCTGATGCGGACCTGTGTGTACATTACAGACCGGCGGCAGGTACTTCGCATTGAAAAGCGCAGGTATTTTGTTCGGACAGAATTCCGTTGCAAGCATCCCGGTCTGCGCACATATCATACGAGTAACGACTCCTTCGGGTTGAACGAAGGACGTAATCGGAAGTCCGATACTTCTGTCGGCATAGACGTCCCTCATGAAAATTCCCCAAATAGGCGCAGCGGCCCTGCCGCCCTGCCCGTCCCAATTGGTGAAGTGCACTCTGTCATCGTCAAAGCCTACCCAGACTCCCGCCACAAGCTGCGGCGTATATCCTATAAACCATGCGTCGCCGTAATCCTGTGTCGTACCGGTTTTACCTGCACAGTCAAGATTGAAGTAATTCCTCACCCTTGCGCCCGTACCACCATCTATCACTCCTCGAAGCATGTCGGTCATCAAGTATGCTGTCTGGGGACTCAGAACTTCCGTAGATTGAGCGTGGTTCTCATAAATGACGTTGCCGTTCTTGTCCTCAATCTTCAGGATCGATATTGGCTTCGTCAGAATTCCGTCATCTGCAAAGATGCCGTAAGCGGAGACAAGCTGTATGGGTATGACGAGAGCCGAACCTATTGCGATAGACGGGTAAGGAGGTATTTCGGTTGTGATTCCCATCCTGTGTGCATAATCGATTACCTGATTTATCGGAGCTATTGCATCCTGTCCAAGGACGGCTCGCACCGCAACCACATTGATTGAATACTTGAGCGCATCCCTGATAGTGACCTCACCTCCGAATTCCCCATCCGCGTTCCTGGGTGACCAGCGCGTTCCGTCAGGCATCATAACCGTAACGGGTTGATTGAGAAGCTTATACGACGGTGCATAGCCGTTGTCTATGGCAACCGTATAAACGATCGGCTTGAAGGCGGAGCCCGGCTGCCTTGCTATCTGAGTAACGTGGTTGAGGCCATACCTGAACTGTTTGTAATTGGACGAGCCAACCATGGCATCGATGTAACCGGTTTTCGGATTGATGCAGACAAATCCGACCTGGATTGTCTGTTCGGCCTGTTTGACGGAATCGACAAAGGCAGGGCTCGAATGAAGTTTCTTATAGATCGAAGCGCGGGCAGAAGCTGTGCTCGCATCACGATAATCGGGATAATCCTTTATCGCCCTGTCCACTGCGTCCCACAGGGTCGAACGATTATCCTTCCAGTTCCACTTTGTATCAAACCATTTCTGATATTCCGAGATATGCTGGTCGACGGCGTCATCGGCAAATTGCTGCATCCTCGAGTCGAGCGTAGTGTAGACGGTCAGTCCATCCCTATAAATGTCAAACCCATACTTTTCTGCCATCTTCTCCAGTTGCTGCCGCACCATTTCTACGAAAGCCGGAGCTAGCCCGGATGACGGGCTGTGGTATTTGATACCGAGCGGCGTACGTTTGGCCGCTTCATACGTCGGCTCGCTCAGTTTGCCGTCGTTGAGCATGTTCCTTAACACAAGGTTGCGAACGTCTATTGCCCGCTTAGGGTGATTGATCGGGTCGAAGATACCCGGCGATCTCAGCATGCCGATCAGAAGCGCCCCCTGGGGCAAAGTCAGATCCGAGGCGGACTCATCGAAATAGAGCTGAGCGGCTGACTGAAGCCCGTATGCACCGCGCCCGAAATAAACGTCGTTGAGATACATCGACAGGATCTCTTCCTTTGTGTACGTCCTCTCGATTTGTATTGCGGTTATTGCCTCTCGAATTTTCCGTGTGAGATTTACTTCCTGATTAAGATAGAGATTCCTGGCAAGCTGCTGCGTAATCGTACTTGCGCCCTCAACCACGCGCATGTGCACCAAATCGATAATAGCTGCCTTGAAAATACGGATCGGGTCTATCCCCCAGTGAGAGTAGAATTTCTTGTCTTCCGTAGAAATAAGGGCTTGAACGACATAAGGCGGGATTTCCTTCAGGCTTACCAGGGCTCGATTCTTGAGGTAAAACTGGTCGATTACCTGTCCATCGGCAGAAAGCACACGGGTAGCCAGGTCTGGTTTCGGATTCTCAAGCTCCTCCAAAGATGGAAGTCCCGTTATCACATAATAGGTGTATCCGATCAAGAGAAGAATGATAGCGGACCAAATTCCCCATTTCGCCGCACGCTTCTCTTTTGACTTCAGCTTTCTTTTCTTCCGCGCCGACTTCCTGTATTCAGGGTCGTTGAAATAACGCTCCATCTCCTCTTTTGAATAACGCCACTTCATTTCTCAAATTCCCATTCCGCTAGTTCCATCTGATTACCGTCAAAAATCCCGTAAGTAAAATGTTTAAGCCAGTCTCCGAGGTTGATATAAACGCCCTTCCCAAAATGCTCTAACCTCGGAACATGGTTATGTCCCATCACCACGTAATCATATCCATCATTGATGTTATTCTCGGCAAACACCATCATCCCGTCAACCTCACCATAATCCTTGCTTGATGTGTACTCCCTGCTCTTCCTGGAAAATGCCTTTGCAAGCCGGAAGCCGACGTCCGGATGAATCCATCTGATCACCGAATTCACGAGCCCGTTCCTCAATACTCGCTTCAGCATTCTATAACCGGAGTCCTTTATCGCCAGACCATCGCCGTGGACGATCAGGAACCTTTTGCCGTTCAATTCTTCTGAGAATCCGTCCGGGTGTACAGTTATCCCGACAGATTTCGAGAAGAACTCACCCAAGAAAAAGTCGTGGTTTCCTGCAACGTAGTCCACCGGAATTCCACTATCGGTCATCTCTTTCAATTTCGAGTAAATCCAAAAATAGTCCTTGGGTATCACGGACCTATATTCAAACCAGAAATCGAAAAGGTCACCAACTATTATCATTCTACTTCCATCATTCGCAACTTTGCCCATAAACTTCAATAGCTCATTCTTTCTCTTAACCTCGAATTCTGTGCTGAGCGAAGGAGCACCTAAGTGTATGTCCGAAATGAAGTAGACGGGCTTCAATTACTTAATTACCTTTAGTTCAACAGTAACTGATTCGCTGCCCATTCGGCACCACTTCTCCGTATCTGAACAGTAAGTATAGCGCAAAATGAACTTAGCGCGGTGCGCCCCGGTGGCCAACCCATCGGTTTCACATTCTATATTGATAGGCTTTGCGGGATCGAGATGATCGCCGTCCTTGTGGATCGTATTGACTCTGAAAGAGATTCCTTCTGTCTCCGATTTGACGGATATTTGAGGTTGGGCATTTACATGGACCCCCTCGGCCGTTTTCAGTTTAACGGAGAAAGTAAAAGGCCTCCCGTTCTCAACCTCCACGGCATAAGTTGGTACTTCAACCGTTATATACTTATTTGCTTCAAATGCGAGACTCATAACTGCAAAACCGAACACCATTATTCCTAAAAGATTCCCTCTCAAGCGGTCTCCGTTCGTTTCTTCCATTCAACCTTGACTTGTTGGAGCAACATAAGCCCGCCCAGGAAGAATATCAGCACGGACAGGACCGCGATGCGCTGGCTCCCTGTAAAACTAGAGATCGCACCAAACGTAAGTGGTCCCATAATGGCAGACGCATTTCCGGCTATACCATCATAGAATCCGAAGAATTCCGCCGCATGTTCCGGCGGCGTCAGCAAAGCCATGAGACTCCTGCTGCATGACTGTGAAGAGCCGATGGCTATGCCCGCAAAAAGTCCGACGACGTAGAATTGTCCTTTGGTCTGAATGAAGAATGCGGATAGAACGACGGCAACCCAGATTACCAGCGATATGTTTATACTCGGCTTCGGGCCCCAGTGATCTGTCAAGATGCCGAAGATGATCGAACCTAATATCGCCGTTGTCTGGGCAACGATGAAAAAGACAATCACTTGCACTTCCGTGAACCCTAGAGTTCCTCTTGCGTAAAGAGCCGCAAAAAATATTACAGTGTTGACCCCATCGATATAGAGGAAGAAGGCGAGAAGAAATCTGGACAATGACTTGTACTGGCCGAGACGCCTGAAAGTCCTCACAGCCCGTCTGAGTCCCAAACGGAAATAAGGCAGCTTGCGATGGTAAACACCCGAATGATCACGAAGTCTGAGGAAAGTAGGGAGTGAAAACATGGCGAAGAATCCGGCCACTATAAGGAAGCTTGTGCGGAAATTTATAAGGTTCCCCGACGCGAACCCGCCCTTTATGAAAGGGAATGTTATGGCGAGTATCGAAAGAGCTCCAAGGTATCCCATACCAAATCCGTATCCCGACACACGGCCGTAGAGATGCTTCGGCGCAATCTCCGGAAGAAACGCATCGTAGAAAGTATATCCTCCCTGAAACCCGACATTCGCCGCGATGAAAACGAGCATTGCCGGAAGAATCATTCCCCTCTGAATCCAGTAGAGGCATGCCGTGGCAAAAACACAGACTCCGGCAAAAACCAGGAGAAATCTTTTCTTTTTGTGCGAGTAATCGCTCGCCGCACCGAGAACAGGTGAAAGCGCCGCCGCAATAACCATCGAAAGACTGTCTGCAAGCCCCCAGTAAAAGTCACCATGCCCCGTTCCTGCCGCAACAACTTCTCTGAAGTATAAGGCAAAGCCCACAGTCTTAATCATCACTGAAAATGATGTGCGGGCATAGTCGAAGAGCATCCAGGAAAATATCGTGAGACGAGAGTAACGCTCGTCCATCACGATTTCTTTTTCGTAGACGTGTTTATCAACCCTCTTCCGCTCTTCTGGACCCTTCCGTCCGAGGTCAGTTGCTTCAACGCCGCGTCCAGAATGCCATTTACAAATTTGGGACTCTCCTCCGTGCTGTACCTTTTGGCCAGTTCGATCACTTCGTTGATCGTGACCTTCGTTGGAATCTCCACCGAATAAAGAATCTCAGCGATTCCCATCCTCAGAAGACTCCGGTCTATCGGATTAACCCTCGAAATGTCCCAATGTTCCAGATGACTCTGAAGTATAACATCAAGGTCGTTCAAGTTCTCCAGAGTATCGCGATAGAGTTTCTTTGCAAACTCCAACGCTGGAAGATCCTCGATATCCTTGAAGATATCCGAACTCAAGAATTCCGGAGATGTGCGGGAAATGTCATAGGCGTAGAGCGCCTGAAGCACGCGCTCTCTGGCAAGTCTTCTCTGTGACGTCATAAATAACAAAACCATGTAATCTGTTCATGCCAAACCTGTAAACTCATATTAAGCTCCAAAAAGTAAGTAGACCTGAAGCGCCGCCGATTCGCGCATCCGGTAATATATGTCGCTGGGTAAGAACATTCTATAATCGCTCGCCATCCCTTTCACCCTTGCATTCTGCCAGCGGCACATCAACAGCACGCGAGGTAAATGCCATCTGTCCGTCACAATCACTATTTTTTTCATTTTAAGCGAGTCGATAAGGACGTTTTTTACAAAATCAACCTGCTCCGGCGTGCTAAGGGAACGACGGTCCCTTATGATATGGGAGTCCTTTACGCCGTTCTCCCGCAGGTAAGAGGCTTCAACCTCCGATTCGATGGTGCCGAAACGCTTCGTCCCGCCCGTGACCACAATTTTCTTCGCGATTCCTGACTTGAACAGCTTCATTGCCGTGTTAAGCCTCCCGCGCAGCAAAGGACTGGGTTTATCCTTTCCCCAAACAGAGGCACCGAGGACCACGGCAGCATCAACTTTCGAATGGCCATCGTAGGTCTCTGCATTTGAAAACGTATAGGCGAAGCCGATGATCGACAGAACAACAAAGACGAAGACTGTCACCCCGAGTATTCGACCCAGGCCGGCACTCTTGAAGAACACGGTTACCCCGGCAGCGGAGAACTGGAGTATGAGGACTCCGTATCCCAGAATTGAAGACTCATCTTTAAACCTGTTCTGAGGATAAATGTATAGCGAACACAGAAAGAATATCAGTCCGAGGAAAGCCAGAAAGTAAGCTCGGGGTTTGCGAAATCTTTTTGAGGCGAGTTCGAGCAGGAGAACAATAACGAGGATTACCAACGCAAGAGGCAGGTTCTGCGGGCTGATCAATCCATCTTTCAGATGTTCAGCCGAAGCCCTGTTTGCAAGTATCTTCAACGCCGCTACGGCATCTAACAGCACGGCTGCGTGCAAAAGAACTCTTGGTCTCAAGTCTAAATAAGAAATTTGTTGGTCTCTGCTTCTGAGACCAAATTTAAGACAACGCAGCGGGATTTAAAAGAGGGAGTAAAAGTTTCCTACGTAATACCTCACTGAAAGGGTTATTTCTCTCGCAAAGGCGCCAAGAACGCAAAGAAATGTTGACGAGCGGTTCGCTTTGCGAGCTTTGCGAGAAACCATAAGTGAGGGGTTACGTTTCCTACCGGTTATGTCCCCTCATTCTCTGCATCATAATCATCCTGATCCTATCCCTGATTTCACGATCAAACTGCTGCTCAAAGACCAGATACTTTGCAACTTCTACCGGACTCAGAAACTTTCCCATGTTTTCGATAAACCTCGCGTGAGAGTCCGCAAGCTGTTTGTCCAAATCGACCAAGTGTTGAATTTGCCCCTGAATTTCTTCGTTTCCGACCTTGTTGTCGATCGCACTGTCGAGATCCCTCACAAGCTGCCCTCTTTGCGCCGTTATGCTTCTCATCTCATCGTTATACTTGTTGTAGAGCGGGAAGAACTTCTCAGCTTTATCCGTTGGAAGATTCATCTCTCGTGTCATCTGCCAGATCTTGATCTGTTCTAGCTGTTTTCTTATTTCCTGCCCCCTTCTTCCCATCTCCGGTGGATAGCCCTGCGGAGGAGGGTTTCCCATCCTCATACCCTGGGCGAATCCGGCAGACAATAGCAAAGGGCAAATCACGAAAATAGCTGCTACTCGTTTCATAGATCTCCTCTTAATTGACAATGGCATTTCCCGTGTAATAGAAGTCCTCGAGAGAGGCAGTTGAGTCTGTAGCCGATGCCCACATCGATTTGATAACGGCTTCCTGAACGGAATCATCAACGGCTCCAATCTCGTCCGTCATTTTCGCCTGGTAAGATACTGCATTCACGTAGTTGATATTCATGCTCGGGAGATTCAGCGCCTGATCCGACGAAAGAGATGTCGCCAACGCAGATACGCTCGCTGCCTGTGGAACGGTTCTGACGGCGTACTCGTACACACCGACTCCGACGACCAGCAGAATCACCGCCAGTCCGGCTGCAAAGGCCGGGACTCTCCATCTTGCCGGTTTTTCTGCCGACACTCTTTCCATAATTACGGAGTGCAGCTCCTGCCAAAAGGTATCGGGATACTCTTCGACTTCGATCTCACCCAGAAGTCTGATCGGCTCCCTAATGTTTTCGAGCTCGGCCTTGCATTTTGAGCAAATTTCAAGATGGTATTCTACCGATCTCTTCAGATTCGGCTCGATTTTCCCGAGAACATAGTCCGGAAGGTTTACTGCAACATCATCGCATCGCATCTTTCAAGTACTCCCCTATTTTCTTCATTGCATGGAAATAATTCGCCTTCATGGCTCCCAGTGATCTATGCATCATCTGTGCAATTTCTTCATACGAAAGCTCTTCATAAAACCTTAAGACGAAAACCTGCTTCTGCTGTACCGGCAGAGAATCCACCGCCGCGGCAACAAGCTTCTTCAATTCCGATCTGTCAGCCTCACGCTGAGGTTCATTTCCACCTGCCAACATGTTCGATATCACTTCATCCAGTCTAACGACTGCTCTTACTTTTCTTTTTCTCAGATAACTTATCGCGACGTTTGTAGCAATTCTGTAGATGTATGTGTAGAGGTTTGCATCGCCGCGAAACTTCTTCAAAGAATCATGAAGCTTTATGAACACTTCCTGCGTGGCATCGGCTGTCTCCGCATCGTCATTCAACATTCTCTTGATGACGAAGAACACCCTCTTCTCGTAGCGATTCACCAGCTCGCCGAAGGCTCTGTCGTTTCCTGTCTTCACTTGCTCTACGAGCTCTAAATCGTTGAGGTTCTGCATTCAAAGAGCTCTAGTTATGCGGCCTTCATGGAATTGTCAGATACGATAGGATTCAAACCCGTTCTGTTCCTCGATGTGCCTACTGGCAGGAAAGGTCTCACTAGCTCACGATCCTCAATTGGTCTCGAGATTATGACGCAAAAACGAAGAAATCGGTTTAAACTAACTTTCAATGACAACAACCGCCGTGACATAGTCGCCGGAGTGTGAAAGTGAAAGAAATATCCTCTTCTTGCCGAACATTTCAAGCGAAACCCCGCCGAGGCGCAATCGAGGTTTCCCGCTCGCCTCATTTATCACTTCGATTTCTTGCCACGAAAAGTCGCTGTTCCATCCTGTTCCGGCGGCTTTGCTGAACGCTTCTTTTGCGGCAAAGCGGGCGGCATAGTGCTGGAATGGATTCGGCTTTTCGGAACAGTATCTCAGCTCATCCTCGGTGAAAATCTTGCTCGTAAAGAACTCACCATAATCCTCGATGCTCTTGCGGATCCTGCTGACCTCAGTGATGTCTATCCCGACACCTTCAATCATTGGAATTTTCCCGCTTGATGAAGCCTATCAGTTCCTGAATATCATTCACTTCGTAATCACTCCCGGAAATCCCGGTGTTGAACGTGTCACCATACCTCGCAAATACAGTCTTCATTCCTACTTCCCTCGCACCGATGATGTCACGCTCGGCCCAATCGCCCACCATCAGGGCTTCACCCGGTTCTATCCCTAATTTGTTCAACGCAAGGGTGAACGGTGCGGGATGCGGCTTGCGCCTGTTCGTATCCTCGAACGTTACAACGACATCAAAAATATGATGCATGTTCAGATAGGTAAGACGGAGCCATGCTTCTCTGGCGGGTGCGTCTGAAATGACGGCGAGTTTCATACCCATCTTTATAAGTTCGTAGAGGGTAATATAGACGTGAGGATAAGGGACAAGCGCCGCCTCACGCGCACGTCTGTACGCTACAACACCGGCAGAGAGGATCTTGTAATTCACTTTGTCGAAAATATCCGAAAGCAGCGAATCGAAAACATACTGAAACTCGATTCCCTTCTCCTTGTAGATGGCATCTATGCGTCGCTTAACCTCGTCATAAGAGAGTTCCAGCCCCGCATCGATCATAGCCCTAATCGCTGCGTCGATCGCCTCTCCCTTCATTTTCATGAAATCGACGAGAGTGTTATCCAGATCAAAAACTACGGCCTTAATCATTTCTTGATAAGTCTGGCAAGCGCGAAGGCTGCTGCAAAGTAAGAATACTTACCGAAGCCCGTTACAGTTCCCTTGCAGACTTCCGAAATGACGCTCGTCCTTCGGAACTCTTCACGAGAAAATACTTGTGATAGATGGACTTCAACGACTGGTTTTTTTATAGCATCTATCGCATCCCTCAAAGCATAGCTGTAGTGTGAAAGTGCCCCTGCATTCAAAATAACACCGTCGGATGCTTCTCCCTGAACGGCCTGAATCTTGTCTATCAACATACCTTCGCTGTTGGTCTGAAAGAATTCAAAACTTACGTCCGGAAATTCTTTCTTCAATTCCGCGTTGATGGTCTCCAGCGTGTCGCTTCCGTAAATTTGGGGCTCACGCAGGCCCGTTAGGTTCAGATTGGGACCGTTTACCACTAGAAGTTTCATTTTTATTCTCCGCCTGTTCTTCAACGTACTCGCGTACTGCCGGCTTCAAGAAGACATTCTCGGTGCCTACTTCGACAAGGCTCCTGGCAATTGTGGAAGCCCGATGCTTCGGATCGAATCTCTTGTTTATAACAATGAGTTTCTCCTCCTTCAGGATACAGTAGCCGCCGCTAAAATCTCCTTTTTCGTAAATCACCTTCAGTCCAAGCTGGGCGGCGGCTTCTTCAAGCTCAGCTATTAGAGCTTCTGTCTTCAGTTTCGACATCTTCTTCTGTAATCTTTTCTATTTTTCGTGGCTTAATGGGGCGAAACACTATTGCGCCGATCGCGCTGTAGTACGAAAGGATGGCGATCACCGACAGACCGCCCAGGCCGCTCACGCGCTCGACAAAGAGTCTCCTCATCTCGTCACGCAACGGGCCCGGATCCGCTCCAAGAAAGAGCTGCAATTGAAAATCCACATATGACACAAAGAACTTCAGGTCAAGATAACTAGTATATAACTCAACGGGAATAAACATCCCAAAGAGGATCACAGCCATCAGGATGTTAGGATGCTCCTTCATCCTGATGTTCGACTTTACAAGAAAGACCGCGAATCCAATCAATGCCAGGATGTAACCAAAATCCGTCAACAGCGACGTCCGTGCCAGAAGATCGTAGATTTCCTTCTCAGCATCAAACGGAATGTCCTGACGGAATTTGAGAGTCCCCAGCTCAACGAGGTTGTTTCCAATTATACCTCTCGCCGCTGAACCGCCGAGATAAAACGCTCCGCCAACTACCATAATGAACAGAGCAGCTCTGACTCCCTTCGAGAAGCCTTCATACCCTGCCGTACTCCTTACGGTTGAGTCGCTCATGATGCGGGTATCCTCGGACTTCATGCCTGCTACAGCGTTTCCGGTGTCTCGATGAACTCAGCAACGCATCTTGCCGGAAGAAGACCGCGCTCAAAAGCCAGGTCGAGGAATACCTGGATGGCTTCCTTCCCTTTCGACCCGTAGTCGAGGGTCCAGTCGTTCACATACATACCGACGAATTTATCCGCGAGGCTGGTGTTCATTCCACGCGCAAATCCAAGGGCGTAATCCAGCGCCTCATTTCGGTTCTCGAGCGAGTGTGCTATGCTTTTCTTGAGGTAATAAGCGACCTTCTTCTTCACGGCTTCCGGGAGGTCGCGGCGGATCACATTTCCTCCCAGCGGAAGCGGGAGCTTGAATTTATCTTTGAACCACGCACCGAGATCCACGATGTTGTGCAGTCCGCTTGTTTCATACGTCAGTTGCCCCTCGTGTATGATAAGGCCCGCTTCAAATTCTCCGGACAAAACCTTGTCTATTATCTGGTCGAAGGGGACGACTTCGTATTCGAACATTCCCGCAAATATGCTCAACGCAAGAAACGCAGATGTTCTCCTCCCGGGTATCGCAATTTTCAACCTGTTGATATCCTCAACCTTATACGGTTTTGTGCTCACAAGCATCGGGCCGTAGCCGTCACCCATACTCGCACCGCTGCTCAGCATTTGATACTTATCAGCAAGATACGGATAAGCATGGATGGAGATAGCGCTGACCTCGTACTCTCCCTTCATCGCCCTCTGGTTGAGAGTCTCTATATCACTTAAAATATTTTCAAACTCCAATTCGCCTGTATCAAACTTCTTGTTCGCCAGGGCATAAAACATAAATGCGTCGTCTGAATCCGGGCTATGTGCTACTCTGATTTTCAATCTACTTTCCTTTCTTCTTTTTCAAATCACCACTCTTTGAAAACTTGAATGCCGATGGACATAAATGGCTCACGCAGCACACCTCACATTTCGGTAGGCGTGACACACAAACCTTCCTTCCATGAGACATGAATAAATGACAGAGCTGCGTCCAGTGGTCTTTCGGAAACAGTTCCATCAGAGCGAATTCAATTTTTGTTGGATCTTCGTCTTTGCTCAATCCAAGTCGCTGGGCGAGCCTGCCGACATGCGTATCAACGGCTATCCCGGGAATACCGAACGCATTTCCAAGAAGCACATTCGCCGTCTTCCGCCCTACGCCGCCTAGAGTCAGTAATTCCTCCATAGTCTTCGGGACCTGTCCGCCGAACTTCTCGACTAACGACCGGCTACAGCTTAGCAGTGATTTCGCCTTCTGGCGGTAAAACCCCGTCGATTTTATGTCCGGTTCCAATTCGGCCTGGACCGCGCTGGCGAAGCTCTCAGGCGATGGATACTTCCTGAAGAGACCGGGCGTCACCATGTTCACGCGAGCGTCAGTACACTGTGCCGACAGTATCGTGGCAACGAGAAGCTCGAAGGGAGTGTTGAAGTTCAACGCAGCCTTAGCGTCCGGATACTCTCTCGCAAGCAAGGAATATATCTTATGCGCACGAGCTTTCTCCACAGGATCGGCCGGTTTCAGCTTTCTTTGTGCAGCAGCATTTGTAGTTTTCAAATCATCAAGCAGTCTTTGTGCACGTCAATTTAGCTAACAGGGGTTGCTTAGGCAAACTCAGACTTATGAGCAGGGCAAGCCCCTAATATGATTGCACCTCTTCGGATTTCTTGCGCTAACGACTTTTCAAATCCCTCGGAATTCACACTCCCCATCGATTCCTTATTACTCTGAGCGGCGAGGCGACCGCATTGGGAACAAGTTCAGTGGCCCTTCAGTTCGTGACTTCAACACTTGGCTGCGCCACAGCACCCATGAACAGAATTGTATTGTCGCGGTTCTCTTTGATCAGGAACGCGAAGGGCCTGTCGACATCAACCATTATCGGTCCGCTATGCCCTCCGATTACAACTGTTGTCCCAATTGTGACCACCGTTACCGCAGCTGCCTCGGTTCCCTGTTCATTTACGTCAATATAAGTTTTGTGCAGCACCTCAGAGATGTATAGTCCGCCTGCTGGGTTAATCCGCGTGAAATTCGCCCCGTCTGAAAAGGCGATTCCCATACCCATTTGAGAGAGAACACCGTTCAACTTCGTCGAGTACTTCACCTTGAACTTCGGCATTGTTAGCTGCACATCTTCAGGCTTCAATCCGGCAACAATGCTGTTGACTTCACCCTGACTCAGTGTGCCAATTGTGTTCACTGCCGATGCTGCATTAGTGGGGAGCAGAATAAGCATGCTGTAATCACCGTCGCCATAGGGAAGTTCAACTGCCGTAAAACTCTGGTCAGAGTAATAATCGATCGTGTCATGAACCACCATCATGGAATCTGATTCTGTGGAGCCGTTCGCCAGATAGAATGTTTCAGGCTTCGTGTTCTTCGAATCGAAAGTGTACTTCCAGGTTCCATTGAAATACAGGGCGTTGATTAGAAACATCACCGTAGACGGATCAATCGGCGGCTGAATTATGCTCTGGATCTTGTTATCTGTCTTGTCGCTGACCCAGGAGTTTATGATTTCAGCAGCGCTCGCGCTGCTGAAATCGACGGCAATGACCCTTGCATCGAAATAAGTGGAGTCCACGTCAAGAAAGCTGTCCTCGACTGCAAATGTATTCCTATACCAGATCGAATTGGCGATATCGAACTTCACGCTTGGATCAAGACTGCTGAACGTCGTCATCAGGTTCTGGTAGGCTTGGTTGATTTGTTCGTTCGAAAGGCCGCTCAGCCCGAGCGTCCGTTGCATGTCGCTGTAAGTTTGCCCGGCGGCACCATTTAGCGTCATTGCAAGAGCCATAGAAACGCTGAATGGTGAGATGAAGAAATTCTTCCCCTGTTCCTGGGCGGCCAATTGATCGAAGAGCGAGGTGGAGAAAGAGTTGTTTGCAGATTCGACCTTCTTCACGGTAGAGCTGCTTGGTGGATTCGGACCAGAAACTCCATTGTGTGGCGAGGTCACATCGCTGCAACCATAACATAATCCCGCAATGGCAATGGAAAGACCGACTGAAACTATTCTGAGACTGCTCTTCATAACTTCCCCCGTTTCTTAGTTGCACAATCGTCAGGCTTTCTGAGGAGGTTATATCCGGTAGCAACCTGTTTCTTAAACTTAGGAAGGAGCGATATTCGCTGCAAGCCAGACGATCTCCCCACGGCTGGGGGGTAAGGAACAACAGCCGATTTGAGTTCTTCAGCCGACAGAAGGTTTGACTTCCTGCGTTTTCATCGGAGGATAGGCCATTTTATCGGGCTTGTACCTCGGGTCGTTCAACAGCAGCCGCTCAATCACTTTGCCGCCGATAATGTGTTTCTCTATGATTTCGACCACGTCATCTTTCGTCACGTGACTATACCAGACTCCCTCCGGATAGATGACGACATTCGGCCCATGTTCACAAACGTCCAGACAACCTGATTTGTTTGCGCGCACTTTTGTCTTCAAACCGCGCGCATGCAGCTCTTTCTTGAAGATATCGCGAATCTCTTCGCTCCCTTTCTGCGCGCAGGAGCCCTTGGGATCGTCCTCTTTTCTTTTGTTAGTACAAATAAAGATGTGCCTAATGTATCTCATATCTTAACACCGTGAAGAGTTGTTTGAATTTATTATCAGGAGAACATCGTTCTCCGATGTGTTTTCCTTAATGATGTCGTCCGGCGAATATTCAAACCTTTTGGTTACATTGATTAGCCCGTAGGAGCCGTCTCCGTCACTCCAGCCAAACATTTTGGAGGCTAACTTTGCCTTTTGGTCTTCCACGGTACTTTCCGCATCGATTTCCATTCTCAAGATTTCCCCGGAGAAGCCTTTACAAATAAAGACCTGCACTACCAGTACCCCGTTGTAATGCTCACGTCTCCGAACACCATTGTTGTGCATGCCACCCGCTCATTCAGTCCGTAATTTCCTCTCGACATGAGTTTCTTCTCACATTCCGACGGCTGCGAAAGATTGTCCATCCCATCCAGTACTTCCACTTTGCACCAGCCGCAAATACAATCTCCCCGGCATGAACTTCCTATCGGGACTCCGTTAACACGGGCGGCTTTGAAGAGCGTCTCTCCCTTTTTTATTTCGACCTCTTTACTTAAAGGCACAAATTTAACTTTTGGCATCATCCAGAAATTTCTTCACTTGGTCCGCGCTCATAGTATTCAACAGATCTTCCTTCGTCAGCCATCCCTTCCTGGCAATGAATACCCCGTAAATGAAATCAGCTAATCCCGCGACGGAATGGGCATCCGGATTAATCGAGAATTTTACTCCCGCTGCCTTTGCTTTCTTCAAGTGCCGCCAGTCAATGTCGAGACGGTGAGGATTAGCGTTTATCTCAATAACTTTTCTGTTGCGAGCGGCCGTCTTGATAACTTCGTCTATATCGACTTCGTAACCATCTCTGCCGAGCAGCAACCTACCGGTCATGTGACCGAGGAACGTCAAATACGGATTCTTCAGAGCGCTCACCAGCCGTTTTGTCGCTTCCTCTTTCTTCATGTTCAGCTTGCTATGAACGGACCCCACGGAAAAATCAAGTTTCTTTAGCGCAGTGTCACTGAAGTCTAACTTACCGTCGGCCAGAATATCAACTTCGCTCCCTTTGAAGACCAGAAAGTCTTCATGCTCACTGTTAAATTTCTCGACTGCGCCGGCTTGCTCCTTTAAACGCTTTTCATCCAGACCGTTGGCGTAGAAGGCGGCCTTGCTATGATCGCTCAATCCCAGATAACGAAGGCCCAAATTCCGAGCCCCGGCAATCATGGCTTCGAGTGAGTCGGCCCCATCACTCCAATTCGTATGAATGTGAAAGAGACCAAGAATGTCCTCCACCTTTACGAGCTCGGGTATCTCTCCTTTTGACGCCGCTGTCACCGCATCTTCATCGTCACGAAGTTCCGGCGGAACAAATTGAAGTCCTATTTCACCAAAAATTTCTTCTTCGGATTCAAAGCGGATCTTGTCCCTTCCTTTCTTTAGCTCTCGCATCCCGAGACTGTATCCGCGAGATGAGGCGTATTCTTTCAGCCTGCCGAAGAAATCTTTGCTTCCCGTCGAATGTAGAACGGCAAATGGGTACTCCGCCTTGTTAACTATAATGAATTCGACCGGAACGCCGTTTTCCCAAATCACGGATACCAGGTCATCCTGAACATCCTTAACCTCCTTCACCCCCTTCATTCTCTGAAGTGAAGCGAAAAGTTTGTCACGTTCGCCGGACCTGAAGTTGATTACACAATCGATGTCTCGAATTGTCTCGCGTCTCCGTCTGTAACTTCCCGTAAATTGATAACGTTCTACGCCCGTCAGCTTTTCAAGCGTCTGCGAAATACGCAATGAAGTCTCGTGGATTACATTCAGCAAACGATATTCGCTGTTTGCCTTTACTCTCCTTATTTCAGCAAGCACCTTATCCTGCGTCTTCTTTCCGAACCCCTTTAGCGAGGAAAGCCTGTTCTCATTGCATGCATACTCCAGCTCGGAGACAGATTTCACATCGAGCTGTTCGTAAAGCGACCGCACTTTGTTCGGACCGAGTCCTCGTATTTCGAATAAGCCGAGGAGTCCCGCCGGAAATGAATTCCTGAGATCTTCCAGGTAGCCGAGTCTGCCGGTTTCTACCAGCTCCGTAAGTTTCTTCGAGAGCGCATCGCCAACTCCGGGAATTTTCTTCGCTTCGCCCTTCTCAATAAGATCCACGACGTCCAGAGTGGACCGGCTGATTGACCGTGCGGCTCTGGAATATGCAGTTACCTTGAACTTGTCTTCTCCCTTCAGTTCCAGCAGAGAAGATATCTCCTCCAGCGCTCCGATAATCTGTTTCTTATCCACTAGTATCCCCCTGCAAATTTAAGAAAAGCTTCTGCCTGAGCTGCAGTCAGTACAATTCCGAGCGCGGAACCTGCGATTACTTGCGCCGTCGGATGCGCCTTAAGTTCAATCCTAGCCCAAGCCACAACCCCAATGATTGGAAATGCAAAAAGTACTTGCGGGCCGAAAGCCAGGAGAAGAAATGCGACCATGGCAAAGGTGGTCGGCATGAAGATGTAGGATATGGCCCGCGCCGCTATTTCTTTCACCTTTTAATTTAGCCTTATTATCAGATTATTTAAAATCAGGCCTTCCTTGAAAGCGATAGACTTTATCATCCCTTCTTCATACTAAGAAGGTCGCCGCGGCAATCAGACAATTCGACGAGCTTGTTTCGCGCAGTTGCGCCCCTGATCAGCCGCAATCTCGACCGTGGGACTTTCAGAAACTCACTCAGTGAATCCAAAGTCGCCTCGTTCGCCTTTCCCTCAGTGGGCTTAGCCCTGACAAAAACTTCGAAACTATCGCTCCCCTTTCGCACCACTACGTCCTTCTTTGAATTCGGATGGACCTTGATCTTGATGAACATAGAAGAATATGGATACTAAGAATTCAAAAATCAAAATGACTTCTCATAATGTTCAAGAATTTTCACTTTTTGTTGAGGGACTTGGGCGTTATATTAGTCCGGAATTCGGGGCGTGGCTCAGCCCGGTTAGAGCGCCTGGTTCGGGACCAGGAGGTCGTGGGTTCGAATCCCACCGCCCCGACAAGTTTAACCTTCTTCATTGTGCAACCAATCACAGACTCCCCTAAACACGTGCCTACATCATTTTCGAGCAAATCAACGGATTGAGTACAAAACCATCCTGTTGATAACGCTAGATTTGTGATTTTGTGAGCTCCGTCTTCATGTATCGATCTCCCTCTAGAATCCGACAGACACTATTCTGACTGTGACGAAAAGTGTAGTCCACGGAATTCTTAGAGTCAAGAATTTTGTACAGACACCTTCAGGCCGCGGGTCTGGACTCGCTGGGTCGAAATAGGATGAAAGATTAATCGATGATGCAACTCCCCGTTTGCAAATGGGTTTAAGAAAACCATAAAGCGAATGACTGCATTCCTGTGGAGATAAAGGGGCGCACCGTCAGGTCTACGTCCCCTGATCGACGGATCACTTCCTAAGGCAGTATGCTGTTGAACTTCTTCCTTCTGTTTCGGATATAGTCCACGAAGATATATTCGCCAAGCTTGTTCAGGGACGAGTAGTAAGCCCTCCCCTTGTTCGCGCGGGTGAGTTCCTCTACGAAGTTGATTAGGTACGGGTCCTTTGCAACCATAAAGGTGCTTATAACGACCTTTTCTCTCCGGCATGCGACGGCTTCGTCAAGAGTTTTGTTTACTATCCTTGGGTCGAGGCCGAACGAATTACGGTAGAGTTTTCCGGACTCTTCGAATATCGCGGAAGGTTTCCCGTCGGTGACCATGAATATCTGCCGGTTTACGTTCCCTTTCCTTCGTAGAATACTTCTAGCCAAACGCAATGCGGCAAGAGTGTTCGTGTGATATGGCCCGACTGTCACGAACGGCAGCTCTGCAAGAGTTATCTCTTTCGCATCGTCGCCAAATACGACTATGTTTAGATGATCCTTCGGAAACTTTGTGCGGATCAATTCCGCAAGAGCCAGTGAGACCTGCTTTGCTGGCGTAATTCTATCCTCGCCGTACAAAATCATGGAATGGCTGATGTCCAGAAGTACAACCGTCGCACAGTTTGTCAGATGCTCTGTCTCGTAGATCTCAATATCGTCTTCCTCGAGCCGGAAATTCTCTATACTATCGTGCTTCAGCGCGTTTGTGATCGTCGAAGTCAGGTCAATATTGGTCGGCAAATCTCCGAAAGTGTACTTCTTGGTCTCGCTCAGCCGGTCCACCCCCTGGCCCATGTGCGGTGACTCGTGCGACCCCTCGGGGCTCTTCTTTAGATTAGAAAACACTTCTCTCAGCGCGTCTTCCCTGATACGCTGCACTCCTTTTGAAGTAATGATGACGACGTCTTTTGCGTCCTCGACGTAACCGAGTTCCTTCAACTTGTCAATGAAATCCTCGAGACTCATGTCCTCATCGAACAGCTCATATTCCTGGCCTAGCTGCCGTATCCAGTCGAGAGCCTCCTCGGTATCGCCGCTTGTCTGAAGGAGGAGGTAGCTGAACAGCGAAATCATGTTCTGAAGCCGCTGTTCGTCCGTCATAGAATTCTCTGTCCATCTCGAATACCTGAATCTCATCATTCACCTCGTCGTACTCTTGCTCTCTTTCTCCGCAAATATCATCTGAACAAATTGATTCTCGGCTCTTTCCTTTTTTAACGTGCTTTCCGGACCGTGTCCCGGGAACACTCTCACGTCATCAGGGAGGGACATTATCTTCTCCGAAATGCTTCTCGATATTTCTTCGATCGATCCGGTAGGGAGATCAGTCCGTCCGATCGAACCTGCAAACAGCGTGTCGCCGGTGAAAATCACATTTTCGCCGTCTGCGTAAAGACAAATTGAGCCGACTGAATGTCCTGGTGTATGAATTACGCTGAACCCTGTCTTCCCAATCTGAAGTTTAACTCTTTCTTCAAGGAAATTTCCTACGCCGACAGGTTCGACCTGTTCGGGCGGAGGGATCGGCGTTCCGTTCGGGTCACGCATCAACCACTCATCTCCCAGGTGGGCACAGACTTCCGCGCCCGTTAAATCCGCCAGCTTTTCCATCTCGCCTATGTGGTCCCAGTGTCCGTGCGTTGCCACGATGTACTTCGTTCGAAGACCGAGATGTCTAATCCGCCTGTATATCTTCTCCGACGACCACATAGGAACATCGATAACCATCGTTTCCTTCGATTCCTCATCGTAAACCAGATAACCGATGGTCCAGATGGGACCGTCTTCGAATTTCTCGATTACCAAACTCAATCCTCCTCGTATCTTCCTTTAGGCGGGAAGATGCTTCCGACTAAATCTTTATAAGCGACTACGTTATCTGTATCGTCCTTCGCTATCCGGGAGAACTGGTGCAGCCCGTCAAGGACGAATTCCATTGAAGTAGCCAATTCGTATTTCCTGGAATCATCAACCTTCATATGCCGCCTGGCAACTTCTCTTAGATTTGTTACTTTGTTCAACTCCGAGAAGTATTCATCGAACGGCATGTCGTCGGCAACTTCAATCTTGTTTCCAGATTCGAACCACGAGATGATCGGCGTATACTCGTCATCACGCCTCTTCGGCTCTTCGCCCTGCGAGTTTCGTATTCGTTTTTGCAGCGGATCAGGAAAGTACTTCTTGAAAGTCTCCCTGACGGCTTTGCCGATCAGCGCCCGGCTGACCTTCACAGATCCCTCTTGTTCACCCTCGAAAACAAGTTCGAGTTTTCCGGTCATGCCGGGAAGCACCTGCTGGAGGTCGCAGATCCGAGGCACGATAACCTTTTCGTTATTGATAATCGCGCGGCGCTCGGCGCTGCTTATCAGATTCTCCATGACGGAGATGGTCATACGAACGCTCACCCCGCTCTTTTGGTCGACGAATTCGCTACCACGGGCCTGGAATGCTATCCCTTCGATTATTTCCTTCAGATATGCCGGCATTACAACTTCTCTCCCGCCGTCTCTGGCCAGCCAGGCTTCCTGTTCTGTTATCTTCATCGCTTCTTCCAGAGTACGCGGATAATGGGTCAGAATTTGGGAATCGATCCTGTCCTTCAGTGGCGTAATGATATTCCCGCGGTTCGTGTAATCCTCAGGGTTAGCAGTGAAAACCATCATGATGTCCAGAGGAATTCTTACATTGAATCCGCGTATCTGAATATCTTTCTCTTCCATTATATTGAAAAGTCCCACCTGAATCCTCGGCTGCAAATCCGGAAGCTCATTAATCGTAAATATGCCGCGATTTGTCCGGGGAATTATCCCGAAGTGAATCGCTCCCTCGTGCGAGTAGTGAAGCTTCTGAACCGCCGCCTTTATCGGATCGATATCGCCGATCAAATCGGCGATCGTAACGTCCGGCGTCGCCAGCTTTTCTCCGTAGCGCTGTTCGCGTGACAGCCAGTCTAATTCCACCTCGTCTCCCCGTTCCTTCACGAGATCAACGCAACGCTTGCAAACCGGGCTGTATGGATTGTCGTCGATTTCACATCCCTTTATAATCGGAATTTGTTCGTCCAGTAGGCCTACCAGACTCCTGGCGATTCGAGTCTTTGCCTGGCCCCTCAATCCCAGCAATATCATGTCATGTTTGGCAAGTAATGCGTTGACTATCGACGGAATTACTGTCTTATCATATCCGATTATCCCCGGAAATAAAGTCTCTCCCCTGTTGAGTTTGGCAATCAGATTCTTCCTTATCTCTTCTTTTACAGGAAGGACTCTGTAACCGCTCTTTTTCAGTCCATCAGTGGTACGCGGCAGCTGCTTCATAATTCTCTCTTACCTCTGCTGTGAATTTATTTTTACCTTTGCCAAAATGCAAACCAGCTTCTTCATCGCCTACCTCTTCGCCTCGACCGTTTAACCAACAACTGTACGCCATTCGAGTATAAATTGACGGCGCTGCAAGAAATGTTCAGCGGTAATTATTTGAGATTCAAGACAGTCACTCGCTTAGGCCTTATGAGTTCCGTTCACTTCCTATGCATTGAATTGGAATTCACAATTGAAACTACTCATTCAAATTCATATTTTCTAACAATGTCAAGTTCAAAAAAGCTCCTCATAAGGTTAAGCTCGGCGGGCGATGTGCTTCTGACTTCTCCGCTCTTGAAGTTGATGAAGGAAACTGAACCTAATTCCGAAATCCATTTTGTCGTAAAGTCACAATACGCCGACCTCATTAGATGTAATCCTAACGTCAACTTCGTCCATTTAGTTCAGGACCACGCGGATATACACCGGCTGGAGAATCTCAGGAGGACACTTCTCGCACAACATTTCGAGATTACGCTCGATTTGCATAACAATTTCCGAAGCGTCTATATCAGAAAGAATACGGCAAAAGAAGTACGAGTCGTCAATAAGGATATCTTCAAACGGGCGATCCTGGTGAAGACCAAGGTCAATCTATATTCAAACATCAGATCGGTCGCCCTCAAGTATGCCCAGACTTACGACCCATCGGTCTCAGAAGTCCCAAGGCCCGAGATTTTTGTTCCCAGAGATGTTCAAGAGAAAACAGATAATCTCTGGAGAATCACCGGCGCAGGGAGCGGGCAGGCTGTTTTTCTTTGTCCGGGCGCAAATCATTTCACGAAACGCTGGCCGGTTGAGTATTGGTCGCTGCTCGCTCGAAAGGTATCGACGTTCAGCAGAGTTGCTCTCGCGGGGGGAGAAGCTGACACGGCGGACTGCATTCAAATAAAGAGGTCTTCTGATGCGTTGGATTTCAGCGGAAGGTTTTCCCTTATAGAAAGTGTGGCGCTATTGAAGCATGCCTCAGTAGTCGTCACTAACGACTCCTTTCTTATGCATGCAGCGAATGCTCTCGGAAAAAGGATTGTAGCCATCTTCGGATCAAGCGTCCGCGAATTTGGCTTCTTCCCATACGGCGTTAAGAATGAAGTACTGGAAATTGCGGCATTGAAATGCCGACCCTGTTCACACATTGGGAGAGAATCATGCCCAAAGGGGCATTTTAAGTGCATGCTTGAAATAGACCCGGCTTCAGTTCTGGGAGCCGTGAAGACGCTACTGGATGGCTAGAACAGGCGTCCGCCTTTAGGATTTGTATCAACCCGAACAATTACTTCGTGTCCCTGGCCCGTCCTATTCTTCTTGCTGGTCCAAACCTTGCACACGGACTACTCGCCCGATCCATACGCCGCCGACTCATTGCGGGTGAAGGACCCGCGAGACACCGAGAACTATGAAAGTTGAATACCGGCGAGAACTTTGAGGGCTTGCAGGTACTTCTCGCTCGTTCCTTTGATGATCTCATCGGGCAGCTTCGGTGCAGGCGGCTTTTTCTCCCAGTTTATTGAGAGGAGATAATCTCGGACAAATTGCTTGTCAAAACTCGGCTGCGATTTCCCGGGCTCATATTTTGATTTGTCCCAGAAGCGGGAAGAATCTGGAGTCAAGACCTCGTCGATCAGCGTCACTTCCCCCTTCTCGTCGAGACCGAATTCAAGCTTGGTATCTGCGATGATGATTCCCTTCTTTTCGGCGTAAGAAGCAGCTGCTTTGTAGACAGCGATTGTGTTGTCGCGTACCTTTTTGGCAGTATCTTTGCCGACGAGCTTTACAACCTCATCGAAGCCGATATTCTCATCGTGCACGCCGATCTCCGCTTTGGTGGATGGGGTGAATATCGGCTCGGGAAGTCTGTCCGACTCTTTTAATCCTTTTGGAAGTGGGATCCCACAAATGGCGCCGCTCTTCTGGTAATCCTTCCAACCCGTGCCGCTGATGTATCCGCGGACGATGCACTCAACCGGAAGAGGTTTCGTCTTCTTGCCGATTACACTTCGACCGGCGAGGTCGTTCAGGTAAGGCTTGCATTCGGCGGGATAGTCCTTAACATCAGTGGCGATGACATGGTTCTTGACAATATTCTTCGTGAAGTCGAACCAGAAATTCGATATTTGGTTCAGTACCTTTCCCTTAAACGGTATCCCGTTCGGAAGGATAACATCGAATGCGCTGATTCGGTCGGTGACGACGAACAACAGTTTATCGCCGAGGTCGTATATATCACGGACTTTACCGCGCTGAAATAAATTCAGGTTTGCAAAGTCGGTCGTTGTGATTACTTTTTCCATTTTCCTCTCTCTTCTAATTTTGAACTTGCTGAGATGCGTTGGCAAATTCAGGAACCGCTCAAGCACGGATCCTCAGTTGAAATTAAAACCTTTGCGATTATTTTCCGAATTTTGTTTCCGATGAAGCGGGTGGGCAAGCCATCAATGCTATACTTTACTTCAACCTCGACGTGGTTTAGCCGCTCTTCAGTCGGTGTCGTATTCTATCAGCGAGAAAACATCCATATCCGGAATGGCCTTCCTCCCGTTCAACGGCGTCAGTTCAATTAAAAAGCAGACTCCTTCCACCTTTCCTTGCAGCCGCTCGATCAGCTTACAGGCAGCCGCCACGGTTCCGCCCGTCGCGAGCAGATCATCATGGACCAGCACCCTTTCTCCCGGCTTAATGGCATCAGTGTGGATCTCCATGGAGTCTGTGCCATACTCAAGCTGATATTCCTGTCGAATCACCTCCGCGGGCAGTTTGCCCGGCTTCCGTATCGGTACGAAGCCTGCACCCAGCCTGTAGGCGAGGACACTTCCAAATATGAACCCCCGTGATTCAACGGAGACGACCTTGTCGATCTTCTTATCTTTGTAATGCTGGTAGAACTGCTCGACTACGTATGCAAAGGCTTCCTTGTCCTTCAGAAGAGTCGTGATGTCTCTAAACAATATTCCCTTTTTCGGAAAGTCCGGTACTGCTCTAATCCTACTACCAATCTCCATTATTCCCACTCCACTTGACTTTTGTTCAAGAATGAATTCACTCCTTTTTGAAAATCGTCCGTTGAACGCGCTACAACATTCATCATGGCACCGTATTTCATGGCTTCTTCCAACGTCATGTCTCTTACTTCTGACAGAATCTCCTTTGTCAACGAAACGGCTCTCTTGCTTGTGCCTGTGACAAACTCGCGCAAGAACTCCCCGACACGCTGTTGGATATCAGAATCTTCAATCACCTCTGAAATGAGCCCGAGACGCAAAGCCTCTTCCCCTCCCATGATTTTGCCCGTTAACACCAGTCTCCTCACATCAACTTCCCGCATCTTCCTTAGCGCTAGATTGACAACCACAGCCGGAACAAACCCAATTTTGACCTCGGTGAAGCCGAACTTCGCCTTCTCGGAGGCGAAGACAATATCGCACGCGAGGACGAGTCCGAAAGCGCCGGCCAAAGCAGGACCTCTCACTATTGCACAGACAAGCTTCCGGCTCCTGTAAACTTCGAGGAGAAAATCCTTCAACGCACATGAATCTTCAAAATTGGCGGACGACGAATTCTTCGATAGCTTCATTAGATAGTCCAGGTCGGCTCCTGCAGAGAAGACACTTCCTTCGCCTTCGAAGACGATGGCTCTCACATTTTCGTCAGAGTTTGCCCGATCGAAATGCCGACCCATCTCCTCAATCGCAACGTCATCGATTGCATTTCTCTTCTCGGGACGGTTCAATTTTAGATAAGCCACCTTCCCCCTTATCTCAAAGCTGACTCTGTTACTCATCACTTACTCCTTTCCAAATGAGAGTTCGAAAATTCAAACCGGATATTCACGACTTCTCCGCCACAAAGACGCGATGAGAAATTCTTATGCAAATATGGTCAACTTACCGGAAACCATCAACCTCGTTTCTCTTATCCTGATGCTGCAGCATCTGGAACACTGGTCAGCTATGCTGTGATGGCTTTTGCGGTTCCTGCTCAAGGCAATTCCCGCCAAGTCTCCACCGGGCACCGAGAAGTCCGAACAGGCGACCTTTCGGCACAATATTACAGGGGAAAAGGATTTCTAAGGAGTCGGAATCATTATTCCTGCCGGCCGCTTCATGCTTCATCAGATCGTAAATACCTTGAACAACTTCATCTATTCATCACCGCGTAAATTGATAAAGGGCATGGCCTTGCGTATATTGATGCACAAAAAAAGATGAGATGAATCAGCCACACAAATGAGTCTTTCTCCCCAGCTTATTAGGAATTTCTGTATCATTGCGCACATAGATCACGGGAAATCAACTCTTGCCGACAGGCTGCTTGAACGGACCGGTACTATAGCTCAACGACAGATGGTAGACCAGATACTCGACGATATGCCGTTAGAGCGGGAGCGAGGCATAACCATCAAGAGTCACGCCATTCAGATGAAGTACGGTGCAAGGGACGGCAACGCTTACACACTCAACCTCATCGATACACCGGGCCACGTCGATTTTTCTTATGAAGTGTCGCGATCACTTGCGGCCTGTGAGGGTGCCATACTTGTAGTCGACGCGTCACAGGGCGTCGAAGCTCAGACAATCAGCAATGTCTACATGGCCGTAGATGCCGGACTGGAGATAGTCCCGGTCATAAATAAGATAGATCTGCCCAGCGCTATGGTGGAAGATGTAAAGAAGCAGCTCGTAGACCTCATTGGGTGCAAAGAGGAGGATATTCTCCTGGCCAGCGCTAAGGCTAAGATCGGCATCGATGAAGTGCTGGAGGCAGTAGTCAACCGCATACCGCCTCCTGCGGGCAATGTAGACGCCCCGACGCGTGCCCTGATTTTTGATGCCAAATACGACTCTTATAGAGGTGTAGTTACATATATTCGTATCGTCGATGGGGTACTCAAGACTAACGACAAAGTGTCATTTCACAAGACTGGAAAAGTCTTCCTGGCAGAAGAGGTCGGCGTGCTTGAGATAAATCGAGTTCCGACAAAGGAACTCGAGGCGGGTAACGTGGGATATCTAATTGCGGGAGTGAAGGAACTAACCGATGCACGCGTCGGCGATACGGTGATGAACGCGGACAATGAGGCACACGACCCGCTGCCAGGTTATCGTGAGGTGAAGCCGATGGTTTTCAGCGGCCTGTATCCGGCACAGAGCGAACACTTTGAGGAACTCAGGGACGCTCTCGCGAAATTCAAACTGAATGACGCCGCTCTTCTCTATGAGCCGGAGACATCGACCGCTCTCGGTTTCGGTTTCAGATGCGGTTTCCTCGGACTCCTCCACATGGAAATCGTGCAGGAGAGACTCGAGCGGGAATTCAACCAGACAATCATTACTACGGTCCCAAACGTCGAATACAAAGTGGTAAGAACGAACAAAGAGGTCCTGCTCGTTGACAACCCTGCGGCGATGCCCTCGCCTGCCGAGATAGACCACATCGAAGAGCCATACGTGACCGCACAGATCATTTGCCCGTCCGAATTCATCGGAAATGTTATGAAGCTCTGCATGGATCGGCGCGGTGTCTACAAGAACACGACCTACATCGACACTAAGCGCGCAGACATAAGGTTTGAACTTCCTCTTGCAGAGATTGTGTTTGATTTTTTTGACAAGCTGAAGTCTCTTACACGAGGCTACGCTTCATTCGACTACGAATATCTCGACACCCGGGAGTCAGATCTAGTCAAGCTCGATATCTTATTGAACGGAGAGGTAGTTGACGCATTATCATCAGTCGTCCACAGGGAGAAGTCCTACGACTGGGGAAGAAAGCTCAGCTCGAAACTGCGCAAGCTGATCCCGAAACAACTTTTCGAAGTCGTAATTCAGGCTGCAATCGGCAGCAAAATCATTGCTCGCGAAAGCATTTCCCCGATAAGGAAGAATGTCATAGCAAAATGCTATGGCGGCGACATCACCAGAAAGCGAAAACTCCTGGAGAAACAAAAAGAGGGCAAGAAGCGGATGAAGCAGATTGGAAGGGTCGAAGTTCCGCAGGAAGCCTTCCTCGCTGTGCTTTCACTTAATGAAGAAGAATAATCCTTAGGATCATGGAGAAGAAAAATTGAAACAGTCCACGGGAACCCGTAATGTGGAACAAACCGCACAGAAGAAACAGAACAAACCTCAAAAGAAAAGATTCAGAGATTCGATCGAAGGCTTGATCTTTGCGATCATCGCCGCATTACTCCTTAAAACGTTTGTCGTTGAAGCCTTCAGGATTCCCACGGGTTCCATGGAGAACACTCTGCTCGTCGGCGATTTCCTTCTTGTAAATAAATTCATCTACGGGTCGAAGAGCCCGCAATATCTTCCCTTTACCGACATCTCGATCCCCTATTTCCAGCTGCCGCCGCTGAGATATCCCCACCGGGGCGATGTCGTGGTGTTTAACTGGCCGGGCGACCGCAATGAGGTCAAGCCTGCTCAACCTGTCGATTATATAAAGAGATGTATCGGCACTCCCGGCGACACAGTCCAGGTCGTGAACAGGGCTGTCTATGTAAACAGCAAACTTCAACCGTTTCCTCCGGGAGTGAAGTTTGACACCTACACCATTCTCCCCAAGGGCTATCCGAATCCTCAGATCTTTCCCGAAGGGTCGGACTTCAACGAGGACAATTACGGACCGATTGTAGTCCCAAAGAAGGGTGAGGTGATCCACCTTAGCGCGAGAAATTACCTGAAGTGGAAAATATTCATCGAGCGTGAGGGAAATTCCTGTAACCTTCGAGGTTCAACAGTCTTTGTAAACAACAGGCCGACAACTGAGTACACCGTCAAGAACAACTATTATTTTATGATGGGAGATAACCGGGAGAACAGCTTGGACAGCAGATTCTGGGGGTTTGTGCCGTTTCGAAACATTGTGGGAGAGGCAATGATTGTGTATTGGTCCTGGAGCCCCAATATACCGATTTATGACATATTCTCGAAGCTAGGAAGCGTGCGCTGGAATAGAATAGGGATGATAATACATTAGGTCGAACGGTTGAAAGCTTTTGCATTAGTCTGAGCGGAGGAAGGAAGTATGCAGTCGTCACAAGATAGGTCGAATGGTCCGAGCAGGTCCGGCCGGAAAGCACGCAGCAAGCATGACACTGCCGCAGGAGTAGAAAGGCAGACAGGTGAACGATCAGCACGTAAAACCAAAGAGATCACACTTCTAAAAAGGATCTCTTCAATGGGGGCGAGCTTCGTCGCGCCCGTTACATTTGCCCTGCTTCTCATCACCTTTGTCGTTCAAGGATATGGCGTGCCTACAGAGTCTATGGAAAATACCGTAATGACCGGAGATTTCCTCTTCGTTAACAAGTTCATATATGGAGCCCGGCCTCCTCAATACATTCCCTTAACGCGTATTCCAATTCCATACTTTCGTCTTCCGGGGCTCCGCCTTCCGCATCGGGGCGATATCATCGTATTCGACTGGCCGGGAGACCGGGATGAGGTCAAGACCGTCCTGGACACCGATTATGTGAAGAGATGCATCGGACTTCCCGGAGATACGGTATCGATCGTGAACCGAATCGTTTATGTGAACGGCAACCGCATTCCCTTCCCGCCAGACGTGAAATTCGATACTTACAACATCCTCCCAAAAGGTTATGCCGATCCCATGATTTTCCCTGAAGGCTCCGGCTTCAATGCGGACAACTACGGACCCATTGTCGTACCGAAGAAAGGTGAAGTGATTCGTCTCACGCCGGGCAATTTTTTGAAATGGAAGATTTTCATCGAGCGAGAGGGGCACACCTGCGACCTGCGCGGCTCGACGGTCTACGTAGACAACAAGCCGGCCATGGATTACAAGGTCGAGGGGAATTACTACTTCATGATGGGAGATAACAGAGAAAACAGTCTCGATAGCAGGTATTGGGGTTTCGTTCCGTTCAAGGACATTGTCGGTGAGCCAATGGTAGTTTACTGGAATTGGAATCAGGGGATTCCAATTTATGATCTTCCTCAAAAATTAGCGTCGATAAAATGGGACAGGATCGGAATAATCCCCAGATAAAGGCGACTGCGGAAACCAACCCTTCGAACCTTGGGTTATACATCCACATTCCATTCTGCGAAAAGAAGTGCTTCTACTGTGACTTCTACTCAATCGAGAATCATTCTCAACGTGACGAATTCGTAGCGTCCCTCATAAAAGAAGTAGCTCTCTATTCCGAATCTAATCCGAAACAGACAGTCGATACGATCTTCTTAGGCGGTGGAACACCTTCTCTTCTCTCGCCGTCCGAACTCGAGAAAATCATCGAAGCGATCGGGCATCATTTCATAATTGTAAGCGATCCGGAGTTTACAATCGAATGCAACCCGGGAACAGTTAACACCAACAATCTGTCGAGTTACCGCACACTCGGGGCAAACAGACTGAGCTTCGGCGTGCAGTCTTTTTTCGATGACGATCTCAAGTTTCTTTCACGAATCCATAATTCGCATGATGCTGTTGCGGCCATCGAGGAGGCTCGCCATGCGGGGTTTCAAAACATCAACATAGACTTGATGTACGCCCTGCCCGCTCAGACTACGGAGAGAGTGCTCTCCAACCTTGAAACGGGAGTCGCGTTAAACCCAAATCACATATCAGCTTACGCATTGATAGTTGAGCCTGGCACCCCACTGTTTTCAGCCGTTTCCAAAGGAGAACTAAATCCGGCGGAGGACAACACCGAAGCAGCGATGTACGAGACAGTCATGGAATTTATGAAGGCAAAAGGGTACGATCATTACGAGATCTCGAACTATTCCGCTCCGGGTTTTCAGTGCAAACACAATTTGAAATACTGGAACGGGTATAATTATATCGGCTTCGGCCCAAGTGCCCATTCTCACATGAACAATAGAAGATGGTGGAATGTCTCATCTCTGAACGGATACCTTAGCCGCCTCGGTAACAACGTGCTTCCGGTTTCCGCAGAGGAGGTCCTGTCGCCGTCTCAAGTCCAGGATGAGTTTATATTTCTCAGCCTGCGTCAGGGAAAGTTGGATTTAAGCGTTCTTATATCCAGGTTCGGGATAGCCCTCGAAGAGGATTTTGTTACCGGCCTGAAAAAGTCAGGATACTGCACTATTGCTGGCAATAAACTTCTATTGACTACAAAGGGCTTTACTGTATGCGATGAAATTGCCGGTGAAATTCTCGGCGTGCACTCAGTTTCAGTTTAGACTTCCCTTCTCTATCAATATCTGCGTCTGGGTGCCGTTGCAAATACTCCCTTTTGAATTCGTCCCCTCTATCTTGCAGACCAATCTCTTCTCATGTATCTCCGAAAGAATAGCGGTGACCCTGGCGGTTTCACCGATCGTAGTCGGCGCAATGTGGTTCAGACAAATTCCAGCGCCCGCTGCATCCTCCCCCTCCTGCAAATAAGGCTCTATCAGGTTCCTAGCAGCAAGCTCGGCATAATAGACGAGAAGGAACGTCGAGAGGAGTTTGTGAACAGTCCTTCCCTCGAAAGTCGCCGCCATCCCTTCGTCAACGAAGAAAGTTACGGTAGACTCCATACCGACGCTCAAACCGCTTTTCATTGCCCTTCTTCCATATCACGGCGGCTGAGAAAAAAGTCCTTCACAGTGGAGAAATCCTCAAGGAGGCTCGCTGTTCTGGAGAAAGAATCGCCGGTTGGCACAAGAAACTCGCCCCTCACATCCTTCCTTTCAGTATCAGGCAAATACTCCACGGCCTTTGCCAGGAGGGAAATGAATTTCCCAAACATCTCTTCGGTTTCTTGAGACACCCTTGCCCTGACGCTTTCATCCGAGATTTCTGTCTCGAGTAAGCGTCTCAATTTCTAAATGGGAATCCTTTATCTGCTTCAACACATAGTTTCTGAGTTCGAAGTTCTCAGACTGCTTCAGCAAGAGCCTTCCGTTGCTAAGTATCGGCTTAAGCAGAGGCTCAAACGATCTCTCGCGCTTGTGAGAGGCCGGGACCACTTTTCGTTTCCCCGTCTTTCTGTTCAAATACACCTGCTTTTCCCCGGAGAGTTTACCTCTCTTGGAAACAGGTTCGCCCTCGATCTCGATAATATCCATTGCGAAGTCAAGCACAGGCGCACTGCTTATGGAGGTCCCGACGCCGTATGCGTCAACCACGGCATTCATTTGCTGAATGGAGAACTCGTCGACGCCGCCGCTCACGAATATCTTCACATCCTTATATCCGCGGACGTCCAGTTCCCATCTCACCTCCTTGCATATCGCCAAAAAATCTCCCCGCCTTGAGCCCGGAGTATCAAGCCGTACCGCGAATAGTTTCTTTCCAAGGGCCTCGGCGACTCTGATCGATTCGAACTTCTCATCATGGAAAGTATCTATGAGTACGGTTCTCTGTACTGATGGATCGACGACTTCGTCGAAAGCTTTCGCCGCCTCCACCGTATCCCGAAATAACAGAATCATCGAATGAGGCATTGTGCCGCTCGGCTTGATTCCTATGTCGTCAGCCCCCAAAAGAGTAGCAACCCCATCGCAGCCGCCTATGAATGCGTTGCGGTCTATCATCGGAGTTATCGACGGATGCATTCGACGGGCACCAAAATGCACTACCGGTTTATCTCCCGCGGCTACTCTCACACGCGAGGCTTTTGTTGCAATGCCGGACGCCTGGCATAGAAAACCGAGCAATGCTGTTTCATGAATGGCAAAGTCCTGATACAGACCCTCGATTACAAGCACCGGCTCATTCGGATAGAAGACGGTTCCCTCTCGCATGGCCTTCACCTTCACGGGAAGGTTGCTCAGCAATGCAATTGCCTCGTCCAGACCGGCAAGCACTGCCCACGGATAATTGCGCGGGAAACGTTTTACGACAAATTCGGCCTTTACGGTTTTGCGAATATTCTTCGTGTTGAGAACACTTAGTGCACGCGTAAAGTATACGTCTGTGACTTTGCCTTCTAAAATTTCTTTTGCAGTCGCAATATGAAAAGGTTTATCCATAAATCCTTCTGATACCACAAGTTACTATTAGTTAGTCAACAAATTGTTACAGGGCCCCTTTGCAACAGTTTTATGATGCCCGTTGTCGGAGAAAAACAGGCCGCTTAGCCTAATGAGAATTCGCGCCGGTTCCTTCGCAAGGAAAGCTCCAGGAAAGAGAGGAGATCCTTGATGACATTGCAACCCGATATCAATCACAGCCACGCTCTCTTCAATAGAAAGTTCTTCACAAATTGGGTCAGAACAACGTAGCAAAGCAATGTCAAAACTATAAGAGGCCAATAGAGTCCCGGTAATCCAACAAAGCCGAGCGCGGACGCAAATGGCGAGTGTGGAAGCCAGATGCCGATTATCATAACCATTGCGCTTGTCAGCATCAGCGGCCAGCTTGCACGGCTCTGCAGGAAGGGGATCTTGTTCGTCCTGATTACGTGAATGATAAGCGTCTGAGTAAGCAAAGACTCGACAAACCAACCGGTCTGGAATAGCGGAGCCCGGGCAGGATTCCAGCAATTGAAGAGATAAAGCATCATGAAATATGTCGAGTAGTCGAAAATAGAACTGACGGGCCCGATGAAAAGAATAAATCGCGAAAGCTCACCCATAGACCATGGACGCGGCTTGGCGACCTGCTCAGGGTCTACATCATCGGTCGGGATGGAAGTCTGGGAGATGTCGTAGAGGAGATTATTAGCTAGAATCTGGACGGGCATCATAGGAAGAAAAGGAAGGAAGATGCTCGCGCCCAAAACGCTGAACATGTTTCCAAAATTGGAGCTTGCTCCCATCCTGATATACTTCAGTATGTTAGCGAAGACTTTTCTACCCTCAATCACCCCTTCTTCAAGCACCATCAGGCTCTTCTCAAGCAGGATGGCATCGGCAGATTCCTTTGCAATGTCGACCGCAGAGTCGACCGATATTCCTACGTCGGCAGCACGCAAGGCCGGGGCATCGTTGATGCCATCACCCATAAAACCGACCGCATGTCCGTTAGCTTGCAGCGCCTTGACTATGCGCTGCTTGTCAGCGGGCGAGAGTCTGGCAAAGACCGTAGTCTTTTCAGCAGCTTCCGCCAGCCCCTGGTCAGACATCTGTGCCACTTCGCTCCCCAACAATAAGTGGTCCACTGCGAGGCCCACTTCGCTGCAGATTTTCTTCGTCACAAGTTCGTTGTCGCCGGTAAGTACCTTCACGGCGATCCCATGAGTCTGAAGCGCCTGGATCGCAGGTGACGCCGTCTCTTTCGGTGGATCCAGAAATGCAAGATACCCCTTCAGGATCATTCCACTCTCGTCATCTTTTGTGTAAGCCTGCTTACGCTCCAAATCTTTGTATGCCAGCGCAAGGACACGGAATCCGTCGCTGCTCAATCTTTCGTACTCCTCTTTCAAATCCGTTATAAGAACCGGATCGATCGGGTGAATCTCCCCATCTAGTTCAAAGTCTGTGCACCTCTTGAAAATCTCTTCCGGAGCTCCCTTTGTAATCATTCGTGTCTTGGAGTCGGGCAGTTCCACTACAACCGACATCACCTTGCGGGAGAAATCGAAGGGTATCTCATCAACCTTCTTGTGGTCAGGAATATGAAGCTGTTCGTGGATTTCCTTTCGGGCCAGAATGGCACGGTCGAGAATGTTTCGTAACCCGGTCTGGAAGTGACTGTTGAGGTATGCCATCATCAGCACGTCATCGTCTTCGTTTTGAACAACGTCGCAATGCTGCTCGAGAATAACGTGATCGACGGTAAGTGTGCCCGTCTTGTCGGTGCACAACACGTCCATCGCTCCCAAGTTCTGTATCGAGTTGAGCCGCTTTATAATAACCTTCTTTTTCGACATTGCAATTGCGCCCTTGGAAAGGCAAACGGTCACGATCATGGGAAGCATTTCAGGAGTCAGACCCACGGCGACTGCCAATGCAAAGAAAAACGCTTCACGCCAGTTGCCTTTGGTCAGGCCGTTTATAAGGAACACAAACGGAACCATGACAAACATAAACCGCAACATGAGCCAGGTAAACCGCTTGACACCCTTGTCGAAGCCGGTTTCCTGTGTCTGCGTGGTGATCATGCCCGCCATACGGCCCAAATACGTGTTGAACCCCGTGTTAATAACGACCGCCGTCCCGCTGCCGCTTTCAACGCTTGTGCCGAGGAAACAGAGGTTCTGTGATTCGAGCGGGGTACGCCCGGTGCCGTCCTGCAGCGTATCGAACTTCTCCACAGGAAGTGACTCACCCGTAAGGCTACTCTGGATGATAAACAGATCTTTCGCTGCAACGAGACGGACATCGGCAGGTATCATATCTCCCGCTGCCAACTTCACAATGTCGCCCGGAACGATTTCTGCGAGGGGAATTTCTTTCGCTTCACCGTCGCGCAATACAGTCGCCGTAACATGGATCATCGCCTTTAACTTTGCTGCGGCTGTGTCGGCACGATACTCCTGAACAAACCTCAAAACGATACCCAGCAATACCATGGACCCAATGATAATGGCCGTCTCAATGTCCTGTGTGAGGAGTGAGACTGTCCCCAATATAGCAAGAAGAATCACCAGCGGATTCACTACTGCATTGAGAAGGAGTTTTATCCATCCGTTTCTGTGTTCTCGGACGACAACGTTCGCGCCGTATTCCTCGATCCTTCGTTCAGCTTCTTCGGTCGTAAGGCCATCAGGCGAGGTTCCATGATCCCCATATAATTCAGCGACTGTGCTCTTCGAAGCTTTGAGAAGCTGAGGCGACAGATCGATCCGATTAGCGCCGGATTTCACAGCGGGAAAAAGTTTCGGCAAAATATTCGGAAGAGACAGTCTCATTACCGCAGAGTTCTCTTAGCACTCATGGAAACAAAGACAATAACGATTGTCCGGCCAAAATCACCCGGTCTAAGTATGATTTGATTCATCCGGCATTTCATTTTCTTGATTATAACTCAAACTAATCAGGACAATTACTCCAAGACTCGCATAACCTACCATTTATGACTGTCATGACTGACTGAGCAATTTAGGAACTCCCCCAGGAAAATTCTACACTATTTTTCCATCACAAAATTCCATCACCTTCTCCGCAACAACTAACGAGGCGCCGAGATGCTTGTCTACAAAACTCTTCGCAATATTCCCCGCGCTCTTTCTCGCCACGCTGTCCTCCACCATTTTCGAAAGGACCCTATATGCACCGGCGGAATCCTTCACGAAGAAGAGCGCCCCGGTCTGCATAAGTTGAATCGCCTCATCTGAGCGCTCGATGCGAGGCCCCGTAATCACCGGTATTCCATAAACAGCCGGTTCAAGAACGTTGTGCACACCGGCACCAAACCCTCCACCCACGTAGGCCACATCTCCTAACACATAGAGTTGAGAGAGTATACCCACCCTGTCTACGATCAGAAAAGAGAACTCACCCTCCCCCGCGCCAATTTCGGACATTACCCTGGCCGTAGGAAATTGTAGCCGAAGCCGTCCCACCTCTTCTGATGTCGGCTCATGCGGCACGACCAGGACCGTAAGCGAAGTACACCTCTTCGACAGCCTGTTCAACCCGGGAGCAAGTATGTCAGTGTCTTGCCGCCATGTGCTGCCGAGAACGACAACGATTTTCTTCGGGTCATTTAGAACGAACGGAATTTTCTCGGATATATTGTTAGCAGCACGGCGGCCGTAAACACGATCGAATCGAGTGTCGCCGACGACGGCCGCTCTCTTCGAGCCGAGAAAGAAGTCAAACATCTTCTGGTGTTCAGAGGTAGTGGTCAGGATCAAATCAGATAGGCCGTATAACTTTCGGAAGAACTTCTTCAGGAAATCGGCACGCTGCAGCAACTTCACAGGGAAAGTCGCGTCTGCTATCACTACTTTCGCCCCAAATTCCTTGGCAGCAATCAGATGATTAAGCCAGAGATCATATCTCATAATGACCACTACGCAAGGCTTGACGAGAGAGACGAATTTCCTTGCGTTCCCGGGACTGTCCAGCGGGATATACGTAATCACATCGGCATTCGGATAGTTCCTGGAGTAATCGTAGCCGGAGGGGGAAAAAAGCGAGACTATGATCCTGTAACCGGCCTGCCTGAGAATTTCGATGATCGGCTTTGCCTGTTCAAATTCGCCGAAAGACGACGCATGGAACCATATCCGGTTTCCTTCGGGAACACCGGACATCTTCTTGTTAAGCTCCCCGAAAAGGCTTTTTCGTCCCACGAAACCGCGCCGCATCTTCTTATTGAAGAGAGAGCTGACGAAAAAGAACAGATGCGTCAAAGGTACGAACACATAGGAATACAAAAAGCGCATTCCGCCCGGTATTGAGTTTACCTTTTGCTTAGCCACGTCTCCGGATCCTGTTTGTTAGTGTTTACCCACACTTCAAAATGTAGTATGGATCCACTCAAAGATTCCCCGACAGTACCGATAGGCTCATCGGCTTTGACTTTGTCTCCCTCCTTCACGAAAATATCAGAGAGATGAGAGTACACTGTCCTAAGTCCGTTATAGTTGTTGATGATGATGAGGTTGCCGTACGACGGCAGCCAGAATATTCTTGACACCTGGCCATCCGCCACACTTCTCACCTGGGTATTCTCAGGAACTGAGATATCTATACCGTAGTTCAGGGTCACGGTCTTCAGCACTGGATTCTCATGTTCTCCGAACTTGGCAACGACTCGCCCGCCGACCACAGGCCAGGGAAGATGCCCTTTCAGTGTGGAAAGAGTTCTTGAAAAAATCGCAGAGGGACTTGCCGGAGGACGTCTTGTGGCGTTTCTCTCTTCCCTCTTCCTACCGGATTCTGCTGCAATCAGATTCCGAATCAGTCTTTCCAATTCGGCAGCTGCGTTCTGCGACCTTCTGAGCTGCTGCGCATAAACCTTCTTATCTTTCCTCAGCCTGCCGATTAGCCGCCGATGCTCGACAATTCTTGAGGCCAACATTTTTTCCTCTGATCTCTTCCGGCCGAGATAAGACTGCTGCTTTGCCATCTGCTGATGAAGCTGTTCTCTCAAGTCCGACAGCTTTGCTTTCTCGGAGCTTATTGAATTCAAATCGACCTTAGTCTGGTCCGAAAATCTCTTGAGATACTCGTACCTAACAAGCATCTCGTTAACTGACGACGCCGTGAGTATCAGTTCCAGATCGTGCATTCTCCCCTGCTCGTAGAAGGCTCGTGCGAACCTGGCGTATTCGCCCCTCAGATCGTCCAGCTTCGTTGAGGCTTCGCTTATTTTCCCCTCAACCCCGTCAATCAGATTCGAATTCTTTGCCATGTCATCAGAGATCTTCTTTATCATCTGCCTTGCTTTCAGGTTCTGTCTTTCCAATAGGTCGAGTGCCCCAAGCGAAGTCGTCTCCTTCTTATTGCTTTCGGCAATCTTACGTTCGTACAGTTTTATATTCCCGCGAAGTCTGTTGAGTTCCTGCTTCTTTGTGTTCAATTTGCGCTTATCCTGGCCGAAAGACATCGATGCCAAAGACGAGGCGACACATGACACCAGGAGTGCCCAAGCACTAATATATAATAACTTTCTTCGCATCAGACGGTACGGTAAAATCAACTCTGCCTTTGTGATTCAATGTGATGTCCTGGTAAAACAGTTTGGCAGAAATTCCACGTTTCGTATCCTGAAAGGATACGCTTCGGGGGAAGTACATATCATTGATGCTCGTGAAATCCGAATAGCCGATCTTCATTACCGTTTCCCCGTTTACCAGCTTCTCGTAGTCTCTGGTGCGCATGTACGCCCCGTCGACTGTATACTTCTCAACCGTGTCTTCATTCACATAAGTGTAACTGACAACGTTTCCGCTGGCATGTGATGAACAGCGGGGGCCGTCAAGATGGCTGACCGGCGTCATGAGATCGAGAAGAAGATCGGTAAGAGAAGCGCCGTTTGAGGCGATCATCAGCAAGTTTCTAAGATTGTCTTCGGTCGGTCTCGCTACAAAGACTTCGTTTCGCATGCTGTTATAAACCAGGAGCGAGTCGGCCGTCAGTTTCACCTGCATCACTTTTATTCCGAATGGACCGTAGAGACTCACATATGCAGAAGAGGGTCTCCGGACAGATAGGTCAAATCTGGCGCTGTAAGCTCCGTCCTTGGTCTCGAAGTTTCCGTACCCGCTCGAAGAGAAATACTTCAGGGAACGAGACTGACTCTCTATATTCGCGGCGACCTGTACTGCCGAGACGTTTGTCAGATTCATGTAAGACGTTGTGGCACACCCTGCAAGGAAAACAGCAGCCGCAAAGAGAGGAAGAAGGCGGTTCAAATCTTCACTTTCGCAATCTTTTCTTTAATAGATTCATTACCGGGATCCAATTGGAGAGCTTTCTTCCAGTGTTCCACCGCCTGTTTTTCTTTCCCCATTTTTGCGTAGATGTCACCCAGGTGTTCCTCCAGCGTCGCCGGTGATCCGTCGGAAGGTTTCCTCATCGACAACGCTTTCTCGACATACATCTCGGCCCTCTTATAATCTGCCAATTTATAATAGACCCATCCCATCGTGTCCAGGTAGGCGCTGTTGCTGGGGTCCAGGTCAACGGCAAGCCGTGCCATCTCTAATGCCTTATGCAGATGAAGACCCCGCTCCGAAAGGCTGTAAGCGTAATTGTTCAATATCAGAGAGTTCTTTCCATCGACCTTCAGGGCAGTCTCGTAGATCCTGTACGCATCATCATATCTATTCAATGATTCATAGACCAGGGCAAGCGTGCTCAAGGCATCCATGTCGGTCGGTTTCAAGGAGACGGCCTCCTTGAGCGGCTTCACCGCATCCGCATTGTCACCGGACCGGTTAAGCGCGAGTCCGTAAAACAGGTTTATTCTGAAATCATCAGGAAAAATCCGCACGGCTCTCGACATTGCGTCCGCCATTTTGGAAAAATCGTTGTGCTGGAAATAGAAGACTGCAATTGCCTCCCAGGCATTCTGATTCGTCGAGTCTATCTCCACCGATTTCTCGAGGTATTTTTCAGCGAGGGAGTCGTTGTTGGCGTAAGAGGCGCCCAGCCCTGCCATTAGATATGACCTCGCATCGCCGGGGTAGAGAGCAAGAAGCCTATGAAAAATCTGTTCCGCAAAAGGGATCACAGCCGAATCGCGCCGCATTTCATCGAGGTAAAACTGACCGATTGCAAATTTTGCATCGGCCCTGCTCGAGTCGGAAGTGAATATCGTATCAAGAAGGCTGTCTGCGTGCGCAAAATCGTTCATACGCAGATATGCAGTAGCAGCTAGCGCCTTCAGGTTAAAGTCACTCGTATCCTCTTTCATCAATCTATCGAGCACACTTATGGCATCGGCATTCTTCCCCGTCTGCAGGTAAAGGCGCGAAAGCATTTCTTTCAACTTCATATTCGTCGGATCCACCTGAATCATTTCCTTAATGACGCGGATGGACTTGTCGTACTGTTCAGTCGAATTATACAACTGAACCAGTTGCATCATCGTCGGGAGATCGGGACCGGTCAGATTGAGAGCCCTTTCGTACAACGCCGCCGCTTCCTTAGGATCATCCTTCTGGTACAACTGCGCCAGGACCAACATATCTCCAACCTGAGTGCTGTCGATCGAGAGGATCTTCGAGAATTGCACTCTCGCGCTGTCTATGTTAAAAACCGATAGATACGCCTGTGCCAGAGTCCTCCGGTAGTTTATGTTATCCGGACTAAGATCCACAGCCTGTCGGGCTTCGCCGATAGCTATCTCCGACTTTCCGAGTCTGACATAATCATGTGCCATGGCATCGAGTATTGCCGGCGCACGGTAGTGGCGCAGCGCATCCTGATAATCAAGTATGGCGTTCGCATAATCTCCCACTACGTCGTTCAGATTTCCGTCGATGAAATGATCCATGGCTGCCCGATAATTGGGATCCAGTGCGATCAGATCGGGCTGCGATGTTTTATCAGCTCCCTGCTTCAGTGTCTCTTTAGTAGTAGAGCATCCGCCAATCGCTAACGTGGATATGACCAGGGCAATGACAGCAAACTTATACACAATTTCTCCTCTTCGGCTAAATTTAAGTTTGGATGGGATTCCAAACAAGAAAGGAAAAAAGACACGAAGTAGAATGATTAACCCGAAGTTACGCGCCGCCGGCTATCTTCAATCGGTTAACAGCCCGTGCCAGAGCGGTACGAGCTCTCCCGATATCAGTTCCCGGTTCTTTCTTTCCCAATCTTTCTTCGGCGCGCGCTTTTGCAGCCGTTGCCCTTTTGATGTCGATCTCTTCCTTCTTCTCCGCAGTATCGGCAAGGAAGATCACGTTATTATTGTTAACCTCGACGAATCCGCCGCTGGTTGCATAAATAGATTCCTCTCCGGATTGGTCCATGAATCTTACTTCGCCCACCGTGATTGCAGACAGGAGAGGAGCGTGATTATGCAGGACCTGAAACGCGCCGACCGATCCCGGCGCGTTAAAGGACTCCACTGATCCGGAAAAGACGCTTTTCTGTGGGGTAACTATCTCAAGCTTAAAAAGGTTTTCCGGCATCACGAAGCCTGCAGCTTTTTCGCCTGCTCTTCCGCCTCATCAATCGTGCCGACCATGTACAGCGCACTCTCAGGCCACTCGTCACATCGGCCCTCAATTATCGCCTTGAAACCCGCGATCGTGTCGCTGAGCTTAACATATCTTCCCTGACGGCCTGTAAACGCTTCTGCTACTGAGAATGGTTGCGACAAAAACTGTTGGATCTTTCTCGCCCTCGAAACGGTCAGCTTGTCGTCGTCAGACAGCTCATCAATTCCCAGAATGTTTATTATATCCTGCAGGTCCTTGTAAGTCTGCAGAATCTCTTTGACGGTCTTCGCGACATGGTAGTGATCATTCCCGACTACGAGCGGGTCGAGTATTCTTGAAGTAGAATCAAGCGGGTCGACGGCAGGATATATACCAAGGTCCACGATCTGACGGCTCAGAACAGTCGTTGCATCCAAATGTCCGAATGTCGTCGCCGGTGCGGGATCTGTAAGATCGTCAGCCGGTACGTAAATAGCCTGCACTGAGGTGATCGAACCCCTAATCGTCGAAGTGATGCGTTCCTGAAGCGTACCCATCTCCGTTGCGAGAGTCGGCTGGTAACCTACGGCCGAAGGCATTCGCCCCAGCAGAGCGGATACTTCCGAACCGGCCTGCGTGAATCTGAAAATATTGTCTATGAAGAGTAAGACGTCTTTCCCTTCTGAGTCGCGGAAATATTCCGCAAGAGTCAAGGCCGTCAGGCCAACCCGCTGGCGGGCGCCGGGCGGCTCGTTCATCTGACCGAAAACGAGAGCGGTTTTGCCTATTACACCGGACTCATTCATCTCAATCCACAGGTCGTTTCCTTCACGAGTCCTTTCGCCTACTCCACCAAAGACCGAATATCCGCCGTGCTGGGTCGCTATATTATGTATCAACTCCTGAATGATGACAGTTTTTCCTACACCGGCTCCGCCAAATAGACCTGTCTTTCCCCCTCTCGAATATGGCTCGAGCAAATCAACGACCTTAATGCCGGTTTCGAACATCTCTTTGTTGGTGCTAAGTTCATCGAACTTCGGTGCAGGCCGATGGATTGGATAGTTCTCCTTTGTCTCAAGCGGTCCCTTCCCGTCTATAGGCTTGCCTATGACGTTCACCATTCTGCCGAGAACGGCCGGGCCCACCGGTACAGTTATGGGACCGCCGGTATCGTGCACCGTCATCCCGCGCACCAGGCCGTCGGTCGAATCCATCGCAACAGCTCTGACAGTGTCCTCCCCGAGATGCTGTTGTACCTCGACCACCAGTACCTCATCCGCACCATCTGCGCTTTTCCTGGGTATGTTCAAAGCATTAAGAATTTTCGGGAGACCGCCCTTATCGAAAGCTATGTCTACCACGGGTCCGATAATCTGTACGATTTTACCTTCGCTCATTTTGCCTTGTGTTTTTTGTGTTCCATAAATATAGAATTCGGAGCCTATATTTTCAATTGTTAAATTCACCCCGTTTTAAGTGTGCGTCCCCGCTTGCCGACACACCATCCTCCCGTGAAAATCTTTTCATTTCGTTTTAATTGCCGATTCATGCACCCGTTGCAATATTATTCCCAGAAAAAAGGAGAACTGAAAATGGCTGATTTAATTAAAAGAAAACTTATTTACGGAATCGGAGCTCTTGGTCTAATCGCCGCACTGTTTGTCTTGACAATGGGCCTGACATATGGAAAGATCGGAGGGACAGTCAAGCATGTGGAACTCGGGGCAGAAAAGCCCCCCATAACACAAATGCCTCCCGCGGTTGAGCAATTGAGCAATGCATTCATTTCAGTCGCGAAGGCAGTCACTCCGGCAGTAGTACAGATAAAGGTTACTTCGACACCTCAAGCCGTCAATGTGCCGAACGGAGAGAGTTCGCCGAACGGTGATCTGTTCAAATTCTTCTTCGGTCCTAACTTCCCTTTTCACAATTTCAATATGCCCAGTCCTAAGCCGGAACCAGAGGTTGCCTTAGGATCAGGGATAATTGTTAATCCGGACGGCTATATCATCACCAACAACCACGTTGTTCAGGGTGCAGACCACGACGGAATAAAGGTTACCTTGCTGAACAGGAGAACCTATCGCGCGAAGCTGATCGGACGGGATCCGACTACGGATATAGCCGTCGTTAAAATAGATGGCCATGACCTGCCGTATGTGTCCTTAGGAAATTCAGATAGTGCTCACGTAGGAGAATGGGTCGTTGCAATTGGAAATCCATTTGGTTTGGATTACACAGTAACCCAGGGAATCGTCAGCGCGCTCGGCCGGAACATAGGAATCATTCGCAACCAATACGGCATTGAGGATTTCATTCAGACCGACGCGGTTATCAACCCCGGAAACAGCGGAGGACCGCTTGTCAACCTCCACGGCCAGGTAATCGGAATAAATACAGCAATAGCTACAAACACTGGTTCGTATGAAGGATATGGTTTCGCGATCCCAATAAATATCGCAAAGGAAGTCGCGACGGATCTAATAGAACACGGTAAGATAATCCGGCCTTATATAGGCGTTCAGATTCAGGATATCGACCAGACCATGGCGAAGGCACTTGGAATGAAAACCGCACATGGTGTGATAGTACAGTCCATCGAGAGCAATTCGCCGGCTGAGAAGGCAGGTATAAAATCAGGCGACGTTATACTCAAGTTCGACGGCACGGAGATCGAGCACGGAAACCAGCTGCAGGCTCTGGTGGCATCGAAACAGCCTGGAGACAAGGCCACGGTTCAAATTTTACGTGATGGGAAAAAGGAGGAAAAGACTGTAGTACTCGAAGCCAGAAGTGGAGCGCAATTTGCGGTTAATACCTCGTCTCCATCCGTCTCGGCAAATTTGAATTCACTAGGATTGTCCGTACAGGATGCCGATAAAGCCACAACAGAAAAGTACGGCAAGAAGTATGGGGTGCTCGTTACAGGCGTCACACCTGGCAGCGAAGCGGAAAACCGCGGGATCCAAAAAGGCGACCTCATTACAAGCGTCGACAACGAGCCCGTTAAGACGGCAGACGAGCTGAAGAAGATAGTCAAGTCTCGCAAACCCGGAGATGCACTTCTGTTCAGAGTCACTACTACATCAAAACTAAGTGCTTATCTCGCGCTGGAAATACCTAAGAAGTAAGTTTTGCTCCACTCCCCCAATAAGAGGAAGACGGTTTAGCCGAACGGCGGCCGCCTTCCCTTTTTTTTTATCCTACGAGACTTCTTCCCCGAATAACGCAGCAACTCATGCACCCGGCATAGTCACAAGTTTCAGTAGGTACTCCCTTCCTTCTTCCCCGCATCTCCGATTGCGGTAGCCGCCTTTCCGTATTCACCGCATATCTTCTTCAGGTAATCGAACGCATACAGCCCGGTGTTGTGGCCGTCCACCCATGTCAACGCTATAGCATAGTTCCCGACGATCTCGGCGGACTTCAGGTTATACTTGCCGGGTGTTAGAACCGGAAGTGTCGTTGGTTTATACTCCCGCCAGAGTACCGATTCGCCGGCACAAGACGCGCACGGACACTTGTCACGAAGATACTTCATGCTTAAAGTGAACTCACTGCCGTCGTCCCATTTGATGAAGATTTCTGAGTCGTTCAGTTTCTTAAACTGCGCTGGATACATTTCCACTCCCTGGTAAAAAAAGCTGTCTGACTCCGTAGACAAACAGCTCATAAGTGTTCTTTATTTCAGTGTTTGGTCCGAAGCGTGGCTAGCTCTTCAAGAACTTGCTTCGCATGAATTTTCGGATCTACATCGCGATAAATTTTCACGATTCTTCCCCGGGGATTTATAAGAAATGTGACCCTGTTCGCCATATCCCATTTCTTATTGTAGACCCCATATTCGCTTACCACCTTGTGCTGAGGATCTGCAAGCAACAGGAAGGTCAAATCGTATTTCTTAATGAACGCCTTGTGCGATTTGACCGTCTGGACACTCACTCCAATCACTTTCGCTCCGTCCCTAGTGATTGCCGAGATGTGGTCTCTGAAATTACATGCCTCCGTCGTGCAACCCGGAGTCTCGTCCTTCGGATAGAAGTACAGTACGACGTACTGACCTCTGAACTGATTCAACGAATGCAAACGCCCGTCACTTCCTCTCAGTGTGAAGTTCGGGGCAATTTCTCCGACCTTGACAGTGATCTTAGCGCTGGCGCTTACAGTAATACCCAGGAAAATCATCAGCATCGGCGATAGGAATCTTCTCACCATTTCTTCCTCCTCTTTACTTGAAAAACAAATGACACAGCTTCCGGTTCAAGTCGAATCCGAAAAAGTCGTCACCATTGAAATCAAAATCAGCTTTGCTCTCGTATCCGAGCCAGTTCCAGTCTTCGACAACTTTCGCTCGTTCGTCCGGCAAAAGCTCGTTGAATTCAATAACACAATTCGTGAATTCGGGGTGCCCGTCGTATTTATCCGGGTTCACAACGGCAAAAACCCGTCTCGTCGCCCTGATTTCATCCAGGGTTTGAGGTTCTAAATCCGCAGCTCTTAACTCTCCGTCGCCGTTGACCAGACTGACGGAATGAGTCTTGACAAAGCTTCCCTCATCGAACACACTGATCCTGGCGGTGGGAGCCATGCGGGACACTTTGAGGAGGAAATCGAGGACCAGAAAGGCATTAAACTCATTGTCCGCCACTCTTGTGAAGCCGCTGGCAATCATGCCGTCCTCATATCCGCCTCGCTTGACTATGATCAACCCTCTGGCCTCCAGCTCACTTACCATTTCCACCTCGGAATACCCAGCCTTTCCGAGCTCTGAGAATCTCTTTCGTATTTCTGAAGTATCATTGCCGATTGAATCGTAGTTCGGAAACACGAGAAATCGCCTCAGGTCGATCTTTCCGCCGGTCCAGAAGAATTCAGAGTTGTACCAGTTCTGAAGGGAACGAATTGATTCCCATTCCTCATCAGAAATAAAATTCTCGCCATTGTCGGGTATACGATAAAATATCTTTCTTGCCATGTCACTTCTTAATTATGCTCTCAATATACTTTGCAATCATATCGATCTCGATGTTGACCTCACTTCCGACGCGCAGGAATTTGAACACCGTGTTTTCGAAAGTGTGTGGGATTATCGCCACTCGAAAAGAGTCGGACAGTTTTTCAGCAACCGTCAGGCTCACGCCGTTTATTGCGATGCTCCCCATGGGAATGACGTATTTCATCAGGCTCCGGGCCATTCTGAACCTAAACATTCGACTCAACGGCAATTTCTCTATCGACACGACCTTCCCTGTTGCATCGACATGACCCTGAACAATATGGCCGCCAAGCCTGTCGTTCACCTTTACTGCTCGCTCTAGATTCAGAAAGTCTCCCGGCTTATAGCTACCGAGCGTTGTTTTCTTGATCGTTTCTTCAACCGCTTCAACTGAGATCCTGCTTTTGTTCTTCTCAACAACAGTCAAACACACTCCGTTCACTGCCAGGCTGTCGCCTATCTTCAAATCTTCTAAAACGAGACTGCAATTTACGTAAAATCTCCGGGCGCCATTCCGCGAACCCTTTATTTCCTCAATCGTTCCAATCTCTTCGATAATTCCCGTAAACATGACTCAACCCTCCCGAGTAAGGCAAAAGCGTGAAATAGGATTCCTCTATTTGAAATATCCAGTGAACAGCTGGTCGACGCCGCATTGCTCAATCACGATGCCGTCAACTTCGACCGATTCCGACAGATTCCTCAAATCAATCCCATCGGCAAAACTCTTCCCTCTCCCCAGAATCTTCGGTGCAACAAAAAGATGGAGCTTATCGGCCATCCCGGATCTTATGAATTGCGAAAACACATCGCCACCGCCCTCAACCATCACTGAGGCTATCCCAAGTTCAGCAGTGCGCTTGAGGACACTCTGGATTGATAGTTTGCCCTTCGAGTCGCTCCTCAAGGGATACATCTCAACACCTTGCTCCTGTAACGTTCGCAATCTTTTTTGTGCCTCTTTGGAATTCTTAGTCGAAACGGAAGAATAGAATATTATAGTTCGTCCCTTCCGAAAAACCTTCGAATCGACCGGAGATGATAAGGCGCCGTCCAGAACTATCCTGACAGGCGACCGCCCTTCGGCGTAACGCACGGTTAATTCGGGGTCGTCTTCGCGTACGGTACCGGCCCCGACAAGAACGGCATCATAACGTGAACGCAGCTCATGGACCTTTACTAGTGATTCGTGAGAAGTGATGTACTTCGACTTGCCATTCCACAGAGCGATTTTTCCGTCCAGAGACTGGGCGACCTTCAAGACAACGAATGGCAGCTTCTTCGTCATAAATTTCTGAAAGGCTTCGTTGAGCTTGCGGGCCTCTTCTTCAAGCACGCCCACTTCCACTTCAATCCCGGCTTCCGTCAGCTTCCTGATTCCTTTTCCGTTGACCAGCGGATTAGGATCAAACATCCCCACGTAGACCTTCCTGACACGTTTACGTATAAGCAAATCGACGCATGGCGGAGTCTTGCCAAAAAAACTGCAAGGCTCCAGGTTAACATACACGTCCGAACCCGCTACATCCTGGGTCGAGGAGTTGATTGCATTTACCTCGGCATGCGCCTCGCCGAACTTCCCGTGGAATCCCTCGCCAACAATAGCCCCGTTCCTGACTATTACGCATCCAACCATCGGATTAGGACTGACGCTTCCTCTCCCACTTTCGGCGAGCCTGATGCATCGCAGCATCAACTCTTCCTTCGTATACATAGGAAGCTATCTCGTTGTAAGGATGATTTTCTGCCCTATCTTTGTCTTCAGCGACCTGGCAGCATCCCCGCGATTTATCGCTAATTCGAGGAGGCCGCTGCTTCCTCTTATCCCCGACACGGCTCTACCCTGTGCCTCAGAGTATGACAGATAAAACCTTGAGACTACTCTGGCCCCCATTTTCACATTCGACGCCTTTGCGAGAAGGATATCGTCCCATAGAAAGTTTGTAAACACATTACCGAACCGGTCGTGATAGACAACCTCTCCAGTGTTCTTGCCCGTGTCGATGGCCTTATAAAAGGGTTTGACTTCAGGATAAAGGAATCTCTCACCTAACTCATTCAACCGAATTCCGCGGGACAGGTAAGCTGAGACGGGTGCAAAAATATCTCTGCCATGGAAAGTGCTGCTGACGTTCTTGAGAAAGAAGCCTTCACTGGTAACGGCATAAAACTCTTTCTCATTCGCCTCCGCTGCGACATAATCCAGCAATCCGTTGTCGGGCGCCAGGAAGATCTGACCATCGATTTTTCCGCAAATAATCTTTCGCTTGCTGCCGACACCCGGGTCTACGACATTCACGAAAATAGCATCTTCGGGGAACGACTTCCTTGAGGCCCAGAGGACAAACGAAGCTTGGCGAACATCCTGACGCTCAATCTCATGGGTAAGGTCTACGACATGGACGACAGGATTAACCGAAGCGATTACCCCCTTCATCGCGCCGACGAAATAGTCTTTGACACCAAAATCGGTCAGGAGAACAATTACGGCCATCAGAGCTTCACGGCGCTTTCTCGTTTCGCCGAAGAATACGACGCATCGACGATTTTCATAACATGACACATCTGGTTAATCGTAGGGACGTCCGTCTTCACGCCCGTCAGGAATCGGACAAAGTTGGTCAGCTCGGTCTCGTAGCTCCGTTTGAACACATTTTCGAATTTCGAATTTTGCACGGGTGTCAGGCTTACCAGCTCATCCTTTACCCGATGATGGAGCAGCAAAGGACTCAAAGTAGCAGTTCCATTGGTGCCATATACTTCGAATTTAAAGCTCTCGTCGGGTTGCTGCAAACCCCAGCTCGAGTCTAATCTTATCATTGCACCTGAACTGGTTCGCATGGTAACCAATGCCGTATCCTCAACCTTCTTGAAGCGGCGGCTGAAGAAGGCAGCATTCACTCCGTTTATTTTCGGGAAATCAAGAAGCCAGAGAGAGAGGTCGATGAGTACTATACCGAGATCCAACATGACTCCCCGACTCGAATCCGACTTAGAGTTAACGCGGACTTTAGTGCTTGGCTCCTTCTTGTGCCATGCGGCATTAATATAAAAAACATCGCCGAGCTGTTTGTCGATCATGTAACTCTTTAGCATCATGAAGTCAGCCCGGAATCTGTTATTCATCGCGGCCAGGACGACTTTGTTTTTCTCCGCGGCGACCTTTGCCAGCATCTCGCATTCACCGTTGCTTATAGTGGGCGGCTTCTCGATAAGGACATTCTTACCTGCGTTCAATGCATTGAGTGCAATTTGGAAATGGCTTTCGCTCGAAGTACAAATGTCAACCGCATCTATGTCGGGGTCCTCCAGCAGCTTCTCGGGTGTCGGATAAAGTCTGGATATATTATGCTGGGTTCCCAGAATCTGCAACCTCTGGTTATCAAGTTCAGAAAGCGCTACTACTTTTACGCCGCTTATTTTCTTCAGAAGCGGGAGGTGAATAACCTGGGCTATTGCACCTCCGCCGATAACCCCCAGTCTGATATCTTCCATAGGTTATTTGTTTACCAATACGGTTTGTCTGGGCGATGACCCTTCAACGTTGATAAAGTGCACCACCTTGTCGGCCAATCCTTCAGGGTCTAGTCCGACGAGTTCATAGAGCTGCTGAGGAGACCCATGTTCGATAAAGGAATCAGGCAGCCCAACCCTCAAAACACGCCGTGGTTTGCCAATTTCCTGGAGCGTTTCGAGCACGGCGCTTCCAAACCCGCCAACCACGGAATTGTCTTCAACCGTCACGATATTATCAAATTTCTCCGCCAATTCGTCGAGCAGTTCAGTATCAATCGGCTTCACAAATCGCATGTTCACGACCTTGGCGTGAATTCCCTCCTTGTCCAGCAAATCCGCCGCCTTAAGCGAATGTTGAACCATTATCCCGACTGCCAGGATGGCGACGTCGTCACCTTCTCGGACTACTTCGCCCTTACCCAGCGCAACTGTCCGCATCTCCTTCGCAGGCGCTTCGAGCGCACTCGCACGCGGATATCGCAAAGCGATGGGACCTTCCTTGTAATTCACAGCGGTCAGTAACATATCGCGCAGCTCGTTTTCATCCTTCGGAGCCATGATTACCATGCCGGGCACGAGCCGGAGATACGTCAGGTCGAAGGCACCGTGATGGGTCGGACCGTCTGCTCCGACGAGACCGCCGCGATCAAGAACAAACACAACATGCAGCTGTTGAAGAGCCACATCGTGAATGATTTGATCGAAAGCTCTCTGAAGGAAGGTAGAGTATATGGCCGCAACCGGCACATAACCCTGTGTAGCCATTCCTGCACAGAACGTGACGGCATGCTGCTCGGCTATGCCGACGTCGAAGAACCTCTCGGGAAATTCCTTTTGAAGAATATTAAGCCCCGTACCGTCAGGCATCGCAGCCGTAACGCCGACAACCTTCTCGTTTTCTCTTGCAATTTCGACCAGTGCCTCGCCAAACACCTTTGTCAATGCAGGCGGGCCATTCTTCTTGAACTGAGTGCCGGTAACCTTGTCAAAAGCGACCACGCCATGAAGTCTCTGATCGTCTTCCTCGGCGGGAAGATATCCTTTTCCCTTCTCGGTTGTGACATGGACAAGAAGAGGACCCTTGAGATCCTTCACCTCATTGAAAGTTTTGACCAGCTGCGGCAGGTTGTGCCCGTTGAACGGACCGAAATACCTGAATCCGAGAGCTTCAAAAAGCATCCCCGGCGTGAAGACTGCCTTCATCCCCGTCTCGATGCGGCCCGCAACCTTTCTTATGCGATCACCGACCAAATCAAGTTTGCCGGTGAGGTCCCACACGTCTGATTTCAGTCTGTTGTATGCCCCGGTAACGGTGAAACTACTGAAGTAGTTGGAAACGGCCCAGACGTTCGGTGCGATAGACATCCTGTTGTCGTTCAGGACTACGATTAAATTCTTCTTCAGCATGCCGGCATTGTTCATGGCCTCGTATGCCATCCCGCCGGTCATTGCACCGTCTCCTATCACCGCGACGACTTTGAATTTCTCATTCATGAAGTCGCGTGCCGTCGCGATTCCTATTGCTGCTGACACCGAAGTGCTTGCGTGTCCGGCACCAAACACATCGTAAGGACTCTCCGAACGCTTGAGGAAACCGCTTATCCCGTGAAATTGCCTTACCGTCTGAAAGACGTCACGCCTTCCCGTAATGATCTTATGGATATATCCCTGATGTCCGACATCCCATATGATCTGGTCGACAGGTGTGTTGAAGACATAATGCAAGGCCAGGGTCAGCTCTACTGAGCCGAGGCTTGCGCCGAGATGCCCCCCGATCTTCGATATGGTGTCAATGAGGAACTCCCGCAGTTCCTGTGCAACAATCTTCAGATCCTTCAGGTCGAGCTTCCTGAGATCCTCCGGAGAATTTATCGAATATAGGTACTTATACTCCATCTGCTCTCCGTTCAAAGTTCAAGATCGTTCTCTTCAATGGCGCCTCCTGTAGCTCTTTGGATTTTTTTCAGCTTTAATTTAGCCTCGTTCAACTGCATCATGCAAGACTTGGCAAGCGTCATACCTTCTTCATAAAGCTTGATCGACTCGTCTAACGGCGCATTCCCCGCCTCGAGGGTATCTACGATTTCTTCGAGTCTCTTCAAAGAAACCTCGAAGCTCACAGCTTCTTTCGTCTTAGTGTTTTTGCTCATGTTTTCCGGTAATTTGTGTATCTAAGATTCCATCGTGCAAATGTATCGATGCGGATTGTCCTATTTCCACCTTCATTACAGAGGTAACAACTTCGCCAGAAGATTCCACAAAGGCGTATCCCCGGCGGAGGATCCCGTTCGGACTCAAGGCATTCAAGTGAGAGTGGATCGACTTTATTTTCTGATCATTGCTGTCAAGAAAGTGTTCCGCCGATGTCTGGACCCTTCTGGATAGGTCATCCACAAACTGCAGCTTCTGCTCGACAAGAGAAACCGGCTGCCGGAGCGCATAGTGGTGCATCAGTTTATCCAGTTCCAAAGTAAGCTGGTCAGTGGCCCGTTCGACCGCCTTCGACATCTTCCCGATTGAAGTCTGCAGTCCTTCCAGAAATTCCGACCGGTCCGGAACCACGAGTTCAGCTGCGGCACTCGGAGTAGCGGCACGCACGTCGGCAACAAAATCCGCTATGGTGAAGTCAACCTGATGGCCGACTGCACTAATTACCGGAACATTGCTGTTAAAAATCGAACGTGCCACGATTTCCTCGTTGAACGCCCACAGGTCCTCGAGGCTTCCGCCTCCCCTCCCGACGATCAACACATCCACGATAGGTCCCCTGTTGAAGTCGTCAATAGCCCGCGCTATTTCCTCCGCGGCGCCTTCACCTTGTACTTTGACGGGATAAATGACCAGCTCAACAGCCGGAAATCGTCTATTGATTATACTGATTATATCGCGAACCGCGGCTCCCTCGAGAGACGTTACAACTCCGATCCTTCTCGGGAACACCGGGATGGGCTTCTTGTGCTCCTCGGAGAAAAGTCCTTCTTCTTCCAATTTCTTCTTGAGCTGCTCAAAGGCAAGCTGGAGTGCTCCCTGTCCTGCTGGAGTTATGTTTGCTGCGTACAATTGGAAGTCACCCCGCGGTTCGTATAGTGATACTCTACCCTTTACGAGAACCTTCATGCCGTCGCTGATACCGAACTTCAGCCGCACTGCATCAGAGCGCCACATCACAACGCGGATCTGCGCTTCGTCATCTTTTAGTGTGAAATATAGGTGTCCGGAAGGCATATGTCTCTTGAAGTTCGAGATTTCCCCTTCAACGATTACCGATGGAAAACTCTGCTCGAGAATCTCCTTGGCCATTCTCGTAAGGTCCTTTACCTTCAGGATCTTATCTTCGATCGGAACATTTACCTGTCGATCAAAGAGACTAAAGTTTTCGTCCTGCACCTAAAACCTCCTCATAAATCACAACAGACGACTCGCACACCAAGGATTGAAACAGGCGGGCGAAATAAACGGAAACAACGGGGCCTCCTCCGCTTTTGACAATTATAAACATTGGGAGCCTCAAGTGAAAGCCACTTCAAATTCCACGCTCCCGAAGCTCGTCGAAAATTGAATTTGAAGTCGTGCTAACATTATATTGCTTCGAATGTTAGACAAGCCTAAGAGAATCATTGTAGCCCGCACTGACAGAATTGGCGATGTCGTCCTTTCCCTTCCGGTTTTCGCGACTCTCAAGAGATGCTACCCGGACTCGGAACTCACCGCGCTGGTCAGCGGATACGCGTCTGATGTGGTCTCATCATCTCGAGCCGTGGATCGAGTAATGACTATTGAGCCGGGTGAATCGATTTATTCCATCCGTCAGAAACTCAAACGAGTAAATGCGGATGTCATCCTCATCCTCTTCCCCAGATTCAAGGTGTCCTTTGCGTCCTTTCAAGCAGGAATTCCGATGCGGGTCGGTACAGCATATCGCTGGTACTCTTTCCTCCACAACTCAAAGGTTCATGAACACAGAAAAGATTCCGTCAAGAGTGAGGCGGAATACAATCTTACTCTTGCAAGAACACTGGGATGCGGGGAAGTCGTTCTCGATACTCACCTCGAAGTAGACACAGAAGCCCTGCGAAATGTAAGACAGTTCATGGACAGTAATGAAATCGGAAGATTTGTCGTAATACATCCCGGCAGCGGAGGATCTGCATACGAATGGGGACCAGACAATTTTCGCAGTCTGACGCGCGCCGTAGCCGACGATCTTGGATTAAAAGTCCTGATTACGGGCACGTCTTCTGAGCATGAACTCTGTGCGAGAACATCTGAAGGGATATCACAATCTTTAAATACGGCTGGCAGGTTTTCGCTCCGCGAATTCATCGCGCTCCTTTCCCAAGCGGAATTATTTGCGTCGAATTCCACTGGCCCGCTTCACCTTGCCGCTTCAGTAGGGACTCCGATCGTAGGCATTTATCCGAACAACCCGCCCATGACTCCGGTTAGGTGGGCTCCCCTGACCGGCAGAAAAATTATTCTGACGCCGAAAGATGGTTCAGATAACCTCTCCTCAATTGACGTGAAGGATGTCATGCAGTCGATAACCAGCCTAATTTCGGTAAAAGCTTAGTGAAAAACAGACTCCTCATACTTGCGCCGGCGGCCGCCCTTCTATTTATGGGAGCCTATTTCGGATCATTCTCCCGAGAACTCAAAACATACCCGGCTGGAATTGTCCATCCCTCTGTTCATAAGGATACCGTATCAAAGTCACAGCCTGAACATAAAGGCTATGATCTGGATGACGCTCTTTTCCGCGTTCTTCACAATGAGGCGTTCACTGTCGGCGAAAAATTAAATTACGATATCCAATACGGTCCGATAGTCGCCGGAGCGGCCACTATTTCCATCCCATCTTACGTTTACTATGCAGGAAGAAAATGCTACAGAGTTGACTTCTCCATGCGGTCGGCGAAATTCTTCGATTTTTTCTTCAAAGTCAGAGACTCCTACTTATCATACATCGACGTTCAGGGTCTTTTCCCATGGAAATTCGAGCAGCACGTAAGAGAGGGCGGATATAAGAAAGACTTCACGGCGTGGTTCAACCAGACAGATCATACGGCGGAAACTAGTTCCGGCGGACCGTATAAGATAACCCCATACACCCAGGACGCTGTCAGTACCTTCTACTACGCGAGAACATTGAACTACGACACACTGAAAGTCGGGCAGGAAATCCATTTCTCAAATTTCTATGACAACAAAGTTTACCCACTCGATGTAAAATATCTTGGGCATCAGGATGTTAGGACCAAGGCCGGAAGATTTCACTGCCAGATTATTGAGCCGATTATCGTCAAAGGGGGGCTGTTTAAGAACACAGGGCGAATAGTTATTTGGATAAGCGATGACTCACTGAAACTGCCCATAAAAGTGCAGACCGAAGTCCTGATCGGATCTGTCGTTGCTGAGCTAGTGAGCTACAGTGGTCTCGCCGGGAAACTGACGTCAAAATTCTAGGAGACAACTTGTCAGAAGACGAAGCGATTCACGAACCAGTCGGAAATGGACCAAGATTCAATCCGATAGGGTTTGCCCTACTTTCTCTCGTGCTGGTATTTTTTCTTTACCAACTCATCGGTGGCGGACTGACTATCTATCTCTTCGGTAATGCGCCGACAGCCGATCAGGCGGTCATCTTCAGACTCGCCACCATGATAGCGGAGTTCATCTTTATTCTCATACCCACCTACTTCCTGACAAAGATTCAGGTAGGCAGTTGGAAGGAGTTCCTTCGAATCAGGAAGACGGATTGGTATTATGTGATTCTGGCCGTTGTCGGAGTTATAGCTCTGGAACAACTCCTCGAAGTTTACCTTTATTTCCAGGGGCTGATCCCCGTTCCCGCACCTCTGGACAAGTTCGTTAACCAGTTTCAGCAGGCGGTCGAGCACACTTACAAGATACTCATAACGGCGCACAGCCCCGGCGAATTTCTCTTCGTTCTTCTCGTTGTCGGCGTCACGCCCGCCATCTGCGAGGAGACATTGTTTCGCGGATTGGTCCAAAGCAACTTCGAGATGCCGATGTCAAGAAACAAGGCTATAATATGGACCGGCATAATCTTCGGAGCCTATCATCTTGACCCGTTTACCTTCGTGGCGCTATGCGTTCTGGGAATTTACTTCGGCTATCTCGTTTCAACAACCGGAAGTATACTGGTACCTATGGCGGCACACTTCACCAACAACTTCATCTCGGCATTTGTCTATTATGAATCCGGAAGAGACAGTCTCATCGCACCATCCGTCGGTCAAAAAGTCAACCTATGGTACCTCTTAGCATTGTCAATTTTGCTGGCGATGATATTCCTTGCCACTCTCTATCTTACAAAAAAACATCACCACGAAATCCAGGAGGCGCTTAAGCAGTGATCTGTTCAAATTGCGGATTTATAAGTGCGAACGACTTCTCGCACTGCCCTCAGTGCGGATCTGAACCGACGTCTCCGGGACGTTGCCGTAACTGCGGCGGGCAAATCGATGCTGAAACATACCTGTATTGTGCCAATTGCGGCGCAATAAACGAAGAAAAGGCGGTGGATGAAGGCATAGTCTGTGACACCCACACAGACAACCGCGCAATAGCATTTTGCGTCGTATGCGGAAAGGCCGTCTGCGCCGAGTGTGCGGAAAACTACGGCGATAAGATACTCTGCGACGACCCCGAGCATCGGCAATACCTTGACAAGTGGAAAATCCTGCGGACATTCGACTTCGAATACGAAGCCGCCATATTGTACGCCAACCTGGAACAGCAGGGGATCGAGACGCAGGTATTCACGAAGATGAACCCCGATTCGACAGAAGCAGCCGTGCGGCCGACGATCGTCGAGATACTGGTACACGACAACAAGCTTGAAGAGGCAAAGGATATTTTAAGATCACTCGGTCTATGGGAAGAAGACGAGGAGGATGAATTCTAATGTCAAATCTCACTGCGCGTGTTCTGGTAGCGGTAGTCGCAATACCGCTTATCGTCATCGCATGTTACTTGGGCGGACCTTACTTCTTCCTCTTTACCACCGCGATTATTATCTTCGCGGTGAACGAGTTCTACTATCTTGCGAGGTCCAAGAACATTGAGCCTTCTGCCGTTGTCGGCGTAGTCTCTGCCGGAATGCTCAATGCGATCGTATATTCGTCAGGGATCGCTGCAGCATTCGATCTCCTCATCCTGATAATTGCATTCGTGCTGTTGTGGGAGTTGTCCAGACGGAGAGCTGAAAAAGTGACCGGTACTTTCGAAAACGCGGGCACCACGCTCGCCGGAATCGTGTACGTCGGACTTTTCGGATCGATGCTTACCGCAATAAGGGAAAGGCTCGGACTACAGAGTGTCCTTCCGAATGACAAAGATGCAGGGCTATTCATCATCGCGATACTCGCTTCAATATGGATTTGCGATTCCGCGGCTTACTTCGTAGGCAGGGCTTTTGGCAAACATAAGATGAGCAGGTTTGTAAGCCCCAACAAAACATGGGAAGGCGGAGTCGCCGGATTTATATTCGCAGTTGCCACTGCCGTTACCGCAAAATACATAGCCATACCGGACCTCAGTTTGAAAATTGCCGTGTTGATGGGAGTCATCGTCGGTGTACTCGGACAAGCAGGTGACTTTGTCGAGTCGATGTTCAAGAGAGACGCAGGGGTGAAGGACTCATCAAACCTTATTCCTGGTCACGGAGGTATCTTTGACAGGTTCGATAGTCTGCTTTTCTCTGCCCCATTTATTTACCTGATGCTAAAACATCTCGGATGAGTGCACCGGGGGCAAAGCAAGAAGGTTTCCTTCGGCTAAGTTTGAACCACGGGAGAAGGAAACCTTCAACACGCCTTCTCCAAATCAAAAGAAATCCAGATGCGGCTTTACAATGATATAGTATGAGATCGGAAATTGGCGGCGTACCAGTATACTCCAGCCGCCCGAATCACCCCACTCGCGGTCCGAGTTTTTTATCACGCTTCTTGCGTCGAGCCTTCCCTCGATGGCATAATTCTCATTTAGCTGCCAACCTGCCATTATAAAGAGCACGCTCCCCTTTCCCACACCCAAACCAAGTCCAACTTGCGGAACCATCCTAACTTCATGGTCCTGATGGCGTGATAGACTGTCACCGGCGGACAGCGGGCTTCTCGGAGCACGCGCAAAAGAAAGGCTCACTGAAAACAAAAGGAAGACCAATGCTTTCATCTTATCCCTCAATCTGCTGACTGCGCCGGATGGGAACTGCCAAACTTGCTTCTATGGCCGCTTCGGAGCGTGTCGGAGCTCTGCCTGACGGAGATGGGCATTAACCCGCTGGCGCACGACCTTGATTATTTGCTAGACCGTTAAAGACAATGTTAACAACATGATAAAGAAGGCGCGTTTGAAACCCAAGAAGAGTTCTTTGGACAGCTTTGCCCTACAATGTTGTTACGGGATCCACATCCGGAAAGAAACGGACGGAGGCGCCGTAATCCCGCTTCAGATCCAGATCAATTTCATCGAGCACGGCCTCAAGACGTTCGCCTGCCTTATCAAGCTGCTTGCTCATTTTGATTATTATCTGAAACCGAAATTTACCCAGCAGTCTTCCTATGACGGCGGGGGCGGGTCCAAGTACTGCTATCACCGGCAAACTCTTCTTAATTCTTCTGGCAGCTTTCTCAGCAGCTTTGTCGGTCTCACTTAGATCCTGTCCACGAAACTCCAGCACGACCATTCGTGAGAAGGGAGGATAATTCAGCTCACGCCGGACTTTTATTTCCTGGTTGTAGAAACCCTGGAAGTCGTGATTGGCGACAAATTTCAGGACGTCCTCATCGCTGTTTGTAACTTGAATTATAACTTCTCCTTCTTTCTCGCGTCTCCCTGCCCTTCCTGAAACCTGAGTGAGAAGTTGGAAGGTCCTCTCATTAGACCTGAAGTCAGGCATCAACATCATCGAGTCTGCAGAGATAACGCCCACGAGAGTCACGCGGGGGAAATCCAGACCCTTCGCGACCAACTGAGTCCCGATGAGCATGTCGGTTTCTCCGCTGCCAAATTGTGTTAGAATCCTGTCATGAGCGCCTCTTGAGGAAGTGGTGTCCAAATCCATCCGCAATATCTTTGCCTCAGGAAAATATCCGGTCATTTCCTCTTCTACCTTTTGCGTGCCGATTCCCCCGTAGAACAGTTTCTCGCTGCCACACTTCGGGCACCGCACTGGCGGCTCCTTGACGAAGCCGCAGTAATGACAGCGCAAATGCTTCCGGCGCTTGTGGAAGGTCAGCGCGACGTCACAATTTGGACACATCTCCGTCATGCCACAATCTGTACACTGAAGATAAGTCGAGAAGCCCCTCCTGTTGCGCAGTATGATTATGCCTTCCTTCTTCGTCAACCGGTCATCAACTTTGGACTTCAACTCGTCGCTGAAACTCCCGAACACAAGCTTTTCCCTGCGCTTCTTTCTCATGTCGACGATCTCTATCCTCGGCATCCTGGCACCGTCGATCCTGTCGGGCAAACTGAGAAGCGTATACTTACCGGTGGCAGCGTTGTAGTACGACTCGACCGAAGGCGTCGCGCTGCCGAGCAACGCTACTGCACCCCCGATTAAGCACCGCATGACGGCCACGTCCCGGGCATTATAGCGCGGTACGGAGTCGCTTTGCTTGTAGCTCGACTCATGTTCCTCATCGACCACAATTAATCCCAAGTTTCTCACCGGCGCAAACACTGCGCTCCGAGCGCCGATAACTACGGCCGCTTCTCCCCGGTGAATTTTTCGCCAGGCATCGTACCTTTCTCCCAGAGACATCCGGCTGTGCATCACGGCCACTGTCTGCCCGAAGCGCCGCTTGAACCTGTCGACGATCTGAGGCGTCAATGAGATCTCGGGAACAAGAACGATGGCGTCCTTCCCCTGTTTCAATGCAAGGTCGATCGATTCGATGTAAACCTGCGTCTTCCCGCTGCCTGTTACACCATGGAGCAGGAATGTCGAGTAAGTATTTGTGGAGAGAGCCTTATCGATGTTTCCAACCGCCTCTCTCTGAAGCGGCGTCAGCTCGAATTGAGTCTCAGGCTCATGGTAACCAAACTCCGCCTCGCGATAGCTTTCTTTCCCGAAGAGCTCGACAATTCCCCTCTCAGCCAATGCCTGAAGTGAACTCATACTTGCTTTAGCCTGCGAGAGGAGCTGAACGACGCTGACTCCTTCTTCATAGACCTTCTGAAGCTGAGCCAACTTCAACAGTAGCTCCGCTTGCTTAGTCGCCCGTTTGTCCAGTTCATTGAGAACCACCGACATTTTCTCGGGATTTCTGTATTCCTCCTTGAGCTGAACGTAGCTATCATACTTTATCGACGCGCGCGGGTCGGAGAGTTTCTCCTCAAGTGCAACAGCTCCTGATTCGAGCAGCTTGCCGACATGGTATCTGATGCCGCTCACCCCGAATTTCCTTCCGAGTTGCTTTACCGTCATCGTCTCTTCGGACACGAGAGCTTCTATGATCGCCCGGCGCATCTCGTTCTTCTCTTCCGGTTTCTGATCGAGGAGTCTTACGACTTGCGAGCTTTCCACTGACGTTCCAGCAGGCCCTGCGGCCTTAAGGGCTTCACCCCATGAACTCAGGTAATAGTCAGATATCCAACGGGTTAGCCTCATGATTGTCGCAGAATAAATGGGGCCATTGTCTACGATATCACGGATCGGCTTGACTTCCGAGAGCTTAGTTTCACCGGTTAACCCTACAACCACTCCAGTCATATATCGCTTCCTGAAAGGAGCTACGACTCTCACTCCGACAGCTATAGAATCGGCAAGCTCACCGGGTATTTCATAAGTGAACTCCCTGTGTACCGGAATCGGAAACGCAATCTCACAGAACTTCTCACTCACTCGTGGTTCAACTCCGAGCTGAGTCTCTGCATGACCTCTATGAGAGGAAGTGATTTCGACTCGGCAATTCTTTTGCAATCCTCAAATTCAGCCATGATTCTCTTGTTCCCATTTATGTTACTCTCCTTCACGCTCACTTCCCCGAAACTCGTTTTCACTTTCTTCAATTCTCGCTGCACTTTCATTCTGCGTATATGCTGTATTCGCAAACCGAGCGTTGTGGTTTGGGAAAAGATTTCTCCCGCGATTGTGTCAAGTAATGTTTCCGAAGTAAGCACGGTAAGCAGGAATCCGGGTCTCCCCTTCTTCATGAGTAGTGGAATCACAAAGGCATCTGTGGCTCCTGCCGCAAGGACCCTTTCAATTACATGAGGGACGATCTGCGGATTAATATCATCCATGTTTGTTTCAACCAGCACGACGTGATCCTCTTCGAGGTCAGAGCCGATCTCTCCTATTACGACCCTCAACAAGTTCGGAAGTCGTCCCAAATCTCTGGATCCTGCACCATATCCAATCTTCTTGATTTCGACGGACCTGTCTTTCAGCAGCCCCTTCGATAGCGATGCAACGATTGCCGCCCCGGTTGGAGTCGTCAGTTCGAATGGAATATCGTTGAAAACAACCGGATAGTCCTTTAGTATCTCGAGCGCGGCCGGTCCCGGAACCGGTAGGACACCATGCTTTGCCTCAAAGTATCCATTTGACCCGAGTCTCACAGGAGAAGTGAAGACCGATTCTACTCCGATCAACTCAAGGCAAATCGCAGTGCCCACTATGTCCACTATAGAATCGACCGCACCTACCTCATGAAAATGTATCTTCTCGACGGTCGTGTCGTGTATCTTCGCTTCGGCTTCACCGATTCTTCGAAATATCTCGAGGGAATTGCGCTTCACCACCTCAGACAGGTCGGAATTCTCAATAAGATGCCTTATCTCCAGATAGCTCCTGCCATGAGCATGGGTATGAGAATGTTCGTGATCAAGAGCTTCGTGTTTGTCGTGAGTATGCTTCTGAACGCTGCTCCCCAGATCAGCTACCTTCTCCGTCTCCCCCGAGACAACCACATCAACCTTTGCAGCCGTTATTCCGCTGCGTACGACTTTGCTTACTTTAAGCTCAACGTTGCCAAGTTTCAGCTTTGCCAATTCTTTTGTGATATCGTCAGGGTCAACTCCCAGAGAGACGAAAGCGCCAAGTACCATGTCTCCCGCGATGCCCGCAAATGTATCGAAGTACGCTATTTTCATTCCAACTCCTTGATGTACTTAATTTAGGTTTGCCCCGCCTGCGTTTCAACATTACCAAGATTGAATAAACGTCGTTTCAGTGTTGCCTTCGACAAGCGCAGGTCATATTCCATAAAGCATTCTCTATGATCGCTGCGCTTGTGTAACAGTCAGAAATAAAAAAATTGAGTAGTGATTAGTGAAGAGTGATCGAGCAAATCAGGAAGGATATGAAACCAAGTCGAGATTGGCTTACTTATGCAAATCCGAATAGGAAGGGAAACCACCGAGCGATTGGGCGGACTTCACTGCATCAATGATGGCATCTGATACGGCGTCGACTGCAAGAGACGCAACAAGGTCAAGGGGGGCATTTACATTGCCGGCCGATACAGCGAAGACTGTGTCGCCATCATAGCTCGTGTGAACCGGCATGATCCTCTTCGCAAGCGCATCATGGCTCCGCTGCGCGACCCTGTTCAGCTCGATCTTGGTTAAGTCGACATTGGAAACAACTGCGACGAGCGTGGTATTGGCACCCGGCAAGACGCGCTTGGGAATCCTTTCAGATTCCCGCGGAGTGTCAGCGACAAACTTCCCGCCGGCTATTGCGCCGGCGAGGACATGGCCTGAATCGTCGATCACATCTCCCACAGCGTTTGTGACGGCCAGGGCCACAACCCTGATTCCTTCGGCTTCAACAATTCCGACTCCCTGTCCCGATTTCATCGCATTCTCGATTCCGGCCCATTTCCCTACTGTAGCGCCTGTTCCGGCCCCGTGAGACCCTTTCCTAAATTCATCCTTCATTGCGGCAGCACATGCAAGATATCCCATCTGATCGTCAGGAAATCCATCGGGACTCCCTATATTCAAATCGAAAATTACCGCAGAGGGTACTATTGGGACTACTCTCCAGGGGGTCTTGTAACCCATTCCGTGTTCCGAAAGGAATCTCATCGCACCCGTTGCGGCTGCCAAGCCATAAGCGCTCCCGCCGGTCAACATAATACCATCGATTCGGTCCATCTGTTTATCAGGAGCAAGAAGCGCAAGTTCTCGAGTTCCGGGCGAGGCCCCGCGCACGTCAGCACTGGCCCGCGCTCCACCCTCAAAGATAATTGCGGTGCAACCGGTAATGCCTTCCAGGTCTTCGGTCGTTCCGACATGAAGCGTATCAAATCCAAACATCCCCAAATCCCCTCAGTACTCGTCCTTTCCGGGCCTTCTCATCAAATCTCCAACTGCCAATTGCGGATCCTTCCCCTCAAAGAGCACTTTGTATACCTGCTCCATTATGGGCATCTCAACACCGTGTTTCAACGCCAGTTGATGAGCTGCCCTGGCAGTGGGGACGCCCTCTGCAACCATTTTTATCTCGCTCAGGACTTCTTCAAGCTTTCTTCCTGCCGCGACTTGCTCCCCTACAAACCTGTTCCTGCTGTACCTGCTCATGCATGTAACAATTAAATCGCCCATGCCGGCAAGTCCGGAGAATGTTTTGTGATGCGCTCCAAGGGTCTCGCCGAGCCGGGTAATCTCGACCATTCCACGCGTCATGAGTGCAGCCTTCGTATTATCACCGTAGCCGGCGCCGTCACTCATTCCGGCAGCTAGCGCAATCACGTTCTTCAAGGCTCCGCAAAGCTCGACCCCCTTCACATCCTTGTTGAGATAGACTCTGAAATACGGATTCATGAAAACGGACTGAATCGTCTCCGCACTCTTACGGTGGTGAGAAGATGCCACAATCGCTGTCGGCATCCGGCGGCTGACTTCTTCGGCATGACTCGGCCCGGACAAGACCACATAATTTGCGGAGGGACATTTTTTTAGGGTGGAACTGACGACATCAGACATAGTCGAAAGCGTGGCCGCCTCAATGCCTTTTGCCGTATTCACAAAGATCTTCTTCTTAAAATCAATATCCTCAATGTTCTTGAGCTGTTCGCGGAGATACTGCGATGGGATGGAGGCGACGACAACATCTGCTTGCTTCGCGGCAGCCTCGATGTCGCACGTGATAACTATCTCGCGAGAAATTGTAACACCGTGCAGATAAGTCCGATTCTCCCTGAGGTTTGACAATTCCTCGGCATACTCCTTCTTGTATGCCCAGAGAGTTACGTCGTGTTTGTTATCGTGAAGAAGAATGGACAGCGCTGTGCCCCATCCCCCTGCTCCGAGAACCGCAACCTTCATTTGCCCGTGTTGGGACGGATCTTCGAACTGTGGAAAAACCTCAATTTCTCGATTCGGTGCTCTCTGCCCTGAATCAGACGTACTATGTTAGCACGATGGTTGTAGATCAAAAAGCCGGAAATAAATATGCTGAAAATAATCATCGAGTGGTAATACCGCATTCCGACATCAAAAACGTTCGCGCGCACAAACATAACCACGGGAAAAGCAACAGCGGCGCTGACCGACCCCAGTGATACATAGCGTGAACTTACGACCACGATGGCAAATACCCCTGCTGCGATGCCCACATCAACGGGTGCAATTCCCAGAAGCATTCCTGCAGCCGTAGCGATCCCTTTGCCGCCTTTAAAACCCGCAAACACCGTCCACGTATGACCGAGAATTGCGCTCATTCCGGCAATGATCTGAACTACAGTAAAGTCTGAAAATGGTGTGGCATTCTCCAATGGAAAGTGTCCGTAGAACAATCTTGAAACTACGACTGCAGCCAGAAAGCCTTTGAGAGCGTCTATTATAATAACGAAAACTCCGGGTCCCCAACCTAGAACTCGAATCACATTCGTTCCCCCGGCATTGCCACTGCCGTAGTCTCGTATGTCGATCCCCTTAAGGGCTTTGGTGACGATAATGCTTGTCGGTATCGAGCCGACCATATAGCTTATGAGCACCACTACAATCAGAGAAACCATTAAGACCTCCTTAAAACCGTGTTAAATTAGGACGTTGAGTCCTCATATGCAATGCGGGAAAATTTCCACTCCTTCCAGGCAGACCCATGCATGCCATTGGAAGTGCAAGAATAGCATCGGTATTAACTCATAAAATGATCCTAACACGAATGCGACAAAAAACAATACAACCAGGCATTTCAATACGACAGCGTACCAGCCCGGACAAGAAGTATCTCACTGCCGCTTTAACAGCCAGTTCCTTCATTATACTCCTTACCCCATACTGGCAATTTACATATTTGCCAGTTGGAACAACCTCCTGGCGACAAGAATGTCCCAGACCACCAGCGGCACGAGAGAGCCGAGTGCAAAATACATCCCGACAACAGCTACCGTCGGAGGTACCAGAGACATAACGCCGAGAACAATTCCAATCCACGCGGTCGTCTTGCCGAAGATCGTACTCCCCAGCATGACGGAAGCGATTATCAGGAAAGCGACACCTTCTGCAACGTAACCAATATTGAAAGCAGTCCCCTGCCAGGTAACCAGCATCGTCTGCCCTGCGGCCAGCAATATCGTCCTCTCCGATGCGGTTGCGGCGGTCGCATACTGGTGACTCAGGGACATCATCTCGAAGGCGACTGTCGAACTGAAGTAAATTACCATCCCTGTCAAGCCAAGAGCCAATCCAACCGTCATCAGTGATAGATTGGTCGTCCGGAGTACAACGTATAGGGCAATTAGCATTATTCCAACGAAGATCTGGTCGACCATCAGCAATAAGTCCATATCGATGAGACCGACAAGATTGTTGCTTTGAAAGAGTTCGAACCATCCAGCGGCCGTACTCGGCGGGGGCCAAATCGCAAAAACTGCGATTTGGATTGGGATGAATGCAACCATAATCAACGCAACGGAACCAGCGATTCTGAAAAGGGTCTTCCAACCAGTTGTTTCGACGGGAATTGCCGCACTTACCGCACCCATATTCGCCCTCCTTTTGAATACTTTTAGAGAGTTAGATGTATAATGGAAGTCTCGCAAGCCCTGATTGCAGGAAAATATATACAGGAATTTCGCAAAGACCAAAATTCGCAATTCGGAGAATAAGAAATACTTCCCAGTTAACACTGCCAGTATGCCACTGCCTTGTGCGCTTGTTTTGCAGACACTCTGCGTTTATTATTGAGTCAGGAAATAGACATGTTGACGGTTGCAATAGTACTTTTCACGCTCGCCATTTTCGCCGGCGTAATACTGCTCACGGTTTTCTTTCTCGACGGCAAGACGCCGCGCGGGTTCGCCCGTGTTCATGGGGTGATCGCCGTTGTAGCACTCATTTTGGTGATCGTCTTCTTTTCGTTGAGCAACACGCCGCCACCATTTGCGGGCATGATGGTACTGGTCATTGCTGCGCTCATCGGGTTTACACTGTTCAAAATGGGTCAGAAGGATCGGCGGTTCCCCAAGTGGCTGCCAATACTCCATGGGTTCGTCGCAGCGGTAGGTTTTGTTATACTGCTGCTCTCTCTTTAAATCACCTGCAAATACTCCTGCCTGATGCTCGGCAGTCCCTTTCCCTTCTCGACATCCGATGTTATGACGCCCCGATACGCGTCCTAATCACGCGGTGTATAATAAAGACAGATAGTCCGTCATAGAGTTTTTTTGCCTCTTCTTTACTGTCAGTTTCAATTGAGATATTGAAGTTGTTACCGACCGTCAGTTTATGTCCCATGGATTCGAGAGCGTCCGTGCCCATCAGTACGTTTCCTTTTCCAATCGGCAGGGAAATATGCATAATTTTGTCTTTTTCGTTTGCAGGCGCTCTGTCCCCTGCCGGAGTTTCTTCAAAGCGCTGCATAGCATAGATATTTCATATCACACTCCGAATATTCTTATTATGCATTTTCATAGGCCTGTTTCAGCAACTTAGGCTGTTCGTTCTCGATTAGCTAAATGAGTCGGTCAACGGGCGTATGCCGGCGCGTCGGGCATCAGCCTGATCTCGCTTTCGCCGTCGCCTGCAATATTCATGAAGCGCCTTTTTTCTCCGCTCGCCGCGCGTACTGACCAGCTCCCGTACCGGACGAACCTCGATGCAGCCGACTTGTGCTGGCGGAATTTTAGATGCGATTTCAAGCGCGGAGTGCGTGTCCTCCGCATCAACCAAGTAGAAGCCCGCTAGCTGCTCCTTTGTCTCCGCAAAAGGCCCGTCCATGATGGACACCTTGCCGTTTCATACTCTCACTGTTTTGGCGGTGATAGTTCTTTGAAGAGCTTCTGACGCAATGCACTCCCCGCTTCTTCTTATCCCCGCATCGTATTCCATGCATTCGTCATCTGTCATGGCTCCGATCTTTTCCTCTTCGCCATAGACAAGGCAAATGTATTTCATGGGTTCCTCCTTTATTTAGTTATGGAATGCCGGGTAATAGAACAACCGCCGTTGCTTCGAATCAGTTCATTGAACCCACTTCTCATGTAATCAATTCTGGAACCTCAGATAATGACAATTTGCCGTTCGGTGCATGAATGATTATCATTCACGCGACGAATGATTTTCCGGACCCGCCGAATTCCGTTGGTTGACGCGAGCAGCCTGCTCATTATCCTCAATGGTTTGATTACCGGAGGAAATAAACGGGGTCAAATTAACAGGTATATCCCGCTGTGCCCCCAAAGACGACCACGCCGTTGAAGAAAGGAGTAGCAAATGAGGCAAGAACAAACCATCAAAGAGCTTAAGAAGCAACTGAACACCCTCTTCAGGAGTATGGATTTCGTCAACGACACTTTTCTGGAGAGCGAGAAAATCAGCAAAAAGGAATCTCAACTCTTCTTCAACATCTATCGACAGCTCGGGTTGGCCTGGGAATTCCTTGGACTGCAGTGCAAACACTGGGACGGATACAAGAAGACAAGAGACAATAAGGAGGCATGCAAAATATGCGGGAAGATTAAGGGCGTGGATGATGCCTGTGTTTGGAAAGCCAGAACCCCGATTGCTGCTTGAATGCCTTCATGACACGCAATACATCGGAGGTTTCGCTCATTCCCCGAAGCAGGAAATGTGCATGGTCAGGCATGAAAAGGTACACTTCAGCCTCCACGAAGAATCTCTTTATCTCTGTCAAGAGGAATTTCTCGTTTTCCTGGAAAACAATGTCGGAAACAAAGAGATGTCTCCCAAAAGGCAAAGCAACGACAGATATAGCCAGCGCCATCCACGGTAGACTCTTCCTCCAGCCTCTTTCCTTAAGCAGCTTGATGCCCGCCGAGAAACCGATGATGTAAACGATGATAGCAGCGCCGTTTGAAGGTTTGCGTTGAAGACATAAAATGCGCAGGCATCGGAGGAAAACCCGAGTCCTTCGCGGCTGCGTAAATCACTCTCGTTATTCCTGTTGTGTAAGCATTTGCAGCACCGAATATGATGAAGAATGCGAGAGCAGCCGTTCCTGCTGCTCCATATTTGCCCAACAGTCTGTAGAATATTTCTGAGAACGGCGCTACGCTCCCCCCACCTCGTACGCACGCGTCCCGACAGTGACGACAGCGACGGAAACATAAGGAACGCCGATCAGCAAGACGCTGATTACGACGCTCCTCCTGAAATCGCGCTCCGGGTTCTTGAATTCCTCCGCAACGTTCGAGACGTTTTCATAACCCAGGTACGACCAGAATATCAGGGCAGCGGCGGTGCCGACAGGCAAAATGCCATTTGGAAAGAGCGGCGTGAAGTTCCCCGGCTCCACCGAGCTTACAGACGTGGCAACGGCTGCAACCAGCATTAACACTATTGATATAACGACTCCGAGCTGAACCTTATTGCTGAAAGTTATTCCGCGGTAATTGACAACGAAGGTAAGCACTATTACCGCCGCCGCAACCAGGTACAAATCCGTTCTGCTCATAGGAAACGCGTACGCCAGGTACGATGCCGCGATCAACGTTACCGCCGGCGATCCCGCTATGTACCACAGCGCGAAGAGCCATGAGGTGACCGTCGCAGCCTGCTGGCCGAAGCCCTCCTTTGCGAATGAATAGACGCCTCCCGACTGGGGCATGCACGACGAAAGAGACGCGAAGGTGTAAGCAAACGGATAACTGGCAAACGACAGGAACACCCAAGCAATCCCCTGACGTCCACAATTATCTCTTCCATGTTTCGAATCTAATATTGCACAGCCTCGACGCAAGGAAGCACTCCCATTAAGAAGGTGATTATCATTCCTGCTCTGCCGGAGTGCAGCGCGAAATACATAATTCGAGACTCCTGACATGTTTTACGGCACAAATTGACTTTTTGTCGAAGAAAAGATACTTTTTATTTCATGAATGATTCACTCTATTTGGGTTTTGACGGCGGGGCAACAAAGACAGCCGGGGTAGCTCTTAATCGCGAGAAGGAAATACTCACCGAGTCTGTAGGTGAGTCGGCAAATTTCCAGATCATTGGCGTTGAAAGGGCTTCCGAACACATACTGCAAGTAACAGAAAAGATGCTGGAGAAACTCGGTGCGGACTTTTCACGTATCCAGTCCATGTTTCTGGGATTGGCGGGTGCAGGAAGACCTGACGATGCTAATCGGATGCGCGCCGCTTTTATTGAACTCCTTAGTAAGAAGTCCCTCCCGATTCCCGGAGTTGGTGTCGGCAGCGACGCAATAGCCGCTTTGGAGGGTGCTTTCAGAGGCAAACCGGGAATGATCCTAATTAGCGGCACAGGTTCAATTCTCTTTGCTAAGGATAAGGCAAACTCAATTCATCGAATCGGAGGTTGGGGACGCTTCATCGGCGACGAAGGAAGCGGTTATGCGATTGGAAGAGCCTGCCTCGTCGCAGTGGCGAGAGCTTTTGACGGCCGCGGCAAGGAGACTATGATGACCCGGCTACTGAGGGAGAAAAAGAATATCATGGATGCTCAGTCGATGGTCGTAGAGGTATATCAAAAGAACTTTGATATCGCCTCCGCTGCGCCCGTCACCCTTGAAGCCGCGGAAAACGGTGATGAGACAGCTATAGACATAATAGCGGAGAGTGCTAGGCAGCTATCGGATCACGTCCGGGCGGTAATAAACAAACTCAAGGAGCCGCTTCCCCTTGTCTTAATTGGAAGCATACTTACGAAGTCAAACCCTTTGTCCCGAAAGTTTTTACAGATCATTGCTGAAGACTTTCCGGAAATTGGAGTACAACCAGCAGAATCCTCTCCTGCAGTCGGAGCGGCGCTTCTGGCTTTCAAAATTGAAGAGGCAAAATGATGAAACCTAGTTTACTGTTATTAGCAGCACTCTCTTTTTCATTTGTATCGTGTTCTACGGGAACATATCAGACAAAGGAAGTCATTCCTCAGGCAGCATCCACGCCTGCTGCGCTCGCGGAAACCTCTGCCGGGCTGCCCGACACGGCTATTTATCATTGGAAAGTAGACACCACGTGGGTCAACAGTACCCTCCAATCGCTCTCGCTCCGCGACAAAGTCGCCCAGATGATTGTCGCTTACACGATGACACATTACATGAGCGACGACAATAGAAGTTACGACCAACTCGTTCACCTGGTTCGTGACCTGAAAATAGGCGGTCTGGTCGTATCGCTGGGAGATGTATATGAACAAGCGATGGTCCTGAACAGGCTTCAGAGTGTCGCAAAGGTTCCGCTGCTCGTCTCTTCCGACTATGAGTACGGGCTCGGAATGAGATTGCAGGACGCCGTCGCTTTCCCAAGCAACATGGGTCTGGGCGCAACGAGAGATTCCGCATTAGTTTACAAGATCGGAAGAGTTGTCGGAGAGGAATCCCGCGCGGTTGGCGTCCTTCAAAACTATGCACCGGTTTCAGACGTGAACGACAATCCTGATAATCCAATTATCAACGTACGGTCTTTCGGAGAAAATCCGGAGCTTGTCGGAAAACTCGCATCCGCTTTCGTCGTCGGCACGCAGGACGCCGGAGTTGTGGCGACTGCCAAACATTTTCCGGGACATGGAGACACAGATATCGATTCACACATGGCGCTTCCCGTTATCGATTTTGGGTACGGCAGGTTGGAAAAGGTGGAGCTCGTCCCATTTCGCGATGACGTTGCCGCGGGAATAAAATCAGTCATGGTGGCCCACATAGCTTTTCCGAAGATCGTAGGCAATTCAAATATGCCTGGGACATTATCGCCGGAAATATCAACAGGACTTCTTCAGGATTCCGTCGGCTTTCATGGGTTGGTTGTGACAGACGCGCTTACAATGAGAGGCGTGACGAGCGAGTTTTCGGCTGCGCAAGCAGCGGTCATGGCAGTAAAAGCGGGCGCCGACATCCTTCTCATGCCCCCAGATGAGGAGACTGCTATCAACGCCATAACCAAAGCGGTGCAAAGAGGTGAGATAAGTGAGGCACGGATAGATGAGTCAGTACGAAAGATTTTAACGATCAAATCCGAGCTTGGCCTGGACAGAGACCGCTACATCAACATAGCCAACATTGCAAAGATAGTAGGCATACAAAGCCACAGGCTGTTGGCCGAAAAGGCGGCGCGCCGTTCAATTACCATAGTGAAAAACGACGGAAACATACTTCCGCTTCAGTATGATCAATCACCGGAGATACTGTGCCTCACAGTGTCCGACAATGGAAATCCGGCAACCGGCGAGCAGTTCCGGCAAGAGTTGTCCAGCCGGTATAGAGACGTAATCTACAGACAGGTTGGCCCATGGTCGAACCAAATAGATTTTGATAATATCTATCAACTCGCACAATCGGCTGATATGGTACTGCTCCCCACTTACGTCAGCTGGAGCGCAGGCCAAGGTACAGTCGATTTTAGCAAGCCGATCCAGGGATTTCTGGATACTCTCCTGAGCGAAGGCAAGCCGAGCGTTATGGTTTCATTCGGAAACCCGTATCTCTTGAGAAGCGTTCCGAACGTGTCTGCTTATGTTTGCGCTTATTCCGGTTCAAGGTACGTCGTCCAAGCGGCGGCTCAGGCGCTCTTCGGCGAGATAAATGTAACAGGGAAGCTTCCCGTCACGATTCCGGGAGTTGCAAAGTATGGAGACGGGATCGACCTGAAGAAGACAAGCCTGAGCTATGCGGACCCGATTGAGGCTGGTTTCTCGGCCGAGCGGCTCGCTAGACTCGACTCAATTATGAACTTCTGGATAGCCGACAGCGCGTTTCCCGGAGCAGAGCTTCTAGTGGCAAAAGACGGGAAAATCGTGTTCAACAAGCCGTTTGGGACTTATGATTATTCCCCTTACTCAAGACGCATTACGCTCAGAACCATGTATGACCTCGCCTCGCTGACAAAAGTCATAGCCACGACCTTTGCAGCGATGAAGCTCTACGATGAAGGAAAACTTGACATTCATGCGCCTGTCGTCAAATACATCCCGCAGTTCGGGCAAAACGGAAAAGAAAAAGTAACCATCATGAACCTTCTCGTACATGATTCCGGACTTCCGCCGGATCCGCCGCGGCACTTGTGGGACACAAAAGCAATACCGCACGATACCCTTATGGAACTCCTGAAGCACCCGAGGCTTTTCCTAACCGACCCGGCTGCTCTCGCAGCACACGGAGCAATGTACGACTCGCTTTATGCCAGCCCGCTTGTCTACAAGACAGGGACAAAAATGGTTTACAGCGACATTAATTTCCTCGTCCTTGCAAAAGTCATCGAGAAAATAACAGGGATGCCCATAAATGAGTATGTGGAAAAGAATTTCTATAAACCGCTTGGGATGACCGAAACCATGTTCACGCCGCCATTATCACTCGTTGACATGTGCGCTCCGACAGAATTCGACGCTGCGGCGGGTCATCTATTGCAGGGTATCGTCCACGATGAAAACTCCCGCTCGCTCGGCGGCGTCGCCGGACACGCGGGTCTCTTTTCAACCAGCCATGACCTTGCTATCTACCTGCAAATGCTTCTCAACGGCGGCGTATACGACGGCCATCGATATCTCCATGATTCAACTATCGCACTCTTTACCAAGAGGCATTCGAGTCTGAGTACAAGAGCTCTCGGCTGGGACACAAAAGCTCCCGAGCACTCGAGCGCGGGACGTTACTTCTCCCCCAATTCCTGGGGACATCTAGGATTTACAGGAACTTCGGTGTGGGTCGATCCCGTTAGAAAATTATACGTAATCCTTCTAACGAATCGCGTCTGCCCGACGAGAGACAACTACAAAATCGCCAGAGTCAGGCCCGCTGTTGCAAACGCCGTTATCGAGGCGCTAAAAGATTTCAAGGTGCCGGAGAAGCCCTGACGCTGAACCTCCTACCGTCTATGCTCTTAACCGCATCGTCGGCAGACGGGTTTGCCTGGCAAGTGACAGCATCTGCTGCTGAAAGAAAATATTCAGACATGGTGGAGCAATCTCAGTTGCTCCACCGTTCTCGTAAAAGAGAGAATGAACAATGCGCATACTTGTCGTCGAGGATGAAAAGAAAGTAGCGTCCTTCATCCGTAAAGGCCTGGAGGAACAATCCTATACCGTGGATGTGGCATATGACGGACTGCAGGGTGAACAACAGGCTTGCGAAAACGCTTACGATGCCATAATACTCGACGTACTCCTCCCTTCACAGGACGGGGTAACCACCTGCCGAAACATTCGCAGCAAGAAAGTGGATACACCTGTCTTGATGTTAACCGCCCTTGGAGACACCGACGCTAAGGTACGGGGCCTCGATTCGGGCGCAGACGACTATCTGACAAAGCCTTTTCATTTTGAAGAACTCCTCGCCCGGATCAGGGCTCTGCTTCGACGAAAAAGCCAAGACAAATCTGCAGTCCTTCAGGTAGGAGGACTGATACTCGACCCCGTCTCAAGGAAAGTCGAACGCGATGGCACCCCGATCCGTTTAACAACGAGAGAGTTTGCCCTTCTCGAATATCTTATGCGCAACAAGGGGCAAATCCTGTCGCGGTCTTATATTGCTCAGCACGTCTGGAATGTCAGCTTCGACATGGAATCCAACGTAATCGACGTTTACGTTAAGCTGCTTCGACAGAAAATTGACAGGGATTTCGACAAACCGCTAATCCACACTATAGTCGGGGCTGGTTACGTATTAAGGGATGAAAATGAGGACGATTAGAGCAAAAATAACACTGCTCTTTGTCGTAATCTTCGGGTTCACACTTTCTATTTTTGCCGGGTCGCTCTATTTCCTGTATGCTCGCCAAAGCGCACAGAATTTCGATCTCAACTTGAGCAACGATGCCCTTGAAATTGCCGGACAGATCAAGGGAGATGAGCGCCTTGAGTTGGAAATTCAGTCAGGACTGATCCAGCAGCCCATTACGGCGAACTTTGGCACGAACGAGTACGTGCAAGTTCTGTCAATCGACGGCACAATAGTAATCAAATCTACAAGCCTAAAGAGTCTCAATTTGCCGGTTACCCCTGAGGTCCTTGCACTCGCGCTCAGCCGTCATCAAGTCTTCCAGACGCTTGACAAAGGAACATCTTCACACCTCATAAGAAAGGGTCACCTACGAATCGTTACGTACCCCGTGTTCGACAATGGCATCCCAACATATCTTGTCCAGGTAGCTTCGAACACTTTGATCCTGGATCAAAGCCTCCTCGGCCTCCGCATTTTGCTCCTCATCGCGGTTCCGTTGACCATCCTGGCGGCGGCTCTGGGGGGATTCTATTTAGCGAAGAAGGCATTCGACCCGATTGACCGGATAATTCGTACGGCACAGTCCATCTCCGCTGAACATCTCGACAGGCGGCTGGAGACGAAGAGAGTCGACGATGAAATATCGCGTCTCTCCAAGACTCTCAATGCCATGTTTGACAGAATCGAAGACGCCTTCACGCTTCAAAGGCAATTTACCGCAGACGCATCTCACGAATTGAAGACCCCGTTAACAATCCTGCTTGGCGAGATCGAGGTTGCACTTAAGAATCCTCGCACACCGGAAGATTACGTGAGTATCCTGAACAGTTCTGTCGAAGAGATTAAGAGAATCACGAACATAGTCGACGAGCTGCTGACCATGGCACGACTTGAAAGCGGGCAGCTTCAGCTTCAGATGCGCTCAATTAGAATCGACGAACTGCTACTCGACGCAATTTCCAAAACTTCCGCGTATGCTTCGCAGCGTTCAATCCAGATAAACTACGAGGTTCAGAACACTCCCGGCCGGGAACACGAGGAAGTATTTGTCGCCGCCGATAGGGACAAACTCCTCAGCGCGTTCATCAATCTTCTGGACAACGCCATAAAGTATTCATACGACGGAGAAACAATAAGAGTAGTCCAGATAGCTGAGAAGGATCTTGTAAGACTGCTGATCGTCGACAAGGGCGTCGGCATCCCTCCGCGGGACCTCCCGCACGTGTTCGACAGATTTTATCGCGCCGACAAGTCACGTTCATCCGGCGCCGCACAACGCGGAAGCGGGTTGGGTCTTTCAATCGCCCGATCTCTCATCGAATCACATCATGGCGCGATTGCGATAGACAGCCAGATGGGAAGCGGGACAACGGTGACCATCACCCTTCCGGCTCTTTCCGTAGGTGGCCTGGCTGAGCCGCGGACTGCTGACGCACTCTCCTGACTTTAGAAGACAAAAAAAAGCGGCTTGCGCCGCTTTGAAATGAATCACATCCGGTCCTTCTTATTCAGACCTCAAGTATTTCTTTTTCTTTCCCCGCGAGGATATCGTCCAGCTGTTTGATATACTTGTCGGTAAGCCTCTGCACCTCTATCTCGCCCCTCTTTCTCTCGTCCTCGGAAACATGTTCGTCCTTTTCCGCCTTCTTGAGGTGTTCATTCGAGTCGCGGCGAATACTCCGAATGGTGACGCGGCCGTCTTCCGAAAATTTCCTGGCGACTTTTACGAGTTCCTTCCGTCTTTCCTCGGTAAGAGGCGGTACTGGAAGTCTGATCACCGATCCGTCATTCGACGGGGTCAGACCTATGTTTGCCGCGAGTATCGCTTTTTCAATTTCCTGAATCATCGACTTGTCCCAGGGCTGCACCACGACGAGATGAGCGTCCGGCGCGTTGACGGACGCAGTCTGACCTATAGGCATCTTCTGACCATAGTAATCGACTTTGATATCATCTAACAGAGCTACGGTTGCCTTTCCGGATCGGAGTTTAGTCAGCTCCTGACGGGTGAACTCAACCGCTTTCTTCATCTTGTCTTCCGTTTCGTGAATTATCTTATCAAGCATAAGCTCCTCCGAATTATTGATCGACTGTTCACGACTGGAGAACGGTTGAACCGATCCCTTCCCCAGTTACGACTCTTTTGAGATTGCCGAGACTTACACTCCATCATCCCCGGCGCCGTCATCTTGAACACGACGATGGGCAGCTTGTTTTCGCGGCAAAGAGTGATCGCGGTCAGGTCCATCACTTTCAAGTCTTTCTGCAAGACATCCATGTATGTAATCTCAGGCAGCTTGACAGCGGCGGGGTTTTTCTCCGGATCGGAATCATAAATTCCATCCACGCGGGTTCCCTTTATAATCACGTCTGCCTTAATTTCGACCGCTCTCAGGGCGGCGGCAGTATCGGTAGTAAAATAAGGATTTCCCGTCCCGGCCCCGAAGATCACCACTCGCCCCTTCTCAAGGTGGCGGATGGCACGTCTTCGTATATACGTCTCGGCAATCTCCTCCATTGTTATAGCGCTCATCAACCGCGTATATATTCCTTTTTTTTCCAGAACGTTCTGCAAGGCCAAAGCATTTATCACCGTAGCGAGCATGCCCATCTGGTCACCGACTACTTTATCCACGCCATCTGCTGCTGCGGCAATGCCCCTGTAAATGTTGCCTCCGCCGATTACAATCCCGACCTGAACGCCTAGGGAATGCACCGAGGCGACTTCATTCGCAAATTGCGTAAGGACAACCGGGTCAATACCATACCCTTTGTCGCCCATAAGCGACTCTCCGCTAAGTTTCAAAAGTATCCGCTTATATTTCAGATCCACGATAGTTCCTCCTTCTGATTTATCATCTCAACACATAAAAAAAGCTGCACCCTCACAAGCTAGTGCAGCTTCCGAAACCCTCTACGCAACAAGTGCTAACGGAGATTCACAACGCTTTTCACCTTGAACCATCGACTCCAAGCTCAAACCTCTGGAACCTTCTGATCGACACGTTCTCTCCCGTCTTTCCGGACATATCGGTAATTAGATCCTTGATCATTCGCTGTGGGTCCTTTATGAATGCCTGCTCAAGGAGGACGACTTCCTGATAAAACTTCTCGAGTCTCCCATTCGTGACCTTCTCGGCTACTTCCTCAGACTTTCCCTCTGATGAAGCTTCCTCGCGATACTCGCTTAATTCCTTCTGCAAAAGCTCCGCGGGGACCTCTTCACGGCTCACAACGAGCGGGCTCATTGCGGCGATCTGCATAGCGATGTCCCGGGCGAGCTGCTTAAACTCTTCGGTCCGGGCTACGAAGTCCGTTTCGCAATTGACTTCGACCATTGCTCCGATGCGTCCGCCGGCATGAATGTACGATTCAACGACGCCCTGTTTGGCTTCCCGGCCTGACCTTTTCTCCGCGACCTGTGCGCCATGAGCCCGAAGGACCCTCTTTGCCTGCTCCATGTCACCGTTTGTTTCTTGAAGAGCTTTCTTACACTCCATCATCCCCGCTCCGGTGAGGTCCCGAAGGGATTTTACCATTTCAACCGTTATTTCCATTTTTACTTTCCAGTTCCTTCTTTGGTGGACGCATCGGCAGATCCCGCGGAATGCTCCATCATAGCTTCAACTTTCAATTCTTTCGCGCGCTGGCTTCCTTCCACATAGGCGTCGGTCAATGCAGTCACTACAACCTCTATCGCCTTCGCCGCATCATCGTTTGAAGGGATTACATAGTCGATCGGATCAGGATCACAGTTCGTATCAACCATCGCGAATATCGGGATACCCAGTCTTTCCGCTTCCTTTATGGCAATATGTTCCTTCTTTATATCCACAACAAACACAGCACCGGGAAGCTTATTCATATCGCGGACACCGGAGAGTATCTTGTCAAGCTTCTCCTTCTCCCTCTTCAGGCGGAGACCTTCTTTTTTCGTCAGGCTCTCGATCGTATTGTCACTTTCCATTTTTTCGATATGCTGAAGCCTCCTGACACTCTTGCGGATTGTAGTGAAGTTGGTAAGCATTCCGCCGAGCCATCGCTCGGTAACGTAATGGACTCCAGCCCTTTCAGCCTGTTGACGAATTATATCGCGCGCCTGCTTCTTTGTTCCGACATAAAGGACCTTTCTCCCTTCGGCAGCGAGATTAGCCATTACGTCGCAAGACTCTTCAAGAAGCTGTTGTGTCTGGCGTAGGTCAATAATATGGATCCCGTTTCGTTCCATGAAGATGTAGGGCTTCATCTTGGGATCCCAACGGCGGGTTAGATGTCCGAAATGAGCACCCGATGAGAGGAGTGCTTCTACAGTTACTCTTGGCATTGTTGCTCCTTTGGTTTTTTTGCTGCCGGAAGCCAACCCGCCTCCGGCATCACTTCTACTTCCCTCATCTCCACGCGGAATGACGCTCAGGTCACACCGCCGCGTGAATTCCCTGCCTCTGCGACTCACTTGCTGAGTTTCCAGGTCGAACTTATTGAGTACTCCCAATCGTTCGACCGGCCCGGGAAGCGGACTCCCGCTATATGCGAGAAATCAGCTTGGGAAGTATGATTATTTTAACTAATTAACGCTTTGTCCACTGGAAGCGTTTACGTGCCTTCTTGCGTCCATACTTCTTTCGCTCGACCATTCTCGGGTCTCGCGTCAGAACGCCTGCCGCACGCAACCTGCCTCGCATTTCTTCGCCTTCTTTTACTAAGGCTCTGGCGATCGCGAGTCTGAGAGCTCCGGCCTGTCCCGACAACCCGCCTCCCTCCACAACGGCGTAGACGTCATACTTACCCTGTGTCTCAGTCGCCTCGAACGGCTTCGTAAGCTCGTTCTGAACTGAGACAACCGGAAAGTACTCGAAATGCGGTTGATCATTGACAAAAATTTTACCGGAACCGGGCACAAGTTTCGCTCTCGCCGTTGAGGTCTTTCTCCTTCCAACGGCTACTTGTGCGTTTTGAACTGAAGCCATTAAAACTCCTGATTATATTTCAATTGCAGTTGGCTTTTGAGCCTTGTGTGGATGGTCAGATCCAGCATATACCTTAAGCTTTGTAAAGAGCCGTGCACCCAAGCGGTTCTTTGGCAGCATTCCTTTGACCGCATGTTCTATTACAACTTCCGGTTTCTTCTCGATAAGTTCCCGATATTTTGTGTACGTCGCGCCGCCGGGATAACCGGTGTAATGGAAGTAGACCTTTGTATCCATTTTCTTGCCGGTTACTTTCACCTTCTCGGCATTTACTACGATCACAAAATCGCCTGTATCAGAATGCGGCGTAAACCGGGGATTGGTCTTCCCTCTCAGTAGAGATGCAACTTTGGTTGCCAACCGTCCAAGTGTCTTTCCATTCGCGTCGACGACAAGCCACTTTCGCTCGACATCCTCTTTCGCAAAACTTTTCGTTGAAGCTTCAACAGACAATTTTTTCTCCGAATTTTGTTTAGTAATATAGCAATTCAATCTAAATCAGTCAAGATAACGCGCAATTCAGTGGGCGGTCGGACGGGACCTGAACTGGAACCATAAAACGATCGTTTCGGGCGAAGGCCTAATCTTTGCCTTAAAAATCGAAGAAATCATGCCATCTGGTTTTATGGTCACCCAATATGTCCTAAATTTTAAAAAAGGAGCTACTTATGGCAAAGTGGTCCTGGCGCGGCAAGGCTATGAATACGAAGGACTCACGCCACCATACTGAGGCATTACATATTCCCGGTGGAAGCATAGTCCGTGAGTTGGTCTTCGGGGCAAACGACGGCCTGATTGCCGCCTTTGCTGTTGCCTCGGGAGTCAACGGTGCCGGCGTCAAGAGCGAAGTAATCCTGATAGCCGGACTGGCGGAACTCATTGGTGGGACAATATCAATGGCCCTCGGAGCTTACCTCTCGACAAAATCACAGATCGAGTACTATCGCGGCGAGATGAACCGTGAGAGCTTTGAAGTCGATAACTTCCCTGAAGTCGAACGCCAGGAGATTCGTAACATCTACCGTTCCAAAGGCTTCACAGGGGAAATCCTGGAAAAGGTCATCTCACATATCACTTCAGACAAAGAACGCTGGGTTGACATCATGATGCAGGAAGAGCTCGGCCTCTCATTAGACTCGACAGTGTCCCCTTTGAAATCGGCAATCGCTACGGGAGGCGCTTATGCTTTCGGTGCTCTCATGCCGATTATCCCGTATTTTTTCATGCGTCCTGACAACGGATTAATTGCCAGCGCGATCCTGACACTATCTTCTCTCTTCGGCGTTGGTGCGGCAAAAACCGCGGTTACGGGAAAGAGCCCTTGGAGGAGCGGCTTGGAAAGCGTCACGATTGGTGGACTGGCAGCCGCAGCTACTTTCATAGTGGGCAAACTATTTGCGAGCTAACTCCCCTTTTTTCCAATAAAATAGACGACGCTCCATCTCCTTCTACCGGGTATTTTCCTGAGTACCAGAGAAGTAAACCTGTTCAAAGCAATCCTACCCACCTTGGAGAGAAGCCTGAGGTTTGTGACATACGGTCCACGCACCTGCACGCTGTCCCGGTCTACATAACGCTGAATTTCATCATAGGTATGATAGATCCATTCATTGATCGGAGCCTCTTCCCCGGAAAAATCGCTCGCACTCAGAACGACCAGAGCCCCACCTTTCAGGATATAGTCGGTCAGACTCCCGAAGAAGGACTGAATGGCCGGAAAGTCACGAGTGTTGGTCAAGCTGCAACCCGACATGAAAAGGATGTCAAAGGAAGATTGTTTGAATGGCAGTCTGGCCGCATCACCGACGACAAAAGGAAGATCGGGATATTTCGCTCTCGCCTTAGATACCCCTACACTACTTATATCAATGCCTACGGATGACATCCCCAGATGACGAAACTGATCTGTGTAAAACCCGGTAGCGCAGCCGAGATCCAAAACGGTTTTTCCTTCCCCTACCCCCGCCTTTCTTACCAGCGACCGCAGGATTTTCCGGGTTGCGCCCTCATCGTAGTGTCTGAACTCTGAGCTCTCAAAGAATCTGTCGTAATAAGCCCGCAGCCTTTCCTTTGTGACGGTATTTGACGGCAGGTTCTCATTCCCGGATCCGTAGACTCTCTCGTCCTGCTCAGACTTCATGCTGACTTGTGTTTCCCGCACCGATACTCAGGTGCCGTAAATCCTGTCTCCCGCGTCGCCCAGACCCGGTACAATATAACCGTTCTTATTGAGTGCCCTGTCGAGAACTGCAGCGTATATTCTCACATTCGGATGTTCCTTCTCGAGAAGCGCAACTCCTTCTGGCGCTGCCACCACACAGTTCAGGCGAATATTCTTCGCATCGCGCTCTTCAAGATAGCTGATTGCCGCCGAGGCACTCCCGCCAGTGGCGAGCATCGGGTCGATTAGTATCACGACACTCCTTGAAAGGTTAGGGGGAAATTTCGCGTAGTAGTCGACGGGTTTCAGCGTCGTCTCATCTCGATATACGCCTACGTGTCCGACCTTCGCGTTTGGAAGCAGACTCAAGTAAGCTTCGAGCATGCCGAGTCCAGCGCGCAGCACAGGGACCAAAATCACTTCATCCGCCAGAGTAAACCCGTCGGTCTTCTCCAACGGAGTTTCAATGGAATGCGAGGCCAGCCTCAGGTCTCTGGTGACTTCATAGACCATGATAGAGGTCAGCCTTCTCATGACTATTCTGAAATCCTCGCTTGTGGTCGCTTTTGCGCGCAGGAGACTCACGTCCCGCTTGACTAGGGGATGATCAATTACTTGTAAATTTTTCATTAGTTTACGGCAAGATAATAATCAAATGGGCCGCAGAAAAGCAACAACTTTCTGGGCGAACAGGTAATGCCTCACTGAAAGGGTTATTTCTCTCGCAAAGGCGCCAAGAACGCAAAGAAATGTTGACGAGCGGTTCGCTTTGCGGCTTGGCGAGAAACCATAAGTGTGGGGTTACGCGAACAGGTCGTAATAGGAATTCAAATAGGAATAGTCCGGCTTGGATCAAGGATCAACCGAGTCTCTCGCTCAAGTCCTTGATGGAGTCGAAAGAGTACTCGGGAACAATTCCAAAGTGCTCACTGTAGGAGTCGTTGTATTTGCCCGTTTTAACGAGCACTCCTATCAAGCCCGCGTCCATGGCACCTTTAATATCCGACTCGATATCATCTCCAACCATTCCAAAGTCCGCTGAGAGCCACCGCTCCCCTGCCTCCATCCTGATATCATGCACGGCAAGATTGAAGAACTGCCTCGAAGGCTTGCCTATGATTTTCGCCTGTTTATTCGAAGAGTATTCCAGACCGGCCACAAACGCTCCGACATCTATCTGCAAACCCTCAGATCCCCTGAAAAATTTATTCTTTTGCAGGGCAATCAGCTCCGCACCACCCATGACAAGCCTGAACACCTTATTCAGCAGCTCATAGTTCATTTCCCCGCGGACATCTCCAATCACCACGTAGTCCGGATTCCTTTCGGAAATCTCTAATCCTTCAAATTCTTCGCGCAACGCATCGGCAACGACCAGATAACATTTGACTCCGCCGAATGTTCTCAGTAATTCTGCCGCAGCCGAAGGCGCCGTGAATATCTGTCTTTCACTCGCATTCATCCCGAGACGTTTCAACTTATCTGCAATTTGTCTACGGGAGTAGACTGTAGTATTTGAGACGAACCTGAACCTTCGCTTCTGTGATTCTAGTTTCTCGACAAATTCAATCGCTCCGGGTAGAATGGTCTCCCCTAGATAAAGAGTTCCATCCAAATCTACCAGCCAGCCTTTTATGTCGGTAAGCTCTGTCAATTCTTTCCTGCTATTTGCGGACGAAATGTTAAGATAATGTTTTAGACCCTAAGAAGCATCAAAATCGTTGGATAGAAACAGGCGGTTGCATTCAGGAGCACTATCCATACAGAAGAAAGCCAAGGACATCTCGTATACCCTTGGCTTTCCATCTTACCGGCGAATATCTATCTCTCGAATATGTTTTTCTTCTGCACCCAACAGGTCCCGGCGGTCACCACACTGAGACCGACTTGCCGTACAGTTCAAGCTTGCCATTCACATGGAGCGAGCTGTCCTGTATAACCCCGTTCGGACCCATCATGGGTTCATGACAGAGGTAGCAGGTCAGCAAAGTCTGTCCCTTATGAATCGGCGTATTGGGTGGAATACCGTGACAGGTACCGCATGCGGCCTGCCCCGAAGCAACCTTGTTCCAGGTCGGCGAGTAATTGTTTCCGTTCTTGAAATCACCGTGGCAATAGGTGTTCGAACATTGCAGCGTCTGCTGATTGAACATCGGCTGTGGCGTGATCGTCGGCTGACTACTGTCATAGAAACGAGACCCCGGCGTGTTAGTCTGAGTCGTGGCAATTCCTGAAAAAGCCACCACGGCAGGTTGAGAACCAGCCGGGTGAATACCGGGACCGGCCGCCTGCGGCACGACCATGGCATGAAGAACAGGCCACCGAGGATAGATAACTGTTCCCCTCAAGATGGCTCTGGTGAGCGCCGACTCCGGCATCAGATGTACTTGTGTTACCCGACAGATCAGGGGGTGGAGCGGAGTTGGTCAGACTGCCATGACAAGTGTTGCATGCCAACGGACCATTAGTTTCCTCATGGCAGGTGTAACACGATTTGCCGGAAATCCCACCTCGAAAATCCGCACCGTGACATGACGCACACGTGCCCAGATCGTAATTATGTTCCTTGATGTACGTCCCGTGAAATTCCGCCGAATTGAGGTCCGTCCACCCTGCCGGATGAACTACATCCTGTACCGAGGCAGGGGCGAGGACATTGTTTTGCAGCTTACTGCATGAACTAAAGGTGAAGCCCACAGCAATAGCTAGTATCATTTCAATGTATCTTTTCATTTCTCAGTCTCCCGGATTGCTGCCGTGACAATAACCACAAAAGCCGACACCCGGCTTTCCGCCCGGATGCGCATTAGGATCGGTATGACATACATAGCAGACCGATCCCGGATTTGTGTGCCAGTCTCCATTAACGTCACGCATAAAGAATGGAGCATGGGTTCTTGGGTCATCCCCTTTTATTCCATCCGGATCCGTGTGACAGGTTATGCAAACCGGATCGGCGCCCTGGACATCATGACAGCTTGCACAGCTTTCAATGTCTTTTCTCGCGTATTGTGCATGTCTTCCTCCGCCACTGCCTACCCCGAGCGTCACGAAGTCCCCTCCGAAGTGCCATACCGGCTCGATGCGAGCGCCGTTGGCTTCGGAGTTGTGGCATGGCACGCAAAATGTCCTCTCGTCATGACAAGTGTAGCAAGTGCTCTCGCGTCCCTTTGCCTCTATTCCGTGTGTGAATCTGAAATTAGACGGATGCACCTTCTGGAACGTAAGTTCCTTATGGGCAGTCAATGGCGAAAGTGACGGAGTCGAAGGCACATACAGTTGACCCGGCGTCAGGTCCTTCGCAAAGTTGCCTGCGTCATGACATTCCTGACATGATGTAGGAGAGTGACACGACCTGCAATCATTTTGCGGACCGGTAGCATTGACGAAATCTTTATGCTGCGTCATAAAGTCAGGCATTTTGTGTGACTCGGGAATGAGCTGCGTCAAGTCTTTATGACATGCGCCGCATGCACCCGGAGCCGGGGTTATGGCATGACTGACATTCTTAGTTTTGAAGTTGTTGCTTAACTGGCCGTGACAAACCGTACATTGTTCCATTTTCGGAAGACCGCCGTTAGGCGCTTCCTCCGCATACTTGACCTTGTCCAATCCCTGATGACAAGTCTCGCATTTCAATTTCAGTACGCCCGCATGCCGCTTGTGTGAGAAGTATACCGGGCTTGGCGTCTGAACGAGATCGCGATAAGTGCTGCTGTCCGAGGAAGTATGACAGAACTCGCACTTTGTCGATGATTGGTCATGACAGGAGTAACAAACCGACATGTTTGGTATAAGATAATCGGTCTCCTTCGTGCTACTCGTGACATTCGTATGACAATCCGTGCAAGCGGCGCCTACATCGTTAATATGCAACGAATGAGAGAATTTTATCAGTTTCGCATTGTCAACCTTAGGAGCATCCTTCGTCGCATAAAGATTCGAGATTGACAGGAGCGCGACGATACTGACAATTCCAAAGAGTATAGATCTTTTCATCTGCGCCTCCATCAATTGGAATCAAAACTTTTGAAGAAATAGTAGTTCACCTGCAGGTATCCCCTGACGTCGTTCTTATACACGGGGTTCTGATAGTACTGCCCCTGCAAGTTGAACGAGAGCAGATCGATCGGCCGATATGTCTGTGTTCGACCATGCGGGTACAGACGATTCGTCGGGAGAGAACTCTCCTGGAGTATCTTGTAGTCCATCGCCGATGCGGAAGCGATCAGAACAAGCCTGCGTTCGAACATTGGGTACATAAATTGGGCGTTCAGCCCGTTGAGGTTTCCTGCAAATCCGTCATTGTGGGAGAAGTTCACCGAGAACAGATAAATATTTGTACCGATCGAATACTGAGTCGAATTGTCTCCCGTGTAGTAAACCTTGCTGACGGACGTAAACGCACTGACATTATTCGTAAGCCTGTAGTTCAGCCCCAGATCGTACTCGTCTGTACCCGCATGGTCGAACACAGAGAAGATCGAATTGAACGGAAGTCGCGCGTCACGATGAAAATATTCCACATTAGCGGAAAGAGAAGTTATTGGAGAATATCTAAACGAAAACTCGGTACGATTGAAATCCGCGAAGTTAAGGTCATAGTCGATTCGAACATACCCGGTGACATTATTATTGTAGTAGAGGATATCGCCGGAGACAAACTGGTAGGCCGTAGCCGACGGGTCAATATAAACACTGTCGCCGAAGCTTGGAGTGTTGTGGAGGTCTGTCAGGCGATAAGCATAATAGCTTGGCGGCTTGAAGTTCTTGTCTACGTAGGCGCCGCCCACTCTGAAATTCTCAATGGGAGAATAGTATACCTGTCCACCGTAAAGGGTATTGTTCTTCAGGTCGGAGTTCAGTTCAAATCTTTCGTCGACCGGCGGAAGCGCCCCGCCGAATGCTACGACGCAGACCTGATTGTTGAGGAACTTGGCATCCGCGCTCAAGCCGTCGAAGGAAGAAACGCCCACCTTGCTGAAAATCGGCTGCCTTCCGAGTTTCAGGTCCACCACATTAGCAATGTTCCTCGCCTCTAAATACAAATTGCCGGCCCTAAGCAAAGGATCATTGGGCAGTGGTGTGACGAAGTCGTTAGTAGCAAGTATATACGTATGCAGCTGGTAATTCCCTGCTCCGAAATTCAACTGCATAGCCTCGAACCCTCGCAAATCGAGTCTGGCAGCATCGGTCGTATCATATTGCTGGTAAGAATAGAACGAAGTAACGAACCGACCGCTTACCGCTTGGCCATAAGCTCGTCCGGTTCCCAATGGGTTCATGAGGAAAAGGAAGAGAAATGAAAGCAGCCCGAAGATTATGAAACCGCGCACCGTACGCTTCGGTGCACGTCTCCAGGAATCGGTTCTCAGCCTTGCCGAGTAATTAATCGTCAGTTCATTCAGGAGAAAAGAGCCGGCATCGTCTTCACGATGCCGGTTTTCTCCACAAATTTCCGATCGTTTTTGCACAGCGACTTTCACAACCCACCTTCCTTTATGGAGATGAAAGAGGACATAATTAATTTGCCGGAACTGGATGAGCTATCTGGGACCACATAGTCTTGAAGTCGAAACCCTTGAAGGTCGGGCTCTTCTTGTTATGACATGTCATGCAGAGTTTCTCTGCACTGCCATCCTTAATCGAAAGGAGAACCAAACCATTCGCAACGGCTAGTTTCTGATTCTTCATGACGTCCATCTTCATGTAGTCTTTACCCGGTCCGTGGCAGGTCTCACACTGTACGCCGTCTTCCTTGTTGAACCTCGGGCCAAGTTGTGAGGCAGGTGCATTGTAGGCCGTTTCATGGCATTGTAGACATTCCGGAGACTCTGACGGTGCTCCCTTTAGTCCCTTCTCTTTGGCAATCTTCAGAGCTTCGGGGCTTGAGAGAACCTTCATGGCCTGAGAATGCTTGCTCGCTTGCCACTTCTGGAACTGCTCACCGTTTTTCGGTGTCTTATGGCACATGGCGCAGACGTTGACTCCGACATACTGATGGCTGGCTTCACCGGCCAACGATACGACTGAAGTCAAGGCAATCGCCATGGCTATTAGTGTTAGTTTTCGCATTTAGTTACCTCCATTTATTTTTGGTAGATGCAGATATTCAAACTCTGCCGAATCGAACATCAATTTCCCCTTCCACATGCGCTGCAAAAAGTTCTGGTCGGAATTTTTTCTAGTTCCTTTTTGCCTATAAATTTCGAACAGTTTTCACAATAGCCGAAAGTGCCTTTTCTCAACCTGTCGAGTGCAAGTTCAAGTTCTTTGAATTCCGTTTCTCTCTTCCTGGCAATCTCGCATCTGTAATCCGGTTCAACATCGCATCTCTTGTGCTCCAGATCACAAACAGAACAGATATACTTCTCGCCGCTCTCCAGATCCACAAGCTCATCGGGATGCAGGTACATTATCTGCAGCATGACACCGATCTTCTTCCTAATTATCAACTCGAACCGTCTCTGCATTTTCGCGTCAATCAATCTTGGCTTTTTCATCTTCGTCTTTCCCGGCCGGGCCATTCCCATTTTGGACAATAATCTGCTCCGGTCTCTCTTCTTCTTCTCTTAGCCTTTGAAGTTCCAGCGGATGCTCTTCAAGCATTTCCTCCTCTGTTATCGTTCCGAACAACCAAGAAAGGTTCATTGGGTATACATCCGGATTCAGCATCACGAAATACATGTGCCAAACAAGAATAGCGAGCGTAGCAAGAATCGCCTCATAATAATGGATCAGAGTAGCCACGTCTATTCCGAGCAGAGTGAAAGTCCCGACCGTAAACGTGTTGAACCACAACAAGAGACCGGTTGTAACCATGACAGTGGTTCCCCAGATTAAAGCCCAATATTCAGCCTTCTCGATGTAGCTAAATCTGTCGAACTTTGGCCGCTCGTTACTCAAGCCCAGGTAGTACTTCACAATCCCGACTATATCGCGAGCATCTTTCAGCTTAGGAAGCATGTCCTTTATGAACTGCCGTCCCCGTTCAGCAAACGCAACGTAGTACACATGATACAGCGCAGTTGCTATGAGAAGGACGGCGCTGATCCTGTGGATCAGGCTTCGCAGTTCAAACATACGCTCGCCGCCTCCGCCGATCTCACGCAAGGCACGTACCCACCAAGAATCCGGAAACTTAAGCATGAACCCCGTAATTACCAGCATGGTGAAGCTTACGAAGAGCCCCCAGTGCTGTAGCAATTCAGGTTTAGTCATCCTCGTATACAGCTTCTTGGAAACCTCGACATGCTCGACCACAGTACCTCTTCTCACTTGAAGTTTGTGTCTTGCCTTTTTAGCAAAGTCGAACACATTGTGAAGGAACATTAGTCCTATGGTTCCAATTATGAGCACGGCATAAATCTGAGATATCCAGAACAACAGCGGCTGATTATGTCTGGTTGGAGCTACATGGACCGGGAAAGCCGCAAATTTCGCGTCCGCCCCGGGATGACATTTCCCGCAGGTCCTGGCTAAGTTGGCCCCATTAATCGGGGAATTCGGATCCGAGGACGGTAATATCTCATGGGCACCGTGACAGCTCGCGCAATTTGCAACCGTCGTCATTCCGCCCTGTTTCGCTAGTCCGTGATAGCTATCCAGATAACTTCCAACTGAGTGAGACGGCAGGCCGTATCGCTGCGTCAATTTAACTGAGCCGTGACAGCTGGAGCAGACCTGTACGATGTTGTTGCCTGACACTGTAGACTGCGGATTGTTCGGAGCAAGGATCTGATGATCTCCATGACAGCTTGTACACACGGGCGCGCCGTTGTTCCCATTGAGAAGCGCTTTCCCATGAATACCTTCAAAATATTTCTCCTCGACGTTTGTGTGGCACCCGCTCTGCCCGCAAGTCTTCGGAATATTGTTCCTAAAAACTCTGGAATTTGGATTGCCTGCGGGGAGCATTGCGTGAGCGCCATGACAATCACTGCAAGTCGCAGCCTTCAAATTTCCCTTCTCCAGAGCAACAAGATGGACACTGTACCTGATGCTTTCGAGAAAAGCATGCGAAAGGCCGACCATCTTTAATACGGTCGGATTTCCCAAATGACAGCTAAGACAAATCTTCGGCTCGTTTTGCCTGCTTACCGGTGACTTGGGACTGCTTATCGAAGCGATACTGTGCTCAGTGTGGCAATCGGTGCAGACAGGCGCAACCGCAAGGCCTTTCTTATAGGCCTGCCCGTGAGATGATTTAAGATACTCCGCCTCAATATCTGCATGACATTTTCCGCAGGTAGCGACTATGTTTGCACGATTCACAGGTGACGTCGGATCACTCGGCGGCTTAATTGTGTGTGAGCCGTGACAGTCGACGCAGGTCGCCCCCTTGCCGGTCTTTTTCAGAGATTCAGCATGGATGCTGTGCTGATAAGATTCCACTAGTGAAGTGAGAGGCTCACCATTATCGGCATTAATACCCTTGAAGAGCTTGTAGTTTGTGTGACACTTGAAGCAAGCATTCTTTGATATGACTTCCTTTGACGTATCAGCGTGGTGGGCAGTATGACAAGTGACGCAGGTCATAGTGCCGTTGCCGAACACGGCCTTGTGAATTCCAGAAGCAATCTTCTCGGCAACCCCCTGGTGACACTGAGAACATAGCGAGTCGATAGCGCTTCCGGCAAGTGCGGCAGCGTTCTTAACGTAGTGCGCTTTGGAATGGCAGGTCTCGCAAGTCATCTTTGATTTATCGTGCTCCGTTTTCGCATGCGCGCTCGCGAGGAAAGAATCTTGGGCCTTATGACACTTCAAACATGTGTTGACAGATGAGAGCTTTGAGGCTGCCTTTATGTTGTGAGTCCCGTGACATTCCCAGCACTGCAGCGACGAGTGGGCCATGTGATACGTCGCTCCCTTGGGTGCGTGGAGCTGCACATCATGACACTGATCGCAGCTTACGTTTGGCGTAGTCTGTTTATGAGGGACATCATCGGCACTGAATCCCTGATGACAATCCACACAGCTAAGTCCCGCGTCGCCGTGCACGGAGCTCTTGAAGACATCCGGATTAACGTACAGGCTGACAGTCTTACCTTTGCTCTGCATAGTTAACGTGGAGTCCGAATGACAAGCCAGACAATCGTCGTTGGATTGTGCGCGGGAAATACGAGCCGCCCCGATTATCAAAATGGAGCCTAACAAAAAGGATAATAATCTTGTTTTCATCTAGTTGGAAGGATCTGTTTTTTCACGCATCACTGTCTCACAAGACGGGCAGAGCCGTGCATTCAAGTTCGACTTAAGAACATCCACCGGAATATCGTGTCTGCAAATCACGCATTGTCCGTAAATACCCTTCTCGATTCGGCGTAATGCAAAGACCAATTCATTCAAATCCGCCGCATCAAATCTAGAGGCCGCTTCAAGGACGTCTTCTTTGTTGTCTTTCACCGTAAGCCCGTGTCTAGATGAGAGCAACTCCTTCAATCTCAGTACGACAAGCTCGTGAAATTTAGAAAGGTCTTCTGATTTCATTTATTTACGATATGTTCAAGCCCTGTGCCGACTTCAGCAAATCTACACCTTCAAAAAAGCTGATTTTGGATGATTCCAAGGCTACGCCGAGGCCGAATCTCCAAACGGGGAAAAATTCTGTGGTTTTATGGCACATCGTGAGCAAACTTACCACACCTCATAAAAGAAACTGCTGCCAGAGTCCTTGTGGAGTTCCCTGGCAGCAGGAGGAGGAGGAGGAAAGAGGATATCCTTGAGTCAATACAAACTTTTGGGCCGCCGAGATATGGCAGTGCCTTCCCCTGAGCGAGTGGCATTCAAATAAATCAGCAGCCCAAAACTCTTCTGTTCCGTTGAAAGAGTCACGAAAAAATTCCGTTTCACGCCGATCAAAATCAAACCCTGAAAGAACTTGACGAAGCTACTATTTCCCCGACTTGCCGCCGCCCACTTTTACACCAGACATAGGAGTTCCTCTTGAAGCAGAAGTCTCTATCGTCTTCTCAATCGTATTGCTTAACTGTCTGAGGTTGAGCGGACGTTCAGACATCACAACAACGTTGTCATCGAGGTCAACATAGTCTTCATCGCAGCACTGAACAACAAGCACCGCACGCTTCTTCTTCATTAAGTCATCAAACCAATCTTTTGAATGACTTGTTTCGCGCGTTGGTGCATATACAATCAACGCAAAGTCGTCATCGGCCGAAGGATCGTGCGACGCACGTTTCACTTCATACCCTTCCTTCACCAGGAATTTGGCTAGCAGGTCATACATTGCCGCTTCATCTGTGATGACTCCCAGTACCGGTTTATTGTCGCTAGTGCTCATCGTGTTTGATATAATTCAACCTGCGTGCCAGGCGCAAGTAGAATTTGAGGCTCGAAAAAGCTCACAAATCAGGCAAAAGCTACACCTTAACGGAGCAGATGAGGTCGAGTGCGTCATATTTCCTGCCATCGAAGAGGAATATTTCCGCAATCCGGGAATCCGCTGAGTCTTTCCGGCCAGCCTCCGCGTCAACTTCTCATTGAAATTTATCGCGCTGTTTGCAAACTTATTGTACGAAGGATGACGAGCAGAATACATGTTTAGCACATTAAGAGCAAAGGTCGCTGCCGGTTTCACGGTGCTGGTGATAATAAACGTTGTAGTCAGCGTCTGGTCGATATACAATTTCAACCAGCTCACGGAAACGATCACTACGATGATAAGACAGAATTATCTGAACGTGATCGCGGCTCAAAACATGCTCGTTTCACTCGAACGGGACAACAGCGCCCAGCTGACAATGCTCAACGGGATGATCGATACCGGATATAATCAGTTTCAGGATAATCGAAGAAACTTCTTCACATGGTTCAACCAGGCCCGCGAGTCAAACATATCCCAGCTTGGTGCGAATACACTGGTAGACATAAGTAAATCATATGCCAACTACACGAAGGCCACCGACACTCTGAAAACAATTCTGCAGACACGCGGTCATATATATGCTCAGAACTACCATTACAACAGCATCATGCCGCTATTCAATCAGATCAAAGAAGGCTGCTTCCAGCTTCTCGACATGAATCATAACGCGATGGTCGAAACCGACGCAAAGGCAAATTATATCTCAAACCGGGCAACCCTCGCCGTTCTTGGGGCGGCTTTGCTGGCCATCGTATTGAGCATAGTCGCAAGCTGGCAGTTTTCACAGTATATACTCGAACCTGCAGAAAAACTCACGGATACCGTCCGTAAGATCGGCCGCGGTTTCCTGGATGTTAGAGCAGATATAAATTCTAACGACGAGATTGGAGAGCTGGCCGGCGAATTCAACAGGATGGCTGAGCGTCTGATGAAATACGAGGAGATCAACATTGAAAAGTTGATTTCGGAGAAGAAGAAATCCGAGGCCATCGTAAGCACGATTTCCGACCCGATAGTGGTAGCCGACAAGGATGGGAGAATTGTGCTTATGAACCAGCTCGCCGAAGCAGTATTCGACGTTTCAGAGGACGCTTCCATCGGAAAAGAGTTCAACCAGGTCATAAGAAACACCACACTCAACAAATATTTGTCGGAGTATCTTCAGGGTAAGAGCCCAACAAACATTCCACCCTATTTCGAGCTGCGTGTAGATGGAGAAGACAGGTACTTCAGGATAAAACTGAATTCTTCCTGGGATAGTTCAGGAAAGATTATGGGTGTGATATTGATTTTGCAGGATGTTACACAATTCAAAGAACTGGACAAGATGAAATCAGAATTCATGGCGCGTGTCTCTCATGAATTCCGCACACCCCTCACATCGATTAACATGACCTTCGACATTCTGAAGGACGAGCACATAGGACATGTAAACAAGAAACAGCGCGAACTCCTGATTGCAGCCAAGCAAGATGCGGAACGTCTGACCAAACTTGTACGCGAACTGCTCGAACTTTCCCGGCTGGAATCCGGAAAGATTCAGCTGAAGGAAGACAGAGTGCACACGAAATCGCTGGTAGACTTTTCAATTCAGCCCGTACTCCTGCAATTCAAGGACAAAAACGTAAAGCTAATAGCGAATGTGGATGCGGAGATACCGGAGTTCGTTGCCGACTTCCAGCAGCTGTCATGGGTTGTTTCCAACCTCGTCACGAACGCACTGAGGTTCACCGAATCGGGCGGTAACGTGACCATCGACGCGACGACGAACGGAGAAGATCTCATCGTCTCCGTTCGCGATACCGGATGCGGAATAGAGCCTGAAGAACTTGAAAAAGTCTTCGACCGGTTCGTTCAGCTGCAGGACTCGCCCGGCTCGGTAGGCCTGGGACTTTCAATAGCAAAGGAGATCGTCGAGCTATATGGCGGACGCATATGGGTGGACAGTCGAGTGGGTGTCGGAACGGTTTTCACATTTTCACTGCCGATTAAGAAACGAGTAGCTCCCGAAAGAAAATTATAAGCATGAAAGCAAGTGTGTTATTAGTGGACGATGAGCAGAACATTCTTCGTACTATGAAGATATGCCTCGAATCCATTGGTCTCGAAGTCACGGCCGTTTCCAAGCCTGACGAGGCGCTGAAAATCGCCGCTCAGAGGCAATTCGATATAGGTTTCTTTGATTTGAAGATGTATCCAATAGACGGACTCCAGCTTCTGACAGAGGTAAGGAAGTTTTCCCATGATATTGTCGCAGTCATCGTTACCGCACACGGGTCTGTGGACAGCGCCGTCCAGGCAATCAAGCAGGGTGCATACGATTATCTGCAGAAGCCTTTTGACTTCCAGGAATTGCAGCACTTCGCTCAGAAAGTGTACGACCATTTTGCACTACAGAAGCAGCTGCGAGACCTTCAACAGCAACTGCATCAATACCAGGCCGCAGAAGATATTATAACAACAGATACTCAAATGCTCTCTCTCCTCAACCTCGCACGAGAGGTCGCCGACACGAACATCAGCGTGCTGATAGAGGGAGAAAGCGGTACGGGCAAGGAACTCCTCGCAAAGTTCATTCACAAGTCCAGCTCAAGAACCAACGCCCCATTCACTACCGTAAATTGTGCGGCACTTTCTGAAAGCCTGCTTGAAAGCGAGTTGTTCGGTCATATCCGGGGTTCCTTTACCGGTGCCGTGCGCGACAGGCAGGGACGATTCGAGATAGCGGACGGTGGGACGGTGTTTCTCGATGAGATAACCGAGATACCGACAACGACGCAGGCAAAGCTGCTGCGCTTTCTTCAAAGCAGAGAATTTGAGCGAGTGGGAGACTCGCAGACGATGAAAGTGGATGTCAGATTTATCGCAGCCACAAACCGCGACCTGAAAGAAGCGTTGGGCGCAGGAACATTCCGCGATGACCTGTATTATAGAATCAACGGGGTCAAGATAAAACTCCCCCCTCTTCGGGAACGTGCAGATGACATACCACTTCTGATAAAACACTTTGTCAAGAGATTTGCAGGCGAGAATCCTCCTGAAATTTCGGCGGAATCTTTCCGGCTCCTTACTGAATATAGATGGCCTGGCAATATTCGCCAGCTTGAGAACGTAGTTGAACGAGCGGTTCTGCTCGCCCATGGAAGAAGAATAGAGGTGTATCACCTGCCTGATGAACTTCAAAAAGAAGAGAGTAAGCGGCTTGTGTCGTTGGAGAAACTCGAAATGGACTACATCTCCCGAGTGATTCGAGAGACACCAACCGTTGAGGAGGCATCGCGAATCCTTGGAATAGACCCGGCTACACTGTGGCGTAAGAGAAAGAAATACGGACTGTAATCACAGCGTACAAGTCTTCAGCGTCAACGCCCGGTGTCATACGCGGACTCCCGAATCCAAATCAGTAGGTAGCAAGACCATCTGCCGATTTCACAGGTTGCGAAATCGGCGCTCACAGGCAGCACCCCCTGCTTAGCCGCGTGTTCCCCCTAAGGTACGACAAATTCATGTTCGTGGGGGCGGATTGTGAGGACCGGGCACGGCGCTTTTCTTACAACTTTGTCAGCGGTACTTCCGAACAACACATGATCCATACCGGTTCTTCCATGTGAAGATATGACTATGAGATCCGCGTTCTCAGCTTTAGCTACTTCAACTATCTCGATAAAAGGCTTGCCGACCCTGATCATCGGCGTTGCCTTAATGCCTTCAGGCACCTCTTTGCTAAGAAGCTCGCTCAATTGTTCTTCACTATGCTTGCGGATCTCCTCTTCCATCGCCGGGATGCTGACCTGACCGAAGCTGAAGTCCGCAGGATAAACGATCGGTTCCACGATGTGGAGAATGATCAGTTCGGACTTGAAGAGTTCTGCAAAGGTAATTGCATACTTCAGAGCATGAAGAGAATAATCGGAAAAATCCTGCGGTACCAGGATCTTTTTAAGACTGACTGTCGGCATGGCTCCCTCCCCGTTTTTTTTCGTGATTCAATTCCAACTCGGTGCTCAGATTACTGATTTCCTCATTCGTAATCCTCAATCGGGTTCCGATGACTTCCCCCAACTTCAATAATATCTTGGTCCCCAGCTTTGGCGAGCGATTCAGCAGTCCCAGCAAATCAGGCCTAAAGAAGCCGATGATTTTCAACTCTGTCTTAGCGACTGCCGAAGCGCTGCGAACAGACTCGTCAAGCAGCGAAAGCTCGCCGAAAAAATCTCCGGCCTTCAAAGAGGCCAGTCTTCTCTCGGTACCGTTCTTGTCTGCGCATACAATTTCTACCCGACCCTCTTCGATGACGTACATCCCGAGCCCCGGGTCCCCCTGACTGAACACATACTCATTCGCATCATACTCACGGTGGTGAACGACCAAACCGACCTTTCCAAGTTCCCTTCCCGTCAGATCAGAGAAGATAGGGACTCTGGAGAGCAGTGCACTCAACGAGCTTTCTTCTTCATCCTGCTTCCTGAAAAAGTTCTGCCATAGAATGCTTCGAGTAGATGCTTTCTCTGCCATTTCAGGATGGTTCCCTCACTTAGGAGCGTTTGAGATTAATCATAGACAAAACTCAGCCAATCATGCTTATCCACGCCGTCCCTTACAACCTCAAAAAAGCGTTTCTGCATCTCGCGAGTAATCGGACCGGGCTTGCCGTTGCCGACCTTTATCTTATCGACCGATCGGATCGGCGTCAACTCCGCGGCGGTACCGGCGAAGAACACTTCGTCAGCAACGTAGAGTACCTCCCGGAGCATGGTTTCTTCCCTGACTTCGATACCGGCGTCCTTAGCCAACTGCAATACGCTCGCTCTAGTAATGCCGGGAAGTATCGAGGCATGAAGCGGAGTCGTATAGAGCGCGCCGTCCATAACGACAAAGATGTTCTCACCGCTTCCTTCACTTATGTAGCCGTTTGAATCCAGTGCAATACCTTCACTGTAACCGTTCGCAATTGCCTCGAGTTTGATCAACTGCGAGTTCATGTAATTGCCGCCCGTCTTAGCCATGGTCGGAAATGTATCGGGTTCGGGGCGCCTCCAGCTTGATACACAGACTTCAATTCCATCGTCCAGGGCTCCTGCACCGAGGTACTGACCCCAATCCCAGACTGCGACTACCGTGTCTACCGGATTATTCGAAGGGTTCACCCCGACGTCACCGTAACCTCGGAATACCACAGGCCGAATGTAACAGGCTTTCATCTTGTTAGCTCGTATCGTCTCCATCACGGCCTGTCTCAGTTCTTCCTGAGAATACGGTATTTCGGCGCGATAAATCTTCACGGAGTTTTGAAGCCTTTTCAAATGCTCCCCAAGTCTGAAGATCGCCGATCCTCTCGCCGTATCGTAACATCGGATTCCTTCGAACCAACTGGATCCGTAATGTATCACATGAGACAGCACGTGCACTTTAGCATCATCCCAATCAACCAGCTCCCCGTTCATCCATATCTTATCTACTTTCTTTACAGGCATGTCTTTCGAAACCTCCGGTTAGAATTCTTTTTTGTAGACTCTGTAAGTTTTATATTTCTCAGCGTTCAGCAAGTCGGCGCTGCGATTCATCATCAGGTTATCTTCAAGAACCCACGAAGCCTCGCCGTCGTTGTAACCAAGTTTCACACCGCGCTTCGCCGTTTCGTAAAACAGCACGGCAGCGATACCGGTTTGTTGGTAGCTGTGAATTACACCCAGCACCATAATTCTCACCCAATGAATCTGTTTCTTCTTCGTCAGAAGATGGTACACGCCGGGCAACAGCCGGCCCTTCTTGTTAAACTTCAAGGCGTAATTTATGTCAGGCAGCGAGAGTGAGAACCCGACGGGCTTTCCTTTCACCTCTGCGAATATGGCCAGATCAGGTACAACCACCTGTCTCAAATCTTCGGCCAGGAAATCAAATTCTTCATCGGTCATCGGAACAAAGCCCCAGTTCTTGCTCCAGGCTTCGTTGTAAACTTCTTTGACTTTCTTTATTTCTTCATCAAGTTTCTTCATCTCGATACTGCGAAACACCACGCCCTCTTTGTGGGTTATCATTCTCGCAACGCGTTCGAGCTTCTCGGTAAACACCCGACCGCTGTTGACGTGGTAAGCATACAAGTCCTTTTCCTTCTCCAGGCCGTACTTATTGTAGAGATCGAGGTAGTATGGCGGGTTGTACGTCATAAGGACCAAAGGACTGCTGTCAAACCCTTCAACCAGTAAACCAACCTCGTCATTGGTAGAGGGATTCATCGGCCCCCGCATGACTGAAAAGCCCTTTTTCTTTATCCAGTCTCGGGACGCATCGAACAGCGCATTTGCCACGTCCTGATCATTCACAGATTCGAAGAACCCAAAAAAGCCGACTTCTTCTTCCTGAAACTTGTTGTGGTTGTGATTAATAATTGCCGCGTTTCTTCCGACGATTTCCCCGTCTTTCTTCGCAAGGAACAGCTCAATTTCAGAATGTTTGTAGAACGGGTTCTTCTTTGTATCCAGCAGCTTCTTCCGATCCATTAAGAGAGGCGGAACCCAATACGGATCATTCTGATAAATCTTCCATGGTAGCTTAATAAAAGCCATCAAGTCCTTCTTAGTTCGAACGGGCTCAATGTCGATTGCGCTCATATTATCCCTCTGTATTGTGCTTCGTAAGTGAATTGACTGATCTAAGGATTATTAATCAAGAAATAACGCCCAATTCCTTCCCTATAACTCCAAACAACTCGACTATTTTATCGAGATGCTCAGGTTCATGTGTCGCCATATAGCTGGTTCGCATCATCTCTTGGCCCGGAGGAACGCCGGGCCTGACAAAAGCATTTGCGTAAACGCCTGCGTCGAAGAGCTTCTTCCAGAACAGCAAGGTCTTCATCGTATCGCCGATTATCACCGGAACAATTGCAGTCTTATTCTCATGCACTTCGAAACCGAGTTGTTTGAGTCCCCTGCGCACATGATCTGCGTTCTTTATCAGCCTGTCGACTAACTCCGGCTGTTCTTCCAGTATCTTCAATGATTCGATGGCGGCAGCCACGGATGCGGGGGTCGGACTGGCGCTGAATATGAACGCCGGAGAATTGTGTTTGAGATAGTTGATAACGGCCTTCTCTCCGACGACAAAACCACCGAGCGATGCAAAAGTCTTTGAAAAAGTCCCCATGACCAAATCTACACTGTCTTCCAGTCCAAAATGGCTAGCCGTCCCGCGGCCGCCCTTGCCTATGACTCCTACTGAATGTGCGTCATCAAGCATCACACGGGCATTATACTTCTTGGCAACTTCCACCATATGCGGCAGATCAATAATATCACCGGAGGTGGAGAACACTCCGTCCGACACGATAAGCTTCGGCGCCTCCAGGGGCAATCGGGACACTACCAGCTCAAGGTTAGCCATATCGTTGTGCTTGTAACGTACAAGCTCTGCCATCTGCCCCTTTGATATAAGCGTGCCTGTTACAATGCAGGCATGATTGTCTCGATCAGAGATTACATACTCGCCATGACCTACCATACCGGAGATTACACCAAGGGCGGTCTGAAATCCCGTTGAATAGGTCAGGCAAGCTTCCTTATGCATAAATTTCGCAAGCCGCTCTTCAAGTTCGACATGCAAATCCACAGTGCCTGTCAAATACCGCGATCCGGAGCAGCCTGTTCCGTATTTGTCGATCGCTTTCTTTGCGGCCTCTTGAACTCTTGGATGTGTAGTTAATCCCAAATAGTTGTTAGAACCTGCCATGATCACCTTGCGTCCGTTTACCACGACGACAGGCCCTTCGTTTTCCTGAAACGGGTGAAAATAAGGATAAAGCCCCTGCTTCTTTACGTCATCAGCGAGAGTATAATCGTAACATTTTTGGAATAAGTCCAATCGAGTATGCCTCCTTTGAGTAAGTGTGGAAATGCTGTCCATTGATTTTTTTAATATAAAAGACAGGGCAGAAAAAAGCTAACCAACCTTCTCCTGTTTTCCTCAATGGGACACCCTAGAAATTTTTCTGGACGATCCGGTAGAGTTCGGCTTGCTGGTCGTCCATCTTGAGAAGTTGGGTTTTAGTATGCATTGATTCGGGGAAAGTGTACGTGATAG
>JAMCXB010000058.1:438-3101 GCA_023480735.1 Bacteroidota bacterium | reverse complement strand
TTACAAGAAATGTTGTGTGCTTCACTGCAGCACTCCTTTTATTTTTGAAGCGCGATCTTTTCTGAGTGACTTGTAGGAAACAGAATTCATCATCCTTAATATGATTATAACAACAAAACCATTGCAGCTGCAACTCGACGAGGTGTTCTCGTCGTGCTACAATACTTCAGATAAGTTGCACCGCCTTATTTAAGCGGCGGCTAAAATACTGCCAGTGTCCGGTTCGAGCAAGGGGTTTTCAAACGCAGGCTCCGTTGGTTAAATTCTAAAGTTGCACAGCATGTCTCACATAAAAGATTTCGACACGATTACGGCGATAGCAACTCCGTTAGGTGAAGGTGGAATCAGCGTCATCAGGATCTCCGGGCTGGACGCGTTCTCTATCGCGGACAAGATATTTCTCGGCAGGACGAAACTCAGTCAGGCTCCGTCGCACACAGCCCATTTCGGAAAAGTTGTCGATGCCAGCGGAGCATTTGTCGATGAAGTAGTCGCCGTTATATTTAGAAAACCGAGCAGCTATACATGCGAGGACGTTATTGAGATCAGCTGTCACGGCGGGTACCTCGTAACACAGAAAGTTCTTCAGGAAATATTGTCGGCAGGCGCTCGACTTGCAGAACCGGGAGAATTCACCAAGCGTGCTTTTCTGAATGGGAGACTCGACCTCTCGCAGGCAGAGGCGGTCGGCGACCTCATCCATTCGCAAAGCGACGCGGCGTACAAAAGCTCCATCCGGCAGTTATCGGGTGAATTATCGAGACGAATAAAGAATGTGCGGGATGAACTTCTGAATTTGGCTTCGCTTCTCGAACTTGAGTTGGACTTTTCCGAAGAAGATGTCGAGTTCGCAAACAGGAAAGCCCTTGAGGGGAGGATGTTAGCGGCGATTGAGTCCGTCGATGAGCTGCTGTCAAGTTATTCTATCGGAAAAGTGTACCGGGAGGGGGTTCGTGTTACGATCGCCGGCAAACCGAACGCAGGGAAATCCAGCTTGTTGAATGTGCTTCTTCAAGAGAATCGCGCGATAGTGAGCGAAACTCCCGGCACCACTCGCGACACAATTTCAGAAAGCATTTCAATCGATGGAGTTCTATTTCAACTGACTGATACCGCCGGGCTGAGAGAGACGACCGACAACATCGAAAAGGAAGGGGTAAAGCGGGCACACAAGGAAGCAGAGGAATCCGATGTTGTCCTTCTGGTTATAGATTATAATGAATTTGAAGCTGCCGAGAACGATCCGCTTTATACGAGGTTGGGTGAAGTCTGTGCAAGGAATGCCGTCAGACTTGTGAGGGTTTGGAATAAAATTGATCTATACAAAAGCGAGCCTCCCCGCATATCCGAAAACAAAGATTCCTTTTATATTTCGGCATTGCGCGGAGATGGAATTGATTTCCTCAAAAATGGGTTATTAAAGGCAGCACTTGCTGAAGACATAAATGAGAGTTCAGTTGTCGTAACAAACGCCCGTCACCGAGACGCACTCGCGAGGGCTCAAAAGAGCCTGAAATTTGCCCTCGAAACTCTGAAAGGTGGTAAATCGGGCGAATTTGTGGCTTTGGATCTGAGAAGCGGTCTGAATTCGCTTGGCGAGATTACTGGCGAGATCACGACCGCAGATATTCTAAACAACATCTTTTCCAAGTTTTGTATTGGAAAGTAAGAAAAACTCAAAAGTCAAAATTCTCCGCCGAAGGCGGATCAGCCTGCGGCTGAAAATGTCAAAATTGCAACTCAAAGCTCAAAACTTCTGCCGATTTGACTTTTCTGATTTTGTTTCACGTGAAACATTGAAAATTCGCGAGAATAATGCCATCCCAGGTGGAATGGAAAAGTCGTGGAATTTTGCTAAATTTGAATAAGAAACAATGGAATATAAGAATTACGATGTGATTGTTGTTGGCGCAGGACACGCTGGAATTGAGGCATCGCTTGCGGCTGCTCGAATGGGCTGTTCGGTACTATTAATGACCATGGACATAGCTGCCATTGGGAGGATGTCGTGCAATCCGGCTATCGGAGGCACGGCGAAGGGGAATTTGGTTCGCGAAGTTGACGCACTTGGCGGGGAAATGGCGAAAATTGCTGACGCCACAGGAATTCAATTCAGGATGCTGAACAAATCGAAGGGACCGGCGGTTTGGTCGCCGCGCTCCCAGAATGACAGGGAAGCATATTCCGTAGAGGCCCGCCGCTGCGTGGAAGGACAGGAAAACCTCCACGTAATGCAGGATATGGTAACAGAGGTATTTGCAGAAAATGGCGAAATTGCCGGAGTTGGGACTGCCACTGGCGTCAAAACCGGCTGTAAGTCGCTCGTTATTTCGTCGGGCACATTCCTGAACGGATTGATGCACACCGGACTTAAGAGCCGGATTGGCGGGAGATTCAACGAGCCCCCCGCGGTTGGCTTGACGGCATCGCTTGAGAAGTTCGGTTTCGTCAGCGGCAGACTAAAAACCGGAACACCGCCGCGAGTTGACAAACGAAGCATAGATTTCGGTAAAGTGGAAGAGCAGCCGGGCGATCCCGAGCCGGAACCGTTTTCGTTCCAAACAAAGGAAGTAACGAGAGATCAGATCAGTTGTTTTCTTACTTATACAAATGAACACACTCACGACGTTCTCAGGACTGGATTTGATAAGTCTCCGATGTTT
>JAMCXB010000058.1:0-423 GCA_023480735.1 Bacteroidota bacterium | reverse complement strand
CCGAATATAGATAATCGAACGGCTTTTCGACAAGTCTTCCTGCCGAGATCCAGTACGAGGCAATGAAAACTGTACCGGGGTTGGAGAATGTTGAAATGCTCCGGCCGGGCTACGCCGTCGAGTACGATTTCCTTCCGCCTCATCAGGTGAAGCTCACGCTGGAGACCCATCTTGTCAGAGGCTTATTCTTTGCCGGACAGATAAACGGCACTTCCGGTTATGAAGAAGCTGCCGGACAGGGACTCGTTGCCGGAATAAATGCAGCGCTGAGAATTCGAGGAGAAGAGCCGTTTATACTCAAGAGATCGGAAGCCTACATCGGTGTTCTGGTTGACGACCTCGTCAACAAAGGGACGGACGAACCTTATAGAATGTTCACATCCCGTGCTGAGTATAGGCTGATGCTGAGACAGGACAATGCCG
>JAMCXB010000013.1 GCA_023480735.1 Bacteroidota bacterium | reverse complement strand
TCAAAAAATGTTAGTGGACAACATTTTCAACAAGGACGAGTTTCTGAAAAATGTGCAGGCGCTTGCTTCTTCTGCGAGGGCGAAAGGCGTACCGGTTTTCCTCACGAAGATCACCCCCCTGCCGGACAGGTTTCAATCGCCCGGAAGGCGTTACATGATGAGCAAGCGCGCCCGCGCATTTAACCCGACGCCGGATGGTTTAGACCTGGTCATCAAGCCGGAACACGACGACATCGTGCTGAACAAGAACACAGCCAGCATATTCGTGGGGACAAATTTCGAGCTTATGATACGGAATGCCGGAATTTCGACAATCGTATTCACGGGAATTGCAACCGAGATCGGCGTCGAATCGAGCGCAAGAGAGGCGAGCAACAGGGGATATTTTCCCGTCGTGGTGACCGATGCCGTGTCGTCGCAAAGCAAGGAAGGCCACATGCGATCTCTAGATAACATGAGAAGCCTGATGCCGCTTGTCTCTACGAATGAACTCGTTACACTCTGGAAGAAATGAGTGAACCCGTCGGCAAGAGGCACATTCCCAAAAGAAAGAGGATATCATGGAGTCGATGATGAGACTGATGACCGAACGGCAATCCGCAAGGATGCTTTTCGATCCCGGGCGCAGGGTGCCCAAGGAAGATCTCAAAACAATCCTTGAAGCAGGCCGCTGGGCGCCGACACCCCACAACATGCAGAACTATGAAGTGGTGATCGTCGACGACCCGGAGCTCCTGGAAGAAATCGCAGACATGAAACGGCCGGTCTCGGATATATTCATGGAAGAGAACTACAGGAACCTCTCGTTTTCGGAAGAAGAATATCGAAGAAAGAGAGTTGGACTTCTGGCGTCAGCACTTCCGCCCTTTATGCGGGGTCCGAAGGCTCCGCGCGACGAAGCGACCGGAAAGCCGCAGATGACGTCTTTGGAAAGGCCGCTGCGCGGAAGTCCTGTACTGGTGATTATGACTTACGATCCCCGCAGGCGCGCACCCGCTTCTGAAGGAGACTTCCTCGGTATTATGGGACTGGGCTGCGTGATGGAGAACATGTGGCTGATGGCCGCCTCGCTGGGAATCAGTTTCCACATAATCAGCGCACTTGCCGAAGAACCTCTAGAGAGTGAAGTCAAGCGGCTTCTTTCCATTCCGGAAAAACTCAAGGTCGCTATTACTTTCAGACTCGGTTACGCGTTGCCGGTGCAGCAACAATACCTCAGAGTCCGCCGGGACGTGAGCGAATTCGCTCATTACAACCGGTATGAGAGCAAGGGCGTTGATTGATCCTACATTTGTCAGGAGCGCCCTCGGAGCGCAGATTATTAATTGAACTTTTCTCCGGCTCCGTGCATCTAAGACGAAGTGAGCAATGGGACTCAAACACTTCCCAGGCTTTTGAGCGATTTTGATCAAAAAACCAGACAAGGAGCACAAAACATGAAGAATCTGTTGGTTTTCTCGGCAGTGTTGTTGATTGCCGGATCGGTTCTTGCTCAAGGGATGCAAGGCGGGCAGAGACAGCGTCGTCCAATGTACGACCAGTCTGCCGTAGTGACGATCTCCGGCACCATCCAAAAGGTCGAGACCGTTTCCGGCCGCATGGGCAACTTTCACATGGTACAGCTGGTTGTGAAAGATTCGAGCGGGACGGTTACGGTAAATGTCGGTCCCAGCACATACCTGGACGAGCAAAAGATCTCGTTCAAGGAAGGCGACGCGGTTGTCGTCACGGGTGCCAAGATGCAGTTCCACGGTAATAACGTCATAATGGCGGCGAAGATAGTTGTCGATGGCAAGACGATCACGCTTCGCGACGATACTGGGCGGCCGTTGTGGTTCAGAGGCGGAATGAGATAAACGGCTGGACCCGGGTATTCGGGAGTGGAGATCCCTCATAGCATGGAAGCATGGAGAGACGCGGACCTCTTCAGTGCGCAGGCTTGGAAAAACCGTCAATTCTTGCAATATTATCATCAATCAGGGACAGTCGTTCCTCGATTGTGAAACAAAAGGACGGTCGTGTCATGAAAACCTGCCTCAGGGCTTTTTTGCTAATCTTACTCTTAATCCCGACAAGATATTCTTTCGCACAAGGGAAAGTGTACATCGTACTCGGCTCCGATACCGGAATCTGGGACGGGCTGAATGTCGACACTTATCATGACCACTACGGCTTCGACTTGTACACCGACCCGCAAATGAACGGTTACAAGGTCATGGACCCTGCTTTCAGGAATCAGATTACGGATTCGTACGGCCAGGCGGTCAAACTGACATGGTGGATAATGGGCGGAAATACGTTCCGCTATGGGACGAACAACAACGTCCCGCTCGACAATACGATGGTGCTCTACCTCATGAAGAAATATCACGGCGATGCAATCGCGAAATGGGGCGACGAGGTTTCCCTTCACTACCACGACTGGATCTGGTCAGACTTCAACGGCGACGGAAAGTACTACTGGAACCAGTCGACGAACTTCTCCGAATTCAAGGAAGACTTCGACCTGGTACTGGCACAATACCTCCTCGAGGAGAACGTCTACCCCGTATCGTTCCGCAGCGGCTGGCATTACATGAACAACGACTGGCAAAACTATTTGAACACACTCATCCCCTTCAGCATGCACGACGATTACCCGAACGTCCGCGCCGATACGGTCGAGCCGCTTGACAATACATATGATTGGTCGAAATCTTCGAGCGAGTTCGTCCCCTTCCACCCTTCTACTGTGAACTACCAGCTCCCCGGCGACGGAAAAGGATGGGACAACAGATCGATTTACATGGCTTCGATGGACACGACACTGATGGCCCACGTTTTTTCACAGGCGCAGAAGGGGATCAACCAGGTCGTTTGCATGTGGGCGCACCTTCCGGAAACCAATTACCTGGACAACATAACGAGGATAAATCAGATTCTTCACCAAACTGCGGCAAAGTTTCCCGATGTCAAATTCCGCTATTGCACGGCCGTCGAAGCGATGCAGAGGTGGATGAAGGCGACCGGCCTCCCGAAACCCGAACTCAACTTCCGTTACGAACAGAACAACGGGAAGATCGATTTCGTGATAAGCACAAACGAGCCGATATTTCAGGCCGAGCCTTACCTCGCCGTCAAAGATATGGACGGGAGATATTCGCTTGTTCCCTGCCAGTCGGTCGGTACAAACGAATGGAAATCGACGGAATCGTTCGACGTCAACTCACTCGCCAAGGCGGGCGTGGCGGTGACCGATACCGTCGGGAATCTCTCAACGGCATTCATAAGGTTCGTTCCCGACGATATCTATACCGACAATGCAGACAGCACCTATACGGAGACAAAGGGGAATTGGTCGACATCTGCAAACGCCGCCTGGGGTACCGACTCGAGACAGGCCGCGCTTGGGACAAATGACTCAGCAGAAGTATCGTGGACCACCAGTATCAGCCAGTCGCGCTACTACAGCATATTTGTACAGGTACCGAAAGTCACCAACCCGGTGAGCCATACCGTGTTTCGAATATACTCCGCGGGTCAGGAGATCGACTCGACTTCCTTCAATGCGCCCCTGCCCGACAATGAATGGGTTTACGTAGGAACCAAGAAGCTGGATTCGAACGGCGTGAACAAGGTGGATATGATAGCCTACACGGGGAGCGGCACCGGGGGAACAGTTGCAGCCGATGTAATAAAAATCACACCTCTCATGACCGACCGAAGACTGTCAGTCCCGCAGAGTCCCGTCGATTTCGGAATGGTCAGCCAGGATGATTCGACATCATACAATCTCGAGCTGGAGAATTCCGGAGTGAAGGTTCTGACGATAAACGGCATCTCTTCGCCGAATTACAAAATCAGAACGAGCGCAGTATTCCCTCTTATAGTTCCGCCGATGAGCAGCGCGGTAGTCCCACTCGTCTTTCATCCTGCAGATATGGGAAAAGTGCAGGACACCCTTTACGTTTACAGCGACGATTACCTGAACTCCGTTTACGCCGTACCGTTCATGGCTGTCGTTCGGTCTTACTTCAAAGTTGTGGACAACGGTGACAGCACCGGCTACAGTGAAGCGGGCGCATGGAGTTACAGCAATGCGGCGGGCTTCGGAGGGACAAGCCGGTACGCTTACCTCAACCAGTCCCCTCCTGCGAGCGCGACATACGGTGCGACGCTGAACCGCGGCGGCATTTACGATATCATGCAGACGGTACCGACGACGGTCAACGCCTGCAAACGGGCGCTTTACATAATGAGCGTCGATAATGTGCCGGTGGATTCCATCTACGTCGACCAGAACGCCGGCAGCGGGGGCTGGGTGACAATCGGCCGGTCGTATCTCCCTGCGGGAGTGCCGATCGAGCTGAAGATCATGGATTCAGGCGAGAATACGTCCAACGTGGTGCTGAGGGCGGATGCCATTCAATTCTCACTCGTGAAGGAAGTGACAAAGGCGGGCGGGCCTTTGGACACGCAGCTGCCGAAGGAATTCCGACTCGAACAGAATTTCCCGAACCCGTTCAACCCCACGACAATGATCAATTATCAATTACCGATGACCAGCAATGTCACGCTGAAGATTTACGACATACTTGGCAGAGAAGTAAGAACACTCGTCGAGGGAAACCAGGTTGCGGGGAGCCACAGCGTAACGTTCGACGGGAGGGCGCTTGCGAGCGGAGTGTACTATTGCAGAATCGATGCTAGAGGGCTGGACGGTGAGGAATTCACTTCGACGAGGAAGATGCTGCTCATGAAATAACGTGGTTCCGGGGCGCAAATGAGGCGATACCGGGAGCAATGTACTTGATAATGCGCATTGGGTGAGTTAAATTATTTTTCGCCAAATGGGGTTGTAGCTCAGTTTGGTTAGAGCGCCTGCCTGTCACGCAGGAGGTCGCGAGTTCGAGCCTCGTCAACCCCGCATCAATTTCCCGCAAAACAATCTGGATTGCGGGATTTTTTATTTTTGCTATTTAGACAGCATCTAAAGAAAAATCGTCTTCCACATATACCCCACACCCTTGCACGACTTCCCGAGGAGTCGAGGTCATGCCCCCACTCAGCCCTCCACGGCTCCGTTCGCCTCCGCGACTGGGTTCGGCTGCATGTGCGGATAAGCAGATCGGCACCGACATGGTTGCCACTTGCACCACTTGCACCGCAACTTACACCACTTGTACCTCAACATGTACCTCGACTTGTACCTTCCTTAACTAAATCATGTTTTGCTTTTACCAGATTCAGTCAACACGTATTTCTGAGATTTGCTCCGCGGCTTATCGGGAATAGCATACCTGAGATAACCATGCTTTATTAGATCACTCAATGCCTTTCGGACGTTACCTGTGAGCTTCTTGTACCCCAGAGCGTTGGAAATTTTCCCCGAAGAAAGCGGTTGCAGTTTACACAACCTAAGAATTGACAGCTGCGTCTGCGAAAGATCAAGCAACGTCTCGACAGGGGCTTCGGCTGGTACTTCCACTGTTTCCTCTCTTGCGGGGTGTCTCGCTGCCTTCTTATTAATTGGCAAAGTTGTCAGAAAATACGTCCTGTCATCATCCGTCTCAAACACTGGTTCCGGAGAACCGTTGTTCTTCATGGCTCTTCTAATCTTGGGAATACCAGTACCCCGACCCTCAGTAAGATGTAACTCCTTTAGAAAATCACCGACGCGACGATTGCGGTAATCACGGGCGACGACATGGTGCCTTCTGAGGAGGTCATTGTCAACAGGTGGAAGCGGCCCTGGAAAACTCAAAATCTCGATGCAATCGAAACGGGCATTGACCTCTATGAAATTCTGATGTTCATAGCTCCGATGATAAACAGGGTTGGCGAGCGCCTCCCTGACAGCTTCGTAAGGATAATTGTAAAACCTCTCGGCCTTCGCCTTTCCACCTACCTTTTGCACCTCCTCCTTTATCACGAACTTTTGAAGGTATTCAAGCGCATCTTTAAGCTGCCGGTGAATAGGGCCTGCAAATGTCTTTTCCGAAAACTTATCTCCCACCTCATCATGGTACTCAACGATTTCGATCTTTGCTCCTTTGAAGAATTGCTCCAGAGCATCATTGAAGAAAAGGAGACCTACGTTCACCGGTCTAAGGTACTCAACATGGCCCCGGGCAATATTCATTGATCGGCAGAGCTGCTCGAAAGAAATTGCCGATGATTCTTGAACCATATCGCTGCCAATTTCGCGGAGATATGCCTGAATAAGTGGCAACTCGAGATCTGTCAGCTGAGCCTCATGATGAATCCTGTCGTCAAATGGAACCTTTGCAGCAAGTTCAAAGAGTTGTTTCTCGGTTTCTGCCCCTGCTTTCACTGTGTTTGAAAAACGGCGAACGTAGTGACCATACGAGGCTTTCTCCCCGAGACTCACTGGTGCTTTATACGGGCGAGTATCTCCACCAGGTGCCCAAATTATGAGAATGTGCTTCTTTCGATAGACTATCGGTTCAACTATGGGAAAGTACTTGGGAACAATGCGATTGCAGATCTCCAGCAGTTTTCTTTGTATCGCATCCACCTGATTTTGTTTTAGGCCCTTCGGAGGGAGGACGGGTCGGCCGTCCTTTTCAGCTATACCGAGCACGATATAACCGCCACCCCAATTGTTGATGTCATTCGCAAAAGCACAAAGCGAATGCAGGACGTCTTCAGGATTCCATCCTTCTTTGAACTCAAGTCGTTCCCACTCAACGGTTTTTCCGCTGAGGAGTTGATCTATGTTAACGGGCAGAGACATACTGTGAATTCGTTGCTATCTGAATATTTACTTTAAGTCCCAAATATCCAAGCTGTACCGCGGTCTCGGTGCACTTTCTTACTAATCGAGCGAATGTTCGGTATATCCTCCTCCGGAACAGTCGTGCACTGTTTTGGCCACAGGTTTCAATATTCCAGGACTTTGATTGCCTGAGCCAGTGGCTCCGGCTGAAGGTGTGCATAGATTCTTGTTGTCGTCTGTATCGATTGGTGCCCCAGGATCTTCTGAATGAAGTATAAGCTTACTCCCTTCATAGCAAGATGCGAAGCAAAAGTGTGCCGGAGTGTGTGGAAGTGAAACCGCTCATCGAGTCCTGCTTTCTTACAGTACTTCCGGAATTTCTTGTTGGCTGTTCCGGGGTACACTAACTTGCCATCCGGACGCACAAAGACGTATGGAAGATGGTCCGTCTGGTCTCGTGACATCAAAATCTCAGCCAACTTTGGATGCAAGGGAATAGTGCGCTCCTTCTTTGACTTAGTTGTAAAAGTCTCAGTGTTTCTTACCCCCAACTTCATCTGGATAAAATCAATGTTATCCCACTTCAGGTTGCAGATCTCTCCAACGCGCATCCCCGTGTAAAGTGCTGTCTCGATGAAATCACGGTATAACCCCGGATTCGTTACGCCGCGTAGCTTGTCAACATCTTCGGTAGTTAAGAACGGTCCCTCTTCTTCCGGGACGCGAATATACTCAACGGCCCTCATCGGGTTTTCCTGTATGTACTTCCACACGACGGCCTTCTGAAACGCTGCCCTTAGCGACCTTACAATCATGTTTACGGAAGTTACGGAGTAGACCTTTGAAAGTTCGGATTTGAACTTGTCCAATCGCTGGGTCGTTATGGCATCAACGGGGACATTTCCCAGGTCTTTTTTCAATCTCTCCAAGGACATCTTGTCTAACTCGCAGGTTTTCCTGGCCTTGCTGGACTCAGAGTAGTTCAGATATTCCTCGACGTAATCGAACAACGGCTTTATTTTCCCCGCGCGAATATCTTTGATCTTGAATGTCTTGCTGGCGACCTGAGTTTCGATCTCTCTCCGAACGGACTCAGCAACGGAACGCTGACTGGTCCTGCAGCTGATCTCATACCTCTGTCCGCGATACTTGAAGACAGTGTAATAGTTCTTACCTTTCTTCCTCAAGAAAGCCATGACTAAGTCCTCCATATATTCTCGACTGTTCTATTTTCATACGCAGCTTCGCCAGCTCTTTGCTGCAATCGTATTTGCGCATGATGTCGTGGTACGACTCGCAGTCCGACAAATCGTGGCAGAGGAGCAGGGCAGCAAACACAGCAGCCTCAGATTCGCCCTTTCTGCAACTGTAGCTCAGAAAGTTATCCCTGAACGCCCGATCCGACAACATGCTGTCCAGCACCCTCTCAAAGTGATGACCCAGCTCATGAGCAAGGACTTCACGCATCTGCTGATAGTTCAACGTGTTTTTTACGAAGATTACCGGCGACCCGCGGCCACTTACAAAGAACCCGTCACAGTCATCTCCCATCTCGCGCCTGCGAATCTCAATTCCTTCACGCTCGCAGATCTCCTCAACCGTACAATTGGGATACTTATTTCTTACAGCCTCGATTGCCCGCTCAGCGGCCCGCATAAAACGTCCCCTCGCTTTCTGTTCCTTTGTTTTTGATTATTCGTTGTTCAAAATAGTCTCTATCGCAGTCTTTGCGGCTATACGAACAGCCTTTCTTAAAGCATTCCTCGTTCTTGGATCAATTTTACCCATTGTCTTGGACCTGGCAGCAGTTACGAATAGCCCGCTCTCAATAAGCTCGTCGTAAACTAACTTCTGAAGCTCTGTCATAGGCGCATCTATTGTCGTGTTTTCCGGGAGAATGCCTGCCAGATAAAGCAAATACAGGTAGTCCTGCCCGTAGATTTCAGCCAAAGTCTTGAGTTTTAGCGGGGAGAACTCCATTACCTCTCCTCTTTCCATGCTGCAGAGGTAAGCGAAGGATATCTGCCGCTGCTTGCTCGTGGGGTATCTTCTTTTCGATTCGTCGGAGACGTAGTTAGTCGATAACTCCAGCTTCGTGCGGACCTCCTTCAGGTAGGCGGCTAGTCTTTCGATGTCGCCCGTAAATTCTTTCTTACTCACGGAAGCCTCCTTTTCTTAAGATGCGCCACATATTCGCTGTGGTATTGCACAGGCTACAAAATAAATCTCAAAAATGCAAGAACATTTTCAAAAATATTCTTGCGTTGCCGGAACCGGGGTTGTAAATTGTTTGGAATTATCTTGCGGTATGCCACAGAAAGATTGCAGGAAAGGACGGACGATGAAATCGGAAGCTAACGCTGTTCCCGGGGAGAAACCTGTCGCCAAATGTTCCCGCGACATCACGAAGCTCAAGCATTACCTCACCCAGCATGGCACGATAATGCATTGGGTAGCGCTTCGAACACGCATCGATTACAACCGGCTTTTCCGGCTCTGCGCAGGTCAGGGTGAACCAACGCTGAATGAGGGGCTGCGTATTAGACGGGCGCTCGAGTGCGAATTTGAGGAGATCTTCGACATCGATGATACCCTTGCAGAGGTGGAGGATGGCCATGATTGAGTCAACCGACGCTCTCTCCACACGTACCTGGCTCTCCATCGAACAGGCTTCGGAATACACGACATTTGCGGTCGTTACCTTAAGAAAAATGGTCTACAGGGGTGCCATTCCATTCTACAAGAAAGGCAGGCGTGTCGTTTTCAAACGGGAGGAAATCGACAGTTGGATGGATACATCCCGTGTCGAGCCGGTCGACGCTGAGAAGATAAAAATGGAAGTTGACCAGCTCATTAGCCGTGAACGAAAGCCAGGGAGACCAAAAAATGTCGAAACGGCGTGATGGAACTGACGCAGCGTTCCCGGAAAAGCTGCCTATCTCCGTTCTCAACGAAGGCTGGATAAAAATTCACCGCTCAATCCTTTTGCACCCTGTATTTCAGGACAGCGAACTACTCCATCTCTTTCTCTACTGCATCGCTAAAGCCAATCACCGCGACAGTCGTCTTCTCTGGAAGGGAGATGAGTCCACACTCAAGCGGGGTCAATTCCTCTTCGGCAGAAAGAAGGCAAGCAAAGAAACAGGTATAAAACAGAGTTCGGTATATCGGAGGCTGATGATCCTGAAGAACCTTGAGATGGTGGATGTCCAGTCGAACAACAAGTTTTCGACTGTAACTGTTCTTAACTACGGCAAATACCAGGACGTCCCGCCGCAAATTGAACAACAAGTGAACAGGGGGGTGACAGCGAATCAGCACGAAGAAATTACGAAAATTCAAAATCCGGACAGCAAACAGGACAACCCTCTTCTCACTATAACTCTTGAAGAGCAGGAAGGATACGACGATGAGTCCTTGTTCAGTGAACAGCAAAGCGGACAACAACTGAACAACAACTGAACACAAACAAGAATAATAAGAATGTAAAGAATGATAAGAATAAAAGAATGTTCTCTCCTTCTTCTCTCGAATACTCGCTTTCAAAATTTCTCTTAACTGAGATACGTAAGAACGATGAAAACTTTCTTGCAGGTAGTCCCGGCGTCGAAGAGTCTGCCATTCAACGCTGGGCTTTCGACATAGATCGCATGATAAGGCTTGACAATCGGCCGCCGGAAGAGATTAGAGAAGTGATTGTCTTTGCTCAAAGGAGTTCCTTCTGGCGGTCGAACATACTCTCGGCTAAGAAACTCAGGGAGAAGTACACGACACTCCTTCTCCAATCGAAGCCAAATCGGCTTAAACCATCAAACGGAAAGGTGCATCCCTGTGAAATCGTCATCTGACGCGGACATGCCCATCAGTCCCAAAGTCTCACAGTCCCCCATCACTTTTTCTGACGCTCTGTCTGCAACCATCGAGCGCATCCGGATGAAGCGTGAAGAGCGGGTGAGAACCGCGCCTCGCTGTGCTGTCTGCGGAGAGAGTGTTCTTGCCAACGAGCCAATGGCAAGCCCGGACATCGAAGAGTGGACTCTCTACAATGCCACACATGACAAGCTCTGTTTCAAGCACTTCCAGGTGGAATACGAGAAGCTGAAGCATCACTGGAGGCTTGAACATGCCGACAAGAGCCTTGTGGCGGCAGGCGTGTCAGAGGAGTTTTCAAACCGCTCGTTTGAAAACTACGTCCTGACTGACGGCAATCGGCAGTTCTTCACAGCCGTGAAGAACTGGGCAGAGCACCCGCGGTCTTTCCTTGCGATCCTTTCCCCGCATACCGGTATCGGTAAGACCCATCTGGCCATAGCTGCACTCAGGCAGTTTTACATCGACACCGGCATCCTCGGCAGATTTTGCAAAGAAAGAGCAGTTCTTCTTGATATCCGCAAAGGTTATGGCACTTACGGCAGTCTTTCTGAAAGCGATGCAATAGAGTTGCTGTCAAAACCTGAATTCATCGTAATCGACGACCTCTTCTCATCAACCGATCCCGAGGAGGGAAACGAGTTCGCACGCAGGATTGCTCTAGCCATTACGGACGAGCGCGAATGGCAAGGACGCATTACTGTCATAACCAGCAATCTCACGCTGTCTGATATCTCCGCGATTGATCCAAGAATTGCCAGCCGTCTCTCAGCGGGACTTGTCCTTAACGTCCAGTCCGTTGACAAAGATTTTCGGCCAACGCTGTACAAATCGAAAAAAGACGTTCCTCTCCTATTGGGAGAGGCCTGTCCCGAAAAGCTCTCATTCGGGAACCAAGGTGAGGGTCATGAATAATTCACTCAAGAATAGCTTATGTGCACGCATGAGCTTAGTCCCTGAAATGTTCCTGGAAGCTGACGACAGTGTCGAGAGAAAGATAAGTCATACTCTCGAGGATGTGCGACGACTCCTCAGGGACATACAGACCGGCGATATCGATTCACTTGCAGCGGCCAGGACTGCGCTGGAGATTTCCACCACGGCGGATGGGATGCATCAAGCTCTCAAGTATCTCGACGAGAGGCTGAAGCTCATTCATGGCTTTCTCTCCGAGATAGAGAATGCTCTTGCAGAAACAGGCGGATCCAACCATGACTAATAGAGCAGTCGAAGGTTCGCCTTGGCGGAGTGATAATGTGCTGGTAAACAGGGTGGTAAAGTCTGGTAAAGTGGCTGGTAAAGTCGGTGGTAAACTGCCGGTTTTTATCCTTGGAGGCTCTCTAAGAAGAAATTTTTTTAAAATATTTTGCGGAACGAGTGAGAAAGAATCGCCGATGCAGTCAATCTCAGGCAAAAAACCAACGGAGCAGCCACCAAATCATTTCCGGAAGGAGCATCAAGATCCTTGAAGTTTACACTTTGTGATCAATCATCACCGAATATATTAAGGCTTTCAAAAACCCCTTCGCGAAAATGGAGTCCCGTCCCCGCTTGTGGCACGTTCGATAAGACTGCTCAAGGCGATTTTTGGAGTCCGCCCATAAATCATGGACGGACGACTTTAAAAATCGCCTCCATCTTGCGGGGACGGGACGATCCCGACAGCGTCGGGACCATTTTCGCAGGGCGTCCTTTTCTTTTGGTTCGTTTTCTTTTGGACGAGCAAAAGAAAATGAACATCAGTTCGCCAACTCAAAAAGGAGAAATACACATGAAACTCAAACTCTTCATACTCGCATTTCTGATTTTCTCAGGGTGCGAAAAATCCAACAATCACGTGACGGACACCGGCTCAAAGCCCCCGTCTATTTCGAAGGATGAGGCTCTGTCCATCGTCAATGAGGTCATTGACGATTTTGAATTTATCCATGAATCGATGCTCCACGGCAGTGTGCTGAGAAAAACCGCTCCAACTAAGTCTCAACCCATCGTTTTGACGGTGGCATCTGATTCTATCTTTGTCTACGGCGACACAGCCACCATCCACGGCTTTCTCCATGGAATGATCGTGACTGAAAAACACTCCCACCCGAAAGGGCTTTTGTTGATTACCAGGTCGTCCAAGTACGCTCCCAGTAACAGTATCGGAATCGCTTCCGTCACAGAGAGGTACATATCATGGAGTCAATATCATACTGGCACACCTGAACTGAGAACCGAATCCGTCATTCAACCTCAGTTTTCTTCCGGGACCGACTCGACAATCGAGGCTCACATCACGCGCACCAAGGGCTCCGTCACTCTAAGCGAAACATTCCGGTTCACTAGCCCAATAATCACTCTCGATCTCTCTCGCAACACAAAAACTGTCCGTGCAGCGGATCCTTCTGCCGAACAGATTGTCACTGCGACTTATGATGCAACCACTGGAACTATGCTCAGCAAGCGTGCAACGGGGCAGGCAGACGTTCCGCCTTACGGTGGGTTCTACACTCAGACGTATAACTACACGAGCGGTGAACTCACCAGCTGGGTCAAGACGACAACTCGCGGACAGGCAGATCGGTCCGTTCTCAAAATCATTGAGAGATATCCATAGGAGTTACCCTTCAGATGATGAGCAGGTCGGGTCTTTACGCTTTGCTCTATGCCCTTTGCGCTATGCCTGCCGTGGCATTGCCCGCTTGCAGTTCGCCCATAAGCCCTGATGACCTGCTCGTCTCTTCTTGCCGCTTCGAGCCGCCGCTATTCGATTCGTTCAGGCAAAACACAAAACTGTCATATTCTCTCAGCCAGCCGGCTGCGGTGTCAGTCTTGATTCTCGACCAGGACCGCAATGTCGTCAAGACCGTTGCAGTCAACCTGTCGCTCTCCAAGGGTTCTCATTCACACGGCTGGAAGGGGGATTCTGACGAACTCACGTTTGTGCCGACAGGCATCTACATCGGACAAGTCAACGCAAAAGGGAGGAAGTTTGAGGCAACCGTTGAAGTATTTCACTGGTAAGATGTTCCCCTTTGTAAGGGGAACAGTCCATCCACATATTGTGGATGGACAAGGGGTTGTCTATCGCCTTCTCCTCTCATCTTCCCAACTTCTCATCTTCGCGCTCAACGCTTCGGCCCCAGCGCAGACTATCGACACGACAGCATTGCTGCAGCATAACCTCGAACTGAAACGTCTTGATGCCGAAGCTCAGCTCGCAGAGACCGAAGTCACTCAGACAAGTTTCCTGTATCGTTTGATTCCCAGTGTTTCCGTTACCGCCCATGTCGGACAACACTCCATCCTGTTCGTTGACCCGGCCCATCCATGGAGTATTCCTTCGGATGCACTAAGCGCTGCACTCACATTCGACTTCGATAAGATACTCAACCCAATTCCACATCAACAGGCAATGCTGAGAGCTGTCATGTCACGAGTCCAGATCGACAGAACAAGGTCTGACATACTCCATCAGGCCTTGGCAACCAAAAAACAGATCGTGCTTGTCGATTCCCTTATCGCTGTGCTGCGCTCGAAACTTGCTTTCAAAGAAAAGCTGGTAGAATTAAACGAACTGAAATACGAGTCGAACAAATCAGGCTTTGAGGATCTCGCCAGGGCAAAGCTCGACTTATCAGAGACACAACTTGAGATTCTCACACAAATGCAAAAGGTCGAGGACCTTCGCGCAAGGCTTTCAGCTTTGGGGGTCCAGCCATGATTGTTTGGACGGAGTGGAGTTTATCCCGCCTTCAGCGGGACTCCCGACGCTCACTCTCACTCATTCGCCTGTGCCATAGGCGCATCCGCTCGACGAGTCCCAACGGGTCTATCGACCCGACGGGTCGTGGACGAGTCATCGACCTCTGGCGGAGAGTCTCCGGTTCGCCCCCTCCCCGATTCGGTGTTTCCCTATTCGTGTCCCACCATGCCTCACAATCGATATCCCCTGGAGGTCGATGTGGAAAACTCAGCGTTGTTAATAACTTTGCCCCAATTCACCGATCGAATATCTCCTATGGTAAATATTTTTCTGGGGGAGTTACTAACAACAAGTTATTAACAACAGTAATTCTTACCGATGACTGTTTTCGGACAGTGCGGAATCTATACTGCTGGCGGAAGGACTCTCATAACGTTCGGCGGGAGCTCGGCTCTCGACGACCCGACTCGCCCGCGCGCGAGAGGAGCGCACCTTCACCGGGGGCAACGCACGAGACTTGAGCCATGAATACAAAACCCAATGACAAGGCCATCCGGCGAAGCAGCACGTATGCTAGGTCCCGCACCCCCATCGACGACGAAGTGGAAGACTCATTTAGCGACATGGATCAAAGATGTTCGGAGTGTGGATTCATCGGCAATCCATTGGAATTCGAAAGCAACTTGGTTGGACGACCGCAGATTTGCCCGAAGTGCGGAAACCGATATGTCTTCTTCCTGACCCTCAAGAAAGAAAGCACATGAACCGGAAACAATTCCATCTCTTCAGCGCTCTGCCGCTTGCTCTCCATGCTATCAACCACGGGCTATGAGCTATCGGCTATGTTCACCTTCCATGATCCGGAAAACGACACCGTTATCCAGCCGACGCTCGAATTGGAGACAACATTGCCTCTCCCGATCAAATTGGTCAACGAAATCGACAGAACATTTATGGTGAGGCTATCATGTGACACACTGGATATGGTGCTAAAGAATTCTATCTACCGAATCACCCCGGAGTTCCGCTTCCGAATATCGCCTGATGTGGCAAGCTCGACCAGGCCGAACACAACCCGGATCTATTCCGCAACGAAGGAATTCTTCGACATGGTGGAACAGCTTTTCAAGCTTGAACCATGCTTCAAGGTAAAACCACCAGCCGATATATCACCGGAAGCCCTCAGACAGCTCCTTCTCGAATCAACCTGCCAGTGTGGTTTCCTCGAGATAACCTCTCTACTTCCGAATCCATCCTTCGAGGAAATTCTCATTAACAGTCCGGAGATATTCCATAGACTTGAGTTGGACCATCTTGAGAACATCAACAGAATTCTCATTTATGACATAGGAAAGAATTGTTCAATTATCCCGAAGCCTGGGGCGGTCTCCGTTTCTCCTGTGCCAAAGGCGCATCCGCTCGACGAGTCGACCTACCTACGGTATCGTAGATACGGTCTCGTAGAGAGTCATCGACCTCTGGCGGAGGCTCCCCCTTTCTCCGGTTCATCATGCTCAACAGTTGATCCATCACCCCCCGCTGCCAGCAACATCCACGCGAACCTCATCAAGATAATAATGAGCTATCTGGAACAAAAGGTCTCGACACGCTTTGTGCAGAATCTTTCGATGAACAGAGAAAAGATCTTCCGATCCGCAGCCACGCCGGAGACAATTGGTGAAGCTTTCGATGCGATCGGCAAGTCCCTCAGTCTCATTAAGACAGATCAGCGCCGTCAGTAGAGTAGGAGAGGAGGCGCGATGGTGAGCATCACGGCTGCCCCTCCCCTCGTCGAACCGGACGTGCAGTTTTCCCGCATCCGGCTCTCCTGTGAACTTTCGTCTCAAGTTTGTCGCGAACTCT
>JAMCXB010000031.1 GCA_023480735.1 Bacteroidota bacterium | reverse complement strand
CGCGTATGACGACTGCGTACGCTTCACCGCCGCTCCTAAGCACCGAAACGCCGGGAAGCCTTCCCACCGACTCTGCGGCATTGGCATCTGGCAGCTCCTGAATTCTCGCGGCGGACACAACGTTCACAATCTGATTCGAAGACAGCTGCTGATTGATTGCCGCATTCTGTCCGGCAGCCTGCGCGGTAACGACGACTTCCTTACCCTTTACGCCGACCGCTTCCAACTTGAAATTCCTCTCCAGAACTGCACCAGCGGAAAGATGAACATGGATCACGTCACTCCGGTATCCTATGTACGTCGTGCGGATGGTGTAGTCACCGGGAGGGATATTAGTTATAAGAAATTTCCCGTTCAGATCCGTAGATGCTCCCAGGCTGGTTCCTACGATGAATACATTTGCGCCTGGGAGCGCATCGCCGGTGTGGGCGTCCGTTACGTGTCCCTCCACCGTAGCGTTCTGCGCGCCCATGGCATTTCCCCCAAGCAAGGCAAAAATGAGAGACCCAATGTTGAGAAGGGTGACGATTTTCTTGTTCATCAAATTCTCCTTCGGCATCTAATTACTATGAGAGAGTAATGAAGCAGACCAGTGATATTCTTTACAGGTGGGGCACTCTGAATAAATGCTGGCAGGATCGGACGGGCAACCAGGTTGGCTTCTTGAAACGCGGAAGCAATATCATCCCAGATCGCTATCTCCAACTCTTAGAATCATCGTGCTCCGGCACTCCTTTGGTTGTTTTGACAAATACTCTTTCGCAGTCCGTTACAGAATGTGCTTCGACATTCGCGTAACCTAATCTTGGGTAGTTTAATAGGCTTTTTGCTTATTGTCAAGACTTTTAAAAATTATTTTAAAAACCTACCCTCCGTCATTTGCCGCGGCAACTCTATGGAGCAATAACACGAACACTTGACTGAAAGTGCCGTAACGCGACAGGAAGTCGAAAGCGCTCTATATTCCCTTCACTAATCTATAATCTATGGTAAGAGCGACGCGCCTTGCCTCGCTATTATAATTGAAGGTAATGAGAATGAGTACTCGCGCAGAGAAGAGTTCTCGACTTGGCGGGGATCATGGTACATGAGGGACGGCGTGCATCCACCAGGGCAAAATTTCCTATGGAATGTAAGAATGACAGACACCCAGCCCAATACAGGCGGACATGTGATTATTCCCATGCGAGAATAAGCCGTAATTTGTCCTGCTTTTTGTGACTTGTGATCCAAGTCAGCTCCGTTCTTTACTGGCATATTGCTTGTCCTTTGTCGGCCGGAGGTGTGGATGAGAAGACTGTACTGTTTTTCAAAATCGCATTTGAGCTACCAACCGCTCGACTGGCGAAGGATGATGGCTGCCGTAGTCGCCATAATGATGTTTGTGCCAGTGGCGACAGCCGTGTTTGGATTCTTCGGGTTGGATTTGTTTGGGGTAAGGGAATTATGCGCCGCCAGCGTCGCAAACGAGAACTCGGTATTGAGGGCGCAGCTTGCATCGCTCAACGATCAACTCGATGAGTTCGGACGGTCGATGAAAGTCCTGCAAAGAAGCGATGACCAGTTGAGACTTGAAGTTGACATGAAGCCCATCCCGGGTGACATTAGAAAAGTAGCTGTCGGAGGCGTCGAGATAAACGGGGACTACGGAGTCTCATCAAGCGCGAACAAGCTTATTACGGATGTCAAGAATAACCTGCAGGTTCTCAGCAGGGAGGTTGCGCTGCAACAGCAGAGCTATGCGGACATCCTGAGCAGATATAAGAAGAACGAAATATTGTTCCGTCACATTCCCGCCATCGATCCCATCAGGGACGGAAGGGAGACTGACGGTTTTGGAATGCGGATGCATCCGATACTTCACATGATGCTGATGCATGAGGGAATAGATCTCGCGTGCGAGGTGGGAACGCATGTGCATGCGACCGGCGATGGAGTCGTAACTTACGTCGGGCCGCGCGGCGGATACGGCAATGCGGTCGTGATAAACAATGGATTCGGGTACACGACGCTCTTCGGACACCTGTCAAAGCCGCTTGTCCATGTGGGGCAGAAGGTAAAACGGGGACAGGTCATCGCACTCAGCGGGGATACCGGATTATCGACGGGGCCGCACCTGCACTACGAGGTGAGAAAGAACGGCGTCCATGTAGATCCGAATCTGTACTTTTTCAACGGACCTCAATTTCATACCACACGGTTCTACGCAACGCTTGTACGTAACTAGCTCGATCGGCCGATCGTCCCGATTCTGAGAGTGGTTCGCAATGCATCACGGGTCGATTATTGAAGTGGGCATGATTGTTCCAAATGGCCGACCGCCCTACCTGACTGAGACGTAACCACCCAACACCCCGTTCTTCGACAACACAATCTGCCAGAGCTGATTACTCCTTGCACGGAATGCTCCGGCGTTTGAAAGCAGGAAGTACGTCCACATTCTAAAGAACCGCTCTCCGTATTTCTTGCTAATGGAATCCCAGCTCCTGATGAAATTGGCGTACCATGCCATTGTCGTATTATCGTAGTAAGCCCCGAAGTTGTGCCAATCTTCCATCACAAAAAGTCCTTCAATCGCCTTTCCGAGCTGCGCAACGGAAGGGAGCATCCCATTGGGGAAAATGTATTTGTGAGACCACGCATCGCCGCTTTTGGCGGAGACAGGGTTCCCTATGCTGTGCAGCAAAAAGATTCCGTCATCCTTCAGGCATCTTTCTGCCACGGCAAAGTATTCACGGTAATTCCTGTAACCCACGTGTTCGATCATTCCGACCGACACGATTCTGTCGAACTGCCCGTCCACTTCCCTGTAATCCTGCAATCTGAATTCAACAGGCAACCCTTTGCACAGTTCCCTGCCGAGGGCAACCTGCTCCCTCGAGACAGTCAACCCGACAGTCTCGACGCCATGTTTCTCGGCCGCGTATTTTCCGAACGCCCCCCACCCGCACCCGATATCGAGGACTTTCATGCCCGGCTCTAGGTATAGTTTTCTACAAATGAGTTCCAGCTTGTTTTCCTGTGCCTCGTCAAGATTTTTCACGTCTTTCCAGTAGCCGCAGCTGTAATTCATACGTCCGTCGAGCATCCTCTGAAACAACTCGTTTCCCAGGTCATAATGCCTCTCGCCGACTATGAATGCCCTTCGTTTTGCCTGCATGTTTATCAGAAAGAAGCCGGCAAGCCGCAGTACGATCCGAAAATTGTGCTTCACTTCTTTTCGAAGGTCGGTTCTTATAATCCTGTATATCAACTCGTCGAGCTTCTCGACGTCCCACCATCCATCCATATAGGATTCGCCGAGACCTAACTCGACCTCCGTCACCACGCGCTTATAGAACCTCTCGTCGTGTACCTGGATATCCCATGGATTACTACCCCCGATCTCTATTCCGGCCACAGATAATAAATCCGCGACCAGCGATTTGTATTTATCAGACCCCATTGTTGCACCTCCGGATCTTCTAAACAATTCTGCGGCAATCACTCGTATCAACCACCGCTACGAGAAGTTATCCTTTAAACTCCGGAAGTACAACCACGTCCGACAGTATCAGAAGGGTCATCTCCATCCGTCCGACTACCCGGGAAGGAGTCCAGGATAGCATTTGTCGGCCGGTAAGATTCAGAATCCATTCAGGACATCGACAAAACGCCATTAATTTATGTGCTTCAGATTTTCACAAAGATCTTCTTCTTGCACATCCAGAGAAGGATCAGGAACCAGAAGAATATGTATGCAATCGCAAAGAAGAGAGAGCCGTTCATGTCACCCGCCCACGAAGCGAATGCGGCCTGGTAAGGGTCATAACCGGGGAATCCATTTAATATTAGACCGAGAAGGAAGAGCACTAAAGTCCGCCTGGCGATCTTCAGGTAGATTTTCCTTTCGACTGCCCCATCTTGAACCGCTTTCCAAAGGCGAATGTGATTGCGACACCGACTATAAAAATAAAAAACGGGAAGATCAAGTCGGTGGGCGTCCAGCCGTTCCATTTTGCATGTCCAAGAGCCGGATAGACAAAGCTCCAGCTTCCCTGATTATTAACGAGGATCATTCCGGCTATTGTGATTCCTCTAAAGACATCGAGCGACACAAGCCGTTGTGTTTTCACAATAGGTACCGCGGCCTCCGCAGTACGCGACAAAGTTTCAGTAATCATGAACCCTCCTGACGCCTGAAAGATCGTGAACTTGACACTGCTAAGCAAGAATGTATCACGGTTCACACATCAGTCTTCCATTGTGGCTTTGAAGTCATGGCAGGAGATGAATGAGAATTGCTGAGTTCTCTCCAAGCCGGAGACCTAATCAGAACGGTCTCAGCTCATTACAAGCGGAAAAGGAACCTGAAGCGCGTATTCCCTCCCGTGATTCATAAATCCTGAAGCATGTGAAGAGGTCGCGACAAGACGGTGCAAGTCTTCTGCAATCCAGTTCTTTTCATTTGTTCAAACGGATTCTTGCCGCAGTCGGCCGCAACAGCGCCAGCCTCCCTGAATCTTCGAGTATGCCGATAATGTCGTAATCGTCGGTAAAGAGACCCTTGTTTTCAAGTCCCTTCAACACGTGGTGCACCCCCTCTCTGAGAATCTTGGAGTCGCCCCGCTCCTCAAGCGCTTCCATTAGCGACGCCACCGATTCCTTCCCTATTTCAATCAAACCTTCGGCAGCCAGCCACCGAACGTCCGAATTGGTATTTTCAAGGGCGTTAATCAGAATTGGGATTGAATCGGGATCGGCTATCTGGCTCAAAGTCTTCATTGCCTCCCATCTCACATGCTGATCGGGCAAATACTGTAAACCGATCAGAAGAGTAATCACAGGCTTGCCGATTTTCACCAGTTTGTACCGGGCCCTCTGTCGCACTATCGCATCATCGCTGAAAAGACATCTAACAAGTTCTGCTATTTCCTTTTCCATGGTAACTTTCTCTCTGTATTTGTGCTTTAGCTGCAAACTTACCAAATCTATTAAAGGCATTATGAATATGGTAACTGGTTCCGTGTTCGAGGCTGTCCGCGAACCTTTCCCACCGTTGCAGGTAATAGGTGTCGATAAGGCCGCTCCATTCCTTGGCCGCATACTCCGAAAGATTGGGACCGCCCATGGTAGGGCGTATACCGACTTCACCAAATATTCCCATGCAAGCTCCATGTTCCTCGGATATGCGCCGTAGGCGGCATTTACAATTTCGGTGGAGTCAGTGCCTTGCACAGCCTGAGCCAGTAAACGACAAGGCACAAGCAGAGATGCTAACGCGAGAAGGGCTAGAGATCTCAGTCTTCTCATGCTTTCACTTGCGGCTCGGAATATAGTTCTGTCCGGGTTCGTGCCGGGTCAACTGTTTAGACATTTGGCTGAGTGTATCGATCCAATCCTGTATCAGAGTATCCAGGTTTTTCTAAACTCGACCTACTAATCTCGATTCTGTCTATAATGGAACATGCGGGCAATCCAATGTGTTCCCGACCAAAAGGAGGTATCGATGGCCGCAAAATCCATCCATATAACCAGCTCCCTCATGATTAGTGGACGTCATACTTCTCTCTCCATCCAATTATTTGTGTCTCCACGCGAGCACATCCGGGTCGCTAATTGCCGAGCATCTTTATGAAAATTCCCCCGACGACGCTTCTCGCCTGAAACTGAACCTGGCTCGGTGCGCATACTCTATCGGCCCCGTACGTCGCGCTCCTTCTTTCGTTCCCCCCAGAAAAGGGGGAATACAAATGGGTCTCCATTCAATACCTTAATTTTCAATAGACAGGCAGTCCCTCCTCAAATCAGATGTCTCAGCTGTAGACTGTCCCAGTCTACGGAATAATAATTTCCCTCATCGGTGCGACCCTTATCCAGTCCTCGCACACTGCCAGACCCGGAACCGCGTTGATCGTTCCGCCAAAACCGATCTTGCGAACCGTGAACATCTGTATCGGCTCGACGTCAACTTTCTTCAGCGCCTCCAGGAAAATCTTCACATTCGATCTTGCCGCCAGAGAGGCGACGTAACGATACAGGACATTGTCCTGCTTCTCGTTCAACGCTATCAGCCTCGTGGTGTCCGCAAGAGTATAGGCACTGTCAGGAATCGAAGTCTCCTTTGAGAGGAGTCTATACAGAGTGTAGCCGTTCTTGCTCTGGATGGGTCCGTAAATTTGACCGGGCTCCAACCGGGAGAAGAATGCCCCGAGCGGCCCCAGCAGAAAGGCGTTTAAAGTCACGGTATCGACATCCATCTGGCTCATTACAGATTCCCTCACCGCCCGATTCATGCTGTCCAGCGTATTGACAACATTGTAAACACTTACAGCTTCGTCTATTGTCCTCGTGCTGAATTCCTGAAGACTCAATCGGATATCCTTCAGGTCACTGGCATTATACTCGTGCACGAACTTGTCGAGGTCAGATTGGCTGAGGCGTACCGTATCTATCACATCTTCCCTCATTTTCGAAGCAAAGTACGCCCTCATGATCATGTCAACGTTCTTTAGCACCTCAGGTGAGATCTCCAGTCCCAGCTTGACTGCCTCTTCGGCAAGGATATGGTACTCGATAAGACGACGCAGTGTGTTTTGCAATCCGCTGGCTACCGCCGACCGGGATGTATCTTTTGAAAGAAACTCCGCCAGGAGGAGGCTGTTTATCACTTCACCGAGAGACATCGATCCGTCCTTGCGAGAATTGTCCGTCCAATGAATCCACATCAGGGGCAGTTCATTTTGATTATGGAATCTTCGGAGCAGCTCTTCGATTTCATCAGGGGTCAGATTATAGTAAAGTGCAAACTGCGAAGCACGCTGTTCTTTCGATACCATGGAGATGGTGTCAGCCAACATCTTGAAGAGCCCAGGATTTGCCCTGGCCTGAACATTTCCGAGCACCCCGTAAGCAAATCTTTCAGTAGCAGAAATTTCTTTTCTCGTCTGGATGATCCTTCTTACTTTCGCTTCCTTCTCCTGTAGTGACAGACTGGAGAATTCGGTGTCGAATTCTCTGGAGAGAACCCGAATCAAAATAAATGGTCCCTGTCCGCGTACCGGATGGCTGAGATACCCGCGATGCCTTCCCCAGAATGCATTCTCCTGCTCCTGCACCAGCTCGCCATATATAACGTGCGCTGTATCGGTGGGTACATGCTTTGCCGCTGTGAGGCTGTCGATCTGCGCCGGACCCAGTTGAGAACACTCGACGTAAAATGATTCTGCGCGAGAACTGTCCGGGAAAAAATAAGTTCTAATGAAGTACCTGTAAGCAGCCTTCTCTATCCCATCCATGACTTCCCTGTCCGTAACGCTTACTTTGCTCAGGATTTCCTTCCTGTAGAGAGCGTCGCGAAGATAAGTCTGAGTCGCCTCCCATTTCAGCTGGTTCTCCTCGGGGCTCATAAATTTTCCGGACTTAATCCCTTCGTCTGCAAGGAGACGCTCGGCTATCAGGGAGAACAGGAATCGCTCTTTCTCAGCCTGCAAGCCGCTCTTGATTTCCTTGTGCGGATAGATCGTAAGTTCGAAACGCTCCTTGAATTCGGATGACGTAATCGGCTTGCCGTTAACGAGGGCGACCGTATCGTTGTCGGCGCTCTTCAAGGATCTGGCAATGGCGTCATCTTGAGGAATAGTCAGGCATGAAACAGCTAGAAATCCGACAAAAGCCCTAACGGTTGCAAATGACACTTTCTTGAATACAGTCATCAGTTCACCAATCCGGAAGAATTTTGTTAATACTCTATACCCCTTTCACGCGATGGAGCATTTGCCCTCTGCCTCGAATAGAAGCCCACCAGATTCAACAAGAAAAGTTGGACGACTGGATCCGGCCTCACAGCATAAGGACTATCATAGCATCCTTGTCGTGCGATGAGTCTGCCTCCCATCTCAACACTCGATATGACAACAAGACCTCTGCCGGATTGCATTTCCAGCACCGCAGGCCTTGCCAGGTTCAAACCCGATTTTGCCAGTATTTCGTACTTGCCGTCAATTTTGAGATCACATTGAGGCACCACCTCTCCACCATAGCCTCCATTGAAAATTCGAAGATCGACTTCTCTGATCCCGTTCCATATAGGGCTCATGATGTCCGTCGGTATTAAGTATGAATCATATCCCCCTTCGGCGAGATCTTCTCTATGATTGATCTCAAGTTTGCGATCTACCGGCAATGTTATCGTAATATCACCCGGAGCGTCCCTTTCCGGCTCAAGAAAAATCACAATATGCCCCTCTTCGACCCATTGCGAGATTTTCCCGCTTATAGCTTCATAAACGCGGCGTGAGCGGGCCCCACCGGTAATCACAACCAGGTCCAGGGAACCGCCCAATTCGCCCTCAACCTTTCGCGCACTCAGGCCGAACGATGAAAGAAAATCCAGGATTTCCCTCCCCTCTTCGATTATTCCTATTTGTACAGATTCTGCTTGAATGGAAATCTCAGAGTTGCCGTACACGTGAGCAATCTTGGTGCTGACTGCCATCCGCCCCGTTTCAGAATGAGTCAACTCCGCGCAGACATTATAGTCACCAGTCTGACCGGGAAATAAGATCTCGAAATTCAGAACCCTATATGAAGATTCGCCAACTTCAACGTCAAGCTCTTCGCACGATAGCCAAGCGCCCTCGGAATTCCTGATACCATATTTAAGAAGGCCCATCGTGATCTTAGGATAATCGTTGAACAGATAAACCGCAATATTCCGCTTCTCATTCTGAAAGAAATGCCTGTCCCAGAGTTCGATACTTACTCCGAACGGCTCGAAGGCATTCTTGAGCGCCGCCATCACCGGTTTCGGCCGTAACTCGGCTATGTCTCCGACGAACCAGTGTGAGGTCGGGCCATCATTCGCACTAAGATAGACAAACGGTTGCATGCATTTGACTTTTAATCTGCGGAAGAGTTCCGTAAGCTCAGCCGCAAGAAAGGCTTGGCGCTCAATTAACCCTTCTTTCGAGTAGTCTTCACCGAGCCATCGGCTCACCACTTTCTTTGTAAGCTCACTCGGCTTGAAATCTTTGTCGAGCCACCACCAGATGTATTCGTTCACCTGCGACGGATATCTCGAGTTCTCTATTTCTTCAAGCGATCTCGTATAACCGAATTTGCGGTCGACAAGAACCGGGCCGAGTGAATAGATGTACGGATGATCTTCGAAGAAGTCGTGAGATTCCCACGGCCTAGTGGGATCGAGCTCTTTCATCTCGGGTATAATCTCGTTTTGCACGACGTCGTCAGAAGATTCATTCAGGGCATCCCAGATAACGATGCTCGGATGATTCCAGTTGTCCTTAAGCCAATCTGAGAATTCTTTGGTAATTTGCTCCTTTGTTCCCGTCGCTCTCCAAAACTGCCACTCGTCCTGGAACATGATTCCACCCTCGTCTGCGATGTCGTACCATCTGTTGTACATGTGACCCAGGTGAGCGCGGAAGAAATTGAAGTTGTGCTCCCTGGGAATTTCTATCAGCAGCTTTCTAATCCAGCTCTTGTTCCATGGGAGGAGGTGCCTGTCGCCGTCCGACAGAAAGCGATGGAACGCGATGTTGCTCCCTTTCAGAAAGATTTTCTTTCCGTTAAGCAAAAAATCCGGGCCTTCGATAGTGAACTCCCGCATCCCGAAGACGACGTGTTCCTCATCGATGGATGTCCCGCCGCTCCCTTTCAGAGTTACGCTGAAGACGTATAGAAACGGAGAATCGGGCGACCATAACTTTGCGTTTGTCACGGGTATGCGCAGCGACACTCTTAATTCGGATTTCTGAGCCACGCTCATTTTTGTTGAAACCTCCTCTGAAGACGAATCGCCGGTTACCTTCTCGCTTACCCGTCCTGACAAGATAACCTCCTGAACATCGCTTGTCAGGTTTTCCAGCCATAAGTTTACATCCACGCATGACTCACCGATTCGCGGGAGAGTCTGAACAAGCTTCACGCGAACTGCTCCAGTGTACACCAACTTCACATCTCCCCAAATGCCAGGAATAAATGAGATCCGTTCCTGGTCCTTTCCGACGGCGCTTTCGGGAGGGAGTGTCTTCCTTTGTCCGATTCTCACCAGAACTTCGTTTTCGCCGCCATATTTCAGGAATTCTTCTATCCTGTATTCCTGAGACGTGTAGCACGAGATCGATCCACCGGCGAAGTTCCCGTTTACCCATACGGCGGTGCCATACATACTCTGTTCGATTTTCAGGAATGCCGGACGATCTTTCTGATTTTCATCAACATAAAACGACTTGCGATACCAGTGGAAGTCGCTATCCAGCCAATCATACGGAGGTTCTGCGCAATCAACAAGCGACGGAACTTCGATGCGGTGAGTGAACTTAGCCGGTGAAGTATTTTCCACTCCCGGCTCAATTTCCCAGGTGCCATTAAGACCTATGACAACTCTTTTATCAGTTCTATCTTTGGTTTTCATACAAATCAAATGTCAATAGAATTATCGTTAGCAAAGAGATTGAAACACGGATAAAACGGAACGGACAAATTTGCACAGTTTGACTTGAAGGCACTATTCCGATCCGCGAGAACCTGTTTAGTCCGTGGCATCAGTGTTCAAGTTATTCCTTCAGGCTTCCCGCGATGAGCCCGCTCATATAGCTCTTCTGCAGCGCGAGGAAGAGAACCATTATCGGAAGTATCGTCACGACCGACCCAGCCATCATGAGCTCGGTGTCGGGCGCGTGTTCGCCCATCAGGTTCGCCAGGGCGACAGGCAATGTGTACATCGTATCCCTGTTCAGAACTATCAGCGGCCACATGAAGTCGTTCCATGTGCCGAGAAACGTGAATATACCTAGCGTAACCAGCGCGGGTTTGGCCAGCGGCAGCATGATCTGCCAGTAGATCCTGAAGTCGCTGCACCCATCCATCCGGGCGGAATCTATCAGGTCGGTCGGAATGGTAGACATATACTGCCTGAAGAAGAATATGCTGAAGGCGCTGACCGCACCCGGCAATATGAGTCCCCAGTACGTGTTCAGCATTCCCATCTGCCGGAGTATCAAGAAGACGGGCAGCATACCGACTTGCGCGGGAATAACCATAGTGGCAAGGAACGATGTGAAGATAAACTTCCTTCCCTTGAAGCTGTACTTAGCAAATGCAAATCCGGCGAGTGAATTGATGAAGAGACTGCAAATTGTCATCAGGCTCGCGACGGCGAAGCTGTTCAGGAAGTCCCTCAGGAAATGGAGCCTTTTGAAGAGAATAGCGTACTGCTCAAGAGTGAACCTCTTCGGCCAGAACACCGGCGGGTAAGCGAACGACTCGCCGGTCTTCATGAACGAAGTAGTAATCATCCAGAAGAACGGGATAAGTACGACTATGGCCACGATGGCAAGAAAGGCAGTTAGTGCAAAAGATTTTACTCTTCTCCTCCTCATGCCGCCTTCGTTTCTCCCTGAATCTTCATTTCAATCATGGTAAATATGAAAATCACAGCCGCAAGGACGAACGCGATAGATGCGGCATATCCCATTTGCCAGTAACGGAAACCCTGCTGGTACATAAGAAGAACGATCGACAGAGTCGAGTCGACCGGACCTCCGCCAGTCATTATGTATGGTTCTGCGAAAAGCTGCAGGTATCCTATTAATGTTACGACGGTAACGAAAAGCGTCGTCGGCGCCAGCATAGGCACTGTAATCTTCCAGAACCTCTGCAACGGTCCTGCTCCGTCGATCTCCGCCGCTTCGTAAAGCGCTTCGGGAATAGTCTGCAAGCCAGCGAGAAAAATCATCATAGTGTAGCCGAAATTCTTCCATACCGCAAAGAGTATTATTGCCGGCATCGCCCAGAACGGATTGCTGAGCCAGTCATGGGGCGAGATTCCTATGAAACCGAGCGCATAATTCAGGAGCCCGAAGTGCGGGTCGTAGATATACTTCCAAACCACCGACACGGCCACTAATGTCGCGACGACCGGAGCAAAATATCCGACTCGGAGAACCGACTTGAACCGGACAAGCTTCGAGTTGAGGAGAACTGCGGCGATGAGTGCGACGAAGATCGTGAGCGGCGCGCCGACAACCAGGAAGTAGAATGTGTTGAACATTGCCTTCCAGAAAAGCGGATCAGAGAATAGGTTGGTGTAATTGCGCATTCCCACGAAGCGCGCGAAACTCAAATTTGCCAGCGAGTAGATGTCGAAGTCGGTGAAGCTCATGAGAAATGCCGTCACCACCGGGATAACAAAGAAGATCGTCAGCAGGACCAATGAAGGTGCAATGAACACGTACGGGACCGAAGTCCACGGCGACATTCTCTTCCTTTCAACCGGTAAATCTATGTCCATTCTCCTCGCCATTCGCTAATCGAACATTTTGCCGGTCCTTCTGAGCCAGCGTCTTTTTTCAAGTATCCTGTTTATGTCTGTGTCCATGCCTTTAAGCGCCTGAGGGAGTGTGTTTCTACCCCACACGACCGTCTCGAGCCATTCTCCCATTTTGCCGGTTACCTGTTCCCACTCCGGGATGCGCGGGAACGGTCTCGCTGCTTCCAGCTGCTCATAAAAGGCAGCCACCATCGGATTCCCGAGAAGCGTGGAGTCCTTCCATGTACTCTTGACAGCGGGAAGATCATACGTGGTCTTGTAAAATTGGAGTTGGATATCAGGACGCGACAGGAACTCGACAAGCTTCCACGCTTCCTTCTTCACCTTTGAATCGCGGAATATGACGAGGCTGCTGCCTCCAGCGTTGGCTGCCCTGTTCTTGTTCATCGGCAGCGGCGCCACAGCCCACTTTCCGTTGAGGTACGGAACGCGGTCACGCAGCTGGTCTATGTTCCACGGTCCGCTGATGAACATACAAATGAATCCCGATGCGAATGCCTGGTACAGGTTGGTCGTCGCATTCGATTCGGTCGGCGAGTAGCCGAGTTTGAAAAACTTCAGGTAGTAATCGAATGCCGCGCTGTCGTTCGCCGAGGTTACATTGGAATAGCAGTCGTCGTCTCTGAGTATGGTACCGTCGTTCTGCCATGCAAAAAAGATCTCGTCGAATTCGAAACTCGGATTGACAGGCAGGTAAATGCCGTAGCATTTTCGGCCGTTCAACTTCGTCGAATAGTTTGTCAATAGTTTTGCGGCATCGAGAAGCTGGTGCCAGTTTTCAGGAGGGTGGTGCATCCCGACCGCGTTCAGCATGTCTTTCCTGTAGAACAATACCCTCGTATCGACGTACCATGGGATTCCATAAGCTTGCTTTCCAATCCTGTTCGTCTCCCATATTCCGCTGAAATACCCGTCCGGGTTTACAACACTCGAGGAAGCGATGAGCGAGTCCAGCGGTTCGAGGGCGTTAACGGCATGAAGCTCGGGAAGCCATGTATTTCCAAGCTGGCACATATCGGGAAGTGCGTTTCCCGCAAACGCCGTAAGAAGCTTGTCGTGCGCAGAGGTCCATGGTATTATCTGGAGATCTACGTGGATATCCGGGTTCAGCCGTTCGAATTCCCGCACCAGAGGGCCCACCTCTTCTCCTTCGAAACCCATCGCCCAAAACCTGACGACTTTCTTCGTGCCCGTAGATGCGGAGCATGAGATTAAGAGAAATGCCAACATGAGAAACGATAGAGACTTGAACATTCTCATAACCGACGCTCCATGGAACCGCTCGAAAAACATAAACACATAGACAATATAGCCATTGATTCTATGTGTCCTAATGTGTCTATGTGGTTTGATATTCTTTCCTCGGCGGTATTCGTCCCGCTTACCGGTAAGATGAATCTTAATCACAAATGACTCACCTTCCAAAGCGTGCCGCGATGGAACTGAGTTATGATCATCTGTACTTCAATTCCAATCTAGCAGGTAACTGTTTTACTTCAACACTTCTTCCGTCCAGCACTTTGGCGGAAACCCCGTCCACCATAGCCGTTCTCACCGGCCTGTCCAAAGGAGACTCAACTAATAGATGACATTCGTGCATATCTATTTTGCCCGAAAGCGAATATACTACTGCTCCGTTTTGAGTGCCGACGGTATAGTTCAGCTTGCCCCAATAAGTCGGCAAGTTTCTGACCACAACTCTGTTTGTGTCGCTCACCCATTCCCCAGTAATTCCCGCGCCGACCACCAACGCAGAATCGTGTTCACGTTCATAGACAAACATGGTACGCACCGACCGGATGAAGTCGGAGCCGACCCATGCATGCGGCATATCGCCGATGAACTTTGGTGTGTCGCGATCTCTCCAGATCACTTCCGGCCATTCGTTCCAGTTCAGCGGTCGCCTGTCGCCCATGAAGAATTTCGTAAGCTCCTGCGCTTTCTTCCTCTCACCGAGATAAACAAGAATTCCGATTATCCTCGTCTCGTAAGGGGTATAAGCGTCCCACATCGTCGTGCTGTCCTTACGCGCTTCGAAATACTTGTAATACTTCTCGAATGTGTTAGTGAGCTGGGGTTCTGGAATATATCTCAACTCGCCAACCGGGTCGATGCCGACAGTGGTGGATGTCGCGTCGAAATCGCCAAGCTCGACGCAGCCGGGGATGTAGTCGATGTTCTTGTTCTTCATTGCAAGACGCATGGATGCATAGAGGCATTTCCTGAAGTCATCCCGCTGCGCGGCGAGATCCTTCTCGAATTTCTTCTCGCCGAGAATGCGTGCCATCGATGCCGCATCTTTCAAGCCAAGCATGACGAAGAAATCGTCCCAGTAAGAATGCTCAGGATGATTGGAGTATCCTTCATGGCTAATCGACGCTGGCACAAGCCCGTAACACGCGCGCTCCTCCGGCGTGCCGGTGCGGTACTTCTCCGTCATCTCCTGGCGGCGAAGCGATTCGATGTAACGGACAACCTTTACGACCGATGCAAACTTCATGCGGAGCCATGTCGTGTCGTGCGTAAACCTGAAATACTGCATCACGGCATAAATGTACTCGCCGTGGCTGTCGTTTTCTGGGACAGGGTCGGCACCGTATGCATCAACAACGCAAGGAACCTTGCCCGAAGGATAGATGTAGCGCGAATACCAGTCGATGTAATCGCGAACCACTCTTGAATCGCCGAACCTGAGTAAGGCCGCAGACATCATCGAACCGTCGCGTATCCACGAACGGTCGTAGGACCGCGTGCCAGGCTGAAGCACCGGCCCGTCACGATTGATGAATATGTAAGCCAGATTTGACTTTAGGGTATTAATGATACTTTGAGCGGTCCCCGGAAGCTCAATGTCAACCCTGTCGAGTTTCGATTCCCAAAATCTCTCGGTCGTTTTGAGCTTTCCCGCGACAAACTCTGCGGGTAAAGTCATGTCTGGAGTACAGCCGTCAACAGCTTCGTGAAACGGCACTGCGATATAAACATTCCAGGAGCTGTCACGGGCAAGGTCGAACGAATATGCCAGCGCGGCGGATGCGTGAGCAAAGTGGTCGTGAACAGAATCAGATTTAGGGAGTATTCCTCTCGAAATGTATTCGGTGATATCCCCGGAATCGAATCCGGTCGCGCCGAACCCATCCGGCCTGCTCATAGGAATGACCCTTTTCCCGTCGACCTCCACAGATTCGCCGTGGTAGGAGATGTTCGAAATTGTAGTCACTCCACCAAGGCTGTTCAGGAACTGCCACGGCGGGTCGACCTGGAACGGACGAATCGCGACAAGAAATTTCCCGTGAAGCCTGCGTTCGCCAGTGTTCGTCAGCCTGTATCTTACCATCAGAACCGACCGCCCGGCTTTTCCTGATGCGAAGGCGGTGACGTTAAGTTGTAGACCTCTCGCTTTCCACTCAACCGAGGGAACAGGCAGGTACTTCTTAGCAAGCGACTGGCTCGTCGTGACACTGTGCCATGTTGTTAGGGAATCGCCCGCATAGATGAACGGTTCAAGCGAGAAACTCGATTTGGCGACTTCAATCTGGCCCTGTTCGTTTATTAGCGCACTCTTTGAATCGCCGTCCGCCCCGACAACCGTCCAGTAAGACTGCTCGTGAGTGAAGTACTTCGGGTAATATCCTTTCGGCGCCTGTTGAGCGACCGAGTCGAAGAAGGCGTTGAGCGAGCTTCCGAACGCAATGCTTCTGACCTTTATGCATGAGATCGCATAGTCGTTGCCGGAGTGGCTTTTCAGGAGATCCAGCCTGATGTATCTTGCATCTGCCTCGGACAAATAGATGTTGTCTGCCCCGCCGTTTCCTTTCTCAACTCGGTATGCGGTTTCCCAAACCTTACTATCGTCCGATAATTTCACATCATATTTAGTGGCAAACGCTCTCCCCTTCCAATTTATCGTGAGACCACCCAGATCGCGCAACTGCAAGCGGTCGATCAAAA
>JAMCXB010000037.1 GCA_023480735.1 Bacteroidota bacterium | reverse complement strand
CACATCCCTGTACCACGTTGCAATAAACAAGGTCGGCACTACATTGACTTTTGAACCCCAATCCCCCAGTCCAAACTGAATCCGCAGAAAAAATATTTTTTCTGCGCCACTACCGTCGAACTTGGGGTAGCAAGTTGGAACCTTGCGAAGGTCATCTCCAAAGGAGCCCTTCGGGCAAAACCTTCGCAAGGTTACTTAGCGCTAAACGATTGCGACCGTCGGTTCGTGTGTCTTTGTGTCTTTGAAGATTGGGCCTCCAAAGATTATATTTTATAACCTGCGAGAGTGGCGGAATTTGTCCCGATAATCTCGAAGAGATGTATCGGGAGTCCCGCAAAACTCTTCAGCGGGTAGATGGCGGAACTGGCAGACGCGCTAGCCTTAGGAGCTAGTGGGGAAACCCGTGGGGGTTCGACTCCCCCTCTACCCACGAAGGCGAGAAGAGTTTTGCGGGATGAGGTAACTCGTAGGGGTTCGAGTCCCCTCTCTCGCACATCAATCAAAAGGAGAAAAAGTGGATTACAAGATCGTAGATTTAGGTGGATTAAAGAAGCAGCTTGAGGTAACTGCCACGGCAGAAGATGAGCAGGTCAAAAATAAATTCGAAAGCGCATATTCGGAATTTCAAAGAAATGCGGCCGTACCCGGTTTTAGAAAAGGGAAAACTCCTCTTGCCATCGTGAAGAAAAGGTACGGTGAGGACATAGAATCCGAATCAATTCCCGATATAGTGAATGAAATTGTCAAGGGGATCTTTGAGAAAGAGAACACGAAGGTGGCGGGGGTGGTCGATTACAATCTCGACACCAGAAAGATTGGAGACCCCCTTCATTTTCGTTTGACCTATGAAGTCGTTCCGGAAATTGACCCTAGGGATTACAAGGGAATGAAGCTTGAGCGGTCGATGTACCGCATCCTCCCTGAGACAGTTGACCACGAGCTAATGCACATACAGGAGGCAAACTCGGAATTGCAGGAAGCGGATTCGCTGGAAAACGGGAAGGGAGTCGCCACCGTCGATCTTCAGGTCATTGATGAAAAGGGCGTCCCCTTGATAGGACAGCGCAGGGAAAACTATAAAATAGATCTTAGAAGCAAGGCGCCCGAACTGACTGAAATTCGGGACAGGCTTATGAAGAGTAAACCCGGCGATGAGTTCAGTATGGAACTTGAAACCTACGGCAAGAAAAGTGAGCCCGCCGGTAAGAAACCGTTCAAGGTGCTTGTCAAGAAAATGGAGAAATATGTGATGCCTGAACTCACGGATGATTTTGCAAAGAAAGTCTCCGGAGGAAAGATGGAGAGTCTTGATGCGCTTAAGAAAGATATAGAACGGGAACTTGAGCATTACTATGAAGAGAAGGCGGAAGAAGAGCTTCGAAGCAAGATCGCAGAGGAGCTGCTGAAGACAAATGATTTTGAAGTTCCTGACAGCATGGTCGACGAATACATGAACGATCTCATAGAAGAATTGAAAAAGGAGTCCCAAAACCAGGAAATCGATGAGAACTTCGTGAAGGAACGCTACAGAGAATCCGCGATTCGGTCCGTGAAGTGGAATCTCCTTGCCGCCGCGATCATCCAGAAGGAAGGATTGAAGGTTGACGACGCGGTACTGGAGCGAACAGCGGATGATGAGGCGTCGAGATACAGGATGGATCGGAACAAACTGCTTGATTTCTACAAAAATTCCAACGATGTTAAGAACAAGTTGCTGTTTAATGAGATGTTCAATTACATCGTTGACAATGCAGAAATAAAAGTCGTCGACAAAGAACCGACACACGAACACGAGGACTGACGAAATGGAAATCTACAACCAACTGACAATTCCCTACGTAATCGAGCAAACGGGACGCGGTGAGCGAGCTTACGATATCTTCTCGAGGCTGCTGAAGGAAAGAATCATATTCATCGGTACGCAAATCGACGACACGGTCGCGAGTCTTGTAATCGCTCAGCTTCTCTTTCTTGAAAGCGAAGATCCGAACAAGGACATAAATCTCTATATAAACAGTCCCGGCGGGAGTGTCTCGGCAGGTTTAGCCGTTTATGACACCATGCAGTACATCAGACCGGATATTGCCACCACGTGTGTCGGTTTAGCGGCAAGTATGGGAGCGGTTCTGCTCGCAGGCGGCGCTGCCGGCAAGAGGACTTCGCTTCCGAACGCCCGGATAATGATTCACCAGCCATGGGGCGGCTTCCAGGGTTCCGCGGCGGATATCAGCATCCAGGCGGAAGAGGTCATTAAGACGAAACGCCGGCTGAACGAGATACTCTCTATCCATTCCAAGAAGCCGATCGAACAAATTGAAAAAGATACCGATAGAGATTATTTTATGTCTGCCGAAGATGCAGTGAAGTACGGCTTGATCGACAACGTTTTGATCAAGCGAGAAGGCAAAAAGAAGTGAAACTAACTCGGAGTTATAAAAAAACATATGGGCAGTTTGTTTCTGCTTGTAATGGTGGTCTTTGTAGTCCTATTCAGCATTGCTGTTCCAACGGTGATTGCTGACTTGAAGGCACAACGTCAGAAGGATATTGAAGAGGAATCTTAGTTTTCAATGGGTAAACAGCACCAAGATGAAATGCGTTGTTCGTTCTGCGGACGTGAGGCGAAAGAGGTAAAGAGCCTGGTCGCCGGACCGGGTGACGTATATATTTGCGACATTTGCGTTGAGCATTCGGTTGAGATTCTGCGAAGCAACATACCGGCGTATAAACAGCCTCAAAGGGAGTATTCCGAGAAAGCACCTCTCACTCCGGTGGAAATAAAGGATGCGCTTGACGAGTACGTAATCGGGCAGGATCACGCGAAAAAGATCTTATCGGTTGCTGTTTATAACCATTATAAGCGAATCTCTCTACCCAATGGTCTGGCTTCTGAAGATGATACGGAGATAGAGAAAAGCAACATTCTACTAATAGGTCCGACGGGAACTGGCAAGACACTTCTTGCCCAGACCCTCGCGAAGATATTGAACGTGCCCTTCGCTATAGCCGATGCTACCACGCTGACTGAAGCGGGGTATGTAGGCGACGATGTCGAGACCATTCTTGTTCACCTTCTGCAGAATACGGATTACGATGTGACTCGCGCCGAGCGTGGAATAGTATATGTCGATGAGATTGACAAGATCGCCCGCAAGAGCGACACCCCTTCGATAACGCGGGATGTGTCCGGCGAAGGAGTTCAGCAGGCGCTGCTGAAAATCCTTGAGGGTACTACTGCCGGCGTTCCTCCGCGCGGAGGAAGGAAGCATCCGGAGCAACCTCTCATCAATGTCAATACGAGGAATATCCTCTTCATTTGCGGCGGAGCCTTTGAGGGGCTCGAGAAAGTAATAGGACGCCGCACAAACAGGAACGAGATCGGCTTTGGCGCGGAAATCCACTCTATTCACGACAGCGAGGTGAATGAGTTGCTGCCGCTTGTGCAGCCCGACGATCTGCTGAAGTTCGGATTGATACCCGAATTCATCGGTCGCCTACCCGTTGTCGCCACGTTGCACACTCTAAGCAGGGAATCCATGAAAGACATATTGACCCTGCCCAAGAACGCGCTGGTTAAGCAGTATAGGAAGCTTTTTAAACTCGAAGGCGTTGAGCTTGAATTCGAGGGGGAAGCTTTGATGGCGATTGTGGAGAAGGCGATTGACCGAGGGACCGGCGCACGTGGACTTAGGTCCATTATCGAAGAAAAAATGCTCGATATAATGTATAACCTCCCCTCGATGTCCAATGTTTCGAAATGCATAGTCACGAAGGAAGTGGTTATATCAGGCACCGATCCGGTGTTTCTCACCAACCGGAAGCAGGCCTCGGCTTAACTCCTCAATTTCCAATTACACCGACGAACATTCTCAGCTGAAGCACGGGCTGCAATTTGCTCGTTGTTATCACGCGAATATAGCCGTCGATACTCCTGTCCGCGGTACTATCGACATAAATATCCAAATCCGAAAACTCCCCCGGCTTCAGCACGCTCTTGTGAAGTCTGTAAGTTAGGTCTGGAGAAGGGAGCTCTACCTTGGTTATACGGATTGTCTCATCAGAAGTGTTGCTAAGCGTGACACTGGCGCTGTCCGGCTCCCCCTTACTTATGCTGTTGAAGACAATATAGCTGGGCGTCGGCTGCAAAGCGTACACGACGTTCCCGGTCATCTTTACGGTAACGAGGCGGGATTCCGGATAAGAGTTGGTGATATACACGTATTTTGTGACCTCGCCGATGTATCCGGTCGGGTTGAACTGGATCTTCACTTCGATTTCTTTGCCTGGAGCCAGGAGGCTGTCGGAAATCGAGGCAACAGTACAGCCGCAGCTGGTGGTGATCCCTCCGATCGATATCGTGTCCTCGCCGACGTTCTTCAGGGCGATTTTCTTGTGTACCAGCTTGCCGGTTTGGTATACCCTCCCAAAGCTGATGTCGCTTCCCCCGACAACCTTCAACTGTGCATCAGCCGTCCGAGGCATGACGGCCGCTGCGACGGAAACTATTAACAATGCGAGAACGAATTTCGTCATCTCTTCTCTCCAAAGAGTCTTAGAAGTTCGGGATCTGGATTTCCGCTTGGCTCAGGTTTCTCTTCGGCGTGTCCAAGCGGATTCTCGGTCCTCAACCTGGCTCCGCGGACCTGCAACATGAACTCCCTGCTGCCCACGGCTTTTGCGCCGCATTCTTTAGCATAGCCGATTATCTCGAGATCGTCTGTAACCACAAACAATGATCTCCTTCTCTTCGAAATGCCGATCTCCCGCTTTATGAGGTCGTCAGCGGTCTCATCGGGGCGGGAGAATCTAATTTCAACCGTCGCAGAAATTCTTTCGGCGGGTGTCGAGAATTTTCCGTCGTACACCAGAGTGACACTGTGCCTCCCAATTCCTGCGAACTCCATTACCTCGCGTAACAACTCGTTTCGCGAAAATTCAGAGTCTCTTCGAAAGAGCCTGGAAAGTCTCGCGTCCGCGAGAATCACGTTATATCCATCAACTATCCAATGCACGTGAAAAATATAAGGCCCTTCTTTCGAGCATCCAATGCAAGCGCGCCTCCATTGGCCTCGTGAAATCTACCGGGAACGAATCATGCGGGCTATCGTGGAAATTTGAGTCCCCTGGGGGATGGATTCTAGAAGCCTGACCGAAAACCCACCTCAAAACAATTTAACCATAAAGGTCACGAAGAAATGGCTCAAAGGGCACAAAGAGGAAGCGATTAATGAACAGAGCCCTTCGTGTCCTTCGTGAAAAATCTTCGTGCTCTTTTGCCGCTCCAACATCATACTTTGTAAGAATGATGCGGCATGCCGCAAGGCGGCAGTGGTTGGACTTTTCGGCCGCGTCTCTAGGTGAAGGGGCCTCCTCGATGTTTGCAGAGGTAGTCCTTGAGCAGGATTTGTACCGAGAAATTGACTTTCAGACGGCATTTTTTCGCACAATGCAACTGGTATCTCATATTGCGACTACGAAAGCCAGAGGAGGTCTAAAAATAGAGGGGAAAGAGCGATTTATTTTGGCACGCCGTTGGATATTAATAGAACCAGAGAGTTGAGTTAAAGAGTTCATTGAAGAAATTGAGATAACAGGTAAGCGGTTTGCGGAAGGTCCAAATACAAAAGAGTTTTAGCATACCCGCAAACAGCCCCCTGACATGGGAAGAAGATCTTGCCGCTTAGTTATCCCACGCTGCCACAAATCGCGAAGCACGACTCGCATGCCCTAATGCAGCCTCCTAATTTAGCGGTCAAACCCCAAGTAAAGACTCTTCTTCCCGCTGCGGAAAACAGGCACTCCTGCCCGGGAGTGCCTCGTTTTTTTTATCCTTATCTACTAAATGCCGGCTGTTTAATTGAGGGTCAAGTATAATTGAACGGGCAAACGTCAAGGATGTCATTGGTAGTGTCGGCAATTCAAAACACGAAAAAAACCTTCCTTACAAGGGAACAACGTGATCTGTTATTTGGAAGCCTGATCGGGTCGACTGTCGTGGCTATTATTGCCACGTCTGCTGCTCATTTTGTTAGGAATGAACCCATCGGGTTCGGAAGGGTCCTGATTGGTGGTATAGCAGGTGGTATTGGCGGTTTGGTTGGGTTGTTCATCATCAGTGAAATGGTCGGACGCAAGTGGTTTGCGGCCATCCTATTGTCTTTGACTGTTGGGGTTTTGGATGGGTTGCTTATAGGAGTTGCTGTCGCACTTTTTCCGTCCATGTTTTAAAGTAGCACGATTAGTGATGCTCACGCACCTTTTTTGATTTATTTCCCGTCCCTCATTTTTCTTCTTGACAAAAACTCTAACCCTTTTTAACTTCCACAGGTCGAATTTCACAAGCAACTACGTGCGATAGCGGCCGTTTAGTGCTTTTTTTGCTGTTTCCTAAAAAGCAGATTTCCATATGCGAAGAAGGAAAAACTGATGCGTAGACTATACTATTATTCCAAGTCCGATTTGAGCTACAGGGCGATTGGAGGGGCCAGATTGTCCCTCGTAGTGATCACCTTGATGTTTGCCTCATCTTTAATGACGATGTTCTCGGGTTATTTTGGCCTGGATCTATTCGGACTCAAGAGCCTGCGCGCAGACAGCATGGCCAGAGAGAATGCGGTCCTCAAGGCACAGCTGGCCTCCCTCAATGATAAGTTGGACAACTTCAAACTCGTCATTGGAAAACTGGGCAAGAGTGATGATCAACTAAGAACTTCTGTTAATCTACCTTTGATCCCGGAGGATGTGCGGAAGGTGGCTGTAGGCGGTGTGGAAATTAACCGCGACTACGGAGTGCCTGCCGACGCAAACAAGCTGATTGCGAGCGCTTCGAATTCGCTCTACACTCTAGAGCGAGAGGCTAAGCTGCAGGAACAGAGCTATGAACAGATATTGTCAAAGTATAAGAGCAACCAGGAACTCTTCGCTCATATTCCGGCAATAGATCCTATACGTCACGGCACAATCACCGACGGTTTTGGTATGAGATTTCATCCTATTCTGCATATGCTTCTTATGCATGAAGGAATCGATATAGCCTGCCCGGCTGGAAGTCATGTACATGCGACAGGAGACGGGGTTGTAACGTATGTAGGACGCCGCGGTGGATATGGAAATGTGGTGGAAATCGATAATGGCTTTGGTTATTCAACATTGTTTGCCCACCTGGAGAAACCGCTTGTCAGTGATGGTCAGAAGGTTAAACGTGGTCAGATAATTGCCCTTAGCGGCGATACAGGCCTGTCGACTGGACCTCATCTGCATTACGGAGTCATGAAGAACGGTGTGTTTGTAGACCCAAGCGGGTATTTTTTCGAGGGCCCGGAGTACAAGACACGTGCGTTATATGGGGGCGAACTAGCACAAAAATGAATTTGTTTTACATTTGAAAGTATGTAAGGCGATTAGCGCCGTGGAAAGAAAGGAGGTTATAGACATGATATGGACGCCGGAACTTGCGACTTACCTTGAAGATGCTCCTTGGCCTGCTACTAAAGATGAATTGATAGATTATGCTGTTAGAACCGGAGCACCAACTGAAGTTTTGGAAAACCTTCGTGAGTTGGAAGATACCGATGAACCTTATGAGAGTATAGAAGAAATATGGCCTGATTATCCGAGCGATGACGATTTCTTCTACGAAGACGAAGGCGAGTATTAGACTTCTAAATTTTTTGTTTGAGCCCAGCTGGATTCTCGAATTCAACTGGGCTTTTTTGTATCTTGAGTTATACTAGATGAAGTTACTTGCTATTATTGCGGTGTCTCTCTCCATCGTCCCTAGACTGGCCGCCCAGGAGAACTACCTGGTTCGTTCTATTGCGTTCAGTGGGAACAAATCGTTTGCCAGCAACGAATTGCGGACGGTCATGTTGGAAAAGGAATCTCCGGCTCCTTTTTTTAGGTTTACTTATGGGCTTATCCACATAATTGGCGGTCCGCCGGTCTATTTTGATCCGTTCGTTCTCAGGGCCGACTTGATTCGAATCAGAGAGTTCTATAAGAACAACGGCTTCTTTTATGCGAGAGTAGACAGCGCTATCAACTTTGATTCGAAGGGCCGAAGCGTCGATATTCGTATCATTATCCGCGAGGGGCCATCTGCCCTTGTTGATTGGGTGAAATACCATGGCGTTCTCGACACGACTCGGGAATTTCGCATGCTGTTGAAGGAGAAGCCTTTTCTGATGAAAGGCGCACGCTATTCAGCCCAGAGAGTCGAGCAAGAGAGCAGGCGGGTTGTGGGACTTCTACAGGACGATGGCTACGCGTACGCGAAAAAAGACAGTTCAATCGTTACAATCGCCCGCGATAGCACTCATGTTTATGTAGACCTTTACTTCTCTTCCGGAACAAGATACCGGTGGGGAAGACTCACGGTCCTTTTCCCCGACAGCGGAGGTCCCTCCTTCTCAAAGACAATTGTCCTTCGGGAAATGCTTTTCGAGCCGGGGGACGTGTATAGCCACACAAAGAAGACGGAAAGTGAGCAAAGGCTCTATGCACTCAACCTTTTCGAGATGGCTAAAATAGTGACCCCTGAGATCCCTCCTCGAATTGACTCGTTGAATGGAGAAATCTCACTTCGGGCGCGTCCAAGTCACGAGATCACGCCTGAACTGCTGGTGAACGACGAGAATAATGCCTTCAATTTCGGAGGTGGACTGGGGTATCTCCACCGTGATTTTCTCGGCGACGCCCGCCTCTTGAGCGTGAACACAAGCCTCCTCCTGCAGTCTTTTCGGCTGGTTACATTCAACTCAAAGGTGCTGAACGACACGGTATCAGTGGGAAGAATCGATGCTACCGCTCAACTTACACAGCCATACCTCTGGTCCAACGCAACGAGCTTGACATGGGGAGTCTCTTTTCTCGTAGACAAACAGAAACCGTATGTCCAATTGGTGCTGAGGAACAGGGTGCGGGTAAGCGACAGGCTCGCCAAATATACCACCGGCTTTCTGGACTGGGATATCGAACGTGCAAAAGTGGATTCCTTACAAGCAATTCCGCTCCCGCCGGGACTTGAGACGCCTCAGTTCAACTCCATTCTCTCATTTACACTTCAACGCGACAAGACTAACGATCTCTCTTCGCCTACGGCCGGCTTTTTCAATCTGATGACGCTGGAGGAAGGGGGCTTACTTCCGAGTCTTATTCACTCCTTCTTCAGACACTCAGACTTTCCATATGCGCAATACTGGAAGTTCACCCTCCTTGGAAAGTGGTTTTTCGCTGTGAATCGGAGTGCAACGAACGTGTACGCTATGAAAATCAAGGTGGGATACGCACAGGAATATGGAACCTATGCGCAAGACCTGGCCGGCCCGATTCCGCTGAACTATAGGTTCTTTGCAGGAGGTTCGGGTAGCATCCGCGGCTGGAGGACTCGTGAGTTGGGACAGGTCCCTTCTCCAGAATACGGCGGAACCACCTTGATCGAAACTAACTTCGAGGATAGGTACCGTATCATCGGAGATTTAGGAGGCGTCCTGTTCATCGATGCGGGAAATCTCTGGGACAGTTATAAGCAAATAACACTCAAGACTATCGCGGTAGCCACCGGCTTCGGGCTTAGGTACAGTACTTCTTTCGGTTTTCCTCTCAGGGTGGACTTTGGATTCAGGTTGTACGATCCTAACGCACCGATCGGCAGGCAGTTTATGTTTCAGCAGAGTGGAACGACAATCCTCAGGCAGCTGGTCGTTCACTTTGGGATTGGGCAGGCTTTCTAATGAGTTGGGACAGGATAATCGGCCAACACCGCGTCAAGGATCTTCTTCGACAAATCCTGACTACCGGGAAGATACCTAACGCATTTCTGTTCGAAGGACCCGAGGGTGTCGGAAAAGATGCGATGGCAATGGAGCTGGCAAAAGTTCTCAATTGCGAGAAGAGCGGTCAGGAGTCCTGCGGAGAATGTACATCGTGTAAACAGGCCGTAACTCTCCGGCATCCGAATATTCATCTCGTGTTTCCACTTCCCCGAGGAGAAAACGAAACTAAGGATGACGGGCCGCTGGACAAGCTTGACGAGAAGACGATGAAGAGAGTCCGGGAAGAAATTTCGCTGAAAGCACAAGACCCTTATCATCGGATCTCAATCCCAAAAGCTCAGGTAATCAAAATCAGCAGTATACGCGAGGTGATACGCGAAGATTCCCTGTCCCTGTACCAGCACGGCACCCGCGTCGTGATTGTCATGCAGGCAGAGGAAGTAGGCACCGAGTCTGCGAATGCGCTCCTCAAAGTTCTCGAAGAGCCAAGCAAGGGGAGCCTGTTTATCTTGAGCACGAGTAAGCCGAGTGCTCTTCTCCCGACTATTGCCTCGAGGTGTCAATCCATTCGGTTCGATCTCCTGTCGGAGGACGAGATCGCCAACGAATTGGTATCGAGGCACGGGCTTGATTCGTCCGACGCGAAACTGAAAGCGAGGCTGGCGGCAGGGTCATACAGCAAGGCGGTAGAGCTTCTCGAGGCAAATACGCTCGAGCTTCGCGATGAGGCGCTGGACATTCTGCGCGACGTGGCGATGAACAACTACTCCATGTTTGCGTCGCGTGCCGCGAAAGCGATGGAATCAAAAGATGTCTTGAAGGTCGAGGCGCTTTTAAAGATGCTGCAGATATGGCTTCGCGATGTTGCGGTTATGCACTTTGGATCGGCTGGCGGGGTCATCAATCAGGACAAGATCGAGGTTCTTGGAAAGATGGTTGCCAGCTTCGATACGGAGCATCTTATCGAGGCGGCAAATACCGTTGACAGCGCAATATCTCAGATTTACGGCAATGTGAATTTAGGGCTGCTTTTCGTAAATTTGTTATTGAACCTGAGCGGGTTGCTGAACAAGAAAAAAGAGGCTCGTCATGTCTAACGATCTAGGCGATTTTGAAGGCTTAGAAGGGCTTGAAGATAGAGATTTTGAGCTTTCCGTAGAAGAGGTTGAGACTATACCAATCTCCGGGACCATGGGGCCGTGCGGAAGTTGCGCAGAATGCGCTACTGGCTCAAACCCCATTGGCGGGGATTTGGAAAACCATGAGGCTTCACTAGACATCGTTGAAGTCCAATTCAAATCGAATCGCGGCGGTTTCTACGTTAACGAATCAAATGGCTCACTACACGTGGGGTCACGTGTCATTCTGGAAGCGGATCGCGGTGTCGATCTCGGCACCGTAGTCTCAGTTGGCGAGACCGTCCGTCGGAAAAGGCGATCAAGGGGACTTGTGGGGCAGCCGATGCGGAAAGTCCTTCGGACGGTGAAGGAGGCGGAGCTTACACAGCTCGAAGAGAATCGACAGATAGAAGAGAAGGCCGTCCTGGTCTTCAAGGAGAAGTGTCAGAAACATAATCTGGTGATGAAGCTGACGGCGGTGGAATACCAGTTTGACCGCTCCAGGATAACTTTCTATTTCACGGCGGACAGCAGGGTGGACTTCAGGGCGCTGGTCCGGGACCTTGCAGGTGTTTACAGGACGAGAATAGAATTGAGACAGATTGGTGCCCGTGACGAAGCCAGAAAGGTCGGCGGTGTCGGCGTCTGCGGACGGGAGGTCTGCTGCTCTGTTTGGATGACGCAGATCCGTCGGGTCACACTTGACCATGCCAGATTCCAGAATCTTTCTCTTAATCCGTCGAGATTGGCCGGCGCTTGCGGAAGACTAAAATGTTGCATCCTCTTTGAGCTCAACAACTATCTTGAAGCGCTGAAGGATTTTCCTCCGCTGAGTTCAAAGGTCGTTACGGCAAAGGGAGAAGGTTATATCGAGAAGGTAGATGCTTTTAATTGCCGGGTGTATTTGCGGCATCAGGGTACGGGCATAGTCGAGGCTTTGAATCTAAACGAAATAAAATCCTATCAGATACCAAACCACTAACGGTGATATATTGCAATCAGAATTCTCCAGAACACTTGTCACAGCGGCACTTCCGTATGCAAATGGTCCGATCCATCTCGGGCACCTTGCCGGTGCTTATCTGCCCGCCGACATCTATGTCCGCTATCTCCGCCTGAAAGGCGAGGACGTCGTTTTCATATGTGGCTCCGACGAGCATGGTGTTGCCGTCACAATCACCGCTGAAAAAGAAGGAACCACACCGCAGGAAATAGTGGACCGGTATCATTCGATGAACAAGGAAAGCTTCGAAAAGTTCGGGATGAGCTTCGACAATTATTCCCGCACGACCCTGCCCGTTCATCATCAAACAGGCCAGGAATTTTTCCTGGAGCTCTACCGGCAAAAGATACTGGTGGAGAAGACCGAGAAGCAGCTATACTGCGAAAAGGACAGGATGTTTCTGGCTGATCGTTATGTCGAAGGGACTTGTCCCGTATGCGGGAATACGGAGGCGCGCGGCGACCAGTGCGAAAAATGCGGAACATGGCTCGAGCAGACCCAGCTCATCGATCCGAAATGTAAGATATGCGGGGCTACGCCGGTAGTCCGCGAGACGAAACACTGGTATTTTCCGCTCGGGCGCTTTCAAAAGGAACTTGAGAAGTACGTCGAGTCGAAGAAGTGGAAGGAAAACGTCAGGGGCTACATCGACAGTTGGCTGAAAGAAGGACTCGAAGACCGTGCCATTACGCGCGATCTTCATTGGGGAATTCCCGTGCCGCTTCAAGGCTACGAGAATAAGGTCATTTATGTGTGGTTCGAAGCCGTGCTGGGTTATATCTCGTCGACGAAGGAACTCTCGCAGAAAAGAGGAGAACCCGATCTCTGGAAAAAATACTGGCAGGCCGACGGAACGCGGTACATCGCATTCATAGGCAAAGATAATATCGTATTTCATACGCTGATTTTTCCCGCCATATTGATGGCCTGGAATATGGGAGGAAAGTCCCACTACATACTTCCTGACTCCGTTCCCGCAAACGAGTTTCTTAATTTCGAAGGGAAGAAGTTCTCAAAGAGCCGCGGCTGGGGGATCGACCTCAGGGACTTTATCGAGGTATTCCCGCCTGATACATTGCGCTATTCACTCGCGCTTAGTCTGCCCGAGTCCAGGGACAGTGACTTTTACTGGAAGGACTTTCAGGCGCGGGTCAACAACGAGTTAGCCGATACGCTTGGGAACTTTGTCAATCGTACGCTGCAATTTATCCAAAGGTATTATGACGGAAAAATACCGGCACGCGCGGAAGCCGGTAAGCTCGACGAGTGGGCCATCGAACAGATGAAAAAGGCTCCGGGCAGTGTCGGGAAATTGTTCGGTGATTTCAAATTCCGGGATGGAGTAGTCGAGGCGATGTCGCTGGCTCGCGCCGCAAACAAGTACTTCAACGATTCCGAACCCTGGCGCACACGAAAGGATAATCCGGAGCAGTGCGCTACGACTGTCAATGTTTGTGCTCAGTTGACGAGATCGCTCGCAATCCTGCTTTCGCCGGTACTGCCGAACGCCTCGGAGGATATCTGGAAGATGCTGAAGCTTGACGGCACGGCCGCATCCGCTAATTGGGACTCCGCAGCCGAAATGAATGTCGACTCAGGCAAGGAGATCGGTAACCTGAAGATACTTTTCACGAAAATAGAGGATTCGACAATCGAGGAACAGATTCAAAGGACGGCAAGCGGCGAGCCGGCCGCCGTAAAGACGGAAGCACCTGAAACCGTGCCGATAAAGCCACAGATCTCCGTCGACGATTTTAGGAAGGTGGATCTCCGCGTCGCGAGAATTGTCAGTTGCGAGAAAGTGCCGAAGTCGGAAAAGTTATTGCGCATTGAAGTACAAATCGGCAGGGATAAGCGGCAGATTGTGGCGGGGATATCGAAGCACTATAAACCGGAAGACCTCGTTGGGAGAAACATAATCGTCGTTGCTAACCTGGCTCCCGCCAAACTTATGGGACTGGAATCCAACGGGATGCTTCTGGCCGCATCAACCGAAGACGGTAAGTTGACCGTGCTGACCACCGCTTCCGACATCGACAGCGGCAGCATGGTGAGGTAGAGTTAACCTGAGCCCGCGTGTTCGCGTCAGCACTCGACATAACATGCAGCATGGAGAGCGACAGTGTGCTACTTCTCCCCGCCCGCGCTGAGCCGTTTATCAATCAAGGTGCTCGAAGCAATGCCGTCATTTTATTCTCGCCCGGCAAATTTCCTGATTTCTGATTCTCAGTAGAAATCAGTCGATTTATCTCTCATTGAAAAGGAATTAGTGAAATGCCATCAACTGGGTCGCATCCTAAAATTCTCGTTACACGACAGATTCCGGAGGTCGGCCTCAAACTTCTTAGCAAACATTTTGTGGTGGAGATCAATAAAGAAGACCGGGATTTGTCACAAAGGGAATTGTTGCGGCGGCTGAAAGGGAAGTTCGGCGTTATCGCGATGCTGGGCAACAAGTTCGACGCTCATGTGATTTCCAGTCTGGACGGGCTGAAGGTTATTTCCAATTTTGCCGTCGGGTACAATAATGTGGATGTGAAGACCGCGACCGAGAAGGGAATAGCCGTTACGAATACTCCAGGCGTCTTGACCGACGCAACTGCAGACATGACGTTCGGTCTTCTTTTGGCGGCCGCCAGGCGGATCGCGGAAGGCGACAGATTGGTAAGAGCTGGCAAGTTCAAGGGATGGGCGCCGATGATGATGCTCGGTCATGATATTTCTGCAAAGACGATCGGCATAGTGGGCGCCGGAAGGATCGGCACGGCCGTGGCGATGCGTTCGACAGGCTTCGGGATGCGAATTCTCTATTTCTCGCACAAGAGAAGCGAGGCGATGGAAAGCCTGGGTGCGCGGGCGGTTAGTCTCGAGAAACTGCTGGCGCAATCTGATTTCATTAGTCTCAACGTTCCTTTGACCCCTGAGACCAGGGGAATGATTGGAAAGAAAGAGATCGGCTTAATGAAATCCAATTCTATACTCATTAACACTGCACGCGGTGAAGTCGTCGACGAGTACGCGCTGATACTCGCGTTGAAGAAGAAAAAGATTGCCGGGGCAGGTCTCGACGTTTACAGGAACGAGCCTAAAATAAGAGGGGAATTCTTCAAGCTGGGAAATGTCGTCCTCGCGCCTCATCTGGGAAGTGCGACTTTCGAGACACGGGCAAAGATGTCTGAACTTGCGGCGATGAATGCAATAGCCGTGTTGAAGGGGGAACGACCGCAGGCAATCGTTAATCCGGAAGTGCTGTACAGCGAATGACAGCAGCGACCGGGATGCGAGAATCTTTATTTCAACCTTTCGATGGAAGACATCCCTCGCTTAGCAGGTCCTTCAAAATCTATGGAAGACACTATTTTCAGAAAGGCAGTCTCACGGAGGGACTGCTCAATGAGGGGGACTTTAGGGAGACAAATTCTTCGGATGATGCCGCCAGAGTGACCGGACGAGTAGTCTTGTGGGCAGCCTGGTTATGGAGTACCTGTTTACTGCATTAAATCGCGCCGTGCACCGGTGTCCAAATAGTAACTGCTAAAAGCCTTCAGTATTTTCTCCTTGCCTTCGCATGACTTGCCAAGAGTCGGCAGAGCCGTCATGGCATTCTTGAAAGACTGGCTTGCCAGAGAATTTCTCTCGACCGAAAACCAACAACGAGTGAATGTCGGTCCGCCGGCTGCATCGTCAGGTACCTGAATACATCTTATATCGACTTTCTGCGCGCCTGGAAGAGAAGCGAAGACTTTCGGTACCGAATGAAGAACCGCACCGAACAAATCGCGGGCCACGATACATCCCGATGGTGAATACACGTACATCGCATTCATTATTACACCGTAATAACGAAGCGTCACATGGATTGTTGAATCCGGGGTAATATATGCATCCTGGAAAGAGTTCTCCGGGAAAAAATCCGATACGTCTTTTGACACGTCTTTCCCCGGAGACTGTGCAAGAAGCTGGGAAAATCCGATGAAGAGGATGAGTACAGCAGCTGTTACATAACGGCGCATTTAGACCTCCTTTGATTTGTCTTGTGCGAAAGCTTCCGCCAGATTGACCACATAGATAAAGAATTTGCAGCTATTTTCAAAAATTCGATTTTGCCACGACGACGTTTCTGTCGGTTAGAATGTATACTCTGTTACCACTCAGGGCTACGTCATTGAAATGGTCGATCTTTGCACCGAGTACATCATTCGTCGAGAATTTCGAAATCATCGTCCCGTCTAAGTTGAAGAAGTAAAGAGTATCCGAATCGCAGACTCCGATCTCGTTTTCATAGATCCCTATTCCGGTCGGATCATGGAGCGTCCCGACTCCAATCGACCTCAGATAATTCCCGAAGTTGTCGTAGACAGCAATTCTTCCCTTGTCGGAGACATAAACATCGTCGTGCGGCCCAATCGCGACCTGTCGGGGCATTGTCAGACTTCCGGGGCCCTCGCCGTATCCTCCGAATGTGCGCTCCACGGTAGAAAACGTATTCACTTTCACTATCCTAACATCTTCGTCGTCACAGATGAAGAGATCGCCCAGTCTTGAGACGGCAACGCCGGAAGGATAGCCGAACCGCTTTGAATCGTCGTTCGACTGGTTTGTCGAAAGCGTCGCAACGTTTGCAAGTGTGCGGTCAAACCTCTCGATGCGGTTATTGTTGTAATCGGCGACGTAGATTTCGACTCCGTTGGTTGCGCAGACGTCATAAGGCATGTCAAACTGGAAGTCACCCCATCCGTAACCTCCGACCTCGCCGGTTGAATCGCCAGACGCGTTGAACCTGAGCAGCAGATCGGCGCCGGTGTCGGCGACGAAGATAGATCCCATCGGATCGACGCTGATTCCCCTGGGATCGCGAAAATTACCGAAACTGAACTGAGCTACCAATGAGGGGAGGGGCTGGAACGATGTTAGCATGAAGGCGAGGACAATAGTAGATTGAACAATGCAGAGGCGATATATGGCGATCAACGAGCGCCGGATAATCTGCCCCGACGTACTCCTGGCAGAAGATGCCCTGCCAATTGATGCAAACATTTTCATCTATGCCAATATTCCCAATGCGACTGAATCAATCAAGCTAAAAGTTGAATGAGTCTACTTCTGCCGTAGGTTGAGGCCGTCCATCTCACTTGTCTGCCATTCCCTGATTCCGAAATGCGGCGGTGGTTCCGCGTGAAGGCGTCTTCCATCGTGCAACCCGGTTCCCAACCGTTCAATCATCCCGAAATAGATTGAGCGGTATCCGAACTTTTTCCGGATCCTGTCGATGCTTTCCAGGAGATTTGACCGTTTTGCCTTCAATGAGTCGAACATATCAAGCTGGTCGCATTTTCCGGAAATGTTCATGACTCCAACTCCGACCAGGCGTACATTTACTCCGTGAAGCCAAAGCCCTTTGAAAAGGGAAAACGCTGCTGTTGCGATGTCGAACTCTGAGTCTGTCGGCTCTTCGAGCGTGCGGTTCTTTTGATAGGTAACAAAGCGGCGGTCTTCATGAGTGCTCGGCCTTTTGTAGCCGTGAAGAGGAGCCCCATCGGAGTATCGCAGCTTGAAAACGATAGTTGATGCCGCTGCTCCTTCTTCTCTCAAAGCATGCGCAACTCTTTCCGACAGGTAGAATATTACGGAAATAATGAACTCCTGGTCGTTTGAATCCTGCCCGAAAGTCGTGCTGCGGGAGATTGACCTTTGCTCGCGTCTGGCAGTTGCCAATTCGCTGCCTCCAACCCCGTTCGCCGCATTGTGGAGGTAGATCCCGACGACTCCGAAGATCTTCTTGAGAAGATCGACACTTGTCTGCGAAAGGTCCCCCACGGAATTTATGCCGAGATCTTCGAGTGCCCTGGCAGTTCTCTTCCCGATTCCGGGGAGCGCAGACACGGGAAGCGGAGAAAGGAACTCCTTTTCTTTTCCCACATCGACTACAAGGAGTCCGTTTGGCGGCAACACTTTTCCCCCCGCGCACTCTCTTGCGATCTTCTTGGAATAGTCGGACGCTACTTTTGCGCAAAGCTTGTTCGAGGCAACTCCAATTGAAACAGTTATTTTAAGCTCTTCGAAAACTGTCCGCTTAATCGCATTTGCCATCACTTGAGGATCATCGTTCCAGAAGTGGAGGCATCCGTCCGCATCTAAAAAGGCTTCATCAAGACTTACGGCCTGAACCAGCGGCGAGAAGTTGTGGAGAATCTCTATAAAGCTTCTCGAATACTTCTCGTAGCTTCTGTAATTGCCTCTTATAAACATAGCGTTTGGTGCGAGGCCGTATGCTTTCGATAGAGGCATTGCGGTTTTCACTCCGAGTCTCCGTGCCTCGTAATTTGGGCACGAGACCACACCACGATCGTTCGGCAGTCCACCAACAATGACCGGTTTTCCTTTCAGCGCCGGGCATAGCGCTTCCTCCACAGAAGCGAAGAATGCGTCGATGTCGATGTGGAATATTGTGGGGTGTCTTCTGCTTTCCATCTTCTGCCGCTAATCTTGACCCTTCAGAATATTTTCCGCATCCTTACCTCACAAAATCCTGAGATAAGGTATGCACTCGACGATTGCCAAATCGTCACGTCTTGGTGCGTGGGCGATTTCAAGATACGGTTCATCGGGTGCCGCTTGTACTTCCTCGCGCGTCAATTCTCACCGACTCCCTTAGCGAAGCTTCTTGATGGTAAGTTGATTGTCCAGCAGCCTCAAGACAGCCATGACCTTGCCGATAATCTTAATCGAAACATTGTCCGAATAAATAGGCTCGAAATCCGGATTCTCGGGTTCAAGGACCAGCTGGTCTCCTTTGCGCTTGAATCTTTTGACGGTTGCTTCCTCATCATTTATCAGGGCTGCCACGATGTCCCCTGTTTCTGCAGCAGTTTGCTGCCTCACCAACACAAGGTCACCGTCCAGTATCCCCGCGTTCTTCATGCTTAAGCCTTCCACCATCAAGAGGAAATTGCTCTCGCCCTTTACAAAAGCAGGATCTAATACAACTCTGTCTTCTATATTTTCTACCGCGAGCACCGGTTTGCCGGCGGTGATTCTTCCGACAATCGGGACTTCCGTTCCGGTCGAGCTGTATGAAAGTTGAAGGCCGCGGCTTTTGTCGGGCGAGCGTTTCAAATATCCTTTCTTCTCAAGAGCTTCCAGGTGGCGCTCGACGCCGTGATTCCACTTCGTGCCGATATGTTCGGCAATCTCTCTGATTGTCGGAGGATAGCCGAATTTCTTGTAATGGTCCCGAATAAACTTCAAGACCTTTGCCTGTCGTTCTGTGAGGCTTTCCATCTTCTCCTCCTTTGGATGGTAGATGTATTTCTACTAAATATTGGAAAAGCTTTTGATAATGTCAAGCTTCGAAACTGACAAGCACGAGTCTTCTTGTAACCCCACACTTATGGTTTCTGGCCAAGCCGCTCGCCAAGCGAACCGCTCGTCAACATTTCTTTGCGTTCTTGGCGCCTTTGCGAGAGAAATAACCCTTTCAGTGAGGCATTACGTCTTCTTGGAATTGAACGTTGTTATAGTTACCCAAGTTAATTAGATTCAAAATATCACCAAATAAGCATCATCTAATGGAGAGCTTTTCGGAACATCTCAAGAGGCAGCGCGAGGAAAGGAAAATAAGGTTATCCGACGTAGCAGTACAAACAAGGATCAGCCTTAAATTTCTTGAAGCCATTGAAGCCGGGAATTTTGAAATCCTGCCGAAGACTTATATTCGGGCCTTCATCAGGGACTATGCGGCTGCAATCGGTCTCGATCCTGATGAGACTATGAAAAGGTTTGATCTTTATTTGGAATCCCTTAGTCCCCAGGCTCAGAAAGTTGAAGCAGATACTTCTCAAAAGGAACCTGGGAAGTCGGTGAATCTCACGCGTACTCAGAAGATAGCGGCTGCAATTGGAGGGGTGATTGTACTTGTCGTTCTATCTTATCTCGCCTTTTCGCCAACCAGGAAACCATCTCCCGACCTGAACTCATACGGACGGATGCAGGAGCTTAACCAGCGAAAGTTCGACTCTGCCTACAATGCGTCGGCACCGGCCAAGGGCGACAGCGCCAGGCTTGTTCTCAGCGCGAGTGACACTGTTTGGGTAAACCTGGTTATAGACGACGGGAGAACATACGATTTGCTGATGAAGCCCGGAACCGAAGTTGCTTTCTGGGGGAAAAAGAAGTTCAAAATGACCATAGGCAATGCCGGAGGACTGTCATTATCACTTAACGGGCGCGAGTATCCGCCGCTGGGTAAAACGGGCGTTGTTATCCGTAACCTCACGATTTACAAAGACGGTACCCTCAAGAAGTGAGCAAGGCATCTCCCACGGCTTTGAGGGATATACGATCGGAGATCGAGAAGCTCCGGAATACAGTTCGCAATCACGACTATCGATATTATGTCCTTGCGGATCCGGCAATAAGCGATTTTGAGTACGACAAGTTGATGCAGACGCTTGTCGAACTGGAATCGAGTCATCCCGAACTCATTACACCCGATTCTCCGACGCAAAGGGTTGGCGGCCAACCTACAAAGGAATTTCGCCAGGTTCGTCACCCGGTCCCGATGCTGAGCCTCTCCAACACATACAGTGAAGAGGAGCTCCGCGATTTTGACAAACGTGTGAAGACGCTGCTTGACGGGGAGAAGTACGAATACGTCTCGGAGTTGAAATTCGACGGCGTGGCACTCCGCCTTGTTTATGAAAACGGATTGTTGGCGCTTGCTGCAACCCGGGGAGATGGTGAGACGGGTGATGACATCACGGCAAATGTGAAAACAATCCGCATGATACCGCTCCACCTCACTTTGAACGGTGATACGTCTGAATATTCAAACGTCGAGGTACGCGGAGAAGTCTATATGAATCGGGACGGGTTTCAGAAGCTGAATCAGGAGCGGGAAGAATCGGGGGAAAAACCTTTCGCGAATGCAAGGAATGCAACTGCCGGGACGCTGAAGCTGCAGGATCCGAAGGAAGTCGCCAAAAGACCCCTGAGGTTCGTATCATACTATCTCTTATCCAACGAGGTGCGGCTTAATTCTCAATGGGAAAATCTCGGCGTCTTGAAGAAACTTGGATTGCCGGTTAGCCAGCAGGTGCGCCTCTGCAGGAACATCGATGAGGTTATTGAGAATACGCAAAGATGGGAAAGTGAACGGGACAGCCTCCCTTATGAAATCGACGGGAGCGTAGTAAAGGTTAATTCGGTTCGCCAACAGGATGCTCTCGGAACAGTTGCAAGAAGTCCGCGCTGGGCGATTGCATACAAATTCACGGCGCGCCAGTCGACTACGATTCTGAAGGGAATCACATTGCAGGTGGGAAGAATCGGAACCGTCACACCGGTGGCGGAACTGGAGCCGGTCTTCCTGGCGGGATCAACTATCAGCCGCGCTACCTTGCACAACGAAGACTATATTCGTGAGAGGGACATACGCATCGGCGACACGGTAATCGTCGAAAAGAGCGGAGACGTCATCCCCGCCGTTGTTGCGTTTGTCCCTGACGGGAGGCCTGCCGCCGCAAAGCCGTTTAAGTTTCCTCACAAGTGCCCGGTGTGCGGGGGACCGATTTACAGGCTTGAAGGGGAGTCCGCTTACTATTGTGAGAACTACGAATGTTCGGCGCAGGTTCGCGGACGCATCGAGCATTTTGCCTCCAGGAGAGCGATGGACATCGAAGGGATGGGCGAGTCGGTTGTCGATCAACTTGTTGGCATTGGGTTGATGAAAAGCATTGCAGACATTTATGAGCTTCACAAGCATGAGCACGAGCTCGAGGACCTGGAGCGATGGGGCAAGAAGAGTGTGGGTAATCTTCTTAATGCGATTGAGCGGAGTAAGTCAAGGCCATTCAGCAAGCTCCTGTTTGGGATGGGCATAAGGCATGTGGGCGAAAGGACTGCGCAGCTCCTGGCGGAGCATTTCCAATCGATGGATAACCTGATGGGAGCTTCCGAGGAGAATCTGCAGTTTGTCTCCGACATCGGGCCGACCATCGCACAAAGCATACATCGCTTCTTTAGCGACAAGAAAAACCGCGAGTTGGTCGAGAGGTTCCGCTCTGCGGGGCTGCGGTTTGAAGGAGACTTGAAGAGAAAGGAAGGGAAATTGTCGGGACAGACATTCGTATTGACAGGGTCCCTGTCGAAGATGACAAGAGACGAGGCCAAAGAAATGATTGTGTCTCTCGGCGGAAAGGTGACGGAAAGCGTCAGTAAAAAAACGAGTTGTGTTATAGTAGGAGAGAACCCGGGTTCCAAATACGAAAGGGCGCTGGCTTTAAAAGTTAATACCATGAACGAAGACGAGTTTTTTAAACTTGTTGGAAGGAACAGATGAGAAGTATCAGAAGCAGACTTGCCCTGAGATATGCAGCCAGTCGTACGAGGACACTCGGCAAGACGATAAATTTCAATGAAGCTATAAAGAAATCCGAGACCGCACTTTTCCTGATGCCGAGGATGAGCATGGAATTTTACCTGGCGCGCTCGGTGATACAACCTCTCGCCCGGTATTTTCGGAGAGTCGTGCTGGTCGTGGCCGATAACCTTCGCGAGCTTGCGGCGAACCAGTCCGAGGTGGTGACCGTTTCCCAGGCGGACGAAAACTGGCTGAAGCTTCCGGGTCATCAAATTATCCACCGGCTGCGTCATGAGAAATTCGATATCGCCGTAGACTTAAGCTTCTCGGAAGATGTTTTTATGTCTTATCTCTGCCGCAAGTCGGAAGCTAAGGTATCCGCCGGGTTTTCCAAGCCGGACTGTGATCGCTTTTACGATTTGCAGGTGAGGCTGCCGGAGAGCGGCGACATGAAGAAAGCGTACGAGATCATGACAAACACTATTAAAATGTTCAAGGAAAAATGAAAAAGAAATTATTTGAAGCCGAAAATCATAAGGGGCACACGACGCTGAGAATTAATGTCGAACATCTTGATACTCAGACGTCACCGCAGCTCAAGGCAGAGTTCCTTGTGCTCTGCAGACCGCCGTTGAAGAAACTGGTAGTCGACATGAGCTCGGTAAAGTCATGCGATTCATCCGGCCTGAGCGCACTCCTGGTCGCAGAAAGGATGGTGCGCGAGCTGAAGGGCGAGGTCCATTTGATCGTACCTAACCCGGATGTCCGCAACCTTTTCAGGGTCACCCAACTGGAAAAGGTCTTTTCAATTCACGTCTCGCCGGAGACTGTAAAGTAATAATCCGTCACTATTTCCTGGAGATCAAATGGGATTCACGGTTATTGATTATATCATTGTCTTTGTATACCTGGTCGGGGTTGCTGTATTCGGCGTGCTGACTGGCGGAAAACAGACCAGCACGAAAGATTATTTTGTCGGAGGGAGAAAGATACCGTGGCTGGTCGTCTCTTTTGCCGTGGTCGCAACGGAAACGAGCGCGATAACTTTTATTTCCATTCCGGGTCTCGCCTATCTGACGAACCTCAACTTCCTGCAGATAGCTATCGGGTACATACTTGGCCGAATAATCATAGCATTTCTGTTTTTGCCGCCGTATTACCGAGGTGAGCTTGTAACCGCTTATGAGCTTCTGAGGACTCGTTTCGGTGAAAAAACACGGAACTACGCTTCGATCATATTTCTTATAACGCGGACTCTGGCTACGGGGGTAAGACTCTTCACCACGGCGATCCCCCTCGCGATTATCTTCCAGGGTTACAGGATTTTCAGCGGCTATCCGGTTGTTTACGTCTACGCCATCGCGATAATTATCATCACCATCTTTACCTTCATCTATACTTACATCGGTGGAATTAAAGCAGTAATATGGACCGATGTAATACAGATGTTCATCTACATCGGCGGGGCATCGATAGCCCTTTACATAATGTTGTCGCGAATCCCAGGCGGATGGGGGACGGTAATGTCCATGGCCCTGGCGAAAGACAAGTTACAGTTCATACACTGGGGATTTACGGGAGGACTCGCGCATTTCTTCACGATCAATTATACGTTCGTAGCCAGCGTGTTAGGCGGAGCTTTCCTCTCGATGGCGTCACACGGTACCGACCAGCTTATCGTCCAGCGCCTTCTTGCCACCGATTCTCTGAAGAGCAGTCAGAAGGCGGTTATTGCAAGCGGATTCTTCGTCGGCCTTCAGTTTTTGTTCTTCCTGGTAATCGGCGTCGTGCTCTATGCGTTCTACCACGCTTTTCCGTTCAAGGATGGCGATCAAATCTTTCCGAAGTTCATAGTCGAACAGCTTCCATCGGGAGTCAGCGGAATTATCGTAGCGGGACTATTTGCTAGTGCGATGGGCTCTTTAAGCGGGTCGATAAATTCGTTGGCATCATCCACGCTGATCGATCTCTATAAACCGTACTTCGGCAAACATAGCGACGATGTCAAGGACCTCAAGCTGTCCAAGTTCTTCAGTCTTGTCTGGACAATAATACTTGTGGGAACCGCCTTCATCTTCATACACTCAAACCAGGCCGTAATCGTTGTTGCACTTTCGATCGCATCTGTGACTTACGGCGGCCTACTCGGCACGTTTCTCCTCGGTGTGCTGTTCAAGAAGCCGCAGCAGAAGGATGCCATCATCGGCTTTACCGCGGGCCTGTTGATCCTCGTTTACGTTTTTTTCTTCACTCCAATCGCGTGGACATGGTACACGATGATCGGTTCTCTGACCACGATAGTCGTCGGACTGATTTCCGCTCGGTTTACACAAGGCAATACGAAGAGAGTCGCCTCGTGAAGGAGTTAATATCAATTTCATCAGCCGTCGATTCCGAATGTGAGACATTAGCAGGTGATGTGAAGTCTTGAAAGCCGTTCGAGCAGCCATATTGCTTCTGTCCGTGATGTTCATGTCCTGCGGATCTCTGCGGCTTTCGAAGCCCGTCAGTGAATCGTCGGCCGGCTGGCCGATGTTTGGAAGGAATTCGCTGCATACGTCGATGATCCACGCAGTATCGTCCGGACTGGAAAAGATCTGGAAGCGCAACGTAGGCGCCGGATTCGGGACTTTCTCACCCACAATCATGGGAGGAATCGTTTTCGTGGGGACACTGAGGGGCGATGTCGATTTGTTGGATGTTGAGAATGGCGATGAAATAGCATCGAAGAATTTCGGAGGGGCTGTCTTTGCCTCTCCGCTCGTCTCCGGCAGCCTCATGATCGTTGCGTCCTCCGAAGCGAAGGAAAACCTGTTCGCTTATGACCTCCTGACCGGTAAAACGGTTTGGTCGAAGCGCATAGCGGACGTCGAGGCTTCTCCGGTGCTTCTGGACAGTGCGCTCTATGTCTCTACCGTAAGGGGAGACATGTATAAATTCGATTTGAAGACCGGGAAAGAGATTTTCCATAAGGAATTTCCGGCCCCAATTAGAGTATCGCCCGCAGTCGGCGACAGTCTCTGTGTCTTCGGATCGGATGATGGTTACGTCTATGCGATAAGCTCCATCGATGGGAAGGAAGCGTGGAAGTATAAAACCGGGTCGATGGTGTGGTGCTCCGCATCGATGTACGACAGCCTGGTCTTTGTGGGAGACAATTCCGGTAAACTCCTGGCTCTTAGACGGAACGGCACTCTTGCGTACGATTTTCAGACCGGGGAGAAAATCCTTTCCATGCCGATCTGTGACGGTAGCCGAGTATACTTCGGGTGCAACGATGGGTATTTTTACGCACTGAATATCTTAAACGGCTCGCTTCTCTGGAAGGTTCGGACGAGTGCTCCGATAGTTACATCCGCATCGCAGACAAAGTCGCAGATTATATTCGGCGGGCTTGATGAAAAGCTCTATGTGGTTGACAAGGATAATGGCAAAGTGGTTCAGAAAATAGATCTCGACGGACGCGTTCGCACGGGTCCGGCGATTTATGAACACTATCTCGCAGTTTGTACGGATAACGAGAATGTGTTCGGCTTCAAAATGAAATGACCCCGGCATGAAAGCTGCTGATCACCTTCAGTCCGGCCTGCTCAAGCTGGTCGGGTTCCTACTTAGGCTTTTCCCTCTGCGGCGCGTTCAAAAGATGGCGGCATCACTGGGACGGTTCGCTTACAGACACATTCCCATTCGGGGGGACGTAGCGCGGGCGAACCTGCACTTGTGTTTCCCCGAAAAAGAGGACGGCGAGATCGAGAAGATCCTCGAAGAATCTTATGTGAATATTGCAACCGTTCTCTTCGAATTTCTGTATTTTCCGAAATTCACCAGGGAGAACCTGAGAAACTTCATAGACTTCTCAGATGAGATGTACCGTTTGATAGAATCGGATCTTGAAAAAGGCAAGGGCTTGATAATGATAAGCGGGCATTTTTCAAACTGGGAATTGATAGCACTGACGGTCGGAGCATTGTCGCCGAAGAACCTCCTCATAATAGTGCATCCGTTTCACAATGAAGCGGTAGATAACGTTGCCGAGGGGTATAGGTCTCATCTTGGCAACATTACCGTTCCGATGGGAAAATCCATACGTGCAGCGCTCAATCAGTTGACCTCGAACGGTATACTCGCGCTTCTCGCCGACCAGAGCGCGGCGAAGGAGAGTCCCACGGCAAGATTCTTTGGCGTTGAGGTGCCGACATTTCAGGGACCGTCATCTTTTGCGCTTCGGACTGGGGCGGCGGTCCAGGTAGGTTTCATGATCAGGACTGAGGACGGAAAATACCGGGTCGATCTTCAGAGAGTGGATTACAACGACTTGAAAGACGAATCGGAAGAAAACGTCAGGGAGCTGACGCAGCGCCACGTTAATATCCTGGAGGACTATATCCGAAGGTATCCCGACAAATGGCTCTGGTTCCATAAACGGTTCAAGCACGTCCCGGCATTCCAGGAGCTTCTGCGTCGAATGAAAGAGAAATGAAACGGGCTCTTGTAATCCAGACCGCATTTCTCGGCGACGTCATACTTACGTTGCCGTTGGTACAGGTGCTGAAGAAGAATTTTCCGGATGCCGGCATTGATTTCCTTGTAATTCCCGAGACTTCCGATATTCTAAAGAATCATCCCGATATCTCAGAGCCGGTAGTCTTCGACAAGCATCATCGGCAGAAATCTCCCCTCTCGCTCCTGTCATTCGGGAAGATGCTGCGGTATAGGAATTACGATGTTGTCCTCTGTCCGCACCGTTCGATTAGAAGCTCTTTGTTATCGGCAGGAACTGGCGCGGAGGTGAGGGTCGGATTTGACAAGTCGGCATTGAAGATGAGCTTCACGGACATCGTGCCGTGGAGATTCGGCGTTCATGAAATAGAGCGCAATTTATCGCTTCTTACTCCGCTTGGAATAACTGCGGGCAGGGAATCGCCAAGGCTTTACCCCGGGGATGAAGAAGTTAAACAGGCCGACGACTTCCTTGCCCGAAACAGGATTGCCTTGCCCTATGCAGTAATTGCGCCCGGAACGGTTTGGGAGACTAAAAGATATCCGGTAGAAAAGATATCCGAGGTTGCCGATAGATTGTTACAAAGGTTCGGCAGTGTTATACTCGTTGGTGGAAAGAAAGATATAGGTTTGGTTAAGAATTTTGCCCGGATCGGCAGGGGAGTCGTATCCGCCGTTGGTGAATTTCCCGTGATGACATCTGCCGAGATCATACGGCGTGCCTCTCTGTTGATTGCAAACGATTCAGCGCCCGTCCACATCGCTTCCGCTTTCAATACTCCCACCGTTGCCGTCTTCGGTCCTACGGTAAAAGACTTCGGCTTCTTTCCTTATCATGAGAAGTCGGTGGTCGTTGAGACAAATTACCTTGGGTGCCGGCCATGTACCCTGCACGGCGGGCATCGCTGTCCGATAGGCACGTTCGAATGCATGATGAGAATCGAGCCGGAGGAAGTAGTCGGAAGAGGTCTTGAGCTTCTGGAGAACGAAGATGGTTAAGGTTGTCGGTGCAAATTTCGGGCAAAGCGTGACGAGGGCGGCTCAGGTAATATTGAACGGCGGAGTCATAGTTTATCCTACCGAGACAATTTACGGACTAGGTGCAAATGCGCTGGAGACAAAGGCGGTCGAAAAGGTCTTCGAGATTAAAGCCAGATCCCAATCGAATCCCATTCTCGTTCTCATTCCAAATTTAGACACGCTCGACGAGCTTGTTCTGGAAATCCCGGAGGTGGCAAAGGTTTTAATGGATAAGTTCTGGCCCGGTCCCTTGACCATTGTGTTCAAAGCCTCCCCTATAGTCTCGACCATCCTTACCGCCAATTCGGGCAAGATCGGTATCCGCCTCTCAAGCGACGAATTTTGCCGGGAGCTTCTGGATATCTGCGAAATTCCTATTACATCGACGAGTGCGAATTTGTCGGGCGAGCCGAACCCGAACAGGGTTGGAATGATAAACAGAAGAGTGCTTAACTCCGTTGACTTGATAGTAGACGCCGGTGAATTGGTCTCCCAGACTCCGTCTACAGTTGTGGATATCACTGAGGGGGAAATTCATTTGATAAGAGAAGGGACAATCCCTTACAAGAATATTGTGCCGCGGAGTTAACGTGTTAGACAGCAGGCATTATGAACGTAATGAGACCAAAAGGCCGCCGGAATTGTCCGGCGGGTTCGCAAGTGCGTCGGTCTAGCTCGTCTTCTGCTGTTCCTGCTGTTTTTCGAATGTGATAAATTCTGTCATCTCAGGGACCAGCGGCTTCTTCTCGAAATAATTGAACTTCCTCGTCGAGCGGCTTGGGAGATAAACTTTTCCTACGGTCCTGAAATTAGACTCGGCAAACATTCGCTGGACTTCAAATGGGTAGTCCGCGACCCCTGCCTCTCCTGTCTCCGATGACACAACGACTGAAACCTTGCCTCCTATCTTGAGGAGCCTGTTCGCCTCTCTGAAGATGGTTTTGAACTTCATCCTGAAGTTTGAAAGTGCGACGGTCAGGTCTTCCATCCCGGAGTAGATTTCCTCGGGGGGATCGATGAATATGTAGTCTACCGAATTTGTTTCTACAGGTATGCCTGTCAGGAAGATGTTGTTCTGTTTGATCCTCTCGTCCGAAGGCTCATTATCGAACATCTGATAGCGCCGGTCCCCAAAATACGATATTTTGTCGATAACGTCTCCGAGTGTCCCGCTGCCGGCGAAAGGATCGACAATAAATGTTCCATGATCGGTGTAGTGATAAATCGCATTTGCGACAATCTGTCCGGCAATCCTTCCTTTGTAACCGGGCTTTCCGAAGCGCGGATCGGGAATGTCGAAGTTCCAGACGTTGGAATTCCTCAGATCGAAACCGAACTTTGTCCGTTCCGATTCCCGCTCTGTCAACACGTCTTCCCGGATCTTCTTTCTTAGTTCGGCAATGGTCCATTTGTTCTGGAGCGACTCCTTCTCGTACTCCTTTCGCTTCTCTTCATCACTGACCTTCGTAGCGAGCTCAAAATAGAAATTCTCGGGGAGCCTTCGCCTCTTCATGTCCGGGTAATAAGTGAAGTACATCTGGCATTGTTTGAGAAGGGTCGGCTGAAACTTGAAACCGGGGTAGGAAGTCAGAACCCTATAAAGCTCTTCTTCCGACAATTTGTTCGACTTTGCATATGGCAGTACTTTTTCGACGATGAACCTGCCGACGTCCCAGAAGCTGTCGACGGACAGAGAGTTTAATCTCTCAGCTAGTTTTTGCAGCGGATCGCTTTTCATTTTGACTCCGAGTTAATTCCTTTGTGTTCCTTTGTCCAATTTCGAACATAAGTCACTATATCTGAAGTCAGCGTGCCGGGTGTGAACAGTTCGCCGACACCGAGGTCTTTTAATGTCTTGATGTCTTTGTCGGGGATTATCCCTCCGCCGAAGAGCAGGACGCCGTCCATTTCCTTCTCCTTCATGAGGCCGAGGATCTTTGGGAAGATTGTCATGTGTGCCCCGCTCAAAAGACTTATTCCGATAACGTCCACGTCTTCCTGGATTGCCGCCTCTACGATCATTTCTGGAGTCTGACGCAAGCCCGCATATATGACTTCCATTCCTGCGTCTCTCAGGGCGGCTGCGACCACCTTAGCTCCTCTGTCGTGCCCGTCGAGTCCGGCCTTTGCGACTAAGACGCGAATTTTCCTTTCCATCGCAACCCTTTCGTTCTTTTGAAAAGCGCTCGTTTCACAGACAGCGTGTGACCAATTCAATTGATCCTAGATCAGTCTGGAAACTGGCCGAAAGCCCGGCCCCCGAGAGCACTGAATCTCAAGTGGCACAGGGGCATGGAAAAACAGCCTGGATATTGGAGACTCATTGTCTCTGCAGTTAGACCAGTCGGCCACTTCTCTAACCACAAACTCGGCACCGTGAGTCTAGGAGTCAATTGTTTTCAAATCTTTCGTTGAGAGTCACGGCATACCTTTTCTGCATATAAGATAGCACTCCCGCACCAATTATGACAGCGAACCAGAGTGTACAGGCCCGGATTATGAATGTAGCCGCTACGGAGACTCCCTTTGGTATCTTTGCAAGGATGAGGAGTCCTGCCAGCGAAGTCTCGGTTGCTCCGAGTCCTCCAGGCAGGAAAGAGACGGCCCCGACGACAGTAGAAAAGGCATAGATGAATGCTGCTGACAGGAGCTTTAGATGAACGCCGAGTCCGTCGAGAACGAAGAAGAACCCGATACATTCGGAAAACCATGCGACAAGCCCAAATAGAGTCGAGACGAGCAATACTCGTCCGACCAGCAGCGTATGAGAACTCTCATATGCTATCTCGATAGGTTTGATCCACTTTGCGACGAACCGGAATCTTTCGGCGAATCTAATGATTTTCATGGACATGGTGCGGCTCGCTATGACCGCTATTCCGGCTATGAACATCAGGCTGAATATAATGATAATCTTCTTTTCATATCCGATGGAGTAAGCGCCTATCATCGAAATGATGAGCAGCGCGAGTACGTCGGTAACTCGCTCTGCCAGAATGATTGGGGCGGATTTGCTTATCGGAACCGAATGGATCGATTTCAAGAAATACGATTTTACCAGCTCGCCCATTTTCCCCGGAGTGACCGCCATGGATAGTGAAGACATGAAGACGCCGAGACTCTCAGAGCGGGGGATGTCTATTCTTAAAGCATGCAAATAGAATTGCCACCGCACGAAGCGGACAAGGTAATTAGCGACCGTAAGTGTGAGAACGATGGGAAGCAACTCGTAGGCGAATGTGGCAAAAGCTTCTTTGATGTGCTCGGTGTTTGCATAAAGCGAGAACGCGACCCCGATAAGGGCTGCAATTGCTATGGAAATAAAGAGTTTGCCGCGAAGCTTTCTAAGCATTCCTGAAATTCCTCAATGCAAGATAAAACCTGGGCAGCGGTAGTCCAACCACGTTGTAGAAATCGCCATTTATCTTCTCTACGAACAGTGCACTGAGATCATCCTGGATTCCATATGCGCCCGCCTTGTCCATGGGCGCTCCGGACTGCACATATTCCTCTATTTCTTCCTGATCCAGCTTTCTAAACGTTACGTCGGTTATACCGCAATCCTGCACGGTCCTCCCATCCGGAATGCTGAGGAGTGTGAAACCGCTGTAAACCTGATGTGTCCTTCCGCTCAGGAGTCTCAGCATCCTTTTCGCATCTTCCTCGTCAACGGGCTTGTTCAGTATTTTGCCGTCCAGATAGACAATAGTATCGGCAGTGGCGACTATTCCCTCTGAAATTCTTTTCGCAGCCTCCTCGGCTTTCTTGCCCGAAAGGGTTATCACGTATTCGCGCGGGTTGTCGGCGAAATGGTTGTCTTCATCGACTTCAATGTCTATGAGGGTGAACTGGATTCCGACCATCTCCAGCATCTGACGTCGTCTGGGTGATCTTGATGCAAGGTAAATATGAGGAAGCTTCATCAATATACTTTCTTTACTACTGTTCCGGGGTAATAGTGCGACAGGATCTGTAAGTAACTGTAGCCGAGTTTTGACATTCCGAGCGCTCCCCACTGACACATTCCTACACCGTGGCCGTTTCCACGACCGCTTATTGTAATTTCGTTGATGCGGCCGCCGTAATTTCTCTCCGTCTTAACCTTGAACATGCTGCTTCGGAGAATAGTGCCGTCCTTACTTCTGAACAGGTAGCGCGTGCGGTCTCCCCTGACGTAGTACACATCTCCATTATCCATCCTTACCGCGAGTGTGTCTACGCGGAAGGAACTAAATCGGTCGAGGATTTCCAAATCGCTTACGTCCCCCGTGACGTCTTTGCCGGCATAAGTCGGATTCGTAAATGCGAGATTTGTCTTCACCAGTCGGTTAAGTTCATGCCCGGTGAAGGTCGTTGTCCAGTAAAACTGAGGGGAATCGATGCAGAAAGGCTCGCCGGTTGCCGAGTCTGTGTCCGATACTCCTCTCAAGTAAGGAAGGGAAGGCTGACCCTGCCAGACATTCCGAACGTTTTCAGTATGGCCTCCGCATGTCGAGTGGAAAAAACACCTCGCCGGCTGTCCGTCATATTCCACAATCATTCCGGATGTCAGCTCAACCGCGCTGTCTGCGAGCGGCTGGTATTTCTCCTTTCCGGAGTATACCTGATCGCGCGTATCGGAGTAAACGTCGAACTGACTCGAATCCCTGATAGTCAGCCTGTAAAAGGCGAAGTTTCTGGCCGCGATCGCCTGTGCCATGCATGCCTGTAGTTCGTTCGTCGTCATGTGATTGACTAACTCATTCGGTACTACGCCCCGAAGATATGTTTCCAGCGGCACTATGTTCAGAAGTCTGAACGTTCCGTCGCTTTCCGGAACTATCTCCATGGAGCCCGGATATGTCTGTGAGGAAAATCTTATGCCGTCGTCAGAAGAATCGCTAGCTGTGATCGCCGCATGCAACGGCTCTATGGTTATCGGAGAGAAGAACTTGAGCTCCTGATTCGGGAGATGCGCTTCCGGCGTCCCATCGTCGGAGAAATCAAAAGAGAGGCGGGCATTTTCGACCTGGTTTATCGAAATGTCCTGGTACTTCAATTTAAACGTCCCATCGACGTGTAGAGACAAGGTCCTAAGGTTGCCCTTCAGACTGACCCTTATAATCGGCTGGCTCGTATAAGTGAAGATCGGCCGCCCGAAGGAGTCAACTGAAAGGAAGATCGAGAAGAATAAAACGATGAGGAGTTGGAGGGTTCCCTTTCGGGAAATCATCTAAACATTGCTTTGATGCTACCCCAGGTTCGCCTTGCCACGCCGGAGAGACTCTGTGAGAATGTATATACGACGGTACATTGAGTCGACCCGATGGCATTGCCGCCCATGTCTTCGGCTACTATTTGATACTGAAAAAGCGTGCTTGAGGTTGTCTTGTAAATGGCACGGTCGACGTACTGATAAATGCTTCCGCTTCCTGTGGCGGCTACTCTGTCGAGCGTGATGTATTCCCCGTTGACCTGAGATGCCTTTTGGATTATGAAGTCTTTCACACCGTCTTCCACGAGCGTAGACCACTGCAGTGTAATGGCGCCGGAATTCGGGTCTGCTGAAGCCCGTGCATCCTGAAAGGTTATGGAGGATGTCGGCATGAATGCCGTTAGCGCTATAGCGAGGGAAGTTATCAAATACTTCATCAGCACTCAAATTTATTCGCAAGCAAATTATAAGTCAAGTCTGAGTTATTCTTCCGTAGATGAATGTCTACCGGTGTCACGTCCCAGCGGTGTTGAAGTTTGGGGCACCCTTTTCTAACTTATGTAATCATGTTGGAATATTTCGTAGATTTGCTGAAAATCTCCCTTCCGGTTCTGTATCTGTTCACGATTTTTCTCTACGGATTGGCTTTTTTTCTGGATGAACAGTTTGGGATTCGGAACAGGACTAAGTTTCTCGTCGCGACGCTCATCGTTCAGGTAGTCTACCTTTTCTGCAGAACGCTCTTGACCGGGCACCCACCCGTGACATCCGTCTTCGAGATAATGAGTGTTATCTCGTTTACGATCGGCGGCGCATACCTTTTAATCGAAGCCAGGACGCACGTCAAAGATACCGGAATGTTCATTCTTTCTCTGGCGTTCCTTTTCGATGTCGTGTCCGCCGCGTTCATAACCGACGATGTGCATTTAAACCCTGTTCTCAAATCGAGCGTGCTTGGTATACACGTGGCGAGTGCAATGCTGGGCTACAGCGCACTTGCGATCTCCGCAGTCTATGGAGGCTTATACCTGATGATGTATCATGAGATCAGGTCGAGCCGATTCGGAATCGTTTATCGAAAACTTCCGAATCTTCAAACGCTGGAGAAGCTGAGTTACGCCTCGATAATACTCGGTTTTGTCTTCCTGACCATTGCGATCCTGATTGGCTATATCTGGCTCCCGAAAACCGTAGATGATTTTTCCTATTACGATCCAAAGTTGATTATCACTGACGTTGTATGGGTAATCTATTTTGCCGCCCTCCTGTCACGGAAGGCGATGAGATGGACCGGGCGCACGGTGGTTATTGTGTCGATGGTTGGATTTGTCCTGACCATTGCATCGATGGTAATCGTAAATGTATTTTTGCATAGTTTCCATAATTTTCAATAGATAGATGTTAAAACTAACCGCGGTTTCAATAAACCACAGAACCGCAAACGTCGAAGCGCGCGAGAAGATATACTACAATTCAGAGGAAATCCGGGAGATCTCCGGGAAGATAAAAGCGGTTGGCCGCGAGTCGCTTATCGTATCGACCTGCAACAGGACTGAGCTTTACCTGATTCCTTCGGCTGCGCCGGAGACTCATGACAACCTGTACCATCTAATACGCGAGGGGAAAAGACTCCAGGACGGGGAGCTTCAAGTCGATTTTGAGACCTTCGAAGGCTTCGAGGCAATAAGACATCTTTTCTCTGTTGCTACCGGGGCGGACTCCCTGATGCTTGGTGATATTCAGATACTCGGACAGGTCAAAGAGTCATACAATACCGGCGTTGAGCTTGGGATGGTCGGTACGGTTCTGCATCATGCCTGTCAGGTTGCTCTTAAGGTGGGCAAGCGCGCGAAAACGGAGACAAGGATTTCTGAAGGAGCGGTGTCGGTTAGCTATGCCGCCGTCGAGCTTGCGGAAAAAATATTCGGCAACCTTAAGGGCAAAACGGCGATGCTTATCGGGGCGGGCGAGACTGCCGAACTTGCGGCAAAAGATCTTAAACCGAAGGAAACCGGCCGGTTATTCGTCGCAAACAGGACCCTCGAGCGGGCGCAAAACCTGGTGGACCAGCTCGGCATTGGCGAAGCGATTCCGCTGGAAGCACTGAATCAGAAATTGCCCCAGGTAGACATCGTCATCTCGAGCGTCGGGGGGTCAAATTATATACTGACGCGGGATACCGTGGCCTCTGCAATGAAAGGGCGGGAGGCGAAACCGCTGCTGATAATTGACATAGGCGTTCCGCGCAACATCGATCCAAGCGTGAAGAAAATCACCAGCGTTTTCCTGAACGATATAGATTCCCTCAACCTAATTGTTCAGAAGAATCTGGATATGAGACGTTCCGAGATCCCGGTGGTGAGGCGAATCATCGACGAGGAGTTAAACGATTTCATGAAATGGTACAACTCGCTCGAGGTCGGACCGACAATTAAGATGCTCCGCGATAAGATCGAGAAGATCCGTGTTGAAGAGATCAAGCGGAATAAGAACAGGATAAACGGGACTGATGCGGATATGGTAGAAGAGATAACCCGCTCCATAGTGAATAAAATTCTTCATGAGCCTCTCACGAATCTGAAGAATGTGGAGAATGGTACTTCGCTCGTCGACAGGGTTAAGCTGATGAAGTCTCTCTTCGGATTGTCCGAAGAATCCGACGGAAAGAAAAATGAAGAAGATTAGAATAGGTACGCGGGGAAGCCAGCTGGCGCTCTACCAGGCGAATCTGGTTGCCGGATTCTTTCGCAGCAGTTCGAATGAAGTCGAAATTGAGGTAAAGTCGATAAAGACGACCGGCGACAAGATCCTCGATTCGCCGCTCTCGAAAATCGGCGACAAGGGGCTGTTCACGAAAGAGATTGAAAAGGCGCTTCTTGAGGGGGAAATCGACTGTGCGGTCCATAGCCTGAAGGATTTGCCAACCCAACTGCCGGCCGGGCTGGAGATCGTTGCCTTCGGTGCGCGAGAGGATGTTCGCGATGCTTTGATTGCCCAGGACGGGATGAGACTTCTGGAACTCCCGAAGGGGACGACGGTGGCAACAGGGAGTCTAAGAAGGCGCTCTCAGCTGCTTCACCTGCGTAGCGACCTCAATCTGGCAGAAATGCGCGGCAACCTGAATACTCGTTTGCGCAAACTTGAAGAAGAAGGTTATGCCGGGATGATGCTTGCCTACGCAGGCATTAAACGGCTTGGGATGGCAGATAAAGTCACTGAAATTCTTGAACCGGATACTATGCTTCCGGCGGTCGGACAAGGTATCATAGCCGTCGAAGCACGCAGCGACGTATCCGAAATAAAAGGGAGGCTTTCCGGATTCGACAACAGGGATTCGAGAGATGCGGCAACTGCAGAGCGGGCATTCCTCGGTCGGCTGGAAGGCGGTTGTCAGGTGCCTATAGGTGTGTACACTTCCTTCGAGAAGAAACAATTGACCGGCATGGTCGCCTCTATAGACGGCGAGACTCTCATTAAAGACTCAATCGTGTTCGACCCGAATGAGCCGGCCAGGACCGGGACGGAATTGGCCGAAAAGCTTCTTTCGTTGGGGGCTGACAGAATACTGGACGAAATAAGGGCCGCATCCGATCCGCGGAATTCTTCGGATTGATTCTCCGATGAAAAAACTGTTCGGATCAATATGACGGACACATTGAACCTTCCCTCGAACAGACATTTCCGGGCATTCAAGCGAATAGTCGTCACGCGTACTGAGGAACAGTCGGCGTCGTTGGCTTCAGAAATGACAAGGCTTGGTGCAATTGTCATGGTGGTCCCGGTGATCAAGATCGAGCCTGCCACACTTTCCGGGGGCGACCGGTCCGTTTTGAATGGGTTCCATGATTACGACTTTGCAGTTTTCACCTCCGTGAACGCGGTAATAAATTTCTTTCGCGTCTTCAACCCCGACACGACGGTGCGACGCAGGCCGGCGATCATCGCGGTAGGGAGCAAAACTGAGTCTGCTATTCAGGAGTTTGGTTTTACTCCTGATTTTGTCCCGGAGAAATTCAATTCCAAGGAACTCCTGAAGTCGATGGGGACGCTCAATCTGAAGGGCAGAAGAGTCCTTATTCCGAAGGGAAATTTGTCAGGGAGTGAAATCGCGGAATTTGTCAGGACAAACGGAGGGTTTCCCGATGAGATCGTCGTTTACAGGACCGTCCCGAATGAAAGCATAGACGAACGTTTGAAGAAAGAAATCAGTTCGGGACAGTTCGATACTGCCGTTTTTTTCAGCCCGTCACAAGTGAAGAATTTTCTAAACATTTTCGGTGTCTCCGTACTGAAGGGCAAGCAAATAGCGGCGATCGGTCCAACCACAAAGAAGGCCGCCGAGCAACTCGGCCTTACCGTCGATGTGGTCCCTGAAAACTCAACCACCGAAGAACTAATTGTGAGCCTACTTGAACATGAAGAAAATTGATAACGATTTAATTATTAGAGTCTTAAGAGGGCAGCCTGTTGATCGAACCCCGGTCTGGATCATGCGCCAGGCAGGAAGGTATTTGCCGGAATATATAGCAGTCAGGGCGGGCCACGACTTTCTGGAAATGTGCAAGACTCCTGAACTGTCTGCGGAGGTGACAATCCAGCCCGTCGATATTGTCGGTGTAGACGCCGCTATAATCTTTTCCGACATACTCGTTCTTCCGGAAGCAATGGGAATGCATCTTGTCGTGGAAGAGGGGAAGGGCGGTCCGCGTTTCACCAACCCCGTAAAGAGCAAGAGCTCAGCCTCAGAGGTTCATGATGCAGATTGTTATAACTCCCTGAGATATGTGGCCGATGCAATCAAGATTGCGGTGGAGCGATTGGACGGTAGGGTGCCCATGATAGGTTTCTGCGGCTCACCCTGGACCCTTCTTGCATATATGGTGGAAGGGAAAGGCGGCGATTTCGTACATGCACGGGCGATGCTTTACGATGATCCGTCAACGGCACACCGGCTTCTTGAGATGCTCGCCCGGAACTCGATTTCATATTTAAGAATGCAGTACGAAGCCGGTGCGGACTTCGTACAGATTTTCGATACGTGGGCAGGCGTCCTGTCCCCAGATCTTTATGAGGAATTCTCAGTCAGGTATATGGAGCAGATCGTTGAATCATTACAGCCTGAGATTCCCGTGATTGTCTTTTCGAAAGGCACAGGCCATTCGCTTGAGATGACTGCTCGAATCGGAGCCACGGCCATCGGGGTCGATTGGACCATCCCCATCGGAGAGGCCGCGGCCAGAACTGGTGGGATCGTACAGGGAAACATGGACCCATCGGTTCTCTTCGCCCGTACCGATGTCATTTTGAGCCAGGCGAGTAAGGTCCTTAAGAATGCCCCCAAAGGGAGGCATATTTTCAATCTTGGCCATGGGATTTTACCCGGAACGCCTGTCAAGAACGTCAAGGCCCTTGTTGATTTTATCCGGAGAGGAGGAGTAGATTAATCCGATGCGTCACTTGTCGTTATCTTTACCCGGTATGTCCTCTTCGTCCCTTGATATTGATAGTGCCCTCAAATGGAGGAGTCATTGAATTGCGGGGATTTCGATTCGTCGCCGGGCGCGGGCATTGCAGGAATACCTGCGGCCGAAATGTTAACGGTTAATCTTTTTTTGAGATGCATTAATTTCTGCAGCGAAGGGTATTGAGATGGGCAAGTTTGGTGTCGTGCTCTTTAATCTCGGCGGTCCGCTTTCCAAGGATGATATTGAAGAGTTTCTCTATAACCTCTTCATGGATCCTTATATAATTGATATTCCCCTCAAGGGCGTCTTGCGGAGGGCTCTGGCTTCGGCTATTGCCAGAAGGCGGGCCGGGAAAACGGCTTTCTACTACGACGTAATGGGAGGTAAGTCTCCTCAATATGAGTTGACCGTCAAGCAGGCAAAGGCGCTTGAGAAGAAGCTGCGCGAGCGCTGTGAAGCAAAAGTATATGTTGGGATGCGCTACTTTAAGCCTTATATAGAGGAGGCTTACAAGGCACTCGTTCAGGACAACATTGAGAATGTCATTCTACTTCCGCTCTACCCGCAGTATTCGCGCACCACGACGCTTTCGAGTTTTGAAGAATGGAACCGGGTCAGTGAGAACCCAAGCGGCAGAATGAAAGTGCTTCAAATCGAGAGCTATCATGACGACCCTCTTTACATCGAGGCAGTTGCAGACCGGATTAATGTCGCACTTTCTAAATTTCCGGAAAGCATTCGGGGCAGGGTCCATCTGCTGTTCAGCGCTCATGGCGTTCCTGAGAGAGTCATAAAGCACGGTGATCCATATCAGACACAAATCGTCGAGACAGTCAACCTTGTCTCCAGAAAGTTTCCGAACCTGCACTCGCTTGCATATCAGAGCCGCGTCGGACCGGTGAAATGGCTTGGGCCCGCAACTCCTGATGAATTAAAGAGCCTTGCAGAGAGAGGCGTAAAGAACCTGCTGGTTGTTCCTATAAGTTTCGTGAGTGAGCATTCCGAGACGCTTTACGAGATCAACTACCTTTATAGAAAGGAAGCGAGCCGGCTTGGCATAGAACAATTTGAGATGATGCCCGCTCTGAACGACTCGCCGAAGTTTATCGAGGCACTGTCCAACCTTATTCTTAAGAAGGTACGGGAGTTCGGTCAATGACGAGAGGTGGGCCTCACAGAGCCTGCATGCTTTTAGGAGACAATAACCACGTCCCTGGCATGTCCGGGATTGTCAATCGTAAATCCAAGAACTTAGAATAGTCTTTTGAAAATGAGAGTTGCAATAATCGGCGCCGGCATCTCGGGTCTGGCTGCGGCGCATTTCCTGAAGAGGGGCGGCGCCGACGTGACCGTTTTTGAGAAGAACAGTGTACCCGGTGGAACCATCGGTTCCAAATTTGTAGACGGATACCTGGTAGAGAATGGTCCGAACAGTACATCCGAAACCAACCTTGTCATAGATGAGCTGCTCTCCGACCTTTCGATACGGGACGAAAGAGTCTATGCGGACGAGAACGCGAAGTATCGATTCATCCTGCGCGACGGAAAGCTGCACGCGCTTCCTTCCGGACCAGGCTCCTTTTTCTCTACGAAGCTCTGGACATTAGGCGGAAAGTTGCGATTGTTCGGGGAGCCGTTTGCCGGGCGCGCTGCGTATGAGGAGTCGGTTGCCGATTTCGTTGCGCGCCGCCTCGGCAGAGAGTTTCTTGATTATGCCATCAATCCGTTTGTAGCCGGTGTTTACGCGGGCAATCCTTCGGAACTTAGTGTAAGAGCCGCATTCCCGAAACTCTACGCTCTTGAGGAAAAATACGGCGGCCTGCTCAAGGGCACGATCAAGGGTGCAAGGGATAGGAAAAAGCGAGCAGAGAAAGCCAGGATTTCGTCGAGACTCTTTGCTTTCAAGAGTGGGATGGGAATCCTGCCCTCAACCATCGCGAAGTCTATGGAAGGGTCGATAAACTACGACGTTTCTGTTGAGAGCATCAAATCTGACGGTGGAAAATTCGCCATGACGTATTCGAGCAATAGAAAATTGGAGAGTGATGTATTTGACGGTGTTGTCCTCTCCGTTCCGTCATACGCTGCCGCGGGAATTGTCAGATCGTGGCTTCCGGAGCTTTCAAGTGAACTCTCAAAAATAAAATATCCGCCAGTGGCTGTCGCTGTCCTGGGTTACAGGAAGGAGCAAGTCAAGATAGACCTGAGGGGATTCGGCTTTCTTGTGCCCGAAGTCGAGAACAGGAAAATCCTCGGAACGATCTGGAGCTCGAGCATATTTCCTGAACGCGCCCCGGACGGATATGTCGAGCTAACGACATTCGTCGGAGGATCGCGGCAGCCGAAGCTTGTTGCCGAGCCGGGCGACGAAATCGCGAGGATTGCTCACGAGGAAAACGCCGCCATTATGAAGATAGACGGCAAACCCGCCTTCCGCGCGATTGCCAAGTGGGACAGGGCGATCCCGCAGTACAACATCGGACATCTGGCAATCGTGGATGCGGTCAGGCACGTTGAAAGCATGCATAAGGGGTTCTATATTTGCAGTAATTACAGGGACGGCATCTCCGTTTCAGACTGCATCGCAAACGGAAAGAAGACTGCCGAGGCAATTTTGATAGGAGCGAAATAATATGATTACTATGACTGAGTATCAGAAGAAAACGGGATTCCCGACCGTCCGTATGCGCCGGTTGAGAATGACCGAAACGATTCGTGAAATGGTGCGCGAGACCGTGCTGCATCCTTCCGACTTTATTTACCCGATGTTCGTAGTTCCGGGCAAGAACGTTCGCCATGAGATTTCATCTATGCCGAACGTGTTCCAGTTATCGACAGACAACCTCGTGCGCGAGTGTGAAGGCGTGCTGAAGGCCGGGGTGAAGTCCATCATTCTGTTTGGAATTCCTTCTCACAAGGACGAGTATGGCTCCGAGGCTTACGATGAGAACGGAATTATCCAGCAGGCTATTCGCGAATTGAAGAAGCGGCTTCCGGAGCTTTTTATCATAACTGATGTCTGCCTGTGTGAGTATACGTCCCACGGACACTGCGGCATACTGAAAGAGACCGCGCCGGGACAGGTTGAGATTGTCAATGACGAGACACTGGACCTCCTCGCCAAGGAGTCGTTGACTCACGTCCAGGCGGGGGCGGATATGGTCGCGCCGAGCGATATGATGGACGGCAGGGTCGCGGCCATACGGAATCTCCTCGATGAGAACGGTTTCGTCTCCACTCCCATAATGAGTTATGCTGCAAAATACGGCTCCGGATTTTACGGACCTTTCAGGGAGGCTGCCGAATCGACGCCGAAGTTCGGCGACCGCAAGAGCCACCAGATGGATCCGGCGAACAGCAACGAGGCCGTGCGCGAAGTAGCGCTTGATATCGATGAAGGCGCTGACATCGTCATGGTCAAACCGGCACTCGCATACCTTGACGTGATCTACCGAGTGAAGAGCGAATTCAAAATGCCGACTGCAGCCTACCAGGTCAGCGGGGAGTATTCCATGATCAAGGCGGCTGCACGAAATGGATGGCTGGATGAACAGAGAATCATGATGGAGACACTGACCGCGATAAAGCGAGCCGGTGCAGATCTCATCCTCACTTATTATGCTGTTGACGCAGCAAAACAACTGAAAATCTAGGGCTGACCTTGCGAAGGTATTCGGACCTTCGCAAGGTTCGAGTGAATGCCAAGAATCTTAGTTACCGGTGCAAACGGGTTAATCGGTTCTAACCTTTGCCACAAGCTGGGTGAGCTCGGCTACGAGGTCACCGCAATGGTGCGTGAAGGATCAAATCTCCTCGGACTGGAAGGGTTCGAGGGGAGGATTGTAAGGGGCGATATCCTTCAGAAAATACTGAACGGGAGGAGGATAACTCCTTACGTACCCGGCGGGATGTGTGTCGTGGGAGTGGATGACGTAGTGGACGGTCAGATTGCAGCGCTTGAATTCGGCGTTACAGGAGCACGCTACATACTCGGCGGAGAAAATCTGACATTCAAAGAACTGTTCGGACAGATTGCAGAAGTCGTCGGAGCTTCACCGCCGAGCATTCGTGTACCACTCTGGTCGGCCAGATGGGCGGCTGCGATTTTGGAAATGCTGTCGAGTCTTACCGGCAGACCTCCAGTCCTGACGAAAGCGCACGTTGTAAGCGCCACATTGCCGCATTATTTTTCAATTGAAAGGGCGAAGCGGGAGCTCGGTTATAAGCCGCGGCCTGTCATCGATGCCATTCGGAAATCATATGAATGGTATCTAAGAAACAATTTGATATGAATCAAACCTTGCGAATGTCGCCCGGCCTGGACTTTCAGTTTCTGTCCGGATCCGATGGATTCTGACAAGATTGCATGTTTTGCTCGCCGGAAGGGAACCATGATGAATTGGATTGATTGGTCCTATCGAGCATTTGCAGGACTCAGCAGCATAACGGAGATGAGATGAAGAATCTGAATACCAAGAGAAGCAGCAAGCTGTTCAATGAAGCAAAGAAATATATGCCCGGTGGAGTCAATTCGCCCGTGCGTGCATTCAAGTCCGTCGGAAGTGATCCGCTGTTCATCGCAATGGCAAAAGGACAGTACATATATGATGTGGATGGAAACAAATTCATCGACTACGTAGGATCGTGGGGACCGATGATCCTCGGACATGCACATCCGAACGTTATCGCGGCAGTGAAAAAGACCGCCACAAAAGGAACTAGTTTCGGTGCACCCACACCATACGAGGTCGAGATGGCAAGACTCGTTCGAAAGATGATGCCTTCGATTGAAGTCGTCCGAATGGTCAACAGCGGTACCGAGGCGACAATGAGCGCGGTTAGAGTCGCGCGTGCGTTCACGGGACGCGAGAAGATAGTGAAGTTTGCAGGCTGCTACCACGGACACTTCGACAGCTTCCTCATTAAAGCCGGCTCGGGCGCGACAACTTTTGGACAACCCGATTCGCCGGGAGTGCCCGCCGGGCTTGCCGCAAAGACACTCGTCGCCGATTTCAACGACATCGGTTCCGTGGAACGGCTCTTTGTAGACAACATGGGCGAAATCGCCGCGGTTATCATCGAACCTGTCGTCGGCAACATTGGGGTCGTTGTCCCGGAAAATGGATTTCTCGACAGGCTTACGGAATTGACCCGTTCAAACGGCGCTCTCATGATCCTTGACGAAGTCATGACCGGATTCCGCCTTGCGCGAGGCGGAGCACAGGAAATATTCGGCATCAAGCCGGATCTGACGACATTCGGAAAGATAATCGGAGCCGGGCTCCCCGTTGGTGCATACGGCGGTCGCGAAGATGTTATGAGAATGGTTTCTCCCGATGGACCGGTCTACCAGGCGGGTACACTCTCCGGGAATCCGTTGGCTATGGCTGCCGGCATCGCACAGCTGAAAATCCTCGACAGGCAAAAAGGACTGTACGGACAGTTGGAGAAGAACGGGAAGCTTCTTGAGAAGGGTATGAAACGGAATCTGGAGAAACTCGGACTCGGCTATGAAATCAATCGGGCTGGCTCGATGTTCACACTGTTCTTCACGAATCAGAATGTCCGGGATTTCAAGTCTGCCCTGACGAGCGACACCTCAAAGTTCAGGAGGTACTTCGGCGAAATGCTGAAGCGCGGAATTTATCTTCCGCCATCACAGTTTGAAGCGGCGTTCATCTCGACGGCTCACACGGAACGCGACATCGAGAAAACCATCGCGGCGAATTATGACTCTCTGAAAATAATTGGCTGAACGGCACCATCTAAGATTATTTGAAGGCTAATACTATGAAGCACATTAAGGAATCGCTGATCGGTGGATTAAGCTTGATAATCGCGGCCGCGGTTTTCGGCACCTTTTTCTATTCCGCACGATCTGCCCGCCAGACGATCTATGTGGTCGGAGCTGCAATGGGAAGATTCCAGTCGGACGTCGTCAAGTGGCGTATCGCAATCAGCCGGTCGGCAACGCCGGGGACAATCGATAAGGCTTACGACTTGCTTAAAGGCGACCTGAGGGCGGTGAAGGATGAACTGAAGGCTGCGGGAATCGACGAACAGGAAATAACTATTCAGCCTGTGAACACTCAGCCGGTCTACCTGCGACAGGGTGAAACGGACTACAATCTAATACAGTATATAATTGTCATTTCCCACAATATTCCTACGGTGCAGAAACTCGCGCTGAATCCGTCAACGCTTGTTTCAAAGGGTGTGATCGTCCAATCGTCGGTGCTGGAATACTACTTCTCGAAACTTGCCGACATAAAGCAGAAGCTCCTGTCCGATGCAACCAAAGATGCAATCAGGAGAGCGCAGGCGATTGCAGACAACACAGGTTTGAAGGTCGGGCCGATTATCTCAGCGAGAGCGGGCGTATTTCAAATTACCGAACCTTATTCGACAGAAATCAGCAGTTACGGAGTCTACAATACCGCGACACGGGAAAAGGACATAACCGTGACTGTCCATTGCAACTTTGAATTGAAGTAATCACGATAACTTTTGGAAGGGTTCTAAAACGGGTCTCGGGAGCCGCCGTAAGGATCCAGAGAGTCTACTTCGATGCAGCCTGCCCCTGGCTAACCTGCTTCTTCTTTCCTCTATACATGATTCCGATCGGGACTATGACGATATAACCTATGAAAAGAAGTATCGGAACGAGGTCAAGCGGTACAAAACCGTATACAGAATTGTTAGTGGCAAGCAGTACGTATGTCGCGATGATCAACAAAGCACCGCCGATGATTATTTTGTAATTGACCGGGTTCAAAGGCATTTCTTGAGAGACCTTCGACTTTCGCTGCTTTTCTACTCTCTTTGACCTTATCGTTCTCGCCATTTTACTGTTTTCCTTTCGTATAATATAAACCAGATCCGGGAATTAATTCAACATCATTCTTCTTTCTCAGCCTCGCCGTCAACCTCTATTTCATTGATTAGGAAATTGGGCAAGTATATATTTACCTGTAATTAGAGGAGTTAGAGATGTCGGAAAGCACTTTAATAGATCTTCACAAGATGCTGGGTGCGCAAATGGTTCAAGTTGACGGTAGTTCAATACCCGAGAGATATACAACACTTGAGGAGGAATACTCCGCGGCAAGACGTTATGCTGCCTTCTTCGATTTATCGCATTTTGGAAAATTGAGGCTGACCGGCAAGGACGCTCTTGACTTTCTGAATAGGATTTCTACTAACGATCTTAATGGTATGCGCCCGGGGATGGGAAAACAGACCTTCCTTGCCACCGAAAAGGGACGCGTCGTTGATCTCTGCACGGTTTATGCACAACAGGGAAGTCTGCTGTTGCAGACCAGTCCGGGTAATTCAGAGAATGTGAAGAAGTGGATAGAGAAGTTTATCATTTCCGAAGATGTGAGAGTAGAGGATGTAACTCATAATTTCCCCATGTTTTTCGTGGCTGGGACTTCGGCAGCCGATTTCCTGAAGCATATCGCACATTCAAGCCACAGGACTCTTCTCGATATAGACAAGATGCCGCGGCACAACTTCATACGTACTTTTCTCGGCTCAAAGGAAATCCTTCTGGCCAGGACAAATATGGCCGTTGGTGACGGATACATTATAATTGTTAATCCGGATGATACGGAGACAATCTGGAATTCCCTGATTGAGAGCTCCAGGAAGCTGGGCGGATCTCCTGCAGGGCTGGAGACTTTCGAGGTCCTGCGTATCGAGAACGGGACGCCGTTTCATCCGCATGAGTTAAACGAAGAGGTCAATCCCCTCGAAGTGAACATCATGGATGCAATAAGCGACCGTAAGGGTTGCTATATTGGCCAGGAAGTGATTGCAAGATTACAGAATTACGATAAGGTAAGGAGGCACCTCGTCGGACTCGTGTCGGATTCGAAGATGCCGCACGGCTCAAAAGTGTACGATGTTAAATCATCCTCCGGAAGTGAGACAGAGGTCGGTGTTGTGACCAGTTCTGTGAAGTCGCCGGGGATTGGGAGGGAAATTGCGCTCGCATACATTTCAATGCAGCAAGTCGCTCCCGGATCGCGCTATCGCATCAGAGTCGGCGCGAAGGAATTTGGAGCGGAAATGTCAACACTCCCTTTCTTGGTATGAACTGGAGCAGAGAACCTAATCTCATGAAGACGCAGGCTGTTTTCGGGGGGCTTTGTGAGTGACGACCCAAACGTCGCGCTCTCTCGCCGCAAGGTCCATGTTAAGGATTTGGATGCAAGTTCTCATGATAGCTATGGTAATAATTTATGGAACAGATTAAGGTATCGTCGGTAGAAGACAGAGCGGCTGGCTATAAGGAGGTCCTTCCCCAGCTAAAGTCGCTCATCGCTGACGAGCCGGATTTCATCGCCAACGCAGCGAATTTGGCCGCCGCGTTGAAGCAAACGCTTCACTATGCTTCCTGGATCGGCTTTTATTTCCTGAAGAATGGCGAGCTCGTCCTGGGCCCCTTTCAGGGGAAAGTTGCCTGCACGCGGATAAAAATCGGAAATGGAGTTTGCGGAACCGCGGCCGTACAGAAAAGGACCCTGATCGTTCCTAACGTCTATGAGTTTCCTGACCATATCTTTTGTGATCCGGACTCGAAGAGCGAAATCGTCGTTCCGCTGGTCAAGAACGGCGAGCTATTTGGTGTCCTGGATCTCGACAGTTCCGAGTACGGCAGCTTCGACGAGGTGGACGCGCGGAACCTGGAGCTCGTCGCCGACATGTTCTCGGATACATTTTCTGAGACATACCCAATCAGGAATGGCAGTTAAATCGAAGAAAGTTCCGGAGAGACTTCTCATGACCGGCAGAAGAAAAGTTGCGCTTGTAACGGGTAGCGGGAGAAGATTGGGGCGGCAGTCGGCAATTGGACTTGCCAAAGATGGGTGGGACATTGTCGTCAACTACGCCCACTCGGCAAAGGAGGCAGCCAGGACCGTGAAAGAGATCAAGGGCCTGGGAGCAGACGCGATCTCAATAAAGGCAGATATCAGGAACTCCAAACAAGTCGACAGCATGTTCCGTCAAGCCGTTGACCATTTCGGAAGGATCGATCTTCTCGTCAATAATGCGGCCATATTTCCCCCCTCAAAGAAGTTTGTGGAAATTTCGGACGAGCTATGGAATTACGTCTTGTCGACTAATCTCACTGGACAGTTTTATTGTGCCAGGGCAGCCGCCAAAGCGATGGGAGAGCGGGGGGGTAAGATCATAAACTTTGCATCCCTGGGAGGTTTCCAGGTCTGGCCGGAACACATTGCCTATAATGTGGCAAAGGCGGGTGTTGTCATGCTGACCAAAGCACTATCAAAGGCTCTTGCCCCTAAGATAACCGTCAATGCGATTGCGCCCGGCACTATCATCATACTGGGTGAAGAGACCGCCGGAATAAAACATATCGAGGAGACGAAAGTGCCGCTCAAGAGATATGGAGATGCGGACGATATAACCTCGGCCGTCCTGTATCTAGCGCATGCGAATTACGTCACCGGCCAGGTTCTGATAGTTGACGGCGGAAGGTCTGTCCTGTGATACGATTTGCAGGCCTAACTGAAAATATCCGAATGCACCAAGTGGAGGTAAATGTCGACTAAAAAGGCTACCGTTTCCCATCCCGAAATCCCGGAGAAAGCTTACAAGAACATCCCGTTCTTGAACAGCGCCGACGCGCGCGTGATCCGCATGCTTTCAGAATATCTTGAACCTCTATCTAGGTTCAGGCGACAGAGGATCAGGGACACTATCGTCTTCTTCGGGTCCGCACGGAACACGACGATGGAAGAAGCAGAGGATCGTCTCAGGAAAGTCGAAGCGGACATTCTTGATCTGTCGAAGGGCAGAAAGGATCTGCGGCAGGCGATGAAGCTTGAGGACGAGCTGAAGCGTGCCAGGGCTCAGGTAAAGATGGCGCGCTATTACGAAGACGCGGCAAAGTTGAGCGAAATGCTCACAAAGTGGTCGAAGGAAATAAGCGACCACGACGGGCAGAGGTTCGTCGTTTGCTCGGGTGGCGGACCGGGCATCATGCAGGCTGCAAACAAGGGAGCGACGCGCGCCAACGGTCTCTCTATAGGCCTGAACATCAGTCTGCCTCATGAGCAGTACCCCAACCCCTTCATAACCCCCGATTTGAATTTTGAATTTCACTATTTCTTCATGAGAAAATTCTGGTTCGTCTATCTTGCCAAGGCGCTCGTCGTTTTTCCGGGAGGATTCGGAACCCTTGATGAACTTATGGAAGTGCTGACTCTGCTGCAGACAGGCAAGATAAGAAAGAGAATGACCGTCGTTATCTACGGCTCGGAGTATTGGAAGAGGGTACTTGATTTTGACTATCTGATTGAAGCCGGCGCTATCAATCGGGAAGACTTGAAGCTCTTTTCCTTCGCAGATGATCCGGAGACAGCCTTCAAGCTACTTACCCGAGAACTAAGAAAGAATTACTACAATGACCATGAATAGTGAGACACTGACCGCAAAGAAGTTCAGAGCACTGATGAGGCTCATCGATGACGATGACCCGCAGGTGGCTGCAGCCGTGGAACGCGAATTGCGCGACGGTGGGGACGAAGTCGTACAGCTTCTCGAAAACGAAAAGTGGAACGCCGAGTCGAGAGTCAAAAGCCGGATTGAAAGCCTGATCTCGAAGATCTCCCTGGACAAGCTTCAAAAAGATTATGACGAACTCCTCGATTATGTGTCGCGGCGCGATTTTTCGCTGGAACGCGGGCTGTTCATGCTGGCAAAACCGCTCTATCCGGACATCGACTTTGCACGTGTCGAGTCTGCCCTTAACGAGCTTGCCAATGAATTGCGCAAACGGATCGCGAATCTTGAAGATCCGTACGACGTCGTTCAGCATGTCAACGATTTCTTCCTGAATGAGCTCGGGTTTGCGGGCAACTCAAAAGATTACTATAATCCCGATAACAGTATCATCCACCGTGTTCTCGAGACCCGGCGGGGGATTCCCATCTCGCTCGGGGTCGTATATCTTCTGGTGGGACGAAGAGTGAACCTGCCGGTCTTCGGCGTCGGAGCGCCGGCTCATTTCCTCGTGAAGTTCGTCCTTGAAGGGAAAGAAATTTATGTCGATGTTTTCAACAGAGGCAGAATTATGTCACGCAAAGATGCGGAGGAGTTCATCAGCGGGATGGGATTCTCTTTCGAGCCCCGCTTCCTGAAAGACTCCTCCGACCTTGAAATGCTGGCGCGAACATGCCGCAATCTGGCGCGTGCATTCTCGGCCGCCGATGAGCAGCCGAAGGCGAATGTCCTGATGGAGGTGTCGATAGAACTGGAGAGGTTTATTTCTTTTTGAAAATATACACGAAGACCGGCGATAAGGGCGAGACAAGCCTGTTTGGCAGCAAGCGGATTTCAAAGGACGATCTCGTGATCGAAGCATACGGGACAGTCGATGAGTTGAATTCCGTGATAGGCATCGTTCGCTCGTTGTGCGCCGAACACGATCGACCGGAGGGAAATGAGTACGGCCTCATCGACGGAATTCTGAAGAGAGTCCAGCAGCAGCTTTTTGTTCTGGGGGCTGACCTGGCTTCGCCCGCCGAAGTGAAAAGCACAGCCTTGACGAGAATCTCTTCAGACGATTATGCCTTTCTGGAACGATCGATAGATGAGATCGACTCCCAACTTCCTGATCTGAAGTCGTTTGTATTGCCGGGTGGTTCAAAGACCGCAGCGTTTCTTCATGAGGCCAGGACCGTTTGTCGCCGTGCCGAAAGACGTGTGGTTTCCTTGAAAAAGCATGGCAACACGTCGGATGCCACCGTCATCTACTTGAATCGCCTTTCGGATTTGCTCTTTATTCTTGCGCGCTATTCCAACAAAATTTCCGGCGACAAGGAAATCCTGTGGAACCCTCGTGGTGAATCAGAACGATCGGTATGACCTTTCTTAACGGTTTTGTCCTGTTCGGCCTCGTCGCGGCAGCTGTTCCCATACTGATCCATCTTCTGCAGCTTAAGAAGCTGCGTCAGGTCGAGTTTTCCTCCATAAGGTTTCTTAAGGAAATACAGCACGCCTCCGCTAAACGGGTGAAATTGAGGGACTATCTACTTCTGCTCCTCCGCACTCTGGCTATCGCATCTCTTGTCGTGGCCTTCGCCCGTCCGGCACTGAAAGGTGCCGCATCAGGCGGTTCGAAAAGCTCCTCCGTCGTAATAATTGACGATTCACCTTCGACCTCCGCAAGAAACCAGTACGGCGAGATTTTCTCGCAGATAAAGGCTGTTGCCTCCCGGCTGATGAACAGTTTTCATACAGGCGACGACGTGAGTCTTATCTTTGCATCCCGGGCAGGCGACACCTCGCGCACACTGTCGACAATCAATCCCCGCACTCTGTCCACGAAAGTATCGAGATCGCAACGATCTGACGTCAGCGGGAGTTATACGTCGGCTATATATGCTGCCGTTGATAGACTTGAATCCTCGAACTATCTCAACAAAGAGATATACCTGGTGGGAGATCTGCAGAAAAACGAATTTGCCCTGCCAACGGAGAACTCCGGGCGAAGTGCTCCCAGGCCGCAGAACATTCCTCCAGGGACCATGATGTTTTTTCTTGGCACGGCGAAATCTACAAATGACAACTTGTCGGTTTCCAACGTCAAGCTCCTGAATCCGGTTGTCGAGACCAACACCCCTTCCGATATTGAAGCGACTTTAACGAATAACGATGGCTCCGCAAAGAGTGGTGTCGTTGTAAGTCTCTACCTGGATGATCGGAAAGTCGCACAGTCAGCTGCCGACTTGCCTGCGGGTTCTTCCAGAACTGTGGATTTGGCCTTCAATGTCTCATCGAGCGGCTATCACAGGGGCGTGATTCAAATCGACGACAACTCCATACAGAGCGACAACCGGTACTATTTTTCCTTCTATGCAATTCAGAAACTGAAAGTCGTGCTTGTCGCTTCAGACTCCACATCCGATTTTGTGCTCAGCGCGGCGCATGCAACGATGGATACTTCCACCGTAATCGAGACGAGAGTAGTCACCCCCGATCAATTTGTCTACTCAAATCTATCGGGAGTAGACGTGGTCATTGTGGAGTCATATGCCGATGGTCAGAGCTTCCGGCAGAAGATCATTCAATTTGTCCGCGATGGAGGAGGCGCTTTACTGTTCGCTCCAACCGCCGCCCAGTCTGTCGCATTCGGTGGAATCACCGCAGCGATGAACCTGGGGAGGGTGTCGAAATACTTCTCAAGCGTGGGCGGAAGTTTCTTGAGCATCGACAGGATAGATGCGGGCGACAATTTCTTTTACGGGATTTTCTCAAGCAAGCAGAGCGCAGATCAGATAAAGGATCAACTTGTCACGAAGATATTCGATTGCGCTCAGGTTGAGCCGGACCCATTCGCACATGTCCTGATGAGTACTTCATCCGGACCGTTCCTCATGAGCGAGGAAGTCGGGAGCGGCTTTGCATTTGTCGTGGCGTCTCCTGCCGATACTCTCTCCTCAAACTTTCCTGAGTCCCCTTTCTTCCCTGTGGTCGTACAGAGAGCGATGTTTTACTCGGCGGCCGTCAGGCACAGGCCCATCCAGATCTATGCCGGCGAGCCGGTCGATTACCGGTATTCTCAAGGAGGGATCAAGTCGGCGACACTAATCTCACCGGATGGCAGCCGGAGTGAAGTGGTGCCGGAATACGTCGGCACCGGTGCGGAGTTTGCTCTTAGCGGACTCGATCGATTCGGTACGTATACTCTCCGGAACGGCGACACGCTATGTGAAATATCGGTCAACATCGATCCGCGCGAGTCAAACCTTGCCCAGGCTACAAAGTCGGAGATAATAGATTATGCGAGAAAGCTGGGGTTCAAGGGAAAGGATGTATTCGTATTGAACGCTGACAAGAATGCGGTCGAGAACGTAGATAATCTGAGAAGGGGAGAAGACTTATCGTCATTTTTTGCCGGAGCGGCCCTGTTCTTCCTCGTTTTGGAGATATTCGTTTCCAGGATGAAAACTTTCGATCGAACTGCTTAAATTGTTGTGTACTTATGTGAAGAAGAGAGGTGTGACAAGAAGATTTGATTTCGACAAACGATAGGCTAGATCGGGCGCTCGTTGTAGAGGTAGTATTCAGGAAAGATGAATCCAGGCAAGCAAGGGTAGACGAGTCTCTGAACGAGCTTGTGCTTCTAGCAGATACCGCAGGCGCGAAGGTTATCAGAAGAGTCTCTCAGGAGAGACAGACTCCTGACCCGGCGTTCTTCGTGGGTAAGGGAAAAGCTGAAGAGATAAGAGCCATTTGTGAAGCCGAAGATATAAATCTTGTGATCTTTGACGATGATCTCTCCGGCGTACAGATAAGAAATCTGGAAAAAATAATCGACAGGCGAATCATAGACCGGAGCGCGCTCATACTCGACATCTTTGGGCTGCGCGCGCGTTCCCGCGAGGCGAAACTACAGGTCGAGATGGCACAGCTGAAGTACAATATGTCGCGGCTGGCCGGACAATGGCAGCATTTCTCGAAACAGTACGGCGTAATCGGAACAAGGGGACCCGGAGAGAAGCAAATCGAAGTTGACAGGCGCGTCATCAAGAAACGCATATCGGTTTTGCGGGATAAGTTGGACGCGATCTCCGGACAGCGTTTCCTCCGCAGAACGCGTCGCAGTGAGTATCCGAAGTTTGCACTCGTCGGATACACGAACGCCGGCAAATCCACGCTGTTGAATGTGCTTAGCGGCGCCGAATCTTTCGTGGAGAACAGGCTGTTTGCCACGCTTGACACTTCTACAAAGAAAGTCTTTCTGTCCCCGTCGATCCAGTGTCTTCTCGTCGATACGGTCGGGTTCATTCGCAAGCTTCCGCCCGATCTCGTCGCATCCTTCAAGTCTACTCTGGAAGAAGTCGAGTTTGCAGACTACATCCTTCATGTCGTCGATGTTTCAAGTGTGAATTTCTGTGAACAGATCGACGTTGTAAACGAAACGCTGGCACAGCTCGGCTGCAGTATGAAACCGTCGGTCCTCGTTTTCAACAAAGTGGATCGAGTCTCCGACTTCGGAGTCGTGAGGAGTGTCCTGAATGAGTACAATGGAAATTCGGTTGCAATTTCAGCCGAACGGCATATGAATCTCAGTCAGCTCAAGGATACTATGATCAGGCTGATGGGATCTGATATCGTCGAGAAGTCATTCCGAATAAAGCCGACTGAATCTGAGAAGCTTGCCAAGATACTCTCGGTGGCTGAGTTAGTCCAGGAGAGCGGGCAGCCTGGAAACCTGCTGCACCTTAAGGTCAGGATGAGGAAAAGGGATTGGGAGATACTAAGACGCGAGATTCACGCGTAGAGATCATACCGGAGCCATTGACAAGATGAATGTTATCGATAAGACCCTGTACCACCAGATCCATCCGTTCAAGATTGCAACCGATGTAATTGCTGCCTTTGCCGCAGTATACCTCTTCTGGCTCCACTCGATAGTAATTGGGTTAGTAGTTGCCTTTGTACCGTCGCTCATGATCTCTTTGTTCATGATACGCCTGATGGATTTTGAGAATCAGAAGCGTTCCAGGTTGGGTAAGTATGTTAAGAGATATTTGGGGCGGGGCGCTGATACCGCCCGCTCGCTCGGATTCCTTGTCATGCTTGCCGGGGGATGGTTCCACTTCACGTGGCTGATCGGCTCCGGATTTCTGGTTATTATCCTCGCATGGACAAACGGGTTGGTCTACAAGCGGCAAATGCCCGTTCAGTCGCCACCACGCAGACAGGGAAGATAAGAAACACACAAGGGGCACCGGTTTTTTCCACAACCTGTAAAGTTTATCCGCTTTACCAGTCTTCATTACCGTTCGCGCCAGGCGGCATTGTCTCTTGCCCGTATGTGCAAGCTTATCCTCAGCTTAAACAGGACTTCACACTAGCTTAAGACAGGCTGATTAACTTTAAGACAAAGGGGAAAGAGAGGCGCTGCCAAAATAGGCCTCCACAAGACCAAACCACCCAAGCCACAGTTCTCCGAAGGATGCCTTCGGCAGAAGCAGGCAGCGCCTTTCTTTTTCCTGTACTTACTTTTCTAACCCGAGCTCGCCGCACGTCCCCGGTTTCGTTTTAACTTTGATTTTATGGGATGGGAGAACTATATTTTAAGCCAAGACGCAAAAATCCAATTGTTGTACTGTGGGCGTCATTTTCCTTGGAGAGTATTTGGTAAGGCGCCTGAAAATTGGGGCGTAGCCAAGTGGTAAGGCAGCGGCCTTTGGAGCCGCCATTCGGAGGTTCGAGTCCTCCCGCCCCAGCGCAAATGGGCTTTTACGTTTATGTGCTGAAGAGTCTGAGAGTCGGAAAGTTTTACATCGGTCAGACGAATAGTCTTGACGACAGGTTCAGAAGGCATAATGAAGGAAGAGTTAAGTCGACGAAGGCAATGAGGTCTTGGTCGATGGTATACTTTGAGAAATATGGAACGAGAGCTGAGGCGATGAGACGGGAACTTGAGCTAAAGAGTTTGAAGGGAAACGAGAGATTTCGAAAGATTATCGGAGTTTCCTGAGTGGTAAGGTATCCCGCATTGCGGGACATTCGGAGGTTCTCGCAAAGTGATCCCTTCGGGAGAGTCCTCCCGCCCCAGCGAAAACGCGAGATTTTTTCGTCTCCTTTTTGAAATTGAAAATGGTGTTTTTCGGAGTCTCCACGGTCAACTCGAAATTTGCGATGTCAGAAGGTAATTTCGCGATACTGCAGTTGCTTCTTCAGGAGGCTCCACCGAATGGACACCTGTACAAGCACAAACGACGGTAAATGGACGGAATAAAGATATTCTCTGGCAGAAGCAACCCCGATCTAGCTGAGAAGATCGCACATGAAATTGGCGAGCCCCTCGGCGAACGGGAGATTATGAACTTCAGCGATGGCGAGATTTGGGCCAAGTATTCGGACAATATTCGCGGCTCAGATGTGTTCATCATCCAGTGCACCTTCCCCCCGGCCGAGAACCTGATGGAGCTTCTGATAATGATAGATGCTGCGAAGCGCGCGTCGGCCTCCCGCGTCACGGCCGTCATACCGTACTTCGGATACGCACGTCAGGACAGGAAGGATCAGCCAAGGGTTGCAATAACATCCAAACTGGTAGCGAATCTGCTGACGGAAGCGGGTGCGGAACGTGTCCTGACGATGGACCTGCATGCAGCACAGATTCAAGGTTTTTTCGACATACCCGTTGACCATCTTTACTCTTCGGCGGTTTTTGTGAAGTACATAAAAGAGTTGAAGATTCCGAATCTGGTCGTAGTTTCACCGGACGTTGGCGGGATTAAGTTTGCGCGCGCTTACGCGACGCGTCTGGACGCTGATCTTGTTCTGATAGACAAGCGAAGGCCAAAAGCAAATGTTGCAGAAGTGGTGAACATCATCGGCGATGTGAAAGGTAAGAATGTACTGATAGTTGACGACCTTATCGATACAGCAGGCACTTTCACAGCCGGCGTAAATGCCCTGAAAGCTGCCGGAGCAAACGATATATATGGTGCATGCACCCATCCGGTCTTTAGCGGCAACGCCATTGAGAAGATTGAGAGCAGCCCCATAAAGAAATTGATTATCAGCGACACGGTGCCTCTGAAGAAAGCATCTGACAAGATAGAAGTCAAATCTGTAGCGAGACTCTTTGCGGAGGCGATTAGAAGAACTTACCAGAACGAATCGATTAGTTCATTATTTGAAATCAAGTAAGAGGATACAATGGAAGAAATCGTATTGAATGTTGAGAACAGGACTTTGATGGGTAAAAAGGCGAAGAGACTCTTTGGCGAGAAAAAAGTCCCGGGTGTGTTTTATCTTGGTGAAGAAAATGTTTCCGTGCAGGCTGACGAAGCTCCGATACGCTCTCTTGCTAGCTCGCATACGACTCATCTTATAAAAGTGAAATTCCAGGATGGGAAGGAAAGGCGCGCGATTTTAAATGATGTGCAATTCGATCCCGTGTTTGGCGGTATTTTGCATTTCGATCTGCATGGAGTGAAAGAGGGGCAGAAAATTACGCTGCAAATCCCGGTTCAACTTATCGGCACACCAAAAGGGGCCAAAGACGGCGGGATTCTCCAGCATTCTATTCACAGGATCAGAATACAATGCGACCCTGACAATGTCCCGGAACATATAGAAGTAAACATATCCGAACTCGGAATCACGGACTCCATTCATATAAAAGATATCAAGGTTGAAGGGGTTAAAGTGCTTGACAATCCGGAGTCGTCAATCGTGACGGTCGTTCCGCCGCCGTCACTCAAGGAGGAGACCGCGGAAGCTGCGGCAGAAGCGGCAGCTGAACAGCCTGCCGAACCCGAAGTCATTGGAAAATCCAAGAAGGCTGAAGGCGAGGAAGAGAAGGAAGAGTAAGAGGGCAAGCAGAATTAGATTGAGCGATTTTTTGCGCAAGGTCCTGATCTGGTGGGAAAGAAAATGATTGTCGGGCTAGGGAACGTCGGCAGGGAATATGAGGGGACGCGGCACAACGTAGGCTTCGCGGTCGTCGACGGTCTCGCTGCAAAATTTAAGAGGCCATTCACCCCGGGGAAAGGCGAATACTATTTTGCCCAGATACGTCATGCGGGGGAAGAAGTTATCCTTCTTAAGCCGACGACTTACATGAACAACAGCGGAGTTGCCGTAAGTGATGCTGCCGACAGATTTGGGATTACACCTGAAGACATCCTTGTAATTTATGACGACTTCAATATTCCGCTGGGAAAGCTGCGGCTGAGGAAAAACGGCGGAGACGGCGGACATAATGGAGTATACTCGATTATTTATCAACTGAATGACGAAAACTTTTCCCGGTTAAGGTGCGGTATCGGTACCGAAGAGGTAGTTCCGGGAAGAGATATGGCGGATTTTGTTCTTTCAAAGTTCGAGGCGGTGGAAGTTCCTGTAGTTGAGAAGATGGTAGAAGGTGCCGTCGATGCGGCGTTCGTCTTCATCAATGAGGGGATAGAGACTGCTATGAACAGATTCAATTAACCGACTGCTGTCTGCTTTTATCGATTCCGACAGACGGAATTTGATTTCACCGGCGGACAGCCAAATTGACCAAAGGAGGTGAAGTAAACTGAATATCGTACGGCGAGAATACGAGACAACAATGATTGTCAATTCCAACCTGGAAGACAGCCAGGTGGAAAGCCTAATCACGCGTTACCAGGAACTCGTTACCAAGAACGGCGGTGAAGTGACAAGCATTGACCGCTGGGGGAGAAGACGTCTGGCGTATACCATCAGGAAGAAAAATGCAGGCTATTACGTGCAGATGCTCCACAATTCTCCGACGGACATTATTCCCAAGCTCGAGCAGATGTTCAAGCTCGACGAGGAGGTAATCCGTCACCTTACAATAGTGGTCGACAAGAACATGCAAAAGGCGCGCGCCGGAGTGAAGAAATATCGTCGCAAGCGCGCGTCAAGAAGCGAGCATGCCGACAATGCTGCTGCCACGTCTGGAAGAGATCATGATCAGAAGTCTTAGCGGCGGGATGTGCACTTGTCCCTACCATGTACAAGGCTAAATTATTGATGGAGGATTTATGGCTGACCTAAAGATGCCCGAAATGAACAGCGTTATTATTGCAGGTAACTTGACGAAAGATCCTGTGTTCCGTCAGACGACAAACGGGACCCCGGTTGTTAATTTCACTGTGGCTTCAAACAGAAAATTCCGGGATAGCGGGAACCAGTGGCAGGAAGACGTGTGTTACGTCGGCATAGTTGCGTGGAACAAGCTCGCCGATAGCTGCCGCGACAGGCTGAAAAAGGGAAGTGCAGTTCTCGTCGATGGTGAACTGCAAAGCCGAAACTGGAAAACCGACGACGGGCATAACCGCTCAATCGTTGAGATCAAGGCAAGACGTATACAGTTCTTAAACAAGCGCGGGCGTCTACCGGATGTTCCTCCCGATCAAGAGAGTGAAGAAGATCAAACGACGTTTACAGACGATTCATTCGACCGGTTTTTGACCAGCGAGGAATCGGATCTGTTGCGAAACAACGGACACAAATAGCGAGTAAAAGAATTGGTACCAGTAAAAGAAATAAAGAAAAGAAAAGTCTGCAGATTCTGTGAGAACGGAGACGTTTACGTCGATTACAAGGATGACAAGCGTCTCATAAAGTTCACCTCCGAACAGGGGAAGATTATACCCCGGCGCGTGACGGGAACTTGCGCGAAGCATCAGCGGCAACTTGCGCTTGCCATTAAAAGGGCACGCCATCTTGCTCTGTTGCCTTACGTCTCAGACATAATAAGATAGTAGTCAGTAAGCAGTACGAAGTAGGTAGCTGGCTGCATTCACGGTGGTAAGCTTTCCACACTGCTTACTACTTACTCGATACTAATTACAGCTTTTGACAAGGAGTTTACATGAAAGTCATTTTGAGAAAGAATCAAGAAGGACTCGGTGAAATCGGGAAAGTAATCGATGTGAAAGACGGGTACGCGAGGAACTATCTCATCCCGCAGAAGGTTGCGTATCCTTTTTCTCCCGGTTACATGAAGATGATTGAGAACGAGAAGAAAGCCTATCAGGCCAAGCTGAACCGCGAGGTCCATGATGCGGAAACCCTCGCCCAGAAATTGAACTCCGTCGAGATTTCGATAGAGGTTCACGCAGGTGAAGAGGATAAGCTTTTTGGCTCTGTCACTTCGCAGATGATCGCCGATAAGCTGGCCGAGAAGGGAATCGAGGTCGACCGTCGACGCATCGAGCTTTCTGAGCCGATAAAGATGCTTGGTAATTTCAAGGTCCCAATCAGGCTTCACCAGCAGGTCGTTGCCGAAGTTGGCGTCTCGGTAATAAAGCAGGCTGAATAAAACATGATTTCGGCGGGAGGGGATAGTCCTCCCCCGCCTTCTCTTTTAAGGTCCTCGTGACCGTTGCAAGAGCCATCGGTACACCACCGCGTCCAGGCGCGTCAGCCTCATAAAATCAACACGATACGATCTGTTGTCCGGCTATCACAAGAAGAGGGAACTCTCTTGTTCAAATCTGCCAT
>JAMCXB010000055.1 GCA_023480735.1 Bacteroidota bacterium | reverse complement strand
GGAGAAACGAATTTGCGTTCAGTGTTGAGTTCAGGATCATCGTGAGGGAAGTAAACACGATCGAGAATGAGACGATGTGCAGCATCCGCACGGCCTCATCGAACTTCCCGGCGTGAAATCCGCTCGCAAAGATTGAGATCAGCGCCGGCGCAAAGAGATAAACGACGACCGTGAGGACAACTCCCGACAGAAGTGCGAGTGTCAGCACTCCACCCGTCAATTTCGTGGCATATTCGCGGCCGCGGTTCTTTGCATCGTGATAGATGGGTATGAAGAGGTCGGTCAGGAATCCGGTGGACAGCCCGGTAACAAAAGTGGTTATGGCGAGAATCAGGTAATAAATGTCGGTCGCGTTTGATGCGCCGAAGAACCGGACGATCAGTACCTGGACGATGAATCCGACAATGACGGTTAGGAAGTTTATCCCGTTCAGGAAGAAGATCATTGCATTTAAGATAACCACATAGGCACATTAGAACGCATAAGAGTGTTTGCTATGTTACCTATGTGCCTATGTGTTTAATTGTTTTTCCATGCGGTGTCACAATATAAACTCGCGGCACGGTTCTTTCAATTTGCCGTATGGATTCTTCCCCATTCAATAATGGCCGGGGGAATGTTAAATTGAGATAGAGAGGTTCAATACTAACAGGACGATTGAGACAGACATTCCCATGGACAGTTTAGCTCAAAAATATAGATCGTTAAAAGAGTCCCTCGCTGGGTATGCCGCAGAAGGTTTGGTCGTTGCGTTCTCCGGCGGAGTGGACAGCGGCTTCCTCGTCTGGGCGGCCGAAGAGGCGAGGAAAGAATATGGGGGGAAACTGATCGCGCTTACCACAGACAGTGAGAGTATGCCGCGTCATGATAAGGATGACGTTGAGAAGTTCGTGAAACGCATCGGCGTTAGACACATCTGGAGACACGGCAGAGAAGTCGACGACCCGGAATATGCCAGGAATGACTCACTCAGATGCTACTACTGCAAGTCAGAATTATTCAGCATAGCCAAGCAAGTCGCCGCCGAGAACGATTGCAGGAAGATTGCCTATGGCTACAGCGCGTCCGATAAAACCGACGTTCGACCGGGTCACAGGGCAGCCCTGGAAAACGACATTCTTTTTCCGCTTGCCGAGTACGACTTCACTAAATCGGAAATCAGGGAGCTGATGCGGCTGGAAGGATTCGAGCTTTCCGACAAGCCATCGAGCCCATGCCTCAGCTCGCGAATCATGAGAGGAGTGCAGATTACGAAACAGGAGTTGAGAAACGTCGATGGTCTCGAAGATATTCTTCGGGCAGGAGGAATGAAGGTGTTCCGTCTCAGGGTTCACGAGATCGGCGGGAAGCATTTCCTCAGATTGGAAACCTCTCCCGAAGAGATGGCACTCGCGCTTCAGCTTAAAGAGAAATTGAACACGGAGGCGAAAAAGCTCGGCTACATGTGGGTCACTCTCGATCTGGAGGGATACAAAACCGGCGGCGGAACGGTTTAGATCCACCCTATTGCACGCCCCTCATTGCTCCTGAATCAGGCTGAGTTTATATTTCGAAGTGTAAACTATAGGGAAAGGAGACGCGATGCATTCCACGGCAAAGAAACTGAGGTTCAACACGAAGGATTTGTTGGAATCGGTGTCGCGCGGCGAGGAGGTCGTTATAACATATCGCGGGAAGCCCTGCGCAAAGCTGGTCCCCTTGAAGAAGAAACGGAAGAAGATTGGCAGGGAAAGTGAACTCTTCGGCATTTGGAGCGACCGATCGGATATGGCGGACACCAACCTGTATCTGCGCGGGTTGAGAAAGGGAAGATTTCAATAATGCTCGCGGACACAGCGGTTCATCGATGCTCGCTGATGCTTTAATCGCTGCGACTGCCGTTTCTTCCAGCCTAAAATTGCTCACAGGGAACGTCAAACATTACAGAATCATAAAGGATATCGAGATAGAGGGATTCAAGCCATAGCAAACCGTATCAGACATTCCTCTCTCCGTACCCCTGGTTCGTTTGAACTTGAGGAGATCGGCTATGCCACGCTCGACCACGGCCGCGGCATGAGACTTGGTCTCGGCGAGGTCATTTACGGGGAAAGCAAGACGACTAAGCAAATCGTCGGCATCGCCGAGAAACTTGCAAAGTCAAAAGAGCCGATACTCATAACACGCCTGTCCGATGAGAAGATGAAGGCCCTGGCGAAGAGGTTTCCAAAGGGAAGGAAGAATCTCCTCTCGCATACGTTCACCGTGAACCCGGCGAAGCTCAAAGAGAATACCAAAGGGGAGCCTTACGTCTGCATTATAACCGCCGGCACGAGCGACATACCGGTTGCGGAGGAAGCCTCCGACGTGTGCGCGGCGATGGGGGTCGCGTTCGTCAAATTGAACGACATAGGTGTTGCGGGGATTCATCGCGTCATGAAGAACATAGACATTATGCGGAACGCTTCGGCGCTCGTCGTGATAGCAGGAATGGAAGGGGCTCTTCCAAGTGTGATAGGCGGGTTAGTGTCGAGGCCGATCTTTGCGGTGCCGACCGACGTCGGCTACGGCGCAAACCTCAAGGGAATAACCGCGTTATTGAGCATGATGTCGTCATGCGCTCCGGGAATCGCCGTAACGAACATCAACAGCGGATTCTCGGCGGCTTACGCGGCATGCAGGGTGATAAACACGATAAGAGACATCAAGAAACAATAGATCCATCCTGATGCCGCAGAATTCGAACCGCCGTCAACAAAATTCGCTCCACGGACCGATCACTGGCCAGCGGATATATGCTTACGTTTCTATCAGTGCGGTTCCTATTCCACCGTCTCCGTAAATATCGTCACGGGCCGATTTCCCAGTCTCGCTACTCCTCCGCATGGGAGCAAAAATGCCGGATGCGATTCTACGAAAGACATGACGTACTCATCGGCGGACCCGACGCCATGGATTCGCAAAAGGTCCTCCTCGACGTTTCGGATAGAAATACCGCTCGACTTGGACGCGGCGTCGGCACGCTGAATTATCCAAGCCGGCTCGATGATCAGTCCGAAGAACACGTCTCCCGCGAAATCCCAATGCAATGCTCTCAGGTCGTAGCCGATTCGCACCATAAAATTTCCTCGAACTATATAATCATCGTCCCGGATCATCTTGCAGCAGTTTCGATAAATCCCGAAGTAGTGCCGACCCGTAGTTCTTGCGTCGTCGACAAGCGCCTCTATCATCAATCCCTCGGCCAGGCGAGGCGAGTCCTTCAAAACAACCTGCGTTTCCGAAAATCCGTCGTCCGCGAATTTCTCCATCCCGGTTCCGTACCCGAACGCCTGTTCACCGAGAGTGAAGACCGAGCTCTCCGATTTTGAAAGCCATTTCTGATATTTGAGATCATCTATGTTTACAACATTCTTGACTTCTGCCGTCATGAACCTTATTGGTTCCTCTGGCAGTTGAACCGGAAAAGCTCGACGAAAAACTCCAATGAAACCACCGTTGTCCTTCATCACACACCTCCGTTCTAATGTCTATTCAAGATAATCGTTTTTACTGAAAGTCCTAATCCGCGGACCAATGGACTGAATTCCGACTGATATTTCTTTTATCTGTGGGAACGGGATGCCGCCGTTGAACCGTTGGGGAAGTGAGGCGTCTAACTTAATGATTTGACATTTACTGTCGTTTTGTTTAAAATTTCAGGAGAATGCGGAGGAACCGATGAAGAAAATCGCAGGTTTATTGGTCATCATGCTCGTTTTGAGTTCAGCTAGTTATGCGCAGTTCAAGGAGCAGCTCAGCCAGCCAAATGTGGAAAGTTCATTGATACGATCCGACTACGGCGGAGGTTTGCTCTTCGGACTTTTCAACCCGGCCAACTTCTCGATGCGGCAATCTGTTTCGATGAGTTATATGACGTTGGGAAATCAGTCGATGGCGATAGGTATGTATACGAACAGCATGAGCTATAAGATAAGCAACCCGCTGACCCTTAGTGCAGACGTCAGCATTATGAATTCACCGTACAGTTCTCTTGGAAACAGTTTCGCAAAGAGCATAAACGGCATTTACCTGACACGGGCTGAGCTTAATTATCATCCGTCTAATAATTTTCAGATAGACGTGCAGTTCGACCAGAATCCGATGAATCGTTATTACAATCCTTATTATTATTACAACCCCTGGGGATGGTACGGGCTCCCGAGGTAAGTTGAACCGGATCTACTCGCGGCGGATTTCAGCGCCGGGTATGAGGGAACAGTTCCGCCCATTGCTTTTTTCCTCTAAGTTTGCTCCAATCCGTATGTTCACGCTGGTTAATGAAGAGGAATAGGGGTAAACCGAGATTTTCCGTAGGTGTAAAGAAATATTTTACCATCGCGGTTCAGGTCCTTGTCTTTCTCTTTGCGGCAGTACTTCTTTATTCCCTGATCGAACATTTACTTGTCCACCCTCCCGTGCTGACGGAGAGAGCGGATCTCAAGGCTCCCACACGAATTGAGCAGCAGATACAGATCAGTGTACGGAACGAATGCGGGGCTGATGGCGTCGCCATGGATTTCACCAACTACCTTCGGGAGAGAGGATTCGATGTAGTGGAGACTACAAACGGCTCGATATTCAACAGGGCTGTCACAACCGTGGTCGATGCGGCGGGAAATCTTCAGAACGCGATGAGGGTCGCGGAGGCACTGGGAGTGAGCAAGAAGAATGTCATAACAAAACCCGATCCACACGCTTACGTCGACGTGGAGGTCCTGATCGGAGAGGATTATCATAAACTGAAACCAAGAGAGAATATCGAATAAATATGGCACAAACGAAAACTCTTCAACGTCAAATCGCGGAACTCGCATTGTCCAAGAAGGCAAAGGACGTCGCGATCATGGACTTGCGTGAATTGACTTCGATGACAGATTACTTCGTTGTATGTACAGGTGAATCTGAGACTCAGGTCAAGGCCATAGCCGACGCGGTAATGACCGGCATGCAGGAGGTCGGGGAAAAAGCCTGGCATGTGGAGGGCCTGCAGAATCTGCATTGGGTCCTGCTCGATTACGTCGACGTTGTAGTACACGTATTTCACAAAGACGCGCGAGTGTTTTACGGGCTCGAAAAACTCTGGGGCGATGCGAAAATCCAGAAGATTATCGACAGGAAACCGAGGGCTACGGGCAAGCCGAACGAACCCCGTCCTGCGGGAGCCAAGAAAGTCGGACAAACAGAGAAATGAAAGACTACCTCAAATCCGGAATCCTACTCGCCCTCGAAAAATCGGGATTGGCAGTATCCGTCGATATCTTGTTTGAGAAACCCAAGATAGAATCTTACGGGGATCTCTCAACCAACTTCGCGCTTCTTGCCGCAAAGGAGCTTAAGATGAAGCCGAGGGATCTTGCACAGAAAGTCATAGAGTCAATTGAGATCGATCCCTCGTTGGTGGAGAAGGTTGAAATAGCGGGTCCTGGGTTCATCAATTTCAAGTTTTCAAACGCGTATTTCCTTTCCATCATAGACGAAATTCTAGAAAAGGGAAATGATTTCGGCAAATCGAATGCAGGGGCGGGGAAGAAGACACAGGTCGAATTCGTGAGCGCAAACCCGACCGGGCCGCTGACCGTCGGTCACGGAAGAAACGCCGTCTTCGGCGATACGATTGCCAATGTTCTTCAGTGGACAGGGCATGACGTCACGCGCGAATACTATTTCAACAACGCGGGCCGCCAAATGCGTGTGCTCGGCGACTCGGTGAGATTGAGATACAAAGAAATACTCGGTGAAGGAATACAGTTTCCAGAAGATTATTACCAGGGCGAATACATACGTGACATCGCTCAGCATCTTTTTGACGAACACGGTGACAAACTGAAGGGAGATCCTGCGGAAGGAATTTTCAAAGACAGAGCCGAGCAGGAGATTTTTGAGGACATCAAAAAGACGCTTGAGAGACTTCTAATAAAGTTCGATGTATTCTACAACGAAAATTCTCTCTATGAAACCGGTAAGATAAAAGAAGTAATTGAGGCGCTCGAATCTGCGGGGCTGACTTACGACAAAGAGGGAGCGAAGTGGTTCAAGGCGACCGCGGTCGGCGGCGACCAGGACAAGGTAATAGTGAAAAGTACCGGCGAGCCTACTTACCGCCTCCCCGATATCGCGTACCACATCGAGAAATTCAGGCGCGGATTCGAGCTCGTCGTAGATATCTTCGGTTCCGACCACATTGCGACTTATCCAGATGTCCTGCTCGCTTTGAGGTCGCTCGGCTACGACACAACCAGAGTCAAAGTGCTTATCCACCAGTTCGTTACGATTCTCCAAAACGGCGAAGTCGTGAAGATGTCAACAAGGAAGGCAAACTTCATTACGTTGGATGAACTCATCGACTGGGTGGGCGCAGACGCCGTAAGGTTCTTCTTCCTGATGAGAAGCATCGGAACGCACCTGAACTTCGACGTCGACCTCGCAAAGAAACAGAGCGAGGAGAACCCGGTGTTCTATCTGCAGTACGCGCACGCGAGGATTGCAAGCATCATACGCTTCGCCGAAAGCGAGGGGTTCTCGACCGGCGGATTGTACTCCGATGGTAAGAAAGGTTTTGACTCAACGCTGCTGAAGGAGAAAGAAGAAATCGACCTGGCAAAGACCCTGGGAAGTTTTCCTGAGGTCGTAGAAGCTGCTGCAATGACTTTCGAGCCGCACAGGATCATCACCTATTTACAGGAAGTCGCGGAAGAGTTCCACCGGTTTTACCATGCGCATCGAGTTGTCATACCGGAACGGCAGCTTGCGGAGTCCAGACTTGCTTTGTGCCTCGCAGCCAAGACGGTCCTGGCGAATGGATTCAAGATACTCGGTATCAGCGCGCCGGAAAAGATGTAGCGTTCGCAAAGTCATTGGAACACGGATTTGACGAACTGAACGGATCACGACGGACCAAATGGTTAACGAGAATAGGAATCCGCAAAAATCGGAATAATCCGTGTGCTAATCTTATCCGACGCAACCCTTGAGGGAGCAAAGCTCATCCGAGCGGCTTGGCGCCGAGTCCGGGCTCGTCGTTGAGAACAATCTTTCCGTCTTCGTTCAAAGCGCCTTTGAACGGATCATTGGAAATCAGAACGTTGCCGTCGAGGTCATTCCAATCGACAAGAGGGGAAATCTGCGCGGCCGCTGTAATGCCGACGGAGGACTCGATCATGCAGCCGAGCATGATTTTCATCTTGTTAGCACGTGCGGCGTAAATCATCTTCCTCGCCTTGAGCAGTCCGCCGTTCTTCTGAAGCTTTATGTTGATGCCGTCATACGCAGTGGCGAGCACCGACATGTCATACAGCGAGCCGACTGCCTCGTCGGCCACGATCGGCATCTTGACTCTTTCACGCAACCATCTAACGTCGTCTATCTGAGATGCCGGCATCGGCTGCTCGATGAATTCCACGTTCTGAGTCGCCAGCCAGTTTATGCGTTCAAGAGCTTCTTCTTTGGATTTCCATCCCTCATTTGCGTCGACGCGCAAAGGCTTTTTCGTAACGCTGCGAACTGCTTTGATTATCTCTTCATCGTTCGGCAAGCCGACTTTAATCTTAAGGACCGGATAGTCAGCCGCTTCTTTGACTTTCTCAATTATTACGTCCGGCGTGTCGATACCAATCGTGAAAGTTGAGACAGGCGCCTTCTCCTTCTCACCACCAAAGAATTTGTAAAGCGGAATACCGAGCTTCTTGCCGATCCAGTCGTGCATAGCGATGTCGATCGCCGCCTTCGCACTCGCGTTGTGAGACGCAATCGAATCCAGATAATCGTCTATATATTCCAGCTTGAATGGATCGGACAGCTTGTCGAGATCCACTTTCTTGAAGAACGCCTCGACCGAATCCTGGTTCTCATTGTAGCGGGCGTTCGGTGACGCTTCACCGTATGCGGTTATCCCGTCTTTTTCGATCTTGATGAGGACAACGGGCACGACATCGCGTGAACTTCTTGAAATCGTGAAGGTGTGTTTCAGTTTAAGATCATAACGCCAATAGTCAAACTTCATTTTTCCGTTTTCCTTACTCGTTGCAGTTTGGTTGGAAGTATTACCCGGTAAGTCCATTCGGTCCGGCCGGCTTCCGAAAGCTCCTGACCAGAGAGAGCTTTCGGACGTCCCGACCTTAGCGAGAAAAAGCCCTGCACCGCCAACAGCCAGAAATTTTCTGCGGTTCACATCTCATTCTCTAATTGTTGTTCGATTTCTCCACAAGATTTTCACTCGGTGGAAGAACTCTCTTTGCTCTGACGAACCGATCGAGGTCATACTGGTCGAACGCGGAGTCGCCCTTAACGAGGCTGCTGATTCTCACCCTTCCGCTGGATTGAATGAAGTAACCATTCCCAAGGTATATCGCGGCATGGACAATCTTCTCGGGCTTTCCATTCTCTGCCTTCTTTCCGAAGAACAGAAGATCTCCCTTCTTAAGATTCTCAAAGTTCTTACCGGGGTCAACATTCTCGCCGACATGGACCTGTTGGCTTGCATCGCGAGGAAGCCTGATACCGTTCATCCTGTACACAGTCTTACAGAGGCCTGAACAGTCAACACCCTTGGCGCTCGTGCCGCCCCAGAGATATGGAACACCGATGAGCTTCATGGCAACTTTCTCAACGCCTTCCGGTGTCGGCTTGTGGGTTGCCAGATAGTGATCATAGTATTCGACATCTGAGCTCTGGATAAATCCAATCCTTCCGTCAGGCATCTGCACTTTGAAGTTCGCGCCGACATTTCCCAACGGTTTCAGCAGGTTCGCCATCACCGCATCCGATACCGACATTCCGCGGTCGGTGGGAGAAGAGTATATGGTTGCATAGACCGATGTAACGATGAGTTTCCGTTCGGCATTATAGGCAGCCAACTCTGCGGAATCGACACGAACGATGTTTCCCGGTTCGATCCACCCAAGATAGTTGATTTCAGACTTAACGTAATACCATCCTTTTACTTCTTTAAGCACCTCGACCGTATGACCAAGGAGGATCTGGCTTACCATCTGTGTGGCATACTTTGGAGCGTCGTACATGTTGCCGACGCTGACGTCGACTATTCCGAAGACACGCGAGCCGAGTGAAGCCTGAGGCAAAAGCATGAGAGAGTCGGTCACATCCATCAGATTCTCGCTCTTCAGAGCCGCGAGGATGGCATCTTTGGCTTCAGGATTATCTACCTCGCCCCTGAGAAGTATGCCGTTACCGCTTTCCACCGCCTTAACGTCGAATACGGCAACCCGCGGATCAGGAGCAAACTTAGCCTTAAGAGAATCAATCGTGTCGTTTATCTGAGCAACTTTTATGGCATTGGTGTTGCAGCCCACAACCGCGAACGAAATTAACAGAAGAGAGTAGAACAAACGTTTCATTATGAATAGCACCTCATTTAACATTAAAAGTTATGAAACCCCAGCCAATTAGGCAATTGTTCGCGTGTGTTGATATATCACTATGGCGTAGCGACAAGAAAGCAGGCTCGGACTACTTTCCCGCGGCATCATAATAGAGAGCTGCCGCGCCGAGTATTGCCACATTCTGAACTTCCGACACTTCTATTAAAAGATTCGCGACTGATTTCGTATAAGCAAAATCACTGATCGAAGCATACATTTCGTTCTTAAATAGGTCAAAAGACTTGCTGACCGAGCCGCCGAGGATTATGATTTCCGGGTCCACCGAGTACATGATGAGTTTTATGGCTTCGCCGAGATTAGCACCGAAAATGGAATAAATTTCGCGAGCCCGTTTGTCGCCCCGCCTGGCTTTTTCGGACAATTCTTCTCCGGTGGTGTTGTGCTCGTTGGTAAAAAATTGTCCGCTGCAATAGTACTCGTAGTTCTTGCCTCTAAACGGTATCGTACCGAATTCGCCCGCACCACAGTTACGGCCGGCATACAATTTACCGTTGATCACAAGTCCTGCTCCCAACCCGGTGCCGACTATCAGTCCGACAATGTTCTCGTAATTCTTTCCCTTACCGAAATACTTTTCTCCGACCGCGAAACAATTCGCATCGTTGTTGACATATACCGGGACGTTGAATTTCTCATGCAACAGGTCTTTCAGGCGTACTTCTTTCCATGAAGGAATGTTCTGGACATCGTATACGATTCCCCTTTCCACGTCGACCACGCTCGGAACACCGACACCAATTCCTGAAATGCCGTCCTCTGCAAACTTCTCTATCAAACGCGATATATCATTAACCACGTCGATAGCATCATCGGTCTTGCTTATCGGTGTTGACTCGACCTTTATCAGAGAATCGTTCTCGATTAATCCCACCCGGACGTTGGTTCCGCCCAAATCTACGCCTAAAAGTCCCATTACATGTTTCCTCTATTTATGAAAAGAAATTACCGCAAATTTCAATCGGCCGCCGGAACAGCTTCGGCCTTCTTCAGTTTCTTCTTCGAACTGATCGTTTCATTGTTGATGATCGGTTTCGCCCAGATTCCGATGCTGAATAAATATCCAAGCGTAAGGTAAATGAACAGCATCCCGATCCTCAAACCAAACATGTCTCCAAGCTTGCCAATTATCAGCTGGATTACCGCACCGCCAATTATCGCGGTGCAGAGTATTCCCGCAAACGAGCCATGATGCTTGTCGACCGAATTGAGGGCAAGCGAGAAGACGATCGACCACATTACAGAAAGAGAGAAACCTACCATCGGGAACGCATACAACGCGATGTGACCCGGACCGAACAGGGCTACCGATAAAAATGTCGCGGCAAACAGGACCGCCACCGACAGGATTTTTCTGCTGTCGAAAAGCTTCAGAAAAACGAGGCCAATCAGACAACCGACCGACATCATCCCCCAGAACCACCCCACTGTGGAAGCGCCGACGGTAAGCGGATCATAGTTGTGATAAGTATAAAGAAATTTGGAAATCCAGTACGAGACGCCCTGCTCAGTTCCCACGTACGCAAATATCCCGATGAAGAAGAGTATGACGGTCTTCTGTTTGAACAGATTCTTATGAGTCTCCCACGTTCCCGCTTTTTCATCTTCTTTCCTTTCAACCGCCGGGAATCTGGAAACCAAAATCACCACGACCATTAACACGGTAATCAACGCGAATACCCAATAGAGCGATGTCCACGAGAGAGTCTCCGGTACTAATCCCGAAAAGACAAGCTTTACCGTGTTGGCGCCCGCTTTCGGATCGAGGCTGGTAATAAGGTAAGTAAGGAACATCGGCGCAATGAAGGACGCGCCGCCGAAGATCAACTGAGCCAGTACGGAATTGAAGGCAAAATGCTCCTCTCCTCCTGCGACTCTGAGCAGAGGATTGATTGCCACCTGCAGCATCGCCATTCCTGTCCCCATAAGAAAGAGGGAAAGCAGGAAAACCAGGTAGTGCGGGAACATCGAGAAGAGTAAGGCGCCGGCAAACGCGACTACGAAAGCCAGAACCATCGTCGTCTTTTCCTTGTACTTCTCAACCAGCATTCCAGCCGGAATGGACATTACACCGTATGCTATGAAGAAAGCAAATGGCAGCAACCCGGCCAGGGTGAGACTCAGGTTGAAACTCTGAATCACATCGGGGTTGAGCGCACCCAATATATTCGTGATGAAAGAAATCACGAAGAATGTGAGGAAGATCAGTATCACGACATAGTAATTTCTTTTCATGTTAGTCCCAATCACTTAGTTGGTTTAGTTGTAATTGCTTAGTGACCCCCATTCCCTCCCTCTTCTCTTGATTTGAAGAGAAGGGAGAGGGATGAGTTTGCAACCATCAACGATGTATGATACCTGGCCGAACAAGCTCAATGGACATTCCAACCGGACACTTCCAGAGTAGGAGTCCCTCCATGGAGGTCCTCGACGTAGAAATGACCCTTGAGCGTTCTCGTCTCGCCCGGAAGAAGCGAAATGTAGTTGTCGTCCCAGAAAATCGGCAACACCGATTCACCCGACTTCCCTCTTTTAACCGAGAGATATGCCATGAAGGCAAGATGATCCGTCGGGTTGTGCACCTCGGCCGTCACGAAATATTTGTCGCCCTTGCGGACAAAATCTTTATTCAGATCGAGCTTTACTTCCGGAAGATTGTTCAGCTCCTTTAGGTCGGCATAGCTCTCCATCTCCGTGACAAAACCGTTCGTCTTCTTCCATGCCAGCTGATCGTGTGTCGTGGAAAGCGCATAGAAGTTTACGCTCACGAGCTTCTTTCCCTTATAGAGCCGCAAGTCCACAAAGTAAGTCGTGGTCGGCGAGTTTATCTCCGGAAGCGTTATCACCTGCTTGGCGGCGTTCGCTGCTATGTCAATCTGTTTCTCGTAGTTGTACAAGTTCTTCATGTTGAAGTCGAGAGCCCTTACCTTCAGGGTCAGACCGTCGCTTGACTCGAGCGTCGAGTTCACGACCACGATACTGCTGTCCGCATAATCATATTCGACGTGAATAGGTTCGCAGGCTTTCTCTGCCCCGTAGAATGCTCCGGTCGGGTTGAGGTAATAATCGAACAGCTGCCACCACAGCTTCGGCCAGGCAGAATTGTACATCCACTGAATGACGCCGGTCGATTTGAACTTGTTTGCGGCGAACGCTTCATACATCGGGCGCATAGCCTCGTAGCTTGTGAATTGAGCTTTCCGCTCATAGTCGGCCAGGCTTGTCGGCGTTCCGAGACGATTATCCATAGCTTCGTTATATCTCTTCAGGTCTCTGAACCTTCCGCGCGAACAATGGTAATACCATTCACCGTTAATCGGCCAAAGTGAATCGGGAGAAAGCATCTTGCGCAGCGAGCCTTCCCTCGGGACCTGCGGTCCGGGTCCTGTCTCGGTGTTGAAACCGAATGCGCCGCCGTAGGCGGTGTCAGCGTACCAGTAAACCGGTGGAACGTAATCGTAAGGTCCGCGCATCTTCACACGCGACGGCCCGGTCAAAGCACTCGTGTGCTCTGCCGCCGAAGAAAGATATGGTCGAGTTGTGTCGTACGCGCTAAGGTCCGCCTGATACATCTTTTCAAGTTCCGGGCGAGGGTGCAGGTCGCTGCCGTAGAGCCAGACAAAAATGCTCGGGTGATTCCGCAGCCATCTTATTTCGTCGGTAAACGACTTTGCCGCAATCGACATCTCCTCCGGCGTCCTTATACAGCCGTACTGATCGCCTTCGGTCCCGAAGAGGCCCTTCCACTCCCACTGGCAGCTGATACCCGCCATGATAAGGATGCCCTTTTGGTCGCACAAGTTGAAGATGTCGCTGTTCTCTCCCCAGAAGCCTTCCATCCTGATGGCATTCAGGTGCATGTTGACGGCGTAGTCAATCTGGGCGGTGAGATTCTTCTTGTTCTGCATCAAAAACATCTGGTCTGCCCAGCCTCCGCCACGGATCAGTATTTTCTTCCCGTTGAGCTCGTAACCGCGGAAACCTTCGGCGTTGATAAACTCATTTATCTGGCGAATTCCGAACATCGTGTTGCTGTAATCGGTCGTGAGCCCGTTCGATTTGAATTCCAAATGAAGCGAATACAAGTTAGGCTTCCCAAAATCATGAGTCCACCAGAGAAGCGGGTCCTTTATGACAAGCTGCTTGAAAGTTTCAGGTGAAAAAGTTACGGTCTTCGTCTCTCCCGGAGACAGCGTAACCTTTTGCGAAAAAGAGGTAGGACGACCTTCCTTTCCCTTCGAGGCCTTGTCAATTATGATAGCGCCGCCACGAGGACCCGGCATGTCCCATGCCTTGGGCGGCAAGGCGACACCCCCCGGGACATAAGTAATGGTAATGTCTCCTTCCAGTGTTCCTGTCACTTCACGGTCGGTTTTGTTCGTCAGCTCCGTCGATACCGTCAGCCATGCCTTCTTCAGCGTTGCCGTGTCCACCTTCGTCACAACGAACGGGTATTCCATCGCGACATCGCCGCTTATATGAAGTTCGACCGGCCTCCAGAGTCCCATGTCGCGATCCGGCGGTTCCGGACTCCAGTCTACAAAACCGACAGTGAGTGCACCCGGTCCGGGCTTGTATATTTGCACGGCAAGAACATTCTTTTCTCCGAAACGAACGGCTTTCGTGATGTCGAATTGGAACTGTCTGAACCCGCCGAGTATGGAATCGCTGCTTGCAATGAGTTTGCCGTTGAGCCATACGTCGGCTTTGTAATTGATGCCGAGGAACTTCAGAGTCACATGGTTGGCGTTCTTCGTCTTCGCCGGCATTTCAAATTCCGTCCTGTACCACCATGGATTCACGAACATCGAATCGGGGATCTTGTCAAGATTTCTGCCCTGAAAAGGATTCTTGAATACGCCGTCTGCCACGAGGCTGCCGAGGACCGTAGATGGGACCGAGGCCTTGTACCAACCTTCGGGAGTGAACGATTCAGTGGAGAGAGTTTCTCCTCCGACGTTGAGCTTCTCGGAGGTTTGGATTTGCCAGTTGTGTTTCAGGTCGATAGTCCTACCGGTTCCCATTGCCATTCCGATAGATGAAAACAGAGCGATTGTGATAACGATGAAGAGAGAGTAGATGTGTCTCATTATTCACCCTTGAGTTAAGTAGCCTAAGTTGAGATAAGCGAATTGCGGATTTCGCATTTTCTGAATTTATGTGCGAGAGGGGAGAGTTTCAACACGAGTCGACCGTGATGGCCGATGTGTAACCCCTCACTTATAGTTTCTCGCCAAGCCGCAAAACTCGCAAAGCGAACCGCTCGTCAACATTTCTTTGCGTTCTTGGCGCCTTTGCGAGAGAAATAACCCTTTCAGTGAGGCATTACGCCGGTGTACCCTGAATCGTTCTCTGTGCCGTCAGGAGTTCCCTCCTGACGACTTCCCTCAAAGATTTTGAAAACCGAGACTCCGGTACATTGAATCCACGTTGGGGTGCCGGAGCTTCGCTTTGTAAGAATCCCGCCTGTACCATAGAACACGACTGCGATGGTAAAGCAACACATTTCTCTCCACCAGGCAACCAGGTAAAATAAAACCGGAGCACAGGGTCGGCATGCTCCGGGCATCGGATTTCATTCGCATCTACACCCGGATGATGGTGTCGTGAATCTGTCGCGGCCTCGCTTGTACCCCGTACCATTGTATGTTAGCAAACGAGATTTTATTTTGTATGAGTTAAAATAAAGAGGCCTGACAAATGGAGAAAATCAAATTCGGTACCGATGGGTGGCGCGGAGTAATTGCGCAGGACTATACATTCGATAATGTCTCAAAGGTAGCGCTTGCTACTGCGAACTTCTACAAGAAACACAAGAGAGCCAAGAACGGAATCATGATCGGTTATGATACGCGCTTCCTATCTGCTGAATTTGCGGAAAGGGCGGCTCAGGTAATAGCCAGTACAGGTTTAAGAGTTACGTTATCGGACGGATACTGCCCGACACCTGCGCTTTCGCTCGCGATCCCGGAATTCAAAGCTGCCGCGGGCGTCGTTATTACCGCCAGCCACAACCCTTCAAGGTATAACGGATTCAAGTTGAAGGCGGACTTCGGCGGGCCGGAAGAAGTCGAATATGTCGCCAAAGTTGAGAAGGAAGCCAACAAGGTCTCCCAGAAATCGCTCGACGGCATCAGGAAGAGTTTCGAAGACTTAAGCAGGAAGGGTTTGATAAAGAAAGCGGACCTCAGGAAGATTTACATAGATGATTTGAAGAAGAAAATCGACATCGAAGCGATAAAGGGCGCACGTCTGAGAATAGTCCATGACGCCATGTACGGAGCCGGACAGGGGATCTTACAACATATCATAGAAGATGCCGATGTCATTCACAACGAATTCAACCCGTCGTTCGGAGGAGAACATCCCGAACCGATCGCGGCACATCTCGCCGAGCTGATGAAGTTCGTCCCGCAGGGGAATTACAGTGTCGGACTCGCAACCGACGGCGACGCGGACAGGATCGGCGCCGTTGACGAAAAAGGGAATTTCGTCGGACCTCAGGAAATCTATGCTCTGCTTTTGAAATATTATTACGAAACAAAAGGACTTCGCGGCGAAGTGGTCAAGACCGTTTCCGTCGGAGATATGCCTGATATTCTCGCGAAGAAGTATGGCTTGCCGTTGACCGAACTACCGGTAGGTTTCAAGCATGTTGCGTCGGTTATGATTTCGCGCGATGTGCTTATCGGTGGAGAAGAGAGCGGTGGCGTCGGACTGAAGGGACACATCCCGGAACGAGACGGACTCTTCCTCGGACTCACGCTTTGCGAAATGATGGTGAAGCGGGAGAAGACATTGGGCGAGCTTGTAAAAGAACTGTTTGACCAGGTGGGCCCTCACGTTTACAGAAGGATCGATGTCCGCACGACGGAGCAATACAAACAGAAAGTCCTCAGCAAGCTGAAGAAGGGACTGAAAGAAGTAGCCGGACACAAGATAGACCATGCGCTCACGATCGACGGTTTCAAATATTTCTTCAGCGATGGCGGATGGATGCTAGTGCGCGCGTCTGGAACCGAACCGCTGATCCGTTACTACTGCGAGGCAGAATCGAAACAAAAGGTGGATAAGATCTTAGAAGCGATAACGAACCTGTAGCGTCTCCAAGGCTATTCCGAAACCCTTGGCAAGGTTCAGCGACCTTGTCAAGGCTATGATCGAAAGCAACGAATACCTGCGCCCCGGAGTTGAAAGGGCTCTCAAGAGAGTAGCGGGTGGAAGGTCTGTGCCGAGTATGTTGAACATGGAAACAGTTTGGGACTTTCACACGAACAGTGGCCCTGTTTAGGCTATCGACTTGAGACCGAAAAGATTTTAAGCACCGGGCCGAATGCGACTTGCATGAGGATGGTTCCGAACGGACTCACGGAGGCACCCATCAACGCAACTGGCTTGCCCTCCAGAGGTGAACTACTTTATCCTTATTATTCAAATCCGACTTACGCCGGCTGCTGATTTCAATATCATGCAGGGAACTGAAACCCAGGAGGCGCCTGCGGTGTGACGAAAGCCCTTTCCACGCTAAGGCGAATATTGTTAACTTTAAACCGATTGTCAGGCGGGTGTTAATGACGGTTCTGGAAAATTTCCCGGAGGTGCGCGTGCTCGGGGAGTTTTCTGATTGCAGAGATGGCCCGAATATTCTGGAATGCATTTAAGGCAGCATTTTTAGGAGGTTAATTCGTATGGGCGTTTCAGTGCGTGGGAAAGGGACGGATTTGTCCGTTGAGTACAACGGGCTTTCGCTTACGACATTCATGCAGCCGCCGCCGCGGCACCTTAGTGAGTTTATTGAATACTACTACGGTGAAGAGGCGGTTCTTTCGGACTACTCGGGC
>JAMCXB010000049.1 GCA_023480735.1 Bacteroidota bacterium | reverse complement strand
TTAAATCGCTGGCGCCGCTCTTTCGGGCGTACGGCAAGCGGAAGCATCCTCTCGATTACAAGAACAGGTACCAGCTCATCGCTATGGTAATACTATCCTCGCGCAGCACTGACGTGCTCATAAACAAGCTCGCGCCGGAGCTTTTTCGTGCTTTCCCATCCATGAAGGAGCTGGCTAAGGCCAAAGCGGAAGACCTCTTTCCTTACGTGCATGGCGTGACGAACTTCAGGCATAAATCGGAATGGCTTGTCTCGATAGCGAAGATCGTAAGAGACGACGATCATATCCCGACTACGATGGACGAGTTGACCAAGCTTCCCGGTATAGGAAGGAAATCGGCGAATGTTATTATCAGTGAGTCGGGCGGCAAGGCGGAAGGAGTGATCGTCGATCTGCATGTCGCACGAGTCGCGCCGAGACTCGGGATAGCTAAATCGGACGCGCCGGACGAGATCGAGAAGGAAATAATGGAAGCCGTTCCGCAAAAATACTGGCGGGCCGCCGGAATGGGAATGACTTTCCTCGGAAGAGAAATCTGCAGGCCAAAGAATCCGAGGTGCCCGGAATGCGTGGTCAACACGGTTTGTGAATATTACAAGAAGGCGCAAAGCGGCAAAGGGACAAAAGTAGCAAACTAAACTTGACCTGCCGGGGATAAAAAGCTCTTCCGAATATATGTAAAGTACTTGTTGCCCACGGTTGCAATCTCTGTAATGAAAGAGCAAGCCCTGCGGTGGCGCAGGGCTTTTCAAGAACAACGGATCGAGTCGTTACTTCATCAGGATCATTTTTCTGACGAGGTTCACACCCGGAGTTGTCAGGCGGTAGAAATATATGCCGCTTGCAAGATCATCGCCATTGAATCGGACCGAATGAGCACCTGCCGACTCGTAACTGTTGACGAGCGTGGCCACCTCTCTCCCAAGTACATCATACACTTTCAGGCTGACCAACCCCGAACTTGGAACTTCGAACTCTATTGTTGTAGTCGGATTAAACGGGTTCGGGTAATTTTCAAGTGCAGTCCCGGATAGCACCGATGTTGAGTCGACATTGGCTGCCACAGCTTGTGATGAAGCGGAAGCTTGGGGCTGTGGAGTTACTTTCGCACCCAAAGATAGAAGTAATCCCTTATCCACTGAAGACCCGTACTTCAGAACCAGCTGGTTTAGCGCGTTTGATGACACTTCTGCCGCGCTTGTATCAAAGTCCCGCATCGATGCCAGGAGTATAAGGGCATCCTTCTCGAACTCCGTACCCGGATGAGCGGTGACAATGTCGTTCAGGATAGACTCGGCTTTGGGTGTTTGCTTTGTAGCTTCGTATGCATATCCAAGGAGTTCCTGACTTGTCTCACCAAGTTCACCAGGGGATTTCGAATAAGTATCCAGGTCGCCGATGAATGGTGCTGTCGCAGGAAAGCTGAAACACATTGAAGAGCCTGAAGAGGGCCCTTTCTTTTTGTGGGGAAGATATAGAGTCCTGCAAAAGGATACGATACGCCGCTGTGGCTATCCCATATTCACCCTCTTCCCGCGCCTGTCGGGCAAATTGAAATAGCGAGGCGGGATCATTTCCGGAAGGCGTTGTGCCCCCGGATATCGTCTTGCCACTCAGGGTTACTTCTTGGGCAGCCGAACCACTTATAGGGCAATTTGCCTGTGAAGACAGAGCTTCGGTATAGTCAATTGTTGAGGAACTGTTGTCAGTCCAGAACTTGGAGGCATCGGGAGGTGATTGTCCCCACCAATCGTATCCTGCCGTAATCGAGCTCGTGTTGCTTGCGTATGCGTTATACGTGGTATTGCCGTAGATGCTGTTGCAGGTACCGTCGTACCAACGGCCCGTATAATCACCGAAAGAGACCGTTGAATTAGTAGTGGCACCGATCCCATCAGTGTTGTTCGTGATAGTGTTCCCGCCTGCTTGACTCTGGCCGCCGGTGGATATGACAGAGCCATTTTCGCAATATATGCCTACGTTGTTATCTGAGGATTGGTCGTTAAGCAAGTACGCGGCGGACTGATCGAGCATTAACCCGTCTAAGCCGTTGTATTCAATTGTATTCGATTCAATATCCGGTATTCCTGTACCATCGCTCCAACATGCTATGCCGTGGTAATAATTGTGCTCAATAGTGTTGCCGGAGATCGTAGGACTGGAATTTCCCTGTATTGTAATCCCCTGTCCCGCGCCGAGACTTTCAATTGTGGAGTTCGAAAGTGTTCCTCCGCTCGTGTTCGTATAGGCTACGCCATTAGCCGAGCCGGATTGACCGTCAATTGTCAGGTCGGAGATTGTTGGAGAGGAGCCGCTGACGGAAACGGCCTCGCCACTCGAGAAGTTCGAATTGTTGATCGTCACTCCGGAAATAGTCGCACTCGATACGCCGCTTATGTTCAGAGGCAAGGTTGCTTCGGATATTGTGCAGTTAGCCACTGACGCACCGCTCGTATTGACGACCACCCCTGTCCATGTACCGGAGCTTGGGGTTAAATCCATCCCGCCGCCACTGAGTGCACCATTTACCGTCAGGCTTGATCCTGATGGGAAGCTGAGTGTCGCACCGGAGCTTCCAGTCAAAGTTACCCCCGACGGAATGGTAACACTGCCTGCCATAGGCCAGGAGCCTGAGGGAATGGTAGTACTGTAGGTGACGGTGTAATATTTGTACTGGGCGGTTACTACTGCATTTGAAGACGTAAACTCTACATCGGCGTAATCATAGCCGTCGGAGCTTATTCTATCGTCACGAATGTTTGCGCTGCTCACGTTCCATCCAGAAAAAAACGCAGTGTAACCCCCGATTATCCTGACAGCTTGGGCCCGCACGCGATAGTAAGGAGGTGTCCAGTTGTTGAACCGGTCGTTCAGAGAAGTTAGATAGTTGGGGTGGATTTTCACGACTTCATCTGGTGCTGTCGACCCGCCAGCAAGATACCACCATGTTGAATTGTCATTCGTGATTAGCGTATCTCTCCAGTTCGGGCCCAGATAGTCCTCAATACTTGCCTGATTTAGAATATAACTGCCGCTTTGATCCTCGGCACTGAAGTATACCTTTGTCGGTATCCCGGCTTTCCCAACAACCAGTGCTTCGGACTGAGCCGTAAAGGAGAAAGTCGGGGTATCCGAGACGGTCACAACGACGCTGTAGTAAGTATCGTGGATGCCATCCAGAGTGGTGGAATCAATTCCATATATTCTTGCCACGTGCTCCCGTTGAAATGAGCAAACGCCCGCCAGCCTACGGCAAATATGTTGTTGACGTTGCTTCCCCTTAGCCCATTTACAAACTGAGGGATATAGTAAGCACGTCGCCATCCTCTCATGTCCCTGACGTAAACACCGTTGCCCGCGCCAACGAACGCCTGGTTTGTGTCGGCAAACCAAATGCTCCCTATGTCTCCACCGGGCCAATCCAGTGCGCTTGTTGCACCGGTGGGTGTCAATGAGAGGATACCCTGCGTTAAGGTGCTTGCAAACACAGTAGGTGCGCCGTTCGCCCCGTCTGGCACTCCCCAGATGTCGTTAACGGTAGAAGAGACACCGCTTGTGACCCTGCTCCACGTGTATCCATCGTACCGTGCAATTGAACCGCTGTCACCAACAATGTAAAAGTTAGAGCTGCCTGTTCCCCACATCTTGAAGATTCTGTGTGGACCCCACACTCCTGAGTTATCTTGTGGAATAAAAGCGCGTCCATCCCAGTGAATCACGCTGGCCGTGCCGAACCAGACATTAGCGGAGTTGAACACTAGGAGTGAATATATCGGATTGTATAGCGCTTGTCCTTCATAATAAAAGGGTACCTTCTCCAGTCTCCAGTCCTTCCTGTCCCACACTGCGACGTTGTACGGCTGAAGGTCAAGTTGCCCGGTCGAGTCCTTCAGGTATACTGCGCCAACCACATACGCAAGCGTGTCATCAATGATGGAAGCGTCGTCAAACATGCTGCCGTTTCCATCACCGAATGTCCACGACTGGAAAGTCCAATCATGCGTGGTCGTATCTAGTGTAGTCACTTGAAGCGGTAAGCTCGTATCGGAAACCTGGCCGTTTACAAGTCTGTATGCTTTGTATGTGTAATCTGTCTCCGGCTGTGCCGTTGTGTCCATGACCACCGTGTCCGTGCCGGCTAGGCTACCCGTCAAAACCGTTTCACCGTCTCTGGTTATCTTGAACTCGCTGCCGCTGTTTGCCGGCTGCGGCCCTGTGGGTGAAGTCCTGCAGCTGAATGAAACCGTTGCAGAGATTACCAGAAGGAGTGAACGCTGGAGCAATTTGTGCTTATCCATCTCATCCCCGTTTGTTATTCTGAAGTAACGTTATTGGCTCTGTGACAGAAAGTCAACTGTTGACAGCCTCAATCAGTAATGCCTCACTGAAAGGGTTATTTCTCTCTCAAAGGCGCCAAGAACGCAAAGAAATGTTGACGAGCGGTTCGCTTGGCGAGAAACCATAAGTGTGGGGTTACCTCAATCACCAATTTGCCAATGAATCGGTGCATTACCTTTTCATGACCGTGCTCCACAGACGTTGGTCGTTGCTGACTTAACGTTCTCCAAAGATCATGCCATGGCGAGTCCCTTATTTCGGCTTGAAAAGGGGAAGATGGGTGCAGATTTTCCAGGATTCTGGAAACTGGCCCTTTCAGCTTTCCGGTTTTCTGGAAAAGCGATCCTTATTTCAAGGAGCTTAATGCTTTGCGATGTGCGGAGATTCGAATTGAGGCTAGCTATTCAAGCCCTTCTTCTTTCCCATTTCTTGAGTTACAAACCACGGTTTCATATATTGCAAAAGATTTTACTAACTCATTCTAAGGTTGCCGAGATGAAAATTCACGAATATCAAGCCAAAGAGATTCTAAGGAAATTCAATGTAGCCACGCCAAACGGGAAGGTCGCGTTCAGCGTCGATGAGGCTGTAAACGCAGCAACGGAAATAGGCGGAGACGGATGGGTGGTAAAAGCACAGATTCATGCGGGCGGTCGCGGAAAGGGCGGCGGTGTAAAGCTCGCAAAAAGCATCGATGAAGTCAGGCGGCTCGCGTCACAGATGCTTGGGATGACACTTGTTACTCATCAGACCGATCCCGAAGGGAAAGCGGTGAAGCGTCTTTTGATCGAGCAGGGAATTAATATTGCGAAAGAGCTTTACGCAGGTATAGTCCTCGACAGGTCGGCGTCGAAGAACGTCTTCATGGTGTCTACAGAAGGCGGAGTTGAAATAGAGAAAGTTGCGGCGGAATCACCCGAGAAGATATTGAAAGTGACAGTCGATCCGGGTCTTGGTCTGATGCCTTTCCAGGCAAAGGAGCTTGCCTTCGGCCTTGGACTAGAGGGAGATGCATTCAAAAACGGCGTGAAGTTTCTGACGGCACTCTATAAGGCATACGAAGCATCGGACGCGAGTCTCGCCGAGATCAATCCTCTCGTTCTGACGAAGGAAGGCGCCGTGATGGCTCTCGATGCCAAGATGAATTTTGACGACAATTCGCTTTACCGACATCCGGAAATTGTCGAGCTGAGAGACCTGGACGAAGAATCCCCTCTGGAAGTCGAGGCGTCGAAATCGCACTTGAATTATATCAAGCTTGACGGCAATGTCGGCTGCATGGTCAACGGCGCAGGTCTTGCGATGGCGACGATGGACATCATCAAGCTGACGGGCGGCGAGCCTGCGAATTTCCTCGATGTCGGCGGCGGCGCCAATGTCGATACGGTATCCAGCGGCTTCAAGATTATTTTGTCTGACCCGAACGTGAGGGCAATACTCATTAACATATTTGGCGGAATCGTTCGTTGTGACCGCGTTGCGCAGGGTGTTATCGAAGCGGCCAAGCGCGTCTCCGTTAACCTGCCCGTCGTCGTCAGGCTCGAAGGGACGAACGCAAAGGAAGGTGCGGAACTCCTGCGGCAATCCGGTCTCGACTTCGCAGTCGCAAATGGTTTGAAAGACGCTGCGGAGAAAGTAGTAGCGGCACTAAGGAATTAAACTAAGAAAGAATGCAGCAATCAGCGGTCAGCGCTTGGCTGTCAGCTAATTGCTGATGGCTGGTAGCTCCTATGGATTGGAATAAATACGAAGCTGTAATCGGTCTTGAAGTTCATGCCCAGATGCTGACTGAGACTAAGACGTTTTGCGGGTGTTCGACGAAGTTTGGAAATCCTCCCAACTCGAATGTTTGTCCCGTTTGCCTCGGAATGCCCGGCGTACTCCCGGTGCTTAACGGACGGCTTGTCGAGTTTGCAATCAAGATGGGACTTGCCACTCACTGCAACATAGCGCCGTACTCCATCTTTGCCCGCAAGAATTATTTCTATCCCGATCTTCCCAAGGGATACCAGATTTCGCAGTTCGAGGAACCGATCTGTTCGGAAGGCTACGTTGAGATTGAAGAATCCGACGGCACGAAAACCAGGATCGGTCTTGTCAGAATCCACATGGAGGAAGACGCCGGGAAGTCGATACACGACCAGGACGTCGACACGCTGGTGGATCTGAACAGGTGCGGTGTTCCGCTTCTCGAGATCGTGAGCAAGCCTGATATTCGTACTGCCGAGGAAGCCTATCTCTATCTTCAGCAAATCAAGCAGACCGTTACTTATCTCGGAATCTGCGACGGCAACATGGAAGAGGGCTCGCTTCGATGCGACGCCAACGTCTCCCTGAGACTCCGCGGCGCAGAGAAACTCGGTACGAAAGCCGAGATCAAGAACCTCAACTCGTTCCGCAACGTCGAGCGTGCGCTCAACGTCGAGATCGAGAGGCAATACGCAATACTTGAACACGGCGGGAGCATCCCTCAGGAAACTCTTCTCTACAATGCGGACACAAATACCGTCAAGTCGATGCGGTCCAAGGAAGAGGCAAATGATTACAGGTATTTCCCGGATCCCGATCTCGTTCCGGTAATCGTGGATGAGCCGTGGATCGATAAGATCAAGTCGGCCTTGCCTGAACTTCCCAGGGAGCGACGCGACAGGTACATGCAGGAGTTCTCGCTTCCGAAGTATGATTCGGAGATACTGACCGGCGAGAAGGAAGTCGCGGACTATTACGAAAATGTGGTGACGAACCTGAAGCAGAAGTCGAAAGATGCGTACAAACAGGCGAGCAACTACGTTATGACCGACGTGCTTCGCGTTGTTAACGACAAATCTATCAAGATAAAGGACTTTTCAATTTCGCCACAGAACCTTTCGAGGATGATCGATCTTATAAATGAAGGAACGATCTCGACGAAGATTGCGAAGGAAGTCTTCGAAGAGATGCTGCAGTCGGGACAGAATCCCGATGCAATCGTGGAGAAGAAAGGCCTTCGTCAGGTTTCCGATGAATCTGCCATCGAAAAAGTCGTCGAAGAAGTCCTGCAGTCGAATCCTGGCGAAGTTCAGCGTTACATCGGAGGGAAGGACAAGCTTTTCGGTTTCTTTGTAGGCGAAGTCATGAAGAAGACCCGGGGAAAAGCAAACCCGAAAATGCTGAACGACCTGCTGAAACAGAAGTTGGAGAGACTGAGAAACTAATGTTGTCCGGCTTGTACAGTTGTAACTTAAAGGTGTCGGGATTCAACGCGGGACAAATTCTAAACTCTAAATGCGAAATTCTAGACAAGCATAAATCATGAAAATCTACGAAAGCAAGATTTCGGTCTTACATACTTGCTTGAATTTCCAAAATTAATCCGCAGAACCACCCAGGGATTTAGAAAATTGGAATTTGTTTGGAGTTTCGTGTTTAGAATTTAGAGTATAATCTTCACTTGAGTGGGTTTCCACTTGAAAACCGAGAATATTCTCCTAAACGTGAGGGCATATGAGAAAGAAAATTATCGCTGCAAACTGGAAGATGAACAAGGATGTAAATGAAGCTTCCGAATTCATTACATCGTTTCAAAAAGAAATGCAGAGTTACGACTGTCCAGCGGAAGTGGTTATTTGTCCGCCATTCATTTCGCTACAGACCGCAGCGAGGCTTTTGCAGGGGAGCCCGATAGAGCTAGGCGCGCAGAACTTGCACTACGAGAACGACGGGGCTTACACGGGTGAAATATCGGCAAGAATGCTGAAATCACTCGGTGTCCACTACGTCATAGTCGGACACTCCGAACGCAGACAGTTTTTCGGCGAGACAGATGAGATTGTCGCGAAGAAGGTGAAGAAGGCGCTGAGTTCCGATTTGAAGGTAATCCTGTGCGTCGGCGAGAGCCTGAATGAGCGTGACGGTGGAGTTACTGAGAAGGTCCTTGATCGTCAGGTGAGGGCCGCCCTCGATGGCTTGACCGAACAGCAGATGGCGACGCTTGTCATAGCCTACGAGCCAATATGGGCAATCGGTACGGGCAGGAACGCAACTCCCCAGCAGGCCGAGGACGCACATGCATTCATCAGGTCCGTTGTGGCCAAACTGTTCAACAAGGACGTTGCATCGGCATTGACAATTCAATACGGGGGAAGTGTGAAGCCGGACAATGCATCACAGCTTCTCTCGCAGCCTGATGTCGACGGTGCCCTTGTCGGCGGGGCGAGCCTCCTTGCGGACTCGTTCGCGAAGATCGTGAAGAGCTGCCCATTTGGCAAAACAGCATGAGGTGACGGCTGCACCTTTGCCACAATGTCTTATGCGAAGTGTCTCCTATCCATTTCAATACTCATCGCCGCGTCAAGTGAAATTTTGTCGCCTGCCCGGTGTTTCGGGCAGGCGACATCCTCAGAGCGGTTCCGCGCAGTAGATTCAATCGTCGTTCGCATCGTATCGGCGGACACATTGGTCCAGCTTCCCAATAATTTCATAGTTCAAAACTCCGAACATGCAGTATGTGATTCCGTCGTGTTGAAACGCGGCGTGGATTACGAGATCAATTATACGAGAGGGACCGTGAAGTTCGAACCGGGGGGAGCGTTCTTCGAAAGCAGGAAAGATTCGGTCTATATCATCATGGTGAGCTATGCGAGGTTCCCCTTTACCATGCAGACTGAATTCACGAACCATATCGTCATAGCGAAGTATGATACTTCGTTCAAGAAGAAAGTTGTGATGATCGAGCAGAGTGCCCCGCTCACCCCGGCCGAACTATTCGGCAGCAATATCCAGAAGAGCGGAAGCATAGTGCGCGGATTTACTATCGGATCGAATCAGGACCTTACACTGAATTCCGGTTTTCGCATGCAACTCTCGGGGAAATTGACGAATGACGTCGAGGTAACCGCGGCGCTGACCGACGAGTCGAGCCCGATTCAACCTGAAGGAAACACGAGGACCCTCCAGGAATTTGACAAAGTGTTTGTCACCATAAAATCTCCGCATATCGTCGGCACTCTCGGAGATTTCGACCTAACCGAAACGGGGACCGAATTCGGAGTCGTAAACCGAAGACTTCAGGGAGGGATGGGAACGGCAAACTACGGCCGGACTTCGGTTATGATTAGCGGCGCCGTGAGCAGGGGAAAATTTCGAACCCAGCAGATCACGCCCATCGACGGCAGCCAAGGACCTTACCAGCTTGTCGGAGACGACGGGAGCCCGAACATCATTGTCGTTGCCGGCACCGAGCACGTGTACTTAGACGGCGTGAAGATGGTTCGCGGCGAAACGAACGACTATGTTATCGACTATTCAAACGCTCAAATCACATTCACTCCTAAACACCTGATCACGAACCTGAGCAGGATCTTCGTCGACTTCGAGTACTCCGACGGACAATTCCAGCGAACGTTTGCCGGGGGCGCGGCGAAGACAAAACTGGCAAACAACAAAATTGAAGTGGGCGTCTCTTATTTCCAGACCGGCGACGATCCGAACAGCTCACTCGGTGTCACGTTGGCCGACTCTGACAAAGCTCTTCTGGCAAGAGCAGGGAATAACAGGCTCGCGGCTTCAAGGAGCGGCGTGACGTATGTCGGACGCGATTCAATCACGGGAATCGGCAAGGGGCAATACCGGCTCGACTCCCTGATGGTCAACGGGAAACCGTATTACATATACAGGTTTGTGCAGCCGACGGACACAACGAATCTGGTGAATGCCGTCTACAATGTCGCCTTCTCCGAAGTCGGCAGCGGAAAGGGTGACTACCAGTCCGTTGGATTCGGTCAGTATAATTTCGTCGGGATAAATCAGGGGGACTATGCACCGATCGTGATACTCCCGATGCCGCAGTTTCACCAGCTTGCGGATGTGAACACAAAATACCAGTTCAGCCGCGACGGCTCGGCGACTCTCGAATATGCCGCAAGCAGTTTCAATGCTAACACACTCTCTTCGCTTCCCGGCGTCTCATCGAGCGGCTACGCGGCCAAGTTCGGATTTGACTTCTCTCCGAAAAACCTGAAGGTCGGTGACATGGATATCGGTGCGCTGAAGTTTACAGAGATGACCCGCTACGAGAACGCCAATTTTGATCCCATGGACAGGATCAATGACGTTGAGTTTAACAGGGAATGGGGGATAGACACTCTGATTGCGGCGGATGAACTTCTGAACCAGGCGCATTTGGATTTTACGCCGGCAATTAAGCGGGCCCGCCTGACGATTGGCGGAGATGTCGGAAGAATCACCCGCGGTTCCGGCTTCAGCTCCGGAAGATACTCAGGGGCTATCTCGTTTGGAGGCAATCCGGGTGTGCAGGGTCAACCCGGCTGGATCCCTTCTCTGAGCTACCAGGCGACTCTCGTAGACAGCAGGGACAACGAGTTTTCAAACGCCGGCAGCTGGTTCAGACAGAGCGGTACGATCCAATTCACGGTCTGGAAGCTCATGCCCGGGTTTCGATTGGAATCGGAGGACCGTCGTTTGGCAACGACGGGGACGGATTCTCTTTGGGCGAATTCATATCGTTACCTCGAATACGGACCGACCATCGCGCTTGCGGAAATCTACAACGTGGATGTTTCGGCACAGGTTTATGTCAGGAATGAAAGCGGTATTATCAACGGCGAACTTCTGCCATCGTCCAATTCTTTGACGGAACAGCTCACGATGAGGCTGAACCAGATGAGCAACTTCTCTTCCAATTTAACATTAACGTACAGGAAGAAGTCTTACACCGACAGTTTCAAGTTGCTCGGCAATTCGGACAACGAATCGTTTCTATCCAAGTGGGAGGCCAACTACACTCCTCTGAATCGCGGACTGCAGGCAAACTTGTTCTATCAGGTCAATACCGAGCGCGCCGCCAGGCTCGAACAAATTTTCTGGAAGGTGCAGCCGGGACAGGGTCAATACGTCTGGATCGATGGAAACCACAACGGACAGGTCGACATTACGAATCCGCTCGACTTCCAGCAGGTCAATTTCAATGGCGACTACATCCTGCTGACCAGGCCGACTACGACACTCTATCCCGTCATCGACCTGAAGACAAACTTCAGGATTGCAGTCACTCCAGAGAAATTCATGGAGAAAAACGGGGCCATTGTAAATACAATCCTGCGCTCACTTTCGTCTGTCACCTTCTGGCAAATCGCCGAGAACAACCAGACAACCAATGTCAGCGACATATATCTCCTTCATCTATCAAAATTTCTTAATGACAGCCTGACCATAAGCGGTAACCAGGTGTTCCAGCAGGACTTCTATGTCCTGCAGAACAACCGTGACTTTTCTCTCAGGTTGAGGTATCTGCAGAACAAATCGCTGAACCAGTATTCGATAGCAACGGAGCGGGGTTATACGCGCGAGCAGAGCATGAGGCTCAGGGCTAAACTCTCAGATGTCTTCTATGAGGAGCTCGATTTTTCATTGAACGATAACGATGTCTTCACGACATATACCGACCGTGCACACCAGATCAGCGGAAACAGCGTCGCATCGGAGCTCTCTTACCGCCCCAACATGAACGTGGAGTCTTCGTTCAAGATAGAAATCTCGAAAGCGGTGGATGCTTCCCGGTCCGGCCTTACCAATTCGATGAACATGGAGGTGCTGAGAGTTGCTTATTCGATCCTGACGAGAGGTCGTTTGACACTTCAGCTTGAACGGGACGAGATACTGATTACTAACGAGAAGCCGGATGTCTATCTGCCGTTTGAGTTGACACAGGGATTCTTGCCCGGGCAGACTTACATTTGGCAGGTCGGTTTTGATTACCGGATAAATTCTTTTATACAGGCGAATGCAAATTACAGCGGACGGAGTCAGGCAGGTGGTTCTCCCATCAATACGATGACCGCGGAAGTAAGGGCCTTCTTCTAATATGATTATCATTAAATCTTTTTCATGGAATCAATTTTCCTCATATTTGCGCGAAACGGAGGGATGCCCAAAAATCGGGAGTAAACTTATTCGACTCTCTTTGTGTCTACATATATAGTCGCACCACTGAGGGAGAGCGGAGGAGTTGACAACCAATGCGATTGTGGCGGCGACAAAAAAGGAGAAATGCCATGAATACCATCCGATTAAAATCCCTGATGATTGCCCTTTCAACGCTAGGCGCGATCATATTGATGAGCTGCTCATTACCCGCCTTTGCACAGAGCCCGAAGAAGTCCGATCACACGGTTAAGATTTACGTAGAGTATAAGCTGACAAAAGACGGTCTCATGACGGACCATAACATACATGTTGCGGTCTCGAACGCGAAGATAACCCTGACCGGCACGGTTTCAACTCTCTATGACGTAACGTTGGCCGGGAAGGACGCGAAGAACGTAGAAAACAATTATACAATAGTAAACGAGTTGACTGCTTTAGTGTCTCAGAGATCCGATAGTGTAATAGTCAGAGATGTGATGCACAGAATCGAGACGCACGATTTCTATACAGTCTTCGACTGGGTTACCGCTCACGCGAAAAATGGCGTGGTCACGCTTCGCGGCTGGGTTAATGCTCCATGGTATGTCCGTCAATATCAGGCCCAGGCAGAGCGGGTGATAGGGGTCCGGAAGGTTGTAAACGATCTGAAGACGGCAATCGGTTCGGATTTCCTGAAATACAGAGCCTACCAGCTTATTTATAGTGATCCATTCTACCAGGATTACGCGTTAGAAATGAACCCGCCGATTCACGTTATCGTAAACGGCGCCAGTTTGATTCTTGAGGGGAAAGTCAATACTTCCGGCGAGAGAGGATACCTCGCGGATCTCATGAGGTTCCGCACTGATGCTCCGATGGTAGTCGACAACCTGCAAGTGTCACCTGACTAAGCGTAACACTTTAAGATAGAGATTCGGTAGAGATCGAATCAAATGAAAGTGGGCCTTGCGGCCCACTTTCATTTACGGGCTGCACTAACATAACGGCTGGTAAGTTTTCTATACTGGTTAGGGAGGGGCTTATCACGTGGAAATGTTCCAGGGGGAATCCCTCGGGGCGTTTCAGCCGTAACCATGGCGTATCCATCCCGTGCAAGCCGGAAGGAATCTCACTGACGGTGAATACTCTCAAAGAGTAAATAACGTTCTGGACCTAGGCGGACAAGCTTATGCCTGGAACCGTCGTTCGCTCAGAGGCGACTGTCTTTATTGTCTACTTATATTATGTCGTTGTCTCCGCATCTGCCCGCAGCGCACGGTGAACCCTCATAAGCAGCTCGTCCACCAGGTACGGTTTCGGCAGAAAATCCAACGCTCCGGTCTCGAAGGCATCGGCTTTCACCTCCGGTTGAACATAGCCGCTTGCTGAAATCACCCTCACTTGGGGATTCAACAACACAAGTTTCGCAAGAACCTCCGCGCCGCTCATCTCGGGAAGCCCCATGTCAAGAAGTACAAGAGCGATGTCGTTCAGGTGTTCCATGTAGGTCTGGAGGCCTTCTGTTCCATCCGACGCCAAGAGGACCCTGTACCCGCTTTCCTCGAGAATTGTCTTCAGGAAATCTCGAAGGGGTTCCTCATCCTCAATGGCAAGAATCACTTCGCCGCCACCCTTTGGCGACTCGACCCTATCCTTTTCTCCCGACAGCACCCCTGCCGTTTGAGGAAGGACCGGGAAATAAAGAGAAAATACTGTACCCGTACCGACTCTGCTTTCAACGTCCACAAATCCATTGTGGGCCTTCATAATCCAATCGACGACCGATAGCCCCAAACCGGTGCCTCGCCCGTTCCTCTTCGTAGTGAAGAACGGCTCAAAAATGTGACCTAGCTCTTCCTTCTTTATTCCTGAACCTGAATCCGACACTTCAACTTGTACGTACCTGTCCGCCTCTGCCCCTCGAAAGCGCCCGTTCAGGGCCGCACGCCCGATACCCTTTGCAGAGATGGCAATTGTCCCGGAGAGCGGCATAGCATCGCGGGCGTTCATGCAAAGGTTGAGCAAGGCTTGATGTATCCGGTTCGAGTCGGCCAGGATTATCGGGATATCCGGCTCGATCTTTATGCTGAAGTGGATCTTCTCGGGAAAGATTTCCCTGAGAAGGTCCGTGAGTTCTTCTATGACATCGCCTATTTTGACATGTTCGGTTACGACTTCAGCTTTCCGCGAAAATGTGAGAAGCTGTCTGGCCGTTTGGGCGCCGCGGTCAGTCGCCTTCTTGACGGCGTCGAAACTCTTCGCGAACCGTTCCGGGTTCTCACGCCATCTTTCCATGAGTGATACATGTCCGGTGATAACGTTCAGGATGTTGTTGAAGTCGTGAGCGATCCCACCGACAAGCGTTCCCAACGCCTCTAGCCTCTGTGACTGGAGGAGTTGGTCCTCCCAGTGCCGCTGACCGGTCTCATCCGCCATGGGTCTGCCTTCAGAGGGGGGATGATCAGGGTGATCGAACTTCCCGACCGGATTTTCTTTCACATATATCTTCTTTCCTTCATGACACATACATTCTGCCTTCTGTTTTTTCAGTCGCTTCCTCTTGTTGATGAAGCGATGAATCTGACAACAATTAATTTGCCGGGCGAAAAACGAAATTGGACACGGCAGACAAGGTGCTATGTCTAATTGGTGCATTGTTACTTCGTTTAATCGAAAGCTCTATGTGCCCTATTATGGCATCATTGTACATGCAATAAGGATTCCCGAATCGAATGCTCGATTGCAGAAAATCCATCGGATCTTCCCAAACTTGGTTGGGGTCGGTCACAGGCGAAACACAACTTTGTTGCCGTGTCTTTTCTTCCCATTTCCGTTCTTCAAAGCATCTCAGTATAGAGTACATTTGGTCTCTCCTATTCACTTGGCTATTAAGTCTACGATGGATTTCGCGCGCAGCACAAATTACTCTCCTTTCAATCATGCTGCCTTTCCAGTGTAGGTGTCACAAAAACCGGCCCCCGCTCTGCCAGAGCTGTCTCGGCCGTCGGTCCAAGCCGGCGTGCGAGAAAAAACAAGCTCGCCCAAATGCAAATTCATATTTCCCGGAACACTAAGGGTGCCTGCACTCGCCGGGACAGTCTCTGGCTCGCGTTTTTGTAAACCAACAAGTTCGTGCACACAACCGTCATTGCCGGTTGTGTGCACCGGCGTTTCAGTCGGGTACACAAATTAATGCGTTGCAGCCGAGGCAGTTTGTACCTGGTTGCTGTTCGGCATCGGGTTGCTGTACCTGCACCTTAGGGGCAACTACTACTTTCATTCGGTTCACCTCCCTTCTTCTTGTTTTATGATCTAGCATCAAATCGACATCTCAAAGCATCTTCAAGAGAGATTCTAGCCTAATTCCTCTTGAAGTGCGTTTTCTACAAACATCTTGATGTCCTCTTTGTAAGGAGGACACACTGGATGGCTGGCCGCTCCGTTTGCCTTTAGCCTTAAAACCTCTGTTTTAGGGCAATGAGCGGAATTACATATTGGCAGCACCGCACATCGGCGGCACTGCGGATATTTTTCGATGCTGGACTCCACCCAGAGGCTGAAGTTCTTTACATCAAGTTGAATTGTCCCTTCGGTCGTCAGCCGGCCTACTAAATTCTCTGGGAGGTCAAAGGCAGATGTACATTTATATGCCGAACCGTCCGGTCCGATGACGAGGGAATGCGGATCTGCAGCATAGCACATCCCCAGCGCGGGGTTTAAAAAGAGATCGCTGTCATATAAGTACAAGCCCACTTCACCGCATATGTCCACTATCTGCTTTCTGAGGCTTCTGCTTTCGAAGTTGGTAAGCAATTCGAACTGGCTCTTTCCCCAGGTAGGTCTGACATAAAATCGAGCCCGCTTGTCGTCACCCACGATATCCTTGACGATACGGGCAAACTCCGGTACGGTTTTCAGATTATCCCTGTCGACATTCATTCTAACGACGTACATGACTTCCGGATGGTCAGATTTTGCGATGTGCTGCAGATTTGAGATAACCTTATCGAAAGTCGGCCCTCCAGATTCGAGGACTCGGCGCCGATTATGAAATTCTCTCGGACCGTCGATCGTAATCTGGTAGCGGAGTATTCGCCAATCACTGACCGCTTCTTCGAAGACATCGGGTGTCAGGAGATAGCCGTTTGTCGTAATCGTTGCACTAAAGGCAGCGTTACATTGATTTGCCGCTCTGACTGCGTGTGTGGAGATGTTCCTGATAACGTCCATCCCAAGAAGCGGCTCACCGCCAAACCATTCAATCGAGAATCCCTGAACCCGTCCCATATTATTGGAGATGTAATCCTTTAACGCGTTCTGGATTTCTTCGCTCATCTTCGGCTTCTGAAAGCTCTCATAGCAGTACACGCACCGGAAATTGCACTCCTCGGTTGGCATCACTATCAGGCTGATCCTGTCGGTGCTCTTCTGCCTGGCATTGAACGAGGCGATATAGTCGGGAATCTCGTTTATGTCTTCCGGAATTATGAACCTTGCATCTTTCAACACCGGGAACCATTCATGATCACTGAGTTGGAATGTCTCATGTCTCCAGGCTTCCTCGAATCCGGGGAACAACGGATCCGAATTGGATAGCTCGACAATTGCGCCGGTTCTTGCGTTGAAGAGACGTGCGCCGTCTTCAGTCTTGACCGTTACATTGTAACGGCTCTTTTTGTAATTCATGGTCACACTCCAAGCTTGTTAGTCATTCTTAATAGTGCCAATTTCATGCCAATAAAAAAGTGCTTTTACTTCATGGTTTGGGCGATTCGGGTGTAGATTTTCCAGAATTCTGGAAAATACACTCCTGAGCTTTCCAGTTTTCTGGAAAATGATTTAGTGAATTGGATTAGTTTGCTAAGGGCCGGTATCCGACAGAAGGAAAATCCATACCATGACCGAGAATCGGATCATAGGCGGAGTTATATCGTTATCAACGATATCTAATGTGAAAAGATAGGATTTCGGGTTCCTCCAACGCCTTTAGATTGAGATAAGAGCTTGGGATGGGCGTATCCTCTTCTTGCTTCCGGGTGAGAGACCGCTGACAGCACGCAGCGAGACCGGCGACTCGCGGCATGCCCGGATTATTTCGGAAAGGAGAGACTACTCTTCAACAGTCGCCGATACATTCTGCTTCGACAATTTCCCCGCGACCAATTCGTAAACTGTACTCTTTGAGGTTCCCAATGATTTCGCCACGGACTTGTAGTCACCTGAACATACGGTCATCGCAGCTTCCACAAGATTTTCCTTGAAACATCTTTCTTTTTCCCTGAGATTGAGACTTTCACCGCGAAGCATTCTGCAATTTAATGTATCAAACTTTCCTTCGGGTAAATGACCGACCTCTATCAGATTTTCTTTCTCATCAAGCACAGCCAAAGCATATTCAACGACATTTCTCAGTTCCCTTATGTTACCGGGCCAACCGTAACATGAAAATATCTCCATCACTTCTGGAGATACGACGATATCTCCTCGGCCGTTAATACCAAGGAAATGGTTGACGAGGGCCGAAATTTCGTCTATCCGTTCCCGCAGGGGTGGGATGGTTAACTCACAAGCGTGGATTCTGTGGTACAGATCTACCCTGAAGGCTTTGGTCTTGACCATTTGATCGAGGTTTTCACTCGTCGCACATACCAATCTGAATTTGACTTTCTTCGGGGCAACGGAACCGACGGGATAGAACTCCTGATATTCCAGTGCTCTCAGCAATTTCTTCTGTACTGACAGGCTCATCTCTGCCACTTCGTCCAGGAAGAGGGTACCGCCGTCTGCGATCGCAAAGAGGCCGGTCTTATCGCTGCGTGCATCGGTGAAAGCTCCTTTTACATATCCGAAGAGCTCGCTCTCCAACAGGTTATCCGGGATTGCAGCACAGTTTATGGCGACGAAGCCTCCGCTTGAGCTTCTCTGGGAATTCTCATGTACATACCTTGCCAGGATCTCCTTCCCACTTCCCGTTTCGCCTGTAATCAGCATAGGCAAATCGGATTTGGAGAGCTTTCGGGCTCGCTCATAGATTCTTTGCACAGCGCCATTTCGCACCACGGGGAAAGCGAGGCCGATGACAGCCAAATTCGACGCAAGCCAATGTGAGGCGTGGGCGAAGCCGGGAATTAAATGAATCGCTGCGTTGCAGAAAGTGCCGGACAGGACGCTCGCCGTCGAGGCGAAAACGATGGTTAAAGCTGACGTATCCATGATGTTCCTTTTCATTCATATCTTAGGGCATTCACAGGGTTTGAAAGACCTGCCTTAATTGCCTGAAAGCTCAATGTGAGCATGGCAGTCAGGAAGACAATCAATCCCGAAATGATGAACACCCATGCGTTGATAGTAATCTTGTATTCGAAATTCTGAAGCCACTTGGTCATGAAAAAGTAAGCCGTCGGCCATGCTACGGCGCCGGCAATCATGACGAGCTTGATCGATTCTTTGGACAACATCAGAACTATACTGAAGACTGAAGCGCCAAGGACTTTTCGCACGCCGATTTCCTTGGTCCGCTGTTCGCTCGTGTAAAGCGTGAGTCCAAAGAGGCCTAAGCAAGCGACAAGGAGCGCCACCGAAGAGAAGAGTGCAAGAAGGTGTTCGTTCTTGACCTCATTACCATACTGACTATCCAGATAGTTACTCAGGAAGCCATAGTCAAATGGCTGATGCGGCATCAGATAATTCCATGTCTTCGCAATAAAGTCAGTAGTAGATCCCATATCTTGCGGAGCGACTCTAACGACTAAGTACTGGCACTTGTTTGGTCTCAGCCACATAACAAGAGGATCGATCTTGTTTTGCAGGGAGAAGTAGTTAAAGTCCTTTACTACACCAATCACCGAAAAAATCTCTCCGTTGCCCATTTGAATCTGTTTCCCAACTGGATTCCTCCAGCCAAGAGTCTTCCTCATCGTCTCGTTGATAATTACAGATGACGAGTCGGATGGGAACTCTCTGGAAAAGTCCCTGCCCTCAGCCATCTTCATACCCATTGTCCTGACATAGCCGTAGTCAACATAAGATTCTCTTACAATCAAACGAGATTGACCGTTTGTCTCGGGAATTATTACTGCCCTCTGTGTTCCGCCTGATCCGGTCAGTTCCCCTGCTGAGACTGAAAGTATCCTTGGATCCGTAAGAAGCCGCTCGCTAATCAGTGGAATCTTGCTTCTGGACTCAGTGTCCCGCAAGGGAATGTACATCAGATTCTTCTGGTTGAAACCTAAGGGTTTGTTGTAGATGTAATTCATCTGGTCGACTACGATGCCCGTTCCTGTCACGAGTCCGATGGCTATGCTGAACTGCAATGTGATCAGCGCTTTCCTCAGTAGGATCCCCTTCTTGCTCGATGAAAACCTTCCCCTCAGTAAGTCCACCGGTCGAAACGAAGACAGGTAAAAAGCGGGATAGACTCCCGCGATGAAGCCCACGGTGACCGCGATTAGAGCAAGCATGAGGAGAAACGGCCACTGATTGTTGTAAGAGACAATTATCCGGCCGTCCATCATGGAGTTAAAGGTGGGGAGCAGCGCCTCGACTATCGGAAGGGAAATAAGGAGGCCGATTAAGGAGAGTAGAATCGATTCTCCAATGAATTGATAGATAAGGTGTGAATGAAACGATCCGAGGAGTTTGCGGATTCCCACTTCTCTCGTCCTGATAGCAGAGCGGGCAGTCGTCAGATTGATGAAGTTTATACATGCAAGGATAATCACGAACAACGCTATCATGATGAACAACCTGACGTGCTCGATGTTGCCCTTGTCGTAATTGACCTGGTAAAGTATATGGCCGGAGTATAGGTGAATGCTTCCGAGAGGCTGCAGGTACATTTTTAAGCCGCTCCAGATGTTTTGTGGGAGGTTGGCTTTGAGAAACCTTGGGAGCTCCCTCTGAACCACGTCGGAAGACCGACCGTTCTTCAGAAGAACATAAGTAACCACGTCATTGCTCGTCCATCCTCTAAATAGTTCCGAATGTCTTTCAAGTGCACCAAGTGATGCAATCATGTTGAAGTGTAGATGAGAGTTTTGGGGGAAGTCCTGGATCACTCCGGTGACTTGAAACGCGCTCTGAGCAAGGTCCGCATCGATATTTATGAATTTGCCGATTGGGTTGGCATTGCCGAAATACTTCCTGGCGGTCGACTGATCGATTACGACACTGTAAGGCCCGTCGAATGCCGCGGATGCACTGCCTTCGACGAAATGGAACGTGAAAATCTTAAAGATACTCGAATCGGCAAAGAACAGTCCCTCTTCATAGAATCGCTTTCCGCCGTTGTGACAAAGCGCTGTAGACCATGGGATGAATCTGGCGGCGTCCTCTATCTCCGGAAACTCTCTCTTCAAAGCCGGAGCGAGTTCCGGCATCGTGATGGCAACCTGCTGCACCCGCGCGCCCGGAGGGTTCTGAATCTCTACAACGCGATATATCCGGTCGGCCCTTTTGTTGAACGTGTCGTAATTAAACTCATTCAAAACAAACAGCATTATAAGTGTGAAAACCGTGAACCCTATTGTCAGACCGGCAATATTGATGAAGAAGTAAACCTTGGAGCTCGAGATACTTCTAAAGATGGTCTTAACGTAGCTCCAAAACACTCCGTGTCCCTTCCGTAATATTCTCATTGGCCACATGACCGTCGAACAGCTGCACTATCCGATTGGCCCAGCTGGCGTACTCGGTCGAGTGTGTCACCATGACAACAGTAGCTCCGCCCTCATTCAATTGAGCAAGGAGATTCATCACTTCATCGCCGTTTCTGGAGTCAAGATTCCCCGTGGGTTCATCGGCCAGTATCAGCTTTTGTTTTCCGACGATGGCTCTGGCGACGGCAGCTCGTTGCTGCTGCCCTCCCGACAACTGTTTAGGAAAGTGGTTCCGCCTCGGGGTAAGCCGCATCTTCTCCATGATTTCCATTACCATGTTTTTCCGCTCGGAGGATGCCAACCCCATGTATATAAGCGGGAGCTCAATATTTTCGTAGACTGTCAGTTCATTTATCAGGTTGAAATTCTGAAAGACAAATCCGATGTTCTTTCTTCGAAGAACAGTACGCTGCTTCTCGGAATATCTCGATACCTCATGTCCAAGGAAATAGTATTCCCCCTCTGTGGGACTATCGAGGAGCCCGAGTATTGTGAGCAGCGTCGTCTTGCCGGATCCTGATGGTCCCATAATTGCGACAAATTCACCGGAGTCGATACGTAAGTTTGCACTGGCAACTGCAACCGTTTCGACCTCATCGGTCCTATAAATTTTCTTGAGATTACTGATTCGAATCATATTCCGGGTCCTTCTTGACTACTTGGCCGTTTATGAAGCTTCAAAGATTGTGCCTCGTTTTCTACCAAAGATTTCGTCATCAGACACGTGTGGTGTATCACTGTGTTCGCTTTCGATACACAGAGTGTGCGGTTTTGATACACGACCGAACAGATGCCGGAAGTGAGAGCGGCGTGTACGTTTGGAGAGAAGGTTTCGCGTGGTTTCTGGGGTTCGCATTATCAGGGAGGGATTGTTAGATTTATGCATGATTCCGAATTCTGAAAAACACGGCAGTGCTCTGGTTGTCGACGACGATGCTGCCATCCTTACGGCGTTTAGCCTCCTCCTCAAGTCGCATCTTAGGCTGGTGGAAACCGAAAGAGATCCACATAATATAGAAAAACGACTTAAAACAATATCGTACGATGTGATATTCCTGGATATGAACTTTGCAAAGGGGTCGACGACGGGCGAAGAAGGATTCATATGGCTCAACAGGATTCTTAAGATCGATCCCAATGCCATCGTAATATTGATAACGGCCTACGGCGACATTGAAACGGCGGTACGAGCTATCAAGGAAGGTGCAACAGATTTCGTCGTTAAGCCGTGGCAAAACGAGAAGATCCTCGCGACTCTCTCATCCGCCCTGAAGCTGAGGGAGTCTCAGGTGGAACTCGCCGCGTCCCGCAACCGGGAGAAAGTACTCAGCGCCGACCTCGATCAGCCTTTTCACGACATAATCGGCAAGTCAACCGCGATGCTGCATATATTTGAAACGATACGGAAAGTAGCGGGAACGGAAACGAATATACTGATTCTGGGTGAAAATGGTACCGGCAAAGAGCTGGTGGCCCGTGCCATACATCGCTTCTCAAGCAGAGCCGACAATTCCTTTATCGCTGTCGACATGGGCGCCATAAGCGAAACCCTCTTTGAAAGCGAGCTCTTCGGGCATGAGAAAGGAGCCTTCACGGGTGCAAGGAACGAACGAATGGGCAGATTTGAGATCGCGTCCAAAGGTACGCTCTTCCTTGATGAGATAGGAAACCTCTCACTTTCCCTCCAGGTCAAGCTGCTCGCTGTAGTCGAGAGGCGCGAGATTACGAGAGTGGGCTCCGACAGATCACGTCCGATCGACATTAGACTTATCACAGCTACGAATATGCCGATCCATGAAATGGTGGTACAGAAGAGATTCAGAGAAGATCTCCTCTACAGGACAAACACGGTGGAGATAAACCTGCCTCCTCTGCGCGACCGGGTGGACGACATCCCTTTGTTGGTTGAACATTTCGTACATCTCTACGGCAGGAAGTACCAAAAGCCCGGCATCCGGGTGTCTTCGGAGAGTATGAGAGCGTTAGGCGGATACCATTGGCCGGGAAACGTCAGAGAGCTGCAGCATGTCATAGAACGAGCCGTGATATTAAGCGATTCCGATACTCTACGGCCCGAGGAAATGATTCTCAGGTCGACTATAACATCGCATGTGGATAGAGTGCTCCCCGATCATTCGCTTGACGAAGTCGAGAAAAAGCACATTGAAATGACAATAAATAAGCATAACGGAAACGTTACCGAAACGGCAAAGGAACTCGGTATGACCAGGACTGCTCTTTACAGAAGAATCAAGAAGTACGGAATATGAATGGTTTGTCGCACAATACGAAATGACGGTGGTTCAATCCACCCTCTCGCTAGGATCAAGAGCTAACCGAAGAGCTCCCTGATGACCCTCGACCGTTTCCGGCTGGCCACAGCGTCGCGCACATTGTTGATGACCGTGACTATTTCGTTATTTACCTACCTCCTTTTCCATTCTAGTTTGTACGAGATGGCCGCACTCATGGGCATTCTGGCGTTGTACCAGGTTTTCTCCTTCATACGATGGATCGAGAAGAAAAACCGGAACCTGGCCAGATTTCTGGAAGCCGTCGAGGCGGCTGATTTCACGCAGACTTTCAGCATGACCAGGCAGAGCAAAGCATTCGATGAACTGAACAGGACCCTCAACAGAATAGCTCAGAGATTCGAGGAGATGAAAGTTGAAACCGAAGATCAATTTCAATATTTCCAGTTTGTCGTCGAACAACTCACCGTCGGTCTGATTGTCTTCCGGCAGGATGGAAAGATCGATATGATAAACCGGGCTGCCAAACGGTTACTCGGAGTGGCGCAGCTCAAGAACGTGAGAGAGCTCAGGCCGATAAGCAACGATCTGTTCGAGGCGCTCGCGAGTACGAACCCACGAAAGAGGAATCTTGTGCGTATAGAGAGCAGCAACGTCTCGGTGCGGCTTGCCATACAGATATCCGGATTCAGAATGAGAGAAGTGAGCTATACACTTGCGTCGTTACAGGACATGCGAGGTGAACTGGAAGAGATAGAACTCGACGCCTGGCAGAATTTGATTCGGGTATTGACGCATGAAATTGTAAACTCAATCGCTCCGATAGCGTCGCTGGCTTCGACCGCGAACAAGCTTCTGTCCGACACGCACTCGCAATCCCGGGAGAACGGAGAGTCTGTCCCACCGGCTTTTGAAGACGTTCAAACTGCAGTGCGGACTATAGAGGCCAGAAGTGAGGGGCTGCTTCGTTTCGTCAATTCTTACAGGACTCTTACGCATATCCCGAATCCGAAGTTTAGGATTTTCCCAATCTGGATGTTGTTTTCTCGCGTGGAACAGCTCGTCAGGTCGGCTGTAAACGAAAATGGCATAAGCCTCACAACCAACGTTAATCCTCAGTCGCTCGAGCTAACGGCAGATCCGGACTTGCTGGAGCAGGTACTTCTCAACCTTCTCATGAATTCCATCCAGGCTCTGGATGGTAAGACAGGCGGACAGATTAACCTGTCGGCTCAACTTGAAGAAAAGGGAAAGATAAGTATACGCGTAGAGGACAACGGATCAGGGATTCCCAAAGACGTGCAGGAGAAGATTTTCATCCCGTTCTTTACTACGAGAGAGAATGGTTCCGGAATCGGGTTAAGTCTCTCCCGCCAGATACTGCATTTGCACCATGCCTTGATCAGCGTATGGTCTCAACCCGATGAAAAAACAGTGCTTACGATAGTCTTTTGATCGACATCTCTCTCTGGGGGAACCACAAAAGATCCATTGTTAATGAAGGCGGTCTGGTTATCGACCCGCCTATCCTGTCCGCAACTCACTAAAGTCTGCTCATGCATGTCTGCACATGTGGGAGCTAGTCTGCGATTGCCGGAAGGATCTGAAACCGGTGAAAGGAATTAACTGTTAATTCTGGTGATGGCTTGCCGAGAATTCATTGAATGGTGACTTCTGCAAAGAGACTGTCAAGCTACTCAAGGTCATGCTCATCACCTGTGAAATAAGTCGCGTCGCGCGGGCAAACCCGATAATCATGATGATTATGCGTTCTGCCTATGAGCTATACTAAAACAACAGCCGCCAAATCGCCTCTACCTGTCAAGGAGATGCTGCCGCAGGTATTCGCTTTTCCTCCGAACCCCGATAGTTTCGGAGGAATATCTTATCTCATCGTTCTCTCTGGAGAATCATGGGTAACATCATACTGAGCGCGCAAACAAAATTGGCCGATTTGTTCTTGAAGCCGGATACGAGCCGCTCCACCGTGAAATGACCGGCGCCGGGACGCTCAGGCATAATTCGGAATTATTTTAAGAGGACCATCTTCCGGGTGGCAGTGTGGTTTCCCGCTGTTATTCTATATATGTACACGCCGCTTGCCACCGTACCCCCATTGAAGGATACTTCATGGCTCCCGGCCGTCTGTTCCGCGTCAACTAGTGTGGCCACTTCTCTTCCCAGTATGTCATAAACCTTCAGTGTCACGAAGGCGTTTGACGGCAACTGATAGCTAATTGTAGTCGTAGGATTGAACGGATTGGGGTAGTTCTGGCTTAGGGCAAAAGCCGTCGGTACAGTATGAATCGGCACTATCGAATCGACGGAGGCGCTGTCGCCGTAAACCTGGATCTCAGAAATGGAATACGGGCCGTTTCTCGGCTGAGTAAATTGAAACTGGATGTATCTTGCAGCTCCGTGGAGATACTCAAAAGTCTCGACATCGTCCGAACCGCTGGAGTTCTGAGATGCCGACTTGAGCAATGACCAGTTCTTGAGATCACTTGAAATCTCCACTGAAATCTGTTCGGCGTAGGTCTGTTTCGCCCAATAGATGACTATCCTTCCGATGGAGTCCACCTTTCCCAGGTCAATTTGCACCCATTGCGACGACGATGAACTTGCCTGCCAACGGGTCGATATATTGCCGTCAGTAATGTTTAGAGGGCTGCTCGCCGGATCGGAGGTTGTGTCGTTTGAGGAAGCCGTCACAGAAGCATCCAGCGCCTGATTGACGATGTTTATGCCAACATCTGCAGGATGATCGTCGTGCATAGAACTCAACGACTGCATCGTCTCCGATTTCTCGGATGAGCCGGCGCTGCCGTACGACCACTCGAGCGCACCGGCATAACCGTTAGAGTAAATGCTCGGATAAATAGACGACCACGCCAGGTTAGTGAAAAGATTGCTTCCGAGAAGATTTGAGAACATGAATTCTGCAATCACAAGGGGTTTTGTCAAATTCCATGTTGAGCATGGAACGAGAAATGGGGCGACTGCGGCGCCCTCCCATGTGTAATAATGAACGGAGTAGAAGTCAAGCGTCCCGAGTGGATCTCCGCCCGCCGCTATCAGGCGGTCGTCTCTATAGTAGTTGTAATCCGTTAAGGACGCTATCTTATCCATGAATGCCTGCATCTCGGGCACAGTAAAATCTGTTCTGTGCGTCTGGTTAAAATTGTCCGTGATACTTTTCAGCTCATCCGGAGAGATACTGTTCAATGTTTTCAACGAGGACTTCCTGGCTGACAGCGGGGGATTAACGTCGGTTATGCTGAAGAAACCCACGGCTCCGTTCGTGACGAGGGCGCTGGGATCTGCCCTATGGATTGCTCCAGCCATGAGATTAACGCATCGTTGAATATCTGACATTTGAACATGCTGGTATCCTCCCCAGGCGATCGGGGGTGCCAGTCCTTCCGGTTCATTGAATATCTCCCAGGCGACAACTGCGGGATTATCCTTGACCGAGTCCACCATTGGCACAAGTGCATTTCGAATAAACGCCATTGTATACGATGTGTCGGTAAGCAAATTATAATTGTTGCTGAGCTGAGTGGACGTCATGTTCTCCGACGGCGGCTCGCTCAGCATGTCGAACGACCAAAGACAGAGTATCAACCCGATATTATTCTGTTGAGCCAAAATGAGAATCTTCCTGAGATCCTGAATTGTATACGGTCCGGAGCCGGTCACGTACCCGTTTGAGCCAAAGGCCGGAGTGTTGACTCCGTTTGTGAATAGCCAAAGCCGCATCACGTTTCCGCCATTTTGATGGACCGTCTGAAATATGGTCTGGAAGCGTGAGAAGTTTACATTGTTGGGAGAACTCGCACTTCGCGGCCCGAGGTCACCGGCAAAGCTGACCCACGCGACGTTCGCGCCGCTAAGAAAAACATTTTTGTTCGAAAAAGGAATTCGCGATTGGGTAACGGCAGGTGTTTGAATGAATGGGATAGAAATCAATAATGCAGCCATCAGGATTTTAGTGCGTTTCATAATCCTGGCATAGATCGTCTTCATCTCTCGTCACTCTCGTTTCTCAGAGGAGCCATAATACTCCTTATGCAGTCTCGTATATTGATTTTACCGGCATACAAAATCTCTCCGGCTAGGCGCTCCCGTCTGGACTCCTCGGTATAGTGTCCGTCAGAACGGAGATAATACAAACAGGCACTTCTGTCTCATATTCTCTTAACGGGAATTGCCTTTCGACTTCCCGGTGTGTTAAACCGTGTCTCATCTCAGCCTTGACCACATCGTTGACTCCCCGACTCATCATGCTCAGCATGCCAACAAGAAGACAACACAGAAGACAGTTGTTGCGTTTCATCCCGAGAGCCTTTTTCTGCGAGCCAGTTTATCCCTCGAGTAAATGGCAAAAAGGAGCCATCTCTCGCGTTCCTCGGGATTTTTGGGGAACTAATGTTGGGCTAAGTGAGACCCCAACTCTCCGTCCTAATTGCTAACCGCAGAATACAGTCTCGGAAATCAACTGCGGGTTTTCCGTAAACATTGTTGATTGCAGGCCTCATTGAACAAAACAAAACGGAACTTCGTCTCTCGCTCCTGGTTTATGGAATTAGTAGATATAATACAGAGAGTATGTCATGATAACGCTGATCATATTCGCATTTCTGGCCGGTCTGGTGACAATTCTCGCTCCGTGTATCTGGCCGATCCTGCCGATTATCCTTTCCTCATCTGTTGCCGGCAAAGGGCGCAAGAGGCCGCTTGGCATTACTCTCGGTGTCATGCTCGGCTTCGGCTTTTTCACTTTGGCAATATCTTACCTTGTAAAGATATTCCATTTCAATCCCGACGCACTTCGTGTTGTAGCCGTGTTCGTCATCGGAATCCTGGGGTTAACGATGGTTATCCCGGCTCTCTCAAGAATCATTGAAGGCTCCATAAGCTGGCCCAGCAGCCTCTTTGGACAGAGATCGAAACAGGGAAGCGGATTCGGAGCGGGTTTCCTGACGGGTCTTTCGCTGGGAATTGTCTGGTCGCCATGCGCGGGACCGATACTTGCCGCTATCGTGACACTTGCAGCCACCGGCAAAGTGACGTTTGCGGTCATTATGATTACAGCGGCTTATGTTGCGGGCGTAGGAATACCTCTGTTCATTTTCGCCTATGGCGGACAACGTGTTATAACCAGAACCAGGTTTCTCTCTGCTCATCTCGGTAAAATACAACAGGGGTTCGGATTGGTAATGCTGCTCACTGCGGTGGCGATATACACCAATATGGAATACTTTTACCCGACAGGAACTCTCGCGACCGGGCAGCGGGAATTCGTCCTCGCCAGTAAACCAGCCGTGAGCTCATTCAGCCTGGGCGGTCAGTGGGTGATAAGACAACACGAAGCCGTCGCAGGCAAGAATGCAACTCTCGAATATCATTTCTACGCCGATAAGGTCTTTCTTGTGCTGCGCCCGGGAAGCGCAGGCATCGGCGCCAAAGTGAAAGTGCTTCTTGATGGAAAGCCTGTCAACAGCGCCGATGCCGGCTCGGATGTCAAAGACGGGGTCATCATGATAGACTCGGCGCGACTCTATAGTCTTATCAACCTCAAAGGAAGGAAGGAGAGCCACGTCCTGCGATTGCAGTTCGAGACACCGGGAGTAGAGGCGTTTGCATTTACATTCGGATGAAGTAATGATCAGGGTTCGAGACGGAACCTTCCTTGAGAGGCAGGCTTTGAATCCTGGATTCTCGGGTAACCCCACACTTATGGTTTCTCGCCAAGCCGCTCGCAAAGCGAACCGCTCGTCAACATTTCTTTGCCTTCTTGGCGCCTTTGCGAGAGAAATAACCCTTTCAGTGAGGCATTACATTCTCGGGATGTGTGCATGTTGAATTTCTTGCTGGGGTACGGTAACTTTTCGGCAATAAAAGAGACAGGGCAGCAGTCGTGTCCGGAACTCGAAATCACAATGCCTATTTGATGGCGGATAAAGGTCAAACAATCCGCTGCTCAGATTCAATAACTTACATCGAGAGGTTAGCATGCCAACCGAGACTGTTCTTGACAGATTTCTCCGCTACGTCGTTATCGATACGCAGTCAAAGGAAGACTCCGACACTTATCCGAGCACGCTGAAGCAGCTGGATCTGTTGAACCTTCTCGTGAAGGAACTAAAGGATCTTGGCGTCCCACGGGTCGATATCGACAAGTATGGTTACGTGATGGCGACGATTCCTTCGAATGTCCAGACGCACGTGCCGGTCATTGGGCTGATTGCACATGTCGATACCTCGCCGGAAGTGACGGGTGCGAATGTGAAACCGCAGGTAATCAAGGAATACAAGGGCGGTGACATCGTGTTGCCGGGTGACACGAATATCGTCATCAAGGAATCGGAGAACCCCTCATTGAAACTCGCGGTCGGAAAGCCAATCGTGACGGCCGACGGGACCACTTTGCTCGGCGCAGATGACAAAGCGGGAGTCGCTGCCGTGATGACCGTTGTGCAGGAACTGATGAATAACACGAAGATTCCGCACGGCGAAATCAAGATAGGATTTACACCGGACGAGGAAGTGGGCGCGGGGACCAAGTATTTCGATATAAAGAAGTTCGGAGCGGAGTTCGCTTACACCGTTGACGGTGATACGCCTGGCGAACTCAATAAGGAAACGTTCAGCGCCAACTCCTGTGTGATCACTGTTGAAGGCCGCGATATCCACCCCGGAACGGCGAAGAATGTCATGGTGAACTCCGTACGAGTTATATCCGAAATCATCGCACGCCTGCCGAAAGATATTTCACCCGAAATGACGGACGGTTACGATCCTTATATACACCCATACGTGCTGGAAGGCGGAGTCGGTAAATCTTCGGTGAAGATCCTTTTCCGTGATTTCAGGACAGAGGGACTCGATAGGCTGAAGAAAATTGTCGACGGAGTCGTAGCAGAAGTGCAGCCGATGTTTCCGAAGGCCAACATCACTGTAAAGGTTAACGAGCAATACCGGAATATGCGCGAGGGAGTGGAAAAGGATACTCGCGTGGCGGACTATTTGTTCGAAGGTGCGAAGCGAGCTGGGTTGGAGCCGGAATGGAAGCCGATTCGTGGCGGTACAGACGGATCGAAACTTACAGAAGCGGGACTTCCAACTCCAAACATTTTCACCGGCGGCGCGAACTTTCACGGACGGATGGAATGGGTAAACGTTTGGGGAATGGAAAAGGCCGTCGGGACGGCTCTTCAAACTATTCAAATTTGGGCGGAGAAGAGCAGCTAAACAGAAGACGATGAGAAGTTGAGAAGGCGAAAAGGGACGAAAAGGGATACAAGTATGCTGATCAGGAGAATTTGTGAATACTGATAGGCAGATGTGCAGGTTTGTTGGGGACTGAACTGATTTCCATAAACACATAGATGTCGATTACTAATCGCAATTTCACCACTTAAAAGGAGTTGCAATGGACCAGTCTGAAGAAATCCGCCCGGCGGGACAAGAAGCCAAGACTCTTCCTGAAAACGCATTCACAGAACTGAAAGAAGGAGAAGAATACCAGCCGGTAATGTCGCCGGGGAAGGTCTATCCTGAAGTTACGGTGTGGTCGGTGACATGGGGGCTTGCGATGGCTGTGCTGTTTTCTGCAGCTGCGGCATATTCTGGTTTGAAGATCGGGCAAGTGTTTGAAGCCGCGATACCGATTGCGATACTGGCCGTCGGCGTCACCGGGCTTGCCAGGAAGCCGAACGGGCTCGGTCAGAATGTCATTATCCAATCTATCGGCTCCGCTTCCGGAAGCGTCGTAGCAGGTGCAATCTTTACGATACCGGCACTGTACATACTTGCCTTGCCTGCGAGTTACTTCCATATGTTTATCGCGTCGGCTCTAGGCGGTTTCATCGGCATACTCTTCCTGATTCCGTTCAGGAAATATTTCGTCAAGGACATGCACGGAAAACTTCCTTTTCCGGAAGGGACAGCGACCACCGAGATTCTAGTCACCGGCGAAAAAGGGGGTAAGGAAGCGCTGGTACTGGTATTGAGCGGAATGATCGGTGGTGCATTCGATTTTACATTCAGCGCCTTCGGCCTGTGGTCTGAGGTCGTCACGACCCGCATATTCTCGTGGGGACAAATACTTTCCGACAAGCTCAAGATGGTTTTCAGACTAGATGTCTCTGCCATGATACTTGGTCTTGGATACATCATAGGCTTGAAGTACTCTGCCATCATTGCCGCGGGTTCGTTCCTGTCATGGTTCGTACTAGTTCCGCTTGTTTACGAGATCGGCAGACATCTCACGACGCCGCTTGGGACCGGCGTTACCATGTTAATCTCCCAGATGGGCCCGGGAGACATTTTCCAGAATTACGTCAGGCAGATCGGCATCGGCGGAATCGCAATGGCGGGAATTATCGGAATCGTACGTTCATCGAAGATTATCGCCGGCGCATTCAAACTTGCCTACAATGAAATAGCCCATCGGAAATCTGCCGGGGATGAAGATGCGGTCCGGACACAGACAGACATAAAAATGCTGTGGATCGTCACGCTGATTCTACTCGCGGCGATTGCAATCTTCGCATTCTTCGTCATCGGAGTCGTTCCTTCAGTGTTTCAGGCGGTTGTTGCACTGCTGGTTGTTATCATTATATCGTTTCTCTTTACGACAGTTGCGGCCAACGCAATAGCCATTGTAGGGACGAACCCCGTCTCCGGCATGACACTTATGACCTTGATCCTGTCGTCTGTAGTCCTTGTCAAGATCGGACTGACGGGAAAGTCGGGAATGTTGAGCGCGATGATAATAGGAGGCGTAGTCTGCACGGCGCTCGCTGTTGCTGGGTCGTTCATCACGGATCTCAAGATAGGTTACTGGCTCGGCTCGACGCCGAAGAAACAGGAAGCCTGGAAATTCCTCGGCGTGCTTGTATCCGCGGCGACCGTCGGTGGAGTCATACTCGTGCTGAACAAGGCCTACGGTTTCACGGGCGAGCAGGGTCTCGTGGCACCGCAGGCGAATGCCATGGCGGCGGTTATCAAGCCGCTTATGTCGAATGCGCAAACGCCCTGGATGCTTTACATCGTCGGTGGTGTAATCGCGCTGTTGCTCGCGATACTCAAGATTCCACCGCTTGCGTTTGCACTGGGCATGTACATCCCGCAGGAACTGAACACGCCTTTGCTTGTCGGCGGTGCGATTGCGTGGTTTGTCTCGACCAGAAGTAAGAACGAGAAGTTGAACAACGCGAGGCTGCATCGTGGAACCCTGATAGCTTCCGGTTTCATTGCGGGAGGCGCGCTGCTCGGAGTCTTCAACGCATTCCTGAAATTCATCGACATGCAGTGGCCGTTCGGATACAGCGGCTGGTTTAATGTACATTGGGCTGAATCCACGAACGGCGAATTGGTCGGACTCGTTATGTTTATTCTGCTCTGCGGCTACGCGTTGTGGGATTCGATGAGGGCAAAGGAGTAGGAAAGAAATCCCGGGGTTGCGGGGGAGCTCAGTTCCCCCGCAACTCTGGCTCTCGGGCATTCTTGAACGAAACGCCACCCTCTTTTATATTCATCACATGAAAACTGTGCATCTTACCAAAACCAGCTCCAGCAAAGGCGGGTCCGCCTCCGGCGGAGAAGATATCGTTGTACCGAAGATATTTTGTATAGGCAAGAACTACGCGAAGCATGCCGCGGAAATGAAATCCGATGTGCCGCAGAGGCCGGTGGTTTTCATGAAGCCATCGAGCGCGATCGTGCATGACGGTGCGAAGGTGAGTATTCCCGCGATGACGGCTGACCTGCATCACGAGACCGAAGTCTATTTTGTCATCGGAAAAGAGGGGAAAGAGATTCGCAAGGAAGACGCGCGCTCATATATAGCCGCGATGGGAATCGGACTTGACCTAACGCTTCGCGATTTGCAGACGGAACTGAAGAATGCCGGGAATCCGTGGTTGATTTCCAAAGGGTTTGACGGCTCGGCGCCCATTTCGAACGCGGTTCCGGTCGATGGAGTCGATTTCAATTCGCTGGAACTGAGTCTGACAGTCAATGGCAAACTGCGTCAGCAAGGGAGCTACAAGAACACGATCTTCAAGATCGAAGAGGTCATTGCCTTCATATCGCAGCTGTTTACACTCGAACGTGGTGACCTCATTTTTACGGGGACACCGGAAGGAGTTGCGAAGCTGAATCACGGAGATAAGCTGCATGCCGAACTCATCGGCCACGCTTCGCTCGATGTCGTGATCAGCTGAGGATGCGGCGCATCTCGGTTGTCATCCGGTTCGCCGGTTTGGGGCGGGCTAGCGCAGCGGTCAGGCTTACCGCTTTCTTTCTTCTCGCGTCCAGTTTTTGTTATGCGGGGACTTTCGGGACACTCTTACAAAATCCGGCAAATGAGTCATACCGTTTCCCGACGGATGCTTCACACCAGATAAACTCCGGCTTTGCCGACTACCGCGAGACGCACTTCCACGGCGGCATAGACATTTCCACTAACGGGAAAATCGGCTATCCAGTCTATGCGGCAAAATCCGGATTTGTGTACCGTGTCTCAGTTTCTCCATACGGATACGGCAGGATGATTCTGCTCAGGCATGACGATTCCACATTCACCCTTTATGGGCATCTTTCTCAATTCTCGAAGAAAATACAGGAGAAGGTCGAAGCGGCACAGAAAAGTGAAGGTAAGTACGGGGTTCGGCTCCGGTTTCAACCGGGTGAGATCAGATTTCGCCGCGGCGAAATCATAGCACGTACCGGTGCCACGGGCGTCGGCGGGCCGCATCTCCATTTTGAGATTCACGGCAAGAACTACTCGTATGTAGACCCGCTTATTCATAAATCCCTGGATGTAATCGGTTACAGAACGCCCAGGATATTCAACGTAGCCGTAAGAGAGTTCAATTCCGGAAAAGTCGAAGTCAGCAGTGTATCGAAAGCGGGCGGCGAATATCGTGCGAAGGAAAATTTTGATATTAACGAACCGTTTTATTTTATTGTCCACGCAGCCGATTCCTATGGACGCGACAATTTCAAAAGACCGCCGAAGCACATTGCTCTCAAAATTGACGGGAAGAGTTTCATCTCACTCAATCTGACACGCATCGACGCCGACGATTATCTCGATGTCGCTTCTCTCGTAGATCTTCAGCTCTCGCGCGGCTACAAGACCTACTACATGCTTTGCGTCAACAGGGCTATTCCTTTTTCGGTCTTCACGCCGAGTTCGCCGCTTAGCGGGCTTGTCGATCAGAGGTTTGCAAACGGCGTTCACACATACCAGATCACAGTTAAAGATGAAGACGGCAACGAAGCGGCAGTCTCAGGCGAGTTTGTGCTGAATATTCCAAAGTCACAGATGATCGCGAAAGGTTCGCTTGAAAGTGACCCGCCAGTGCCTTTGCCGTTTGAGCAAAGGACTATCAGGCCCTCATCCTCTCTCACAATTGAATTCCCGGCCAATTGCTTCACGAAACAGATCGATGTCGCTGTCCGGCAGCAATTTCCCGACTCATTCCAAATTGAACCGACAGACGAGCCATTGAGAAAGAAACTCAGAGTGTTGTGGAAGGTAGATGATGCAAGACTCCGGCTCTACAGGAAGCTGAGGCACGGTTGGAGCTACGTTCCTTGCAGGAACGACGGAAAGATATTAACAGCCGATGTAGGTTATCGAACCGGTGACTTCACGCTCTTGCGGGATAATGTACCCCCGATCGTCGATAGGATCAGAGTTTCGAGAAGAAATCCATTCTACCGATCCGTTGCGCCGAATGAGTTTAACAGAGTTTTTGTATATTTTAAGGTAGCAGACAGGTTGTCAGGAATAAGTGCGGACGACATCTTGTTGAAGGTTGGCAAGAAAAACTACTTCTGCGAATATGATGTCGACAAACATGCGGCAGTGTGTAAGGTCGATGCCGGCTTGTTGCGGCGGCAGAAGAGAATAACGGTCGTCGTGGCGGACAACGCTGGCAATGAACGAATCGTGGATTCGAAAGTGAAAGTTCGATGAATAGAGAAATCCCCAAGGCGTATTCACCATCCGAAGTCGAGGAGAAATGGTATAAGTTCTGGCTCGACAATAAACTGTTTGAATCTAAACCAAACAAGGAAAAGAAACCTTTCACCGTTGTAATCCCGCCGCCGAATATCACCGGCATATTGACCATGGGACATGTCCTGAACAATTCGATACAGGATGTTCTTGTCCGTTGGAAGAGGATGAAAGGTTATGAGGCATGCTGGGTGCCCGGGACCGACCACGCAGGGATAGCCACTCAGAACGTAGTCGAGAAGAGTCTGATCAAGGAAGGAAAAGACCGGCATGCGCTTGGTAGAGAGAAGTTCCTGGAGCTGGTCTGGAAGTGGCGGGAAGAATATGGTGGCACGATAATCAGGCAGCTGAAGAAGCTCGGAGTATCTTGCGACTGGACGCGCGAGAGATTTACTATGGACGAAGGTCTGTCACACGCCGTGCAGGAAGTGTTTGTCCGCCTTTACGAGAAGGGCTTGATCTATCGCGGGAAATATATCGTCAACTGGTGCCCGAAGGATCATACGGCGATTAGCGACGATGAGGTCGAATACCAGGAGCGGGACGGTAAGCTGTATTACCTCAGGTATCCCCTGGAAGACGGCAGCGGACATATAGTCGTTGCCACGACAAGGCCAGAAACGATGCTCGGCGACGTGGCAGTGGCCGTCAATCCTTCCGACGAACGTTACAAGCATATGGTCGGAAAGAATCTGGTCCTTCCGCTTGTCGGGAGGAAGATGAAGATCATTGCCGACGAGTACGTCGACAAGGAGTTTGGCACCGGAGCGGTGAAGATAACGCCAGCCCATGATCCGAACGACTTTGTTGTAGCCGGCCGCCACGACCTCGAAAAAATAATCGTGCTGGACGTCTCGGCGAGAATCAACGAGAATGCTCCGGAGAAGTACCGCGGCCTCGATCGATACAAGGCGCGGAAGCAGGTCATTGAGGATCTTCAGGCTCTAGGTTTGGTCGAGAAGATCAGCGACTACAAGCTGAGCGTCGGCGAGTGCTACAGGTGCCACACAATAATTGAGCCGTACCTCTCCGACCAGTGGTTTGTGAAGATGAAACCGCTTGCCGAACCGGCATTGAAAGCCGTCCGCGAAGGGAAGATAAAATTCTACCCGGAACGCTGGGTGAAGACCTATGAACACTGGATGGAGAACATCCGGGACTGGTGCATCAGCCGGCAATTGTGGTGGGGACACAGGATTCCCGTTTGGTATTGTAACGGCTGCGGCGAACTTGAAGTCACCACGACCCAGCCGTCGAAGCCGTGCAAGAATTGCGGCGGCAATTCATACCGCCAGGATGAAGACGTCCTCGACACGTGGTTCTCGTCCTGGCTCTGGCCGTTCTCCGTATTCGGATGGCCGGAAGAAACTGCCGATCTGAAGTTTTTCTATCCGACCGATACGCTTGTCACCGCGCCGGATATCATCTTCTTCTGGGTCGCAAGGATGGTTATGTCGGGTCTCGAATTCAGGAAGGAAGTTCCGTTTGAACACGTCTACTTCACGAGCGTGATCAGAGACATGCAGGGGCGGAAAATGTCCAAATCGCTCGGGAATTCGCCGGATCCGCTGGACGTGATTAGAGATTACGGCGCGGACGCCCTGCGGTTCACCATCCTCTACCTCGCTCCTCTCGGCCAGGATGTCCTGTTCGAAAGCACCAAATGTGAGATGGGAAGGAACTTCGCGAACAAGATTTGGAATGCAGGACGATTCCTACTGATGAACCGGGATAAACTGGGCGTGACTTCGGCGCCCGACAGTTCGGTATTCGACTTCGCCGACAAATGGATCGTAAGCAGGCTTCATCACACCATCCGCGATTTGAATGTAGCGCTCAATAATTTCCGTGTCAACGATGCCACGAAGATCATATATGATTTCATCTGGCATGACTACTGTGACTGGTACGTCGAAATGATAAAGGACCGGTTGACCCAGCCGATTACAGCTTCCGGAGAGGATGCGGAGTTAACGCGCGCCATAATACTCGCCAATGCAGTCTCTACATTTGAGACTGCAATTGAACTGCTGCATCCCTTTATGCCGTTTATCACCGAGGAGATGTACAGCCTCATAGACCCGGTGCATCGCGGCAGCGTAATGGTCGCCGATTTTCCCGAACCGGAGATTCGCTTCATCAATGAGAAAGTCGAAGCGGAGATGGAGCTGGTGCAGGAGCTAGTAACTTCCATTCGCGCGATGCGGAAAGAAGCGAACGTGCCTGTGAATGTCCAGGTGGAAGTCATCATGAAACCGAAGGATGAAGAGACACTCGAAGTGATTTCCACGAATCAGTCCTACATCAGGCGTCTGGCAAAGGTAGAGTCCCTCAGCATCGGCTATAATCTTCATAAACCGTCGACTTCGGCCAGCGCCGTCGTGCGGGGGACAGAGATTTTCGTGTCGCTCGAAGGCTTGATAAACGTCGATGCGGAAAAGAATCGGCTCGAGAAAGAGATAACCAGATTAAAAGGTTCCATCGCCGGCATCGAATCGAAACTCGGCAACGAACAATTCATACAACGTGCACCGGCACAGGTTATCGAAAAAGAGAAAACGAAACTCGATTCAATGAGGCTGAGCCTGGCAAAACTGGAAGAGAATTACGTTTCAATAAAATGACGAAGCCCCAATGCGCGAAACCGCTCCGGGGCGCAGCCGCGAAGCGGGATTTGCAGCCGGATACTTAAGTGCGTTCGGAGGAGGAATCTGGAATTTGACGCGAAGTAATGCCTCACTGAAAGGGTTATTTCTCTCGCAAAGGCGCCAAGAACGCAAAGAAATGTTGACGAGCGGTTCGCTTTGCGAGCTCGTATGCGGCTTGGCGAGAAACCATAAGTGAGGGGTTACGACGCGAAGCCTTGCGTGGTTGAAATTGGTCCTTCGCTTGATTATCATATCAGTGAGGAGTGAGACGAAAAGTCATGGATATCGCGAAATCATACATCGTTGATAAAGACGGGAAGCCCGAGGCCGTTGTAATAGACTATTCGACATTCAAGAAGGTTGAAAACCTCCTGTTGGACGCCGGGTTAGGAAAGGCGATGGAGGAGGTAGCTGATGATGAGGAACTGGATATTGAAGAAGCCAAAAGGCTGGCGCGCCATATTTCAAAAGAGAAATGAGGGTTCTCTACAAAAGGACCTTTCTCAAGGATCTTGAATCCCTGCCCTCCGATGCACGAGACGCCGTTTATGATGAAGCTTTTGAAGTGATACCCGCCCTTTCAACTATAGCGGGAGTTGAACATATCAGGAAACTCTCAGGGTACAAGAATTTCTATCGCATTCGGATGGGTTCATATCGAATAGGCATAGAACTTCGTGGAGACACAGTTGCCTTCTACCGGGTGCTGCACCGAAGAGAGATTTATCGCTATTTCCCCTGAAAAGTGAAAATTCAAAAGTCAAAGGTCAAAAGTGCAGCCTACTTTTGAATTTTGCCCTTTGACTTTTGACTCAAAAAGCCGGAGTAAGGATGCCGTCATTTGACATTGTCAATCGGGTCGATTTGCAGGAAGTCGACAACGCGATCAACAACACTAAGAAAGAGATTGCCACCCGTTACGATTTCCGGGGTTCACCCGCGGAGGTAAACCTGGACAAGAAGGAAAAAGTAATCCGCGTCGTGGCCGAGCATGAGATGAGGATGGATGCGGTCATGGACATGCTCATGACCCACATGATAAAGCGGAAGGTCGATCCGAAGGTCCTCCAGCCGAAGCCTGTCGAACCGACTTCACAGGGTCATGTGAAGCGGGAGGTATCCATAAAGGAAGGTATCGATACGGAAACCGCGAAGAAGATCGTTAAGCTCATAAAGGACCAGAAGCTGAAAGTCCAGGCGGCTATACAAGAAGAGCAAGTGCGCGTGACGGGAAAGAAGATAGATGACCTGCAGGAAGTCATAAAGATGCTCAAGGGACAGAATGTGGGAATTCCCCTGCAATTCATAAACATGAAGGACTGAAAAGCAATTTCGAATGGCTAACTTCGGATTTCGAATTGGAATTATGAATGCACAATTTGAGAATTCTAATCATAACGTAACCATCAAATCCGAAATTCGAAATCAAAAATGAGGAACTATGACCTTTACTTTTACCAACATCAAAGCCCCCGAGGGATTAATAATAATTACGCCGTACGTCTTCAACGATGAACGCGGGTTCTTCATGGAGACATACCGCTCGAACGAATTTGAGAAGGTCGGTATCAAGGAAGAATTCATACAGGACAACCATTCAAGGTCCACCAAAGGGGTAATACGCGGGCTCCATTTTCAGGCAGATCCAAGCGAACAGTCGAAGCTCGTGAGATGTATAAGAGGAGAGGTGTTCGATGTCGCCGTCGACCTGAGGAGAAAGTCGGACTCGTTCGGCAAGTGGTTTGGGGTGGTTCTCTCCGAAGAGAACAAGAAGTCGCTCTACATCCCGAAGGGATTTGCGCACGGCTACTCCACGCTTTCGGAAGAGGCTGAAGTTGTTTATAAGGTCGATGAGTATTATTCGCGCGAGGATGAACGCGGCGTGCTGTATAACGACCCCCAGCTCGCGATAGACTGGAAAGTCTCCAATCCCGTCGTCTCAAGCAAAGACAAGGCTCTTCCGAAGTTTGACAAAGACGCGGATTATTTCTGAACATCGCAAAGGGTTCGTGTGGGGAGTCAAGGACGCAGCTCATTATTCCCGATGAAGACGGTCTTCTTTCCGCGAATCACGGAAGGCAGCGGTCGGAGAAGCAAAAGAAATTTCATACTTGCTGAGATAGCTAATAAAGATACTGAGAATTTCTACCTCTTGTTCCCTTCGCCTCGAAACCCTTTAACCATAAACTAAAAAGTAGCGGTCATTTACATCTTCAGGCGACGCTCCTCGGACCGAGTGCGACCTTGCCCGCCAGCGACAGAAAACTTCTCCCCAGAATACTCGGCAGCGGGTAGTCCCGATTGAGTTGTATATCAATCCGTGGAACAGAAAAGGGTAGTGGCAGTTCAAGGAGTTTAATTTCATCTTTCCTTGACACTCCCAATATTTGTGCGCTATATTCTTCGAAAATGGAGCCAAGCAGAAACTTCGTTAAAGGTTTAAAGACTATATTGCTGTAGACCTTTGAAGAGCCTTTGTTGCCGATTCTTGTGCGAAAGGTCCGCGCAGGGTTCGGCTTTTTTCTTATTTGGAGACGGCAAATGATGGTAAGGCAGACTTACCTGGTGGGAGTCCTGACATTTCTTCTCGCGGGTACAGCGTTCGCACAGAGCGGTCCATCCGTAACCTTACTTTCAGAAGGTGGAAACTCAACCACAATCCAGGTAATTCCCGATTCAATAGGAGCCGACACCGTAACGGCCAACGGTATCAAGGGACTTAAGCTGATCTATGGAAACGTCGTAACTGAATTCAATTCCGGTGGCAATTATATCCGGGAGTTTATTCCGGTCCTGGTAGGAGTCTTCTCGAAGGAGATACAAGTGCAGGTTCTGCAGACCGACTACAGGACCGTTCAGATGATGGCACCTTATCGTAGTCCTGCATATCCCGCGGTGACCAAGCCGAATATGGTTTCGCAGTTCGTTTCATTCGATCGTCCATATGATCAGCGAAAACATTTCGTGGCGATGATACGGGTTTACCCATATTCATATGACAGTACGTCGGGCTCTTATCAGCTCCTCTCGAAAGTCGTTTTCCAGGTGACATCGGTTGGGAGCGGGGTGAGGACGGAAAATACGCCAACCGATTTGTTATTGTCAGGTGCGCTTGTGAACTATGCGCAGGTGAAGAACGCCGTAATAGCTCAGCCGCTGCGTTTACTCAAGACGGCGACCTCAAGCGTTTTGGCACAGGGGACATGGTACAAGATGTCGGTATACAGGAGCGGGATATACAAGCTGACATATTCGGAGCTCAAGGCCGCCGGCGTTCCGGTCGATGGCGTAGACCTGAGCACAATTAAGATATACAACAACGGCGGAACCGAACTGCCCAAGGATCCGACGGCACCCCGTCCGAGCGATCTTACGGAGAACGCAATATATGTTTATGACGCAAACGGAAGCGGTACGTTCGGCCCGAACGACTATGTCCTGTTTTACGGCAGGGGAACGAAGGGCTGGAGCTACGACTCTTCATCGAATACATTTTCTCATTACATCAACAACTACTCAGACACCGACTACTATTTCATAACCTGGGGCGGGCAGCCGGGAAAACGGATGCAGGCTGTACCGAGCGTGCACTCGGCCGCATACTATCGTCCCAAGAGTTTCACGTCCGGAGTGTTCCAGGACACGTCGATGTACAATCTTTTGAACTCCGGCCAGGACTGGTACGGTCCGGAGCTTGTACCGCCGAATTCTAGCGGAGGCAGTTCCACTTATCTGTATCAGAACACGTTTTACGGTTTGGACCATTCTCAGGATATTACCTACAGGCTTGCTCTTATCTCCAGAAGCACGGTCGGAAGCTACAACTACTTCAACGTTTATGAGAGTGCGACCAGCACGGAACTGGGAACGGTCGTAGGGGGTACGGTTACGACCACCGGCGAGTTCAGCGACCAGGGGGATTACGCTTATCAGATTCCTGTTCAGACGTTTGTCGGAACCGGCAACCTTCCGAACGACAAGAGCTCACTGGAGATCGCATATAATTCCAGCTGGTCGCCCGCGCAGGGATACATCGACTGGATTGAAATATTATACCACAGGTATTTTCAGTCGGCAGACGACGTCTTGGATTTCTATGGGCCGGATACGACAGCGAACGTGTATTATTCGGTAAGCGGTTTTTCGAGCAACAACGTGAGCGTGTTTGGTGTAACCGATTTCTCGAACGTTGAAATGGTGCAGACGGATTCCGTGACCAACGGCACTGCGTACTTCGGGACACAGACATCCTCGGGATCGAGGAAAGAGTTTTATGCGGTTGGCGATAACGGGTACTTGTCAGTACCAACTATTGTGAGCGTTCCCAATTCAAATTTACACGGCGAGCTATCGGGGGCGGACCTGATAATAGTCTCGGCGCCACAATTCATACAACAGGCCGGTGGACTGGCGAGCTGGAAGGAGAGCCACGATGCTCTCAGCACTCAGGTCGTCACGACGACACAGATTTACAATGAGTTCGGGTGCGGCATCCCGGATCCGACGGCAATAAGGGATTTTCTGAAATATGCTTATACGAACGACCAACTGACCCCATCTTACGTGATATTGTTCGGATCGGGTACCTACGACTACAAGGGTATCGCCGCCAAGGACACGGAGTTTGTGCCGCCCTACGAATCCAACGAATCGCTTAACCAGGTCAATACTTACTGCAGCGATGACTATTACGTGGAATTCAACGGTCCATTGACCCAGACGCCGATTTCGATGAGCATAGGAAGACTGTCGGCCCATGATGCGGCGGATGCAGATGCTGTCGTGAACAAGATAAAGCTATATGAAACGAACCCCGATTTCGGGACCTGGCGGAACCTCATCACCCTCGTTGCAGACGACGATGTGACGACCGGAATAGTAAATGATGTCGGCAGTCCCGGTTTCACCAGCGATACCCAGATGCTCGAGCAGTACATCCCGGCCCAATTTGATTTGAAACAGATTTACATTGCGCTCTATCCGACAATCGTTTCAACCTCAGGCCGTCGGAAGCCAGAGGCCGCCTCGGACATCATAAACCAGATTAACCAGGGGACGCTCATGATGAATTTCGTGGGTCACGGTGCGTTCAACCTCTGGTCCTATGCTCACATATTTGAGGCTCCGGTGGCAGTACCTCAACTGACAAACCTTAACAAGCTAGCTTTGTTTGTCACGGCCACCTGCGACTTTGGGCTCGACGACAATCCCCAGGAAGAAAGCGGGGCGGAACTCCTCGTGAATTCTCCGAACGGCGGAGCTATCGGCTGCCTCAGCGCCACGAGGGTTGGTTACGAGTCGGACAATTCGTTGTTCGACGATACATTTTTTGGCGACATGCTCGTATGGAATGCTCAACGGGTTCCCCCAAGAATTGGCGACGCGGTCTTTGAAACAAAGCAGGCTCTTTTTTCGCTCGCCGATGCGAAGTACAACTACATCGGTGATCCGACTGTGCGCCTGGCAGTACCGAAGTATGAGGCTGTAATAGACAGCCTGAACGGGGAATCGCTGGCTCAGCTGCAGGAGATAAAAGCGTTGGAGAAACTCGACATCAAAGGCACGGTTCTGCGCGCAGACGGAACGGTATGGAACGACCTGTCCGATACCGGGATAGTCACCATATATGATTCCGACAAGCCTGTGCTGATACCTCAATGGAATCTCAGCTACAATTTCCCTGGATCGATTCTGTATCGCGGGCAGATTTCGATTCAAGGCGGGAACTTCGAGGCACAGGCGGTGATCCCCAAGGACATATCCTACAGCGGCGAACGTGGCAAGATAGAACTGTATTTCGGAGGAGGAGGTACCGACGGTCTCGGGTATACGCGGAATGTGATCGTCGGAGGAACCGACACAACGGCAACGAACAACCACATTGCCCCCGTGATCAATATTTATTTCGACTCGAGGAATTTCAGGGATGGGGACGTGGTATCGGCCAATCCGACCATGATAGTGGATATCCATGCTGCTAACGGATTGAATTTGTCCGACGCCGCGATAGGGCACAGCCTGCAGGCTACATTTGACGGTCAGCAGTCGGTAAACCTTGCGCCGTACTACACTGGGAAGCTGAACTCGTATCAGGATGGGACGGTAGTATATCCGGTTACTACCGATCTGTCGTACGGCGAGCATTCGGTAACGATACAGGCTTTCGACGCGTTCAACAATGAGGCGCAGTCGAGTGCGACCTTCGACGTGGAATCCAACGCTACGCTGTCGATTACAGACGTTTACAACTATCCGGACCCGTTCAGCAACGGCACGGCCTTTACGTTCGAGAGAAGCGATGCCGGCGGTGCGGGGGAGCCGGTCAATGTGACCATAAAGGTATTTACGATCAGCGGAAGGTTGATCAAGGCAATCTACGCGTACGGGTTGACCGGTACGTTCGTGAGAATCGACTGGAACGGACTTGATGAAGATGGAGACCGGCTTGCAAACGGAGTATATTTGTATAAGGTAATCGCGACGACAATCGACGGGGAATACACGAGCTCAGCGATAGGGAGGATGGCAGTCGTGAGGTGAAGAACCGCCGCCACAGTGCCTTCACTTTCAATTCAAGCTTTTCCAGAAAACCGGAAAGCTGACCGAACTACTTCCCGAAATCCTGGAAAACCTAAACCGATTTCCCTCTTTCCGTTCAAAATAAGAAGGAACTGGGCCGGCATAGGGTTTGTCCCATGATTGGGCAGAGAAAAATAGAGCCGGCAGAGCATGATGAGTGAAAGGTTTTTCGCCCGGTTCCATAATCGATTGGAAATCCAAGCGCTCAACGGTTGACTTTCTCTCACTGAGCTAATAACATTATCGCAGGATAATAAACGGGGATGAGATGGATAAGCACAATTTGCTTCAACGTTCACTCCTTTTAGCCACTCTTGCAACACTTTCCTTCAGCTGCACTTCTTCACCGACAGGCCCGCATATCACTGGAAACATGCAACTCACGGCGGACTATGTGACATGTACGGAGGTATGGTTGAAGGTAGCCTTCAGCGGTCAACAGACAGCTAATAGCGGTGCGCAGTTTAGGATAACGAGAGATGGAGACACCGTTCTGACCGGAACATTTTCCGGCACAGACACAGTGATGATAGACACGGCGGCACAGCCTGAGCGGACTTACAGGTACAAGGGATACAGACTTGTAAACAATGAGGTGTCTGACACGAGCTTACCGCTAGAAATTACGACACTGGACACGACAAGCAATAATTTCACGTGGCAGACATACACATTCGGAGGGACAGCCGGAAGCTCCATGCTAAATGATGTCGCAATCATAAACGACAGTGACATTTGGGCGGTGGGAGATATTGCCGTTAAGGATTCCTCAGTAAACGGATATTCGGTTTATAACCTTGTGGGGTGGAATGGCGGAGATTGGCAACTACAGCAAATTTTCTCCTACGTGTTTTGTGGACAGAGCCTCGAGAGTGTCTCTGCCTCCTGGGCTGTTCTCCCCTGGTCTTCAGGAAATATCTGGATAGCGACTAATAGTGAGATAGTTCCCTGGAATGGCACTTTGCAGTCCGAGCCTATATGCACTGAGTCACCAACTGGTTTCGACATCTACAGAATGTGGGGCGTCGACCCGAGCCACGTTTTCGCGGTTGGACGTGCGGGAGGGCTTGCTGTGTATGACGGCTACTCTTGGCGGATACTTTCCAGTGGAACCAACCTCGACATCCACGACGTCTGGGGTGTCTCTGATTCGACATCACGTGAATCACAGGTATTGGCAGTAGCCTCGGACCAGTTCACTGACAATGGTGTCGCGGTTCTGCAGCTCTCTAGAACACAGACAACCATGTTACGGACAGCAGGGCTTCCTGCTACCAGTATCGTCGGCGTCTGGAGCGCAAACGGGAGGGAGTGGTACGTCTGTGGAGATGGGCTTTACAAGTCAATGGACTTAAATGAGCCATGGGAGCGCATCATGAACGTCCCTTCGGTTTACCTAGAGGCGATTCGGGGCACAGGCCCAAACGACATATTTGCGGTCGGCTCCGGGATTGTGCTCCATTTCAACGGATCAAGGTGGTTCAATTGCCGGAACCAAATCAGTGCTCCGAGTCTCCAGCTATACGGCGTTGCGGTTAAGGGCAACACGATTGTTGCAGTCGGTCAAACGGTTTCAGGCGGAATAGGCGGAGCCGGATTGGTACTCGTGGGAAAAAGGAACTAAGATAGAAAGGAGAAAGCCAGACTAAGATAATTCGGCGGAGTGATTTCGGCACTCCGCCAGAAAAAGAAACAATAGATCAGTGGCCGGTCACCACTGCAGTGGGTTTGCGTCGGGCATCTTCATGCCTTGACAAACCCGCGTCCTATTTGTTTCCAACAGTACAGATACGCTCATCCCTCAGTACTGGTCAGTGGATGGCGCGGCGACAATCACCACTTCTGTAATCGACGCAGGCAATGTTTCTGGCGGTACGATTAGCTTCATGGATCCATTGTTTGTGGATTATCCGGATCCGAACTATGGAAACGTGAACCGTAGCGAAGGTATGAACGCACCATTCATATCAAGGCAGGCACCTTTCCATAAAGAACAACTACTACCACGGGATCGCCTGCTGGAACGACGGTACCGGCATGCCCGATATTGAGTCGAACACAACTGACAACAACGGATCCGACGGGCTAGTTTTCTACGGCTCAGCCGCGTATCTCCTCAACGATAACAGTTCAGGGAACAACGTCGGCATTTACTGTGAAGACGGCTCTGTCATCTCTACCGGCGGGCAGAGTGAAGCAGGAGGAAACACCATCACGAACAACACGGACGGAATCGGGGCCAGCACTAATTCCACGATCTCTTTCGGCGATTACACAGGCAGGTGGTACCAGGGAACGTGTAACAGTATTTACGGCAATACCACCTACAATGCCTATGCAACAGACACGAGCTCGATCACGGCAGAGTATGACTGGTGGGGACAGTCACCGCCAGACGCATCGAAGTTCTGGACCGACAACAGCTCCTCAACCATTGATTACACAGGAGCGCTGACCTCGCAGGCAAATTGCCCTATCAGCGGCGCCGCTGCCCAGGAGGTGACTTTGAACGGGCAGACAGTATCCGGCGGCACAACGCCTTCCGGCAATGATCCCGCCTTGCTTTTCCAATTCGCCCGACAGGCACGGGAGGAGGGTGAATATGGAATAGCCACTGCCGCGTACCGTCTCCTGCTGCAAGACACGATATCTTCAGCCCAGAAAGAAAGGGCTCTCTTCAGGCTCTTTAATTACTGGCAGTTGCAATAAGGAATGAAACAGTTTCTTCAGGAACTTTATCGTGCCTTAATTTGTGAACATGAGTAATGAGTCAGAGTAAACAAAACCCATCAGGCAACGGCAGAGAGATCGCAAGACTGGCTCTAATCATTTACCTGGGGCTCATTGCCGCTTTCGAGGTATCACGGTTCGATTCCGCTGCTTCGGAAACTGGTCTCTCCGTTTCCAGTTCAGCACCCTCTGCTAACGCTCTGGACATAATTAACGCTCACCATATTTGTCCGGCGCAGATCTTCGCGCAGCCAGTTGCCAGTCCGGGAATTGTCACTACTCGCATTAATGTTCCGGACGGTTCCACATTCCTGTTTCTCCATCCGCGAATCCTGCAGTCCTTCGAGCCAGCAGGCAGTTACTCCACTCGCGCCCCTCCTCAGGCATAACTTTCTCGTGAATTAATTGACATTGGTATCCCGCATTCTGTGCGGATTGATACAGTGTGTCTGAACAAAACTTTTCAAGGAGAATGTTATGCTTAAGAGAATGTTTCTCGCATTAGCTGTATTGTCTATCATTCAAATTTCACCGCTGGTTCACGCGCAAAGTAAAAAGTCGGCCCAGGATCCTGTCGCCGCAGAATTCCCTTATCAATACTACCCGGAGAATCTTCCTGACCCCGCCCTTGCAGGTTATTTTCCGAAAACATGGACGACGTATGCGTCTAGCCAGGGACGCAACGCCGTTTTCTCCATACCCCAAAACGCTCCCGCAGTCCTACGAAACGGAGTCGACTGGAAGTTTGCTGGAGCGGGGGCGGTCAGCCTGGATGGACCACCTGTGAACAACAGTATCCTCACCACTGCCTACGGCATCGGAATGCCGGTCGGCGCGTCGGTGGTCAACGGAATTGCATATATAGGAAGCGATAATGGATACACTTATGCGCTCAACGCCGTAACAGGCAAACTGATCTGGGCGCACTACGGATGGAACATGAATATGAGCAACCCATTGGTCGCCGAGGGACGCGTTTTCGTCTCAACGGGCAGCGCCTATTTCAACTATGCAAACACGATGCTGTATGTGAAAGGTAAGCGGCCGACGCGCGGTCCGGGACTTAATTCCCTCTATGCACTCGATGCCAGAACCGGTAAGGAGATTTGGGCATACCATTTTGCGGGCGAAGCCATGCCCACCGCGACTTACGAAACTGGATTCCTATACATCGGGACAGGCGACGGCCACGTGTACAAAATAGACGCGCAAACCGGGAAGCCGAAATGGATCTCCGACATCGTTTCATTTGTCAGTATGTCCTCTCCCGTACTGAACAGGAAGTATGTGTTCCTCGGCGGCACCGATCCAAACTACTTCTATGCGCTCGATAAGAAGACTGGCAAGGTGGCTTGGAGGATCACGATACCTAAGCTTGTTGCGACCGGGATGGGCGATTGCACGCCGGCGTACGCTCACAGCATCGTGGTGCAGGAAGCGACTGTCGAAACCGGCGACCCGCGCAACCCCGTTGCAAACGTCCTGCTTGGGCTGGATGCAAACACCGGAAAGATTGTCTGGCAGAAGAAATTCCCAAAAGGTCCGGTACCACCGGCTATGAAAACGGCAACGCCCATGATTGCGGATGGCAAGGTGTTCGAGGGAAGTCCGGTGACCGGAGATTACTTTGCATTCGGCCTGAAGAGCGGTCGCGAGCTATGGAAGGTGCACCTTGGCGCGCAGATCCGAGCAGGTGCGGCTCTCGCTGACGGTGTCCTCTACGTGCCATACAAGTCGGGCGACATCGCCGCTATCAGAGTCTCGGACGGAACCCTTCTTAGCAACAGGCATATAGGAGGTGCGTTCGGCCCGTCGTCGCCCGTTATTGTGGGCGGGACGCTATACGTGAGTAACATCTACGGATGGCTTCTCGCTATGCCGGTGTCGGAAATCACAGGAACACCGACGGCCTCTCTAAAGATTTCTTCCAATCCGTAGGGGGCTGCACAATGCAAGTGACAATCATCTGAACGTGCAAATCGCAAAAAAGAGTTTCTCCGTGTCTTCGTGCCTTTCGTGCCCGCACACCGAAGCATTACACAAGAAGAGACACGGAGGCTCTTTGAACGATAACTTATATGGGATAAGATTGAAGCTCCAGAAAATCAAACACCCGAGTAAACTCACGCAATTTAGTTGGAAAACATAAGCATTTACAGTTAACTTAACGGTTGAAGAGCAAATTGGTGACCGGCAAAGAAACTCACGCCGGTAACTGTACGTTTACGAATAGTAATCTGTATGCGGACCCCAAATTACACTGTCAATTTAAAACTCAGACAATCGGATTGATCTTAAAATGAAAATGCAGAGCCAGGAAGTACTAATAGACGCTGTGCCCGAACGCGCTCTTATCCATTCGGGATTAAGAGCGGCGGGGAATGTTCGGATATATGCCTTCGTGGTGATCAAATAGTGAGTAGTCTCGAGTCAATCCCCCAACAGAACCATCCTCCAGGAATCATAAAATGGCTACTATGAACGTGTCGAGTGAGGGCGTCGCGTCCTCTCAACAAACGGGCAAGGCATCCACGTATCGTGGCCCCTTTGCAATCATGACAACACTTTTCTTCATGTGGGGATTCATGACCGCGTGGAACGATATACTTATCCCCCGTTTTAAGGAGGCTTTCACACTGGACTTCTTCCAGGCTATGCTGGTGCAGTTTGCCTTCTTCGGCGCTTATTTCATCGGCTCTCTCGTTTATTTTATTATTTCCATGACGGCGGGGGATCCTATCGCGAAGATAGGCTATAAGAATAGTCTTGTGCTGGCACTCCTGATGTCGGCTCTCGGGAGCGCATTGTTCTGGCCGGCCGCGACCGCAGTCTCGTATCCATTGTTCCTCGTAGCGCTGTTCATAGTGGGGCTCGGATTTGCGCTCCTGCAGATCGCTGCGAATCCATACGTAACGATTCTTGGGCCGGAACGGACCGCTTCGAGCCGGCTGAATCTTGCGCAGGGCTTTAACTCGGTAGGAACGACGCTCGGTCCGCTCATCGGCGGCTATCTGATATTCGAATACTTCAACCGGGCCGGGGCAAACGGCGCCGAGTCGGTTAAAGTGCCGTACCTCGCGTTCTGCATCGTTTTTTTGGTATTGGCGATTGTCTTCTTCTTTATCCATTTACCGCATGTCGGAGAGGGTAAGATCGAGCGCGGCGCTGGAGCGCTGAAGTTTCCCCATGTCATTCTCGGCATCGTTGCGATTTTCATGTACGTCGGCGGGGAAGTTTCGATCGGAAGCTCCATCATCAACTTTCTCGGTCAGCCGGGCATTGCGGGACTGACCCCGGTAGAGGCGAGCAAGTATGTGTCGTTGTTCTGGGGCGGGATGCTCATCGGACGTTTCATGGGTGCAGTCGAGCTGAGCGAAATGAAATCGACGGGAAAGCAGCTTCTTCTGGCGGGTATTCCGATAGCCGCATTCATCATACTTGGCATTCTCAGCGGTTGGAACGTCGTGGTCAACTACCTGCCGCTTCTTGCCGCATGCTGGCTGCTGTTTCAATTCGGCAAAGCGAATGCGGGACGCTCACTCGCCATCTTCATGGCTGCTATCGTCGTGCTTCTGGCAATGACAATATTTGCCGGAGGAAAAGTCTCCATGTGGTGCGTTGTCGGAGTAGGATTGTTCACTTCGATCGGCTGGTCGAACACATTCTCACTCGCACTCGAAGGAACCGGGATATATAAGAGTCAGGTTTCGTCGCTCCTTGTCGCCGCTATCCTCGGCGGAGCGATTTTGCCCCCGTTGGAGGGGCACATAGCGGATGTTGCCGGTCTGCAGGTTTCTTACATCGTGCCGCTGATCGCCTACGCATACGTTGGATTCTATGGCCTGAAAGGCCACCGCATCGGTCGCAATCATCCTGCTGAAGCGGCTTGAACCCATCCGGCCCGAAAAAAAAGATTGCGGGGGGTGCCGAACCGGGCGGCGCCCGCAGAAACGTGAACCGCAATAAGAGTGCCCGGCAGATAGAAATCCTCTCGCTGGTAGAGAAAAATCCCGGTTCGTATTCAATTGCCGACCTGTGCGAAATCTTCGGAGTCGAGGTCGCCACACTCAACAGGGACCTGAACGAACTCCGGGGCATGGGGTACGATATCCACAGCTCGAAGAAGCAGCTGACTCTCCTCGCCTCCCTGACCGAAGATGATTACCGTGAACTTCTGTCGGTCTATCTCACCTCGGTCAGCGGAATAATAAGTTTTCCCAAAAACGTATCGTTGACGGCAAAGCAGCTGCAGGACAGAACGCTTGAAGTGTTTGCCGCACTCGTTCATGCCATCGAGCAGCGCGAGAGAATCGTGATCAGTTATGTCAGACTTCACGACCAGACGGCATCGAAATATAAAGTCGAGCCGTACGACATAATTCCTGCCAACCGCGATTGGCGGCTGATTGTCAGGTCCGGCAAGATATTCAAGCAGTTTATTATCGGCAATATAAAGGAAGTAGTAAGCACCGGGGAGAACTTCGAGCGCATCGGGGACTTTTCGACGAATGACTACTACGCAGGCAGTTTTGGATTCTTCAGCGGAGGGACCATATTTGAGGCCGAACTTGAATTCGATGGGTCCGTCGCGGCGCTGGTACGAAACCGCATCTGGACCGAAGGCCAGGAAATCATCGAATCGGAGGACGGAATTGTGGTTCTCCGAATGAAGGTAAATTCGATCGAAGAAGTCGGCAACTGGGTTCTGTCGTGGGGTTCGAACGTGTTCGTAAGAAAGCCTGCAGAGTTGAGGGAACACGTGCTCGGGAAGGCAAGGGGGATTCTGCAGATGAGCGAGAAAAAAGGCAGATGACAGATTTCATTTCAAATTCGGTCATAGAAATAATCAGATACCTCGGTTATCCCGGAGTCTTCCTGTTGATGACACTCGAGAGCGTAAACATACCGATCCCATCGGAGGTCATCATGCCTTTCTCAGGCTTCCTGGCTATGCAGGGCACTTTCAATTTCTGGGCTGTGGCATCGGTAGGGACTCTGGGAAATGTTGCGGGATCGCTCCTCTCGTACTTTCTTGCGGAGTGGATACTCAAAATGAGGAACAGGTACGGACTGCTGAAAATCATTCTGTCTGACAAACATCTCGAGAAGACAAACAGCTGGTTCCTGAAATACGGCTCTTACTCGATCTTCTTCGGAAGAGTAGTACCGGTGGTGAGGACTTTCATATCTCTTCCCGCGGGGATCGGCAAGATGAATCCCCTGAAGTTCACCTATCTTACTTTCCTGGGATCCTTCTTGTGGTCTTTGTTCCTGACCTATGTGGGATTTTTCCTGGGGAACAACTGGGTGGCGATTCAGGTTTACTTCAGGAAGATTGACTATGCGGTGCTGGGAATCACGGTCGTTATTATTCTGTACTTAATCTTCGGCAGAAGGAAGAAGAAAATTATCGTCTAGAGATGTGGACGAAAAGTCGGTTTGGCCAAAAATCATCTTCAAATTCTACTTGTGTAAGCATGTTCCATGTTGAAAATGGAGGTTCTCGTCCACGTCTCTAGTGATTATGCTTCTCGAAATTCGGTCACGTTCCGAACAGAAGGTAGACCTGGATTCCTCCCACCTCATGCAGAAGCGAACTCATAAATTCCGAGACAGACATCTTGAACTCAGTTGCGACACCTGACGCGTTCACGCCCAGCCAGCGGCACATCAGCAAAGCTCTCGGGAGATGCTCGGAGTTTGTATCAATAATAATTCATGCTTATCGGGCTTGCTCACTGGCCCGACGAGATGGAGGCTGTACGAATGAACAAACCCAGCAAACATCTCTTGTCGCTATTTCATTGCATTATGGCTTTGTCCCTCTATCCATCCGCTTCCGTCCCAATATTGGGAAAACTCTGTCGTATCGGCTATGGCGACATCGTAGGGACTCTTGTAAACAATCCTTCCAAAGACGAAAAGCCGCAAAGCTTTGTTATGAATTCTCTCTATAATGTCCGGAGTCAAATGCGTTCCTACATACGTAAACAAGCTCTCCGTAGGAGCGGCCATGCCAATGCTTTGCTGCCCTTCCTCAGTGAAAGCGAAATCGCTGTCGGTAATACTATCTGGCACGATTGCGCTTTTCATTTGCCCTTGAATGCAAATAGCTGGCAGAGTTCCAAACGGCGAATATGATATTCGAGATAGGAAAACAAAACCTTCGAGTTTCATTTCTACCTGCAATTTATGGGTTTTCCCCGATGGATACCAACAATCAATTACCGTTAGAACCGTCATGGAGCAAACGCATCTTGAACTCACGTACTGGTTTTTAGCCGCGTACCTCATGGCAACTGTTACTCCTGGCATTTCCGCCCGACAATTTGCACGACAAATGGGGCTTTCCTATGGAACTGCGTACATGCTTCTTATGAAGCTCCGAGCGGGACTTGTTAATTTTTTTTTCGCACAAAGCTTAAAGGTGTTGTTGAAGTCGATGAAAGGTATATCGGAGGCAAAGAAGAAGGAAAACGCGGGCGCGGGGCCTCCGGCAAAGCTCTTGTTGTCGAAGCATACGGTTACGGGCATGACATAGAAGCTGTGAGAGACGTATTGTTGACGGACAGGCACAGGTGTGCCATAATAGAGAATTGGGCGGCGAGGTTGGGTAAACGGTACGAAAAATTTTGGAAGAATTTTTGGAAGAAGTACTTGACTAAAAGGAAGTTAATTCGAATATTATTGGAGAAGGAAAACTTAGAGTCGTGCTTTCTTCAACAGTGTAGTTGCTTTTCATTCCTTCTAAAGAAGCTGCAAAATCGGGACGTGTAGCGGCTTCTTTTCGCACTATTAGAGAAAAGATCGGGAGGAAAAGACCGAGTCGTGGCCCGAAATCCTCTGTGTTGAAAGAAGAGTCGTTCAAGTTCTTTCTCCGGAAGGGTCGGGTGTGCTTTTCCTGCCTTATGATTTAACAGAAATAGTATTCGATTAGTACTTCCTTGAGGGAGCTCAGGAGGAGAAATCGAACGGCGATTTGTGGCAGTAACTGAAATTCAGATTGAGCTTGCCAGTTAGCTGAAGCGCTCAGCTGCTTCTGCCCAGAATCTTCCGGCTCCATTCGGGGATACATCGACGAAGCAAGTCAGGAGGAAAAATCGAGTAGTGTTTACAGGTGATGTCCTTCCATGGGGAAAACCCTACGACTATATCAACTCAAGAGCGTTGCTTAACTCTAGACAGGAGTGCAGCTAAAATGAGAAGGCTTATTGTGTATCTATGCCTTGTTCTGATCAATGCATCCGCAGTCTTCGCCCAGACAACCGGAAAAATCACCGGTGCCGTTTCCAGTGCGGTGACGGGTGAAAAATTGGTGGGTGTCACTGTAATGGTACAGGGAACGAATCTAGGAGCTTCGACCGATCTGAACGGGCGTTATGTCATTCTTAATCTAACTCCCGGGACCTACGTGCTAAAAGCGTCCATGGTCGGATACGTCACGACGATAGTGGAAAACGTGCGGGTGGCAATCGACCAGACGACCTCCATCGACGTAAAATTGTCCGAATCAGCGGTCACTACCCAGGAGGTGACCGTGATTGCTCAGAGGCCGGTGATTCAGAAGGATGTATCCGCCAGCACCACGAACCTGAACGCCAGCCAAATCGCATCAATACCTGCCGTATCGGTAGCCACTGTTGTCGGATTGCAGGCCGGAGTCCAACTTACGGGTCAGGGCCAGATCCTCATTCGAGGTGTAAGCAATTCCGTGGTCAATAGCGCAGACCAGGTTGCATTCGTGGTGGACGGTTTTACCCTTCGTGATCAAAGAAGCAACCTCCAATACAATTCGATAAGCATGACTTCTGTGAAGGACATACAGATCCAAACCGGCGGTTTCAATGCGGAGTACGGGAACATCAGATCGGGTGTGGTAAACGTTACGACGAACAGCGGGAGCCGTGAGCATTATACGATAAGCGTTCTTTCGCGCGTGGCTCCTCCACAGGCACAGAACTTCGGTGGACCCATAAACGGATTGAACACCTACTTTGTAAGGCCTTACATGGACCCCGCGGTTGCATATTACGGCACAAAAAACGGTGGATGGGACGCATCGACTCAATCACGATACCCGAACTTCAACGGCTGGATTGCCGAGGCCGAGAAATCGCTTGCAAGCGGCGACTCATCCCAATTCTTGAATCCTGTTGCGGCTCAAAAACTGTGGGGGTGGACGCACCGGAAGGACTTCAGCATAAAGAAGCCCAATTACAGCATTGATGCAAGCTTTGGCGGGCCCTTCCCGTTCGTGGGCAAGGATCTCGGCAACCTGCGTTTCTGGGCATCGTATACAGCCCAGCAATCGATGTACATTGTGCCGCTGACGACAGACAGTTACAAGAACTATAATGGTTCTTTGAAGATGACTTCGGATGTGGGGCCTGGGATGGAACTTGTGCTTGAAGGAATGTTGGGACAGCAATCTGGCACCAGCAGCAGCCGAAGTGGTTCATACGGAATCTTTCAAACCAGTTCTCAGATTGCAGGCCAATTATCTCCGGTATACTCGGGGCAAAGCTACCCTGATTCCAGGATGTACTTTGATTGGTATTGGAACCCCACCACGGTGGATTTCAACATGCTTGGCGCAAAGTTCTCTCATGTAATCGATCCCAGGACATTTTATGAAGTAAATATACGAGAGACAGGGAGCCGATATGACACTCCTCTACCCTATTCCAGGGATACTTCGTTGGTCCGGTTCGGGAATTACTATACTACGAACCATTTCCCGTTCGGATATTGGCCCGCAGCTCCATCTTACCAATCATACCAGAGCACGTTCAGCAACAACGGTCTGGGGATGAGCGATTCACGCGACACCAGCAGCCTTGCTGAATATAATGTGAAGTTCGACCTGACAAGTCAGATTGATGACTACAATCAGATCAAGACGGGCCTGGAATTCAACTATACCGACAACAATGTCAATTACGGGCTGATAGACTCTGCCCTGACTTCAAACAACAACTGGTCGCACTGGCACACGTTCCCTACTCGCGCATCCGTCTATTTGCAGGACAAGATCGAGTTTGAAGGCATGATAGCGAACCTGGGAGTCAGAGTCGACGCTTCCCGCGCGGGCGGGCAGTGGTACACCACTAATGATCCCTATTCGCTCATTTTCTCGGGAATTGACCCAATCGGGCTTGATACGGTATCCCACGCTTCCACCAAAACGCTGGTCGTGGTTGAACCCCGCCTTGGGATATCCTTTCCCGTGACAGTCGATTCGAAACTGTATTTCAACTATGGTCATTTCTACTCAATGCCGACACCGGACGATTTGTACCTGATTCAAAGGAATTTGGGAACGGATAACGTCACCTTTGTCGCAAATCCGAATGCTCCTCTTCCCCGTACGATAGCGTACGAATTGGGATTTGAGCAAAGCCTCTTTGACCAATACCTGATACACATTGCCGGTTACTACAAGGATGTTTCCGATGAACCGACGACCACTTATTACCAGAGCTCCAATAGCCTGGTTAACTACCGACTTTCTACAAGCAATCTTTACGAAGACATAAGAGGTTTTGAGATAACCCTTTCAAAGGACAGAGGAGACTGGTTGCACGGTTTCGTGAATTACACTTACATGGTATCGAGTTACGGCAGATTTGGTTGGAGATGGCTGTATCAGAGTCCGGCAGACCAACGCGCGTACGAAATGCAGGAAATGGCAAATCCGCCGAGCAACCAGTGGGGCGACATCTTTCAATCCAAACCGCTTCCGCAGCCATACGCACGACTCAACCTGGATTTCTTCACACCTAACTGGTTTGGTCCAAATTGGAGTAACATCAAGCCTCTCGCCGACTGGCATATTAATCTTCTCGGCAATTGGTCCGCGGGGCCATGGTTCACATGGTCGGGGGGGCAGACGATCCCGGGTATTCGGAACAATGCCCAGTGGAAGGATTACCTTGATTTCGATCTGAGAATAAGCCGCGGCTTCCATTTCTATGGCATTGATATGGAGCTGTTCGCGGACATTTATAACATCTTCAATTACAAATACATGTCGTACCAATTCGGATTCCTTGGTAGCGGGACTAACGACTTCAACAATTATATGGAATCTCTTCATCTGCCAGCTTCGATTGCAGGCGATGCAAACACCCCGAAATTCGGTTACATAAACACTCCGGGAAACGACAGACCCGGAGATTATCAGTCATCAAGCAAGCCATATGTCCGCATGCCGATGCTATGGCAGTTGTCTATGCTGAATCCGAGGACATTCTACTACGGAATTAGAATCACATATGACATACCGTAGAGCGGTAGGTAGTGGGCAGCAGGAAGTAGGTAGTCGAGATTGAATATTAGACGTCAAATAGAAAGTTTTCTTTCCCAAGAAAAGAATCATGAGGAAGAAATGAAATTATCGAAAATCATGTATGCCTTAGAGACTAAGACGGGTCCGACTCTTAACGACCGGAGATCCCGTCGCTCCAATTCCCCAATACTCCGGCATTCCATTATTCCGTCATTCTGTTACCTGCTTGTTATGACCGCGGGACTCCTATCATTTGCCCGGTCTGCCTCCGCTCAGTACGCAATAAAGTGGATGGATATAGGTTCGTTCCAGAGCTGGTATTCGAGCGCAGGTTCCGAGTACGAAGAACAGCGGGTTCTGGTTCAGCAAGACGGTTGTCGATGGCCTGCAATTTATGCTAATCAGGATATGGAGGCGGCGAAGGGGATATGGATCGGAGTAAGAAACTGGACTGATCCCAAGGACCAGTCGGTGTGGCCCTATAAGGTTGTGCACTTTGGGCCGAGGCCCAATGGCGACGCCTCCGAATTCGTTCCGCAGGAAATGACGACTACGGACAGGTTCGCACTTCCGCAGGTGCTTGTCGACGGGAACCCGTCGTACAACATTCCCCCTGATGTGGACAATACGAACGCGAGTCAGAAGATGGACCGTCTTATTAATGACAGTGTCCGGACTTATATCGGGCTGACAATGGTCAGAAAGATGATCGGTTTCAGTCAGCAGTTCCATGACAACTATGTAATCTATGACTACACATTCATCAACACTTCCAGCCAGCCGCTCGACAGCATACGCATCCTGTTCCAATACAGATATGCGGTGTGTGCAGAAACGCGCTATGTTATCGGGACAAACTCGTCCGGATGGGGGATAAATGAGGACAACAGCGTTAGCGGTGTCGATGGGCCAAGCCCGGCAAACACGTTCTTTGGCGGGCAGGTACTGAAAAGCGAGCCCGTTGACAAGTACGACGATGTTCGCGCGATATACTCGTGGCATGGCAACTATAAGAGCAGCGGCTACGATTTCAATGTACCGGGGATGCCGGGCCTGGGTGGTGGCGCACCGACGAGCGATAATATTGGAGGTCCAATTTGGCTGAACTCTTCTGCGCAGCCAGGTCCGCCGGCGAATGATACCACGGGGAGATTGGGCGCGGCTCAATTCATCGGAATCTGTACAATCCATGCCGACAAATCCGCAACCGATACCACCGACGACCCCAGTCAGCCGAGTACGACCGCATACATAAGTTCAGATGATGCCTTCAATCAGAGCAACAGCATCAGCCAATTCAACGGATCCATAATGCAGACAGAATACCAGATGATGTCGTTAGGTCAGAACGTCGGCTGGATCAACGGAGTTGTGAGCTGGGCCGGACAACGCATGGCTGACAAAGTCGGGATTTACGGCGATCCGTCATTCGGCACGACCGGCGGCATGAGCGCCGCCCAGGGATATGGCCCGTACAATCTTGCTCCGGGGCAAAGCTTTCACATTGTGATGGCAGAAGCCGCTGCCGGCCTGAGCCGCGAAGCATGCATAAGAGTCGGACACAAATTCAAGTGGGGAGAGATAACGGCTTCGCAGAAAGACGATTCGGTCTATACCGGCCGGGACTCATTATTCCAGACCTTTCGCAGGGCGATCGCAAACTATCACTCCGGCTATAACATACCGCAGCCTCCCCTGCCACCATCAACATTCACGGTCACGTCCGGTGGAGACAGGATTTCTCTTTCCTGGGCCGCTCCCCAAGGCGGGCCGACAGTCACGGGATACAACATTTACCGCGCAGAGGGTTTGGTTGATAGTGCTTACACATTGCTCTACCATGCGGCGCCGGGTGTAACAAGCTACAACGACATGTCGGCAATTCGCGGTTTTGATTACTACTATTACATTACGTCCGTCGGAGACGCCGCGGACAACAACGGGGGAGGCAATACTCCCGCCGGTGTCGCCCTTGAAAGCGGAAGGTACTATACCCAGACGTATGATCCGGCCAAGTTGCTGAGGCCCGGCGTTTCAGAACCCGTTAGAGTCACTCTAACCGTTGACAGTTCATACAGCAAATCAAACACTCTTCCCCAGGTTTACTCGGTGTATACGAATAGCGGGAGTATCTTCACCGTCCAGTCATTCAATCTGACCTCAGGTCCCACCCTTAAAATCCGGAAACTGCCAAACGGACAAGTTGATACCTTTTACACCGTATCCGGGTCGATCAAGTGCAACGGGACCGGGGAGCCGTCGAGTGGCGGCGAGCTAACAGTCTCAAAGTCAGTCGGACCCGATACGATCTATTTTTCAGCCGTCCAAAAAAGCGGCGCAAGCCTGGGAGATGTCATCAGAATCGTCCCCAACCCCTTCAACATCTCGGCATCTCAGAATGTCTTGCGATATCCGGGGGAACCGAACCAGATCGCTTTTCTGAACATACCGCCGGAATGCACCATCAAGATATACACGGAGCTTGGACAGCTAATAAAAACGCTGCAGCATACCAACGGAAGCGGCGACGAATATTGGGATTGCACGACGTCTTCCAATCAGATCGTCGTCAGCGGAGTGTACATAGTAGTGTTCCAGACTCCGAAGGGACAGACCGCAATTAAGAAATTCGTTGTGATCAGGTGAGCGACATGAAAACTGGAAACATAATGAAAAAGAATAAGAGTTGTCATTTCGACCGAATGAGTTCTGACCCCGCATTGCGCGGGATAAACTCCGTCGGAATGACATCGAGGGGAATGGTCGTTTTGGCTATTCTTCTGTTGCAACTTTTTGCGGCAACTTCATTTGCACAACAGAAGTTGGCGCAATCGGGCTTCGACTTCCTGAACGTTGCCACTGACCCGCGCGCGGCAGCGATGGGAGAGGCGATGACATCTCTTGAGATGAGTTCGGCAGCAATGTTCTTCAACACCGCCAGCATGGCGAGGCTCCAGAACGACGTGTCGCTTTCCGTCGGACAGATAGGCTGGATTGCAGACATCAGACATTATTACGGAAGTATTGCAATCAGTCCGGCTCACGGAGAATACGGCGCCATCGGTTTCAACTTCAGATTGGTCAACTACGGCTCGATGGACAAAACGATAATAGCAAACAATGCCAACGGGTACTTGGATCTCGGGACGTTTTCGCCAACAGCCTATTCCGTTGGGATAGGCTACGCAAAGGCAATCAGCGATAGATTTGCCGTTGGTGGCAACGTAAACTACGATTTCCAGGACCTTGGTTCGAGCGTAACGAGCATCAAAACTGACGGTAGCTATGTCTCCTCAAGGTCAAAGCTGAGCGTAGTCTCCTTTGATTTTGGAATGCTCTACAAAACCGGATTCAAGAGTCTGGCCTTCGGAATGGATGTGAGGAATTTTTCACGCCAGCTCAAATACGTGTCGGAAAGCTTTGATCTCCCGCTCATTTTCAATCTCGGAATTTCCATGAACCTTCTCGATATGTGGAACATCGACAGTAGAAGTCAATCGCTCATTATAGCCGTCGGCG
>JAMCXB010000026.1 GCA_023480735.1 Bacteroidota bacterium | reverse complement strand
ACTACAGATCGTCCCACCCGAGCGACTCAAGAAAGATTACCAATTGTAGTGCCGACTTTTGCCCGCCTTCCCTCGTTTCCGCACGGAATCGCCGTTTTCAATCGAGAAGTGTCGAACTTGGGTTAGGCTGAAATGACAGGCCGCAGAGATTGTGACTATTTGTACGGCTTCGGTTGGTTTGCTTGGTAATTCATTTTGAACATCGTATAATTCAGGGCAACCGCGACGGAAGAGTGCGGGCAGAGCGGGTGTCAGGAAGGGCTACTTAAATAACAGCGTAGAGTCAGCTCCGGAGCGTTTAATCCGAGGAGATGCTATTCACGGGAATGCTCTGGAGAGAGAACAATGCGGACTTTTTGTTCCGCTACAATCAGGCTTGGGATCCTGTCCCAGAGCATTGCTTCCAAGTGCTTCCACAAAATTCACCGAGAACACATGAACATGGGAGGGTGAGCCCCGGTCATGGTTATATTGAACGAATTGATCCAAAAACGGCTGCCGAGAGTTGATTCGGCGGTCCATGCCCGCTGCCAATCGGGGCCAGTCGCTTCAGGCAATCCGTTTGACATCATGAGCGTTATCAATATGGCCTTCGTTCGATTGCAGCTCGAAGAGGAAGGAGGTATGCCGGCAAACGTTAAGTGTCTGGTAAAACAGTTTCAATTAAACAATAACCAATCATAGGAGACGTCCAATGCCAAGTCCAGGTCAGGAACTGTCAACAATCGATTTCAAATCGATGCTGGGAGGGCCGCTTATAGCGGTGGTCGAAGCTCAGGCCCAGGCAGCACTAAGTTCGGTAAGCTTCATAAAATCCGTCGGGTTCAAACAGGGCTCGAGCAAGGATCCGCAGTCTGCAGACACAGGTGAACCCATCTATGTCAGCTTCAAGTATCCCAAGGAGGTTGCGCCGTTTCAGCCGGCTATACCGGCGGTGGCCGCCGTTGCGCAGGTCGGAGATCCTAGTTATCCCAAGGGTATGAAACCGAATCCGCAGGCGGCCCCGGACGCGCCGGAAAACGATGGTGAAGCAGCGCACTCGGCCGGATTCCCGGTGTATGTCGCACCGGTGCAGGCACAGGCTGCAGTGCCTGCGGTTCCCGCCCAGATACAGGAGATGCAGCTTCAGGTTCCTATTCTGACCATGCTGCCGATCCCGTTCATCCGCATAGACGAGACAACGATCGACTTCAACGCAAAGATAAACTCGGTGGAGTATCGCCAAGTGGATACGAACCTAAAGGTCGACGCGGCGCTGGAGGCCAAAGCCGGCTGGGGCTGGGGTTCTGCAAAACTTAACGTGTCCACTTCATACCAGCGGAGCACAACTCAAGGCGAGAAAGTGGAACGCACTTATTCAATGGCCGTTCACATCAAAGCGGTGCAGGACGAGATGCCTGCGGGCATGGAGAAGGTCCTTGGAATCCTGGAGGACGCGATGCGTGCCCAGCCTGCGAGTGCACCGGCACCGGTGAAGTCTTGACACCTTTGCTCTTGGAGGTCACACAGTGATTCAGTGCAACGGTATGACGGGGCGGTCGCCGGCTGGCAACTGCCCCGTTACTGACTTTCCGGCAGCCGGCCAATGAATGTTAGAGTTGAGTCGCATATCTGAGTGGAGGATTGTGTATGCCATATCTAGGAGAATTCATAGGGCACCTGCTTTCGGAACTCACTAACGCCAGGGTTCAAGCAGATCAGGAGACCTTGCGTCTCGCGGAACTTTACGCAGGCGATCAGATCATGAAAAACATGCCGGTACCCAGGTTCCGCCTGCCCAACGTCACGATTAGAGTACCGGTGGCAGTGAAAGAGGTTGAAGCCGCCGCGGAAGGCGGAGTAACTAAAGAGCAGGCGCTGGATTCGATACGCCAGAGCGCGGAGAAGCTCCTCGATGCGCAGTCGAAAATCAGCGGGATCAGGATTCTAAGCGGCGAGAAGAAAACGTTGAAACAGTCTCTCGATCAGGCGATACAGGATTTCAAGACCGCCGAGAAGGTCCCGCTTAGAATTACTCCGCTCATAGAAAGGATGGTTTCGAATGTCGTCGATGTCCTGCGCAAATCACCAGAAAAGGCGGCGGCGCTCAAGCCCGCCTCGATGGAGAAATTCGCAAATGACCTGAAGTCATCCATGCAAAGGGAATTCACGAAGTTTCTTGTCGCTCCCCCGAGGCTCAATGTCCTGGCGACAACTGCCGAACTCAAGGAAGCGGGTCCGATAGAAATTCTGGCCCAACTCGAATTCACCATATCTGAAGAGGGCATGGAGTGGAGTTCGATTCAGCAGGAGGGTGAAGTTTCAAAGCAATTCCTGATTCCTGAGTAGGGAGGCGCCATGCTTCACATCGTCAACATGGAAGAAATTCAAAACTTACTCCTGCGCGTCCCGGAAATCGTGGAGTATTACGAACGGCGCGATATAAGATTTGCTGAAAAGACAAAAGACTGGCTCGTGCAGGTGGAGCGGGTTCTTGCCGACAACAAGCTTGCGGTTTTGGCAAACGTCGCTAGCCTCAGGGGAATACTCATAAGTGCCGAACGCGGATCGTTACCGGCGGGGGTCGAGATCGCGGGCCAGAAGACGGTTCGGAAAATCAAATCGGCCGTTGCCGCGGATGTTATTCAGAAGGCCAGCTCGCTGGTCTCCGACGCGATAGCAGGGACCTCTGCCGCCACGGCGGAGGGCGATAGACTTGCACGCCAGCTCTTTGCATTAGCTAAAAGAAAGAACATCATCCCGCTAAACGCGGGGTGCGCGTTGCATGTCGACTGGCTGAAAGCGGTGTTGAAGGCCATCTCCGACGACACAGAACTTGGGCCGGGGGCCGCGCACCTGACGGGGCTGGTCGGATTCTACGACGCGCTTATTTTGCTGGACCGCGCGTCCGCAGCCGTAGCAGCTACATGAAAATCGGCACCCGGGTCGCACCGCGCATCGCGGGAGGAACTTGCATGGCTAATAGTAAGGGAGGATAATGTCATGTCCTACAGACTTCGAATGCTATTCTTTCTGGTCACGCTGACAATTCTCTTCACGAATTCCCGCGCAAAAGGAAATCTCGACACTCTCTCTTATTCGCGTCAGGAAGTAATGATTCCGATGCGTGATAGCTCACGGCTCAATACCGTCATATACTCGACGCTGGGCATGAAGGAACCCGCTCCGTTCCTTATCCTGCGGACGCCGTATGGAGTGAGCGGACGTGCATGACCCAAGCGCAGCACGCCGTGCTTGCGTTTCTATCTACCGGCAATGTCATCCTGGACACATGCCTCCACTTTCTGCCTCTCCTTGCCTTCTACCTGTATTGCATTGTCCTGCGCTATTCGGTGGGGGAATGGATTAGTGACGCAAGTCCGATAGGTCAACTGTGGAATGACGAGGAAGAAAGGCAAAACAAGCTCAATATGTAACGGGGAATTTGCAGGAGTAGGGAACTCACCGGGAAGAAACGACTCATGCTGTAGTTGTATTTCCCAATTGCTTTGCGGGGCTAAATTAGCTAAAAATATTTCAAGGTTAATCAGGGATTGGGTGTTCAATATTGGGAAGATACACTGATGCACTAATGAGAACTGCAGGTGGGAAAATGCGAATCCTCGACGGGAAGCTCGATTATGACGGTAATATGTCTAGTGCTTCAAATAAAATCACATAAAGGAGAAAGACGTGGACACGTCCAGGAAAATCCAGCAATTTCTCTTGCGTAGTTTGATTCCCTTTGCGTGCTGTATCGTTGTCGGGCTGATATTCTTTCCAAAAGATATCTTCCGGCCGCACATGGCCGCTTTTCAGTTCGTGGACTCGGGGATTGTAGCGTCTCTTTTCTATAACATGATGGTCTTCCTCAAACCAAGGCGCGCTTATGTCGGATTACTGTTCCTGTATGTTATGCAGCTTGTACTGGACGGCCCTCTTAATCCGATAGCCGTTCTCCGCGATGTTTGTTACATCGGAGGGATAGGAGTCGCGATCGTTCTCTTCATCAGGTATTTCAAACCGAATCTTTATACCGGCTATCTGTACTCCGCCGTTACTCTGGCAGGGTTGTATCCACTGGTTTTCATTGTCGCCACGGAAATCAACCTCGTTGTATTGAAGACATTCGGCGTGCCCTTAATTCCGTATGTGGCCGTGATGGTGCAGACTTCCTATATGTTCGCTCCAGGTGTTCTTCTTGCGCTTCTCGTTGGATTTGCGGCAGGGGTGGGTATTGAATTGTCAGAAAGGTTGGTCGCTCCTACGGAAACTCATATGGCAGAGGCGGTGCCTGATGGTGGTAATTACGCCCCTAATTAATGAAGCCTCAGATGGTGAGCTTGGCGTCCAGCAGATCGCATAATCGGGCCCCACATCCAGACGTGGGTATTGTGAGGCCTGAATTGGACAAAGTGGAACTTCAAGCGATGGGCTTCAGCGCTATCTCTATGATGTTCTCGTCCTTTTCCATCTCGCCCAGCACTTCCTTGGAAGGTGCATCGTCAAGCAGAAGCGTGCAGCAGGCCGCTTTTGAAGCCTCAAATATGATGTTTGTCATCTCTTCTACGTTAATGCCGCTGCTGCGGAGTTTGCCTAAAATTCCCGCCAGGACGCCCACGCGGTTGAAATGTCGTACTACCAATGACTGCGTTGCCGAAGAACGGGCACGGATGTTTACCGTGTTTAGTGGTACGCCTGTCTCCTGAAAAGTCTTCACTATTTTGACGACTTCGTCGGCAATTGCCTCCGAGGCCTGGTCCGTCGACGCACCGATGTGCGGAGTCGCGGTGACCTTGGCTGCCAGTTCCTTGTCTGTAAATTCAGCTTCACCGCCCGAAGGCTCATTTTCAAACACGTCGAGACCCACGCGAAGCTTCTTTTCCCTTATGGCGTCCTTTAGTGCGGCAGTGTCTACCACTTCTCCTCTGGAAGTATTTATCAAAATGGCGTCGTTCTTCATCGTGTCCAGAACTGCTTTGTCGACGATATGATGTGTTTCAGGTTTGTACGCGAGGTGGATGCTGACGGCGTCGCATTGACTCACGAGGGAAGGGAGGTCCGGTGCGTAGCCCACACCGTACTCCTCGGCGATTTCTTTAGTAAGACTTCTTGACCAAACCGATACTTTCATCCCGAGGCTTTGGGCCCGCCTGGCAACAGCCTTGCCTATCGCCCCGAATCCTAGTATGCCGAACGTTCGTCCCTTTAACCCACGCGCCTTGCCGTATTCCTTCTTCTTCCACGCTCCGCCCCTCATGTCGGAGGTTGCGTCGACTATTCGCCTGTCGGCCGCAATGAGGAGTCCTATTGCCAGCTCGGCGACTGCCTCGGTATTCTTTCCGGGGCAATTGGAAACATATATCCCGCGTGTGTTTGCCGCGACAAGGTCGATTGTATTCACCCCTGCACCGGCCCGGATGATAAGGGAGAGGTTCTTTGCCGCTGAAATGGTATTCACGGTCACTTTTGTAGAACGGACCACAAGTATATCGGAGTTGTCTATCGCTTCGGGTAATTTGTCTGCCGTAAGATCAGAGTTGACTGTGACCTCCATGCCAAGGGCTTTTAATGCTGACACTGTTTTGTCAGACAGCTTGTCTGCAATAAGTACCTTCATGTCGCTTTCCTTTCGTGTTAGTACTATTCAAGAACTTCAGGCATTTTCTTTCGGATTTAAACAGGGCTGCAATTGAAACCGGTTTCATTCCAAATGCGAAGGAAATTTAGCCGACCACGGAATTAATAACAATGAGATGGTCTACCGTAATTACTATTGCTTCGGGAGTGTTTCAGTTTGCGGGGAATTTTGCTAATCTAATTAAGAGGCCGATCAATGCTGGAGGACAGAGAGAAGTGACACTGCGTTCATTCATTGCCATGTCGATTATTGGCGCGGGAATTCCGCCGTTGATTCTGGTGCTACTGGCGGTCGTTGTAGTAATCCCTTTCGTGCTGCCGCCTGTAAAGAACTGGAGGTCAGCCACGCCACAAGAGAGGTTCTCCGTCGTGATGTATACCATAGCCGTCATAGTCCTCGTCCTCTATTTCCTGGTGTACTTCGGATAAGGGGGCACCAAACGACAGGGCGGAACGAGTTAGGCGTGCATGGTAACTCTCTTCTGATTGTCAGATGCAACGGTTATAAGGAACGGAAATTCGAACTTCGGCGTGTCAACGGCGGTTTTTGGGACCCGTCTTCGCTTATTCGTACCTCAGAGATTCAACCGGATCCACGGCTGCGGCTCTGAGGGCAGGGAAGACTCCGGCGAATAACCCGATTAGCGTCAACACGGTTACCGTAAAGAACATTATACCTACAGAAAGTATCGGCCTGCCGAGAAACTGCATCGCTCCGCTGCCCGTGTCGATCAAACCCGTTGCGGCTACTATGCCCCATGACAGCATCAATCCCAGCGAGCCGCCGAGCAGAGAGAGGAAGAGGGCCTCGAAAACGAACTGAGAAAGTATGTAGGCCCTCTTTGCGCCGACTGCCATCTTGATGCCAATCTCACGCGTTCGCTCTTTGACAACAACGTACATCACGTTTGCGACTCCGACGCCGGCTATCATCAGTGTGAAGAAGCCGACAACGCCAAGGAAAATGTTCACCCCCAGGCTGATCTTCCTAATCATCTCGTCAATCATCATCGTGTCGAAAATACCAAGCGCGCGCTCGTCAGTCGGGTCGAACCTGTATTTCTTTCCAAGTACATGGCGGATCTGATCGATCATTTGGGGTTGTCCGGCGGGGCTTGTCCCCTTGATCAGCATGGTATTGATGTACCTGTCGCCGTAAACCATTCTAAATGTGGAATACGGTATGACCGCACGCCTGGAATCCGGGCCGTTGTTCATCGACGTCTGCAGCTTCTTTTCCATAATGCCTATTACGGTGAAAGGCACATTGTCAAGCATAACGGTCTTGCCAATCGGGTTCACGCCCTTGAACAGGTCGTCGGCAATCTCGTATCCAAGGAAGAGGCTCCGTTTCTGATACCTTATATCGTTGGCATCGATGAACCGCCCGCCTGACTCCGGATACATCGCGCGCATGACTTCAAAATCCGGTCCGGCACCTTCGCACTCAGTGGTCAGCCGCGTCTTCCCGTAGTAGAGTTCGGCATTTTTTCTGTACTGCGGACTGGACATGACTATGTTCGGCACGGTAGCTCTCAGGAGTGCCACATCGCTTTCCTCGAGGTTTATGCCTCGTCCTTTAGGTAAGCCCTGATAGACTTTTCCGGTTTCACCGCCGTAAACGATAAGGACCCTGTTCCAAGCATTGACCATACCATTTCTCATGGCGGTGCCGAAGCCTGCGCCAAAGGCAAGCAGGAGGACGACGGACATTGTACCCCACGTGATAGCGACAAGCGTCAGTATGCTGCGCATCCTGTGATTGTTCATGTCATGAAAGAATTCTCTTATGAGCTCCACTCCCATAGCTGTCAGCCTCCCAACTGATTCATTAGTCTCTCAGACACTCAACCACGTCGAGATTTGCGGCGCGGCGAGCCGGCATCATACCAGCAGAAAGGCCGATCGCCACCAGAATGGATATAGTGGCCAAAACCACCGGCAGGGAAATCTCAGGCGTACCTACATATTCCTTTACAGGTATCAATTGTAGGGCTGCAACAATCCCCCAGCCTATCAAGAATCCGATTGCCGCCCCCAGACCGATAATCATAAATGTCTCGGCGAAGAACTGTAGAAGTATCGTGGATCTTCTCGCCCCGACTGCTCTCTTGACTCCTATCTCCTTTGTTCGTTCACTGACGACGATGAACATTATGTTAGCGACACCCAGTCCCGCGACCCCGAGCGTGAAGCTGCCGATAATTCCTAGGAAGAGTGTAAAACCAATGGTTATATATTGGAGTATTCTCTCGAAATCGGCAGTATTCCAGATGAATATGGCGTCCTTGTCCGCCGGGTCAAATCGGTACTTCTCGCCAAGTGCCTCGCGCACCTCCTCCTCCACCGCTGCAGTCCTCGACGGGTCGTTAGCTTTGTAAATGATATCCGTTATGTATGGTGTACCGAAAATCGCCGTGAAGGTAGGTGCGGGGATGAAGACCCTGTCCTGATCGCGTGTGTAATATGATGAGCTTTGTGTCTTCGGCTGCATAACTCCAATGACCGTGAAGGGTGTTTCTCCGATGAATATTGTTTTTCCAACTGCTTGCTTTTCGCCGAAGAGATAGGTCTTGACCTGATTGCCGAGTACGACCACACGTTTCCGTCCCACAACATCGAGAGTATCGATGAACCGCCCGCCCACTTCAGGTATGATGTGTCTCATTCCTTCATAGATGGGATAGATACCAGTGATACCCGGATTTGTTATGTTATTGCTGAACCTTACCGGAGTTCCCATGCCTATGTACTCCGGGCTTATTGCTTCAATGTCTCTGACCTTTGCAGTTATGACCGATGCTGCTTCTTCGGTCAAACGTATGCCCCTTCCTATTCCGAACCCCTGGTAAGGCTTCGTCGTTCGGTTGGGAAAAAGGATTGACAGGTTTTCTCCCATGCCATGCATATTGATCATCGATTGTTTCTTGAATCCCAGGCCGAAGGATACCAGCACAATGACTGTGACGGTTCCCCAAATGATTCCAAACATTGTGAGAAACGCGCGCATCTTTTGCGCTCGAAGGTCGGTGAAGAATTCAGAGAAAAAGCTTATAAATGCCGCCATGTCAGACTGTTAGTTGATCCTTACGACAGGTTTTTCTAGTACCTTATCGCCCTCTCTGAGGCCGGACACTACTTCGATGTTTATGGCATCGCCTAAGCCGGTTCTAATCGCACGCTCCTCCGACTTTGTGTTGCCGAGTGCAACCTTCACAAATGAGGAATCGTTTCTGAAAATCACTACCCGCTCGGGGACATAAAGAATATTGGTCTTCTTCTGGACGATTACGTCGGCGTTGGCTGAGTATCCGGCTCTCAGTGTTATCTTCTTTACATTCGATATGGAAATCTCTATAGGAAACACCGAGGCGTTTTCCTTCTTCTCGGCTTCCAGCCAGATCTTGGAGAGCTTTCCGGAGATTGTATCCCCGGGGAGGGCCCCGATTCTTATTTCTGCCGGCATACCTTCGTGCAGTTTGCCTACATCAATTTCATCTACTGTGCCCTTGAAGACGAGGCTTGACATGTTCGCCATTTTCATCAACACAGTTCCTTCTTGATACGATGTAAGTGGAGTGACGGGATCTCCAACTTCAACTGAACGTGTCAGGATGTAACCGTCTATCGGTGCATATATTATGGATTCTATCTTTGTGTTATCTATCGTTACTTTTCCGCTCTGCATGAGCTCGAGTTTCTCACGGGCGATCTTGACACGTAGCTCAGACTCCATGTATAGCTTCTGGCTATTGTCGAAATCCTGATCTGAAATCAATGAACGCTTATGTAAGAGCGCCTGACGATCCCGCTCTTTTTTCATGTTGTCAAAGTCAACCTGTGTCAGCTCCAGTTGTCTCTTGGCATCGGCCAGCTCTACCGGAGTGGGATCGGGTTTCACTTCCAGCAGGGGATCGCCGGCATGTACGTATGCGCCGACGTCAGCATAGAGTTTCCTGACAACCCCGCTGACCCTGGATTTGATTGAAATCTCATTCTCAGGTTCAATTGTCCCAACTGCCAATGCCTTTTCCTGGATTGTTCCCCTGACAACCTTGACGCTTGGCGGTTCTCCAGACGAACTAGCATTGTTCGACCTGGCTACCACGAAGGCTCCGATTGCGAAGATGATCACCAAACTTCCGGCGATGATCCATCTTTTTTTCTTACTTTTGTGTCTTGTTGCCATATCGATGCCCTTTACCTTTTGTATTCCCATCTGATTACGGATTGTATCCCGATTGGTTTCGTTAAGATACGACCGGCAGGAATAATTCAATGCTGCTGGTGGCGAACAGCATGCGAATCTAGAGGATTGCTTGGATTAGTGAATGGTGCCGTTTGAGAGGCATGAGATCTCGGATACGGCAGTTGCCGTGCTATCGGAAAGACTTCTTTCTCAACTGGCAATGCTCCATGGGAACGGAGATGGTGTTAAAGCACTTCGTGCGCCTGGAGGGACTTGAACCCCCAACCCACAGATCCGAAGTCTGTTGCTCTATCCAATTGAGCTACAGGCGCAACAACCTCAATTTATTAGCCCATGGCTGGATTTCCAAATTGAAAGCTTACGCGAATCATTTAACAAAAATTTGCAATTATTGGCATAATATGTTATAATCTCGTCAGATGAAGGATTTCGAGTTTAAGAAACTTTATTACTCCATCTCAGAAGTGAGCCGAATAACCGGCCTTGAACAGCATGTGTTGCGCTACTGGGAGTCTCAATTTCCCGAGCTGAATCCCGCAAAGAACAGGGCAGGTAACAGGATTTACACGAACAAGGATATCAATTTGATCTTCGAGATCAAGCGGCTCGTTCGTGACGAAGGGTTTACGATTGAGGGGGCGAAGAAGGTTCTGAGTGCCAAGTCCAACGGCAACGCCGTGGCAGTAGCTGAAACCGAGGAATCAAGAAATTCGGCGGAGGAGTTGAAGCAGACTCTGTTGGAGGCACGCGCTTTCCTGGACGATCTTGTTCAGAAATTATCTGACAAGGCTTAGGCAGCAATCCCTTCAGTAAGGTCTTCAATAATCTTGCATTGTTTGGCTTACCGAGAAGAGCTATCTTATAGCGAACGGAACGTAGCGCAGCCTGGTAGCGCACTACCTTGGGGTGGTAGGGGTCGCGGGTTCGAATCCCGCCGTTCCGACAAAACTTCGTGGTGCAATCCAGCGACACGGAACTCCACTCTTTACGAAGATCCGGGGTTTCATAAGACGACATGATATGTTGCGATTATGTGTTCACGAGCAATGGGAGAACATTGTGCAGCCCGGCAACGTGGTCCCTTGGGATAATAGGGACCGCGGGTTCTCGCGAAGCGATCCCTTCGGGAGAATCCCGCCGTTCCGACAAAAGTTCCTGCGGCAATGTTGCATCACCGCAGTCCATCCTTGATCAAGATACCGGGGTTTCACGAAACGATATGAAGTACTACGTGTATATGCTTACAAGTTTGAAAGGGACGTGGCATTACACGGGGCAAGGCAGTGATGTCAAAAGGCGAATTCAAGCACACAATTCGAGCAAAGCACAGTCGACCTATACTATGCCGGCTCTTCGGAGGCGTATTTTGTCATCTGGAATTGAAATGCAACCGAATTTGTCCGCATTCCCGGAGAGCAATTGGAAGATTTAGAACGTCTCAATGTAATCTTCGAATCGTTGCACGCCGGAAATTCCCTGAAGGATTTCTACCTCTCCGATCCCATTTGGTTTCCCAAGAGATTCAGGAAGAAGAATGACATAGAGACCGCTGCGTTGATCGCTGCCCTGTTTGCCATAGGCCCGCGCTATGCCATCATAAGATCGCTCGAAAAGATATTTGCCGAACTAGGCGAATCGCCTTATGAGACGGTCGCTGATCTTGACCATGCCGGAATGTTGAGGAAGATGGACGGGCATATCCAGTTTGCATACAAGAACATCACCGGCAAGGATGTAATTCAGATCCTGTCTGCGATAAGGCATCTTATCGGTTCGCACGGGACGATTCAGAACGCCCTTAAATTGAACGCACGTTCGGACGATGGCTCCACCTATTATATGCTGACCGGCGTTCTCGAAGAGATGAAGAAGTGCAAACTTCCATCTTCACTCGGTGGAGAGTTGACTCCCCGTGCGCGAGCGCTTTTGGCAAGCCCCGCTCAGGGAAGCGCTTGCAAGAGAATGAATATGTTTTTAAGATGGATGACAAGGAGCGATGAAATAGATTTTGGTCTTTATGATTGGCTGGGAACAGAGAAACTCGTGATCCCGCTCGATGTAAACGTCTCAAGAGCTGCAAGGCAACTGAAGTTGACGCGCAGAAAGACAGATAACTGGAAAACAGCTGTTGAAATTACTCAAAGGCTCAAAGAGCTTGATCCTCTTGATCCGGTCAAGTTCGACGTCCCCTTATTTCTGTATGGGATCGAGCTCAGGAAGAAAAGACGTGCGACTTAAAGCTGTTCTTCTGGTCTTGCTGGTTGCCTGGGTGCCATTGTTTGCTCAGCCAAAGGTTGTTGCGTTGAAGAACGGCTCTTCGACCTCCTACATAGGCGGGTTTGTAGATCTCAATCACGTTTACATTTCGCTTGACGACATGGCTCAGGGACTCGGACTGCATACCTTCACACTGCAGTCGACGGGCAAACTCAGCGTCTACTCGAAGTATGGAAGCCTCCTCTTCACGCCGAACAACAACTTCATCATGCTCTCCGTGGGAACGGAGACAAGGATGTTTCAGCTGCCTTTGCCGGTACTCTCGGCGGACGGCAAGCTGTATATGCCGGCAAACTACGCGGGCTCGTATTTCTCACGCATTCTAAGGGAGAATCTGGCTTATGACGAGAAAAAGGCGGAATTTAGTCTCTCGGAGATGAGTACAGCATCGACTGAAATTTCCGGCGTGCAGGGAACGGGAAAGGCGAATGGTGCGGTCATTGAAATCAGCATGCAGTCATTGCCGACGGCCTACGCCGCAACAATCGGTCAGGGAAACATGCTCTACGTTACCCTGATGCCCGCGGTAGCGAATATTCAGCAACTGAATTCGCTTCCGCCGACGAGCGTTTATTCGAACATCATTGCCATCCAGAATCCAAACTCGGTACAACTGAGTTTCAAGCTGAAGCAGAATTACATATCGAGCCAGGTGATGATGGACAGCACGACCAATACCGTCATTGTCTCTCTCTATTCGCAAGTTGACGTAAAGAAAATTCTCTCTGAGGAAATAAAAAGGAAGCTGGAGAAGGAAAAGAACAACTGGAAGCTGGGGGTAATAGTGATCGATCCGGGGCATGGCGGGAAAGATCCGGGCGCGACAGGTGTTCTGGGGACAGAGGAGAAGAATATCACCCTTGCGATAGCGAAGGATCTGAAGAGAGATTTGAACATGAGACTCCCTGGCGTGAAAGTAGTGCTCACGCGCGACAAAGACGAGTTCGTCCCGCTCGATGAAAGGGGAGAAATCGCCAATAAGGCAGGCGGAAAACTTTTTATAAGCATCCACTGTAATTCGATGCCGTCCAAACCTAACCCTGCCCACGGCGTCGAGACTTATTTCCTGCGTCCCGGGAAAACGAACGAAGCGATCCGGATTGCCGCCCAGGAAAACGCAGCAATCAAGTATGAAAACGATTATGAGAAGAAGTATAAGTCTTATGACGCGGACAACATGATCCTGACTACCATGGCGCACAGCGCTTACGTAAAGTACTCCGAGCAATTAGCGGAATTGATCGAGCAAGATGTCTCGCGGGTGGCCCACCTTGCAGACAACGGCGTCAGCCAGGCAGGATTCTACGTCCTAATCGGCGCGTCTATGCCTGCCGTCCTCGTCGAAACGGGGTACCTGTCGAATATTCGGGAAGAGAGATTCCTGAGAAGCAAGACCGGTCAGCAGGAGATTGCGAGAGGGCTCACAGATGCAATAGTTCAATATAGAGCGGAATATGAAAAAAACTTCGCGGAAAACTAAACCCCGCAATAAAGTCGGGGATATTAAGGGCGAGATACAGAACTTTCTGAAACGCAACCCCGCATACACGTTCAAGAAGCGCCAGCTCGCGAAACTCCTCGGGTACACATCTGAGCACGAATATGCGAGGTTTAAGCAGGCTTTGCGGCAGCTCGAACAAGAGGGAGGGGTGCAACAGAGCGGCAGAAGAAAATTCGGAGGATCGCAGAAGGTTGACACGTTTACGGGAAGTCTTGCGTTCGAGCGGGATGGGAACCTCGTGTTTAATCCTGACAAGTCAGAATCAGCAGGCGATGTAAAATTGAAGTTCTATGTCTCGCAGGGTGGCACAGGCGAAGCGAGTCCGGGAGACAAGGTTCGAGTGAAGGTGGTCGGCGGTGTAGGGAAAGCGCTTGTTGTGAAGGTGACGGAAGTGCTCGCACATGAAGAGAAGGTGGTGGTAGGGACGATAGAAAGGATCGGAGGTTCGTACAAAATTCTCCTCCGGAGCAGAGATCTTCCCACTTCAATTGATGTATCCAGAAAGAACCTGGGCAGCGCCAAAGAGGGTGAAAAAGTTGCGGCGCGTCTGCTCGTCGACGCTTACGGCGGATTTTCCGCGGAGGTCGTCTCCGTACTCGGAAAGGCCGGCGATCCAAATGTCGAGATAGCGAGTATTGCGGCCCAATTCGGGCTCAGGAAAGATTTTCCGCGAGAAGTCGCCGCCGAGGCACATGACGTCTCCGATAAGATATCGAGAGAAGAAATCGGCCGAAGGCTGGATTTACGAAAAGAGATCATCTTCACCATTGATCCCGAAGATGCGCGTGACTTTGATGACGCGGTTTCCCTCAAGAAAGTCTCCGATGAGTTGTACGAGCTCGGGGTTCACATTGCCGACGTTAGCCATTATGTCACGCCCGGGAGCCAACTCGACAGCGAGGCATACAAGCGAGGGACGAGCGTCTATCTGACAAACGGCGTCATTCCTATGCTCCCACACAAGCTGTCGAACGAAATTTGCAGTCTGAATCCGGAGGCCGACAGGCTTGCCTATTCGGTCATAATGCAAATCCGGCCGACGGGAGGAGTCGTCGATTATCGGTTTGCCAAATCGGTGATTCGCAGCAAGCGGAGATTCACTTACGAGCAAGTGCAGAAGATAATCGAGACCGGAAAAGGAGAATTGGTCGACACTATACTTGAAATGAATAAACTTGCCCGAACGCTGACGAAGATACGGAGCCGGGCAGGAAGCATAGATTTCGATTTGCCGGAGGCAAAGTTTGTGTTCGACGAACTTGGAAGGCCGGTAGAAATTATAAAGAAGATGCGGCTCGACAGTCACCGTCTGGTGGAAGAATTCATGCTCCTTGCAAACAAGACTGTGGCCATGCACATCGGACGGCACGGTGTCAAATCAAAGCCGTTCCTCTACCGGGTGCACGACGTGCCTGATCCGGACAGGATCCGTGAGCTCTCGGTGTTTGTCTCACATTTTGGGTACGACTTAAATTATGACGGGTCGGTAAATCAGAAGCAGCTGCAACGGCTGCTTCAGTCCGTGGAAGGGAAGCCCGAGGAATACCTCATTAACGATATTATGCTTCGTTCGATGGCCAAAGCAATCTATTCCGAGAAGAACATCGGACACTATGGGCTCGCTTTCAAGTATTACACTCATTTTACTTCTCCCATCAGGCGATATCCCGACCTTGTCGTACATCGGTTGTTGAACGCATATGAGACCGGAACGGAGACGTCTAACCCCAGAGACCTTAGGCGGACGCTTGCCGAGATCGCCGCAACCTCGAGCGAAGCAGAGAGACGAGCGGTGGAAGCGGAACGCGAATCGGTTAAGGTAAAACAGACACAATACATGATGGAGCACGTAGGCGACGAGTTCGAAGGAACCGTTTCCGGGATCACCAGCTTCGGTATGTTTGTCGAAGTTGACGATGTCCTGGTTGAAGGACTCGTTCATGTAAGGGAGATGGACGATTATTATGAGTTTTTTCAGGGCAAGTTCCAGTTGAGGGGGAGGCGGAGCGGGAAAGTATTCCAGCTCGGAGACAGAGTGCGCGTCAAAGTCGTAAGGGTCAACATGGAGAGGCACGAGATCGATTTTGTCATGGTTTGAAAAGAGAACATTTGAAGAACGATCCTTAAGAAAGTATATTTTTACAAGGAGTTTTTAATGAATGATTTTGGAAATATGCAGAAGATGCTTGCTGAGTTTCAGAAGAATCTTGAGAAAGCGATGGGCGAGCTCGAGAAGATGAGCGTCGTCGGAGAATCAGGCGGCGGGATGGTGAAGGTGACCGCAAACGGCAAGAGAGAGATACTGAAGATAGTGTTTGAGCCCGAGCTCCTCAATTCGCAGGACAAAGAAATGATGGAGGACCTCGTCGCTGCTGCCGTAAATAATGCGTTGCAGAAGGCGGAAAAGATGGCGACGGACCATTTAGGCGCAAGCGCCGGCGGACTGTTGACGATGCTGCCTGGATTCAAGTTTGGAGGGATTTCTTGAGTGATCTACACATCACAGGCACTTGAGATTCTCATCGGGGAGCTTAGCAAGCTTCCGGGTATCGGACGGAAGACCGCACAGAGACTTGCGCTTCATCTGCTGAAAGCGGGGAGCGAGGATGCAGATCGACTGGCGAATGCAATACTCGAAGTAAAGCGCAAGATCCGTTACTGCTCGGTCTGCTGGAACATTACGGAGAAAGATCCCTGCGGCATCTGCTCCGATCCATCTCGAGACCACACGGCAATCTGCGTAGTCGAGGACCCCAGCGACGTGCTTGCGCTGGAGAAAACGAATGAGTTTCACGGCGTGTACCACGTCCTTGGAGGGGCGTTAAGCCCATTGGAGGGAATCGGACCGGAGCAGTTGAAGGTGAAGGAATTGCTGACCCGGTTGAAGGACGGAGTGGCTGAGGTAATTTTGGCGATGAACCCCGATGTTGAGGGAGAAGCGACGACGATCTATCTCGGGAACTTGCTTAAGCCGCTCGGAATCCGAACGACGAGAATAGCGCGCGGCGTACCGGTTGGCGGCGACCTCGAGTTTGCAGACGAGGCGACGCTCGTCCGGGCACTGGAGGGACGGATCATTGTCGAATGATACGGAGACTTGCAATTCCGTTATGTCTCGTCGTTCTGGCGGCCGGTTGCGGTATTTTTGAGACGAGGCAGCCACAGGCGCCGCAGCAGGGCCGAACGGATTTTCAACCCCCTACTTCGCCGGACATCGTAATCCAAAACCTTGTGAATTCAATTGCCGACAGAAACGTTGATAATTATCTTTCATGCCTGTCCGACACAAGCTTTGGCGGCAAACTTTTCGTTTTTATACCCACGGCGGATGTTTACAGGCAGTATCAATACATATTTATTAGCTGGGACAAGAACTCTGAGCGTGCATACTTTAATAACCTTGCCGTGCAGTCATCGAGCTCTGCGAGTTCCGCTCTAATACTCTCGTCAGAAAACCTTACCCTTCAGGGCGATTCTGCGCTCTTCAACGCGAACTATACACTGCTATGGCCGAACAAGGTGTCAGGCTATCCTCAACAGGTGGAAGGGAACCTCCAGTTTTCACTCGGCATCGACAGGAATCAAAACTGGTCGATCTACCGCTGGATTGATTCGAGAGTCGGCGATAGCTTGACATGGAGCGATATGAAGGCCAGGTTCAGTCAATGAAGATAGTCGGCACGGAAATGTCTGTCTGCGGAGACTAAATTAATTGAAGCCCGGCTTGAATCGATATTGAAACGAAGCACAGCGGATGAAGTGGATTCCGATCATATTGATGCTTGTTCTTGTGGGTTGCGAAAACCCGTTTGCACCGAAGCTGGCGACACAGCAGATCGCCCCAGCCAGTTTCCTTGCTGACCAGAAAACCATAGATGGAGTCTTTCAGAATTTCATATACGCATATACTTTTAAGGACACCAGTGTTTACTCTCGGCTTATCGGGCCGACTTTTACATTCATCTATCGTGACTATGATAGAGGCGTCGATGTCGCATGGGGAAGAGATGTCGAGATGAGATCCACCGATATGATGTTTCAGCTGGTGAATCGACTGGTGTTGAACTGGAACAACATTTATTCTCTCACCCAGGATTCTCTTCACGCGACAGTGACCCGCGGTTTTACACTTACGGTCGCTTTCAACCCGGCCGACATTGAAGAGGTAGACGGCAAGGCGTATTTTGAACTTGACAGGACATCATCGTCGGCGCCGTGGCAAATTTCACTTTGGAGGGATGAATCTAATTTCTAAGACTATGAAAAAAATGCTTGTAGCTTTTCAGGGAGAAAAAGGTGCGTACAGCGAAAGTGCCGCGAAGCATTATTTCTCTTCCAAGAACATTGAGCCCGTTGCATGCAAGACATTCTACGACGTGTTCAAGGCCGTGTCCGGCAAGAAAGCGGACAGCGCCATGGTGCCAGTCGAGAATACTCTGAACGGCGGGATCCGTGAAGTCTTTAATTTGCTTGATCAAATGTCGGTTTGTGCGGCCGGAGAAATCAAACTCAAGATATCCCATTCGCTGCTGGCTCTTCCGGGAACGAAGCTCTCGGATATCAGGAAGGTTTATTCTCATCCTCAGGCACTGCTCCAGTGCAGGAAATTTATCCATGACCAGAGACTTACCAAGATAGAATTCTACGATACTGCCGGAGCTGCCAAATATGTCTCCGAATGCAAAGATCCGAGTATCGCTGCCATTGCTAGCGAGGCGGCTGCGGATGACTACGGGCTCGTCGTGTTAAGAAGACATTTGGAGACGGACGGAAACAATTTTACCAGATTCCTTGCCTTGTCCAACGAATATACCGTGCAAAAGGATGCCGACAAGACCACGGTCGTTTTCAGCCTAAGAAATCAACCCGGGGCGCTACACAAGATATTAAGCGTCTTTGCTATTCGGGACATCGATCTCCTTTCCATCGATTCGATTCCGATAATCGGTAAGCCGTGGGAATATAAGTTCTTTGTTGATTTTCAGGGAAGCATTCTAAGCGAGAAGCAGTCCAACGCGATAAATCATTTGCGGGAAATTTGTCCGCACGTGAAGGTCATCGGAAGTTATAAATCCGGAAGGACGATAATTTGAGCAAGACATGGTTCATAATAGGCGAAGCGTTCAGCGCCCTGCGCCACGCACGGTTGAGCGCGTCGTTTTCAATTTTGATGGTCGCCCTCTCGTTTACGCTGTTAGGAACCTTCTATATCACATCCATGCAGGCCCGGAGATTTCTGGATTATTTGAAAAACAAAGTTGAGATCGAAGTCTTCCTTTCCGACTCGCTCTCTTCTCAGCAGATCGGACAATTAAAGGAGGATATACTGAACACAAACGGCGTGAGCAGGGTTCAGTTCATAAGTAAAGAGGATGCCGCTGACATATTCAAGAAGGAATTTGGGCAGGATATAGAATCCGTACTCGGCTTCAATCCGCTTCCGGCTTCTTACAGAGTCTTCCCGGACGACAATTATAAGAACACACGCGGCGTCTCCTCAATTGCCGCGTCCATCGAGAAGATGCCCGGAATCGAATCTGTCAAATACAGGAAGTTCTTGCTGACGCTCATCGACAGACGTGTAAGATTGTTGTATGAAATAATGAGCGGTTTTGGCGGGGCGCTGGTGCTCCTGTCAATTTTCCTCGTCTACAATTCGATGAGGATAGCGATATCTTACAAGAAGCAGATAATCGACACGATGAAGCTGGTCGGTGCTTCAAGAACATTCGTTAGAATGCCTTTCCTGCTCGGCGGGATGATACAGGGGTTTGCCGGCGGAATTGCATCGGCGGCAGTGATTTACGGGGTCTTGAATGCGGTCGTCGTTTACATGAGGGAAGATGTCGTGGCGAAGGCGCTCCCGCCGCCCATGTTCTACGCTGCCATAGTAGGAATAGCGACTTTGCTAGGCTTACTGTCGACGCTGTTTGCGACGAGACGTTATATCAAGGAAGGCCTCTCATGATCCAAGTGACTCATTCTGCAAGTGTCTGGAGATGGGGGATCGCCCTAACCAATAAACCAGCGGGGGATCATGTATAAGTTTGTAATCAGAGGCGGCAAGAAACTTTTCGGAGCCGCCGTAATCAGCGGTGCGAAGAACGCGTCGCTCGCACTAATGCCTGCCAGTCTCTTGTCGCCCGGCGTGTTCAGGATCGATAACACTCCCGACCTGAGAGACGTCACGACGATGTCGCAGCTGATGGAAGCTCTGGGCGCAAAGGTCTCTTTGAAGGGAAAGCTTCAAGTTATCGACACAACCGGCGTCGACAAATTCGAAGCGCCGTACGAGTTGGTCAAGAAAATGCGGGCTTCCATTTACGTTCTGGGACCTCTCCTGGGGCGGTACGGCTATGCCAAGGTTTCGATGCCCGGCGGCTGCGCCTGGGGGCCTCGGCCCGTCAACCTGCACCTGGAAGGGATGGAAAAGCTCGGGGCCGAAGTGACTCTTGATTCTGGTTACATTATCGCCCGGGCAAAGGAGCTGAGAGGAGCGCGCATCAATTTCGATGTGTCGAGCGTGGGAGCGACCGGCAACATCTTGATGGCTGCTGCCCTTGCAAAAGGTACGACCATTATAGGCAACGCGGCACTTGAACCTGAAATTGTTGCTCTTGGTGAATTCCTGAAGAAGATGGGCGCTCACATCGACGGACTCGGCACTTCCACTGTGATCGTTGAAGGAGTCGATGAACTGTCGCCGGCTGATTTCGAAAACATACCGGACCGTATTGAGGCTGGGACCTTTTTGGTCGCAGGGGCGATGGCAGGCGGTAACGTGACCGTGACTAATTGTAAACCGGCCGATCTGTCTTCGCTGCTTGTGAAGCTCGAGGAGGCCGGTGCAGGAATAGAAGTGGGGAAAGATACGGTTACCGTCAATGCTCCTGAACGGATTAAACCTGTCGATGTTTCAACAGCACCCTACCCCGGTTTCCCAACTGATATGCAGGCTCAATGGATCGCCCTGATGGCACGGGCAACAGGTTCATCGATTCTCACCGAGACGATATATTTTGACCGCTTCAAACACGTCCCGGAACTTGTGCGCCTGGGAGCGGACATCGAGGTTAAGGAGAACATAGCCATTGTCAAAGGCGTGCAGTCTCTTAAGGGTGCTAAGGTAATGTCAACGGACCTCAGAGCCAGCGCATCATTGATTCTTGCGGGACTGGTCGCTGAAGGCACCACGGAGGTTCTGCGCATCTACCACATGGATAGAGGTTATGAGCGCATGGAAGAAAAGTTAAGAGGGCTCGGTGCCGATATCGAACGCGTTAAGAGCGACGAGTTTTAGTCTGTCTCTGGCTGTCGGTCTGGTCTTGGAGGGATGCGGAGCCAGCGGTCAGTCCGAGAACTATTCTTATCAGTGCTTCTATGATTATGCCATGTCGAGGTCTGGCCTGCCGGAATTCGAAACCGTTCTCTTCTACTCCCCGGACACCTCCGGGCAGCGTCTTGTTGTATACATCAGCGTGAGAGAGTCCAGGCTGAAGTTTGAAAGAGAAGGCGGGGTTTATCGAGCCTCCTATTCGGCCGTCGTTCGTCTTCTGCGGAAGGACGGACAGCCCGTCTTCAAAGAGACAAATCGTACCATCGTACGGAGCACTTACCTGGGTAGCAACGACAATTCGTACGACGCCTTCTTCCTCCCGTTCGATGTGGAGAGCGGGGAATACACGGCCGAGATAAGCGTTACCGACGAGGCAAGCAAACAAAAATCGACTCGTACATATCAGAAAAATGTCCCCCCTATTTCGACCGATGTACTTGCTTTGAGCGATATCCTTCTTCTTGCAAGACACGACAGGTACGATCAGGCCACGAAGATAACTCCTTTCATCCTGACAAACGCGGGACTGTTGCCCGACACTATGAGTCTGTTTACTGCTGCAGTGACAAGAACCGCGTCCGTCGATTCCATTTTCTTCTCGCTTTACAGATTGCGCGGAAACTCGGAACGTTTACCGAATGCGGGCTGGCAGCTCCATATGAACCGGCCGATCCCGTTTGATCCCTGCGGGGAGAGAAAGGACACGACGTTAGTATACAGCTACTGGACCATCGCCAAAGTGGATCGGGGCCATTCGTTCATCTTCGGCAGAGTCCCGAGACCTCCCGTGGGGAATTACCTGCTGAGGGTGTTGGCAAAGGATGATAGAAACGACACTGCGGTTTCTTTTCTCAGGTTCAGCGTTTACAACAGGGATTTTCCGGAAGTCTCGGATGACATTCGTGAAATGGTAAATTCACTTAACTATATAGCATCGAGCCGTGAGTTGAAAGAGATTGTCCGGGTAAGGACAGACTCGGCGGTCAAAGTCAATCTCCTTAATTTCTGGAAGGAGCATGGCGGATATTATAAGATGGTACAGTACTATCAAAGAGTGAGTCAGGCAAACCGGCTTTTTACAAACTGCATTGAAGGATGGAGAACACCTATGGGACTGTTCTACATCGTCTGCGGCGTACCGGATAATGTGCAATGCCGTGCATGGAACGAATGGTGGACATACACGGAATCTTCCGTACAGGGTTTGATGGTCGTCACGTTTAAGCTTGTGAACGATTCAGCCGACCCGGAGAATAGAGTATACGGACTCGAATCGGTCTATTCGAATGCCGATCTCTGGAATTATTATGTCAATAGATGGCGGATTTCGTTTTGAGAATCCTCGTAAGCAGGTTGAGGTTCATCGGTGACATTATCCTCACGACTCCGGTTTTAGAATCATTGCGGAACAAATTTCCCGAAAGCGAGATAGATTACCTGGGCGAATCCGACGGCGTGAAGCTGCTGGAACATAACCCATACCTGGACGGGATCATCCCGTACGACTTCAAGGCTTTCGAGGTGAAGGAACAATTGAGCGTAGGTTACCGGTTGCGCAAGAAGAAGTACGACGTGGCGATAGATCTCTTCGGCAATCCGCGGAGTGCAATAGCAATACTCCTCTCAGGTGCAGGGATGAGAATCGGAGGCGGCTTCGGCTGGAGGGGGAGGACTTATACTCATCCCATTCGGATAAGAGAGAGGCTGACTTCGGTGGCATTCCATCTGCGATATCTTGAGCCGCTTGGGATACATGAAAGCTACAGGCAGCCAAAAATATTCCTGACGGATGCAGAGCTGAAAGAGGCAAGGAGTCTGCTGGAATCGCAAGGTGCGGATTTCTCGAAACCGTTGGTCGGGCTGCATATCGGTGCGACCTGGCCGGCGAAGGTATGGCCGACGAAGAACTTTGCCAGGCTGGCGGAGCTCGTGCACGAACGGCTGGGTGCACAAGTGGTTGTTACATACGGTCCGAAGGACATGAAATATTTTGAAGAGTTTGCCGCAACTGCCAGGGTGAAGTTTATTATGCTTCCTCTGGGAAGCCTTCGCATACTGGCATCGGTCATCTCTTGTTGCGACGCCTGCGTGTCGAACGATGCATCCCCGATGCACATTTCGGCGGCCGTGGGAACGCCGACGATAGGAATCTTCGGACCAGGTGAACCAGACATCTGGTTTCCTTACGATAGGACACTTGGGCACGTCGCCCTGAAGAGAGACATGGATTGCTGTCACAGTGATTTCTGTAAACTTGAGGGCGAAGATTATATGAGATGTATGAAGGCGATCAAGCCCGAAGACGTTTATGAAACCATAGATCAGGTTTTAAAAGAGAGGAAAAGAGTACAACGATGACGAAAATAGAAGAAAACGCACTGCAGGAATTCGTTGACATCGTCAGAAGACTGAGGAGGGAATGTCCCTGGGATAAAGTCCAAACCAATCGTTCGATCCGTCATTACACGATAGAGGAGGTTTACGAGCTGGCGGAAGCAATCGACCGCGAGCAATGGGACGAGGTCAAAGGCGAACTCGGTGACATACTGCTCAACGTCCTGCTCCACGCTCAAATCGCGGAAGACGAGGGGAAGTTTACGCTTGTCGACATGATTAAGGCCGAGACGAGGAAGATGATCGTTAGGCATCCTCACGTCTTCGGAAACGTTGACGCGGACACGCCGGAGCAGGTGAAGATAAACTGGGAAAGAATAAAGACGGAACAGGGGAGGGAATCGATCTTCGACGGGATCCCGGTCGCGTTTCCGGCACTTGCGCGCGCATTCAAGATCCAGGACAGAGCAGCCAGAGTCGGATTCGATTGGGGAAGCGCCGAAGAAGTATGGCCGAAAGTTGAAGAGGAAATAACCGAGCTGAGACAGGTGGTGAACGGCGAGGATGCCGTTAAGGTCGAGGAAGAGTACGGCGACCTCCTTTTCTCGCTGGTCAACTATGCCAGGCATATCGGTGTAAATCCGGAAAGTGCACTGCGTACCGCGACGGAGAAATTTCAGAAGAGGTTCTTGTTCATAGAAAAAGAATTGGAAAAGCGGAATGTATCGCTCCATGACGCTACGCTGGACGAAATGAACGAGCTGTGGGAGAAGAGCAAAAGGGAAGCGTAGGCTCTAGAAAGGTATCTCCATGAATCCGCGTGCCGGATTCTCGTGTATAATAAAATCACATACAGTCTCGACGGCCTTCTTCTGGCCGGGCCACACCAGGAGCAGCATCGCTTCTTCTTTCTTGAGCCATCTGAATTGCTTGTGCTCCGGCGATAATCTGACTACGGCGGCGGGCCCCACTTCCGCGGCGAAGACCGGGCTTACGTTCACGGAATCGTTTGTATGAAAATAGAATGTGTTCGTAAGCGGTGTGTTGAAGATCCTTGTGGGCGGCATTCCGATTTCTTCCTCAATCTCGCGCAGTGCCGCTTCATATGCCTTTTCACCTTGTTCGATACCTCCGCTGACGATTTGCCAAAGGCCCGGATAAATTTGGTCGCGGTCGGAGCGCTGCAAAACCAGGAATTCCGGCGGGCTGCTTTTTCTGAACACGACGACTTCGACTATCTTGAAATTTATCTCAGGCATTATCTGAATATCGCTTCAACTTCCTCATCGCACAATTTTCTCCAGCCGCCTTCCGGCAAGTCGAGCTCCAGCTTCCCGATAGCGGATCTGTGAAGCGTGATCACCGATTTTCCCAATGCGTCAAACATTCTCCTGATCTGCCTGTTCTTCCCCTCATGGATTCTTATTCTGAGGCGGGTTCTAGAGAATTCAGATTCGATGATTTCGCATTCGTCCGCCTTGGCGACGACCCCTTCCCGAATCTCCACACCTCTCAAAAGCTTATCGATATGATCGCTTGTTACCTTGCCGTTCGCCGTAACGACGTATGTCTTGACGACTTCCTTTTCGGGCGAAGTAATCCTATCCTGCAGTTCGCCGCTGTTTGTGAATAGCAGAAGCCCCGTAGTATCGAGATCGAGTCTCCCCACGGCAAAGAGGTGAAGATCGCCCGGCACCAGTTCGTAAACGGTCCTTCTTGACAAATCGTCGCTGGAAGTTGTAATGAATCCAGCCGGTTTGTGAAGCATGATTACGACGGCAGTCGGTTTTACAAGACGCCTTTCGTCGACCTCGATCGAATCCTTGCCGGTATCGACACGCCAGGCAGGTGACTTAATGACCCTTCCGTTTACCGTCACTCTTCCGCTTTTCACATATAGCGCGGCGCGCGAACGTGAACAATACCCAAGCTTGGATAAGGCTCGCGCCAAAGATATCGCTTCATCCGACATTAATTAAACCGACCTCTTATTCCTCAACCGTTTGAGATGCCTGTACACGAAATATGCGACTCCTAGTATCAAAACTGCAACGACAATAATATCAATCGTCTGACTGTAATGTCTTATCTCCTCCCAGTGACTCCTCAACCTGAATCCCGCATAGGCTAGAAATGAATTCCACAATCCTGCGCCCAGCGCGGTATAAAGAACAAACTTTCCGATTCTCATCTCACCTGTGTCGGCAGGAATTGAAATCAGGTGCCGGACCACCGGGATAAATCTGCTGAAGAAAATCGTCTTGTCGCCGTACATATTGAAAAATCTTTCGGTGACTTGAAGATCTTCAATGTCCAGCAGAAAGTATTTTCCGAAACGCATCACGAACGGTCTTCCTCCGTACAATCCGGCGTAATACGACAGGACATAGCCGACAATGCTTCCGATAACGCTGAATAGGATCACTCCATGGAAAGAAAACCTGCCCTCAAATATCAGGAAACCGGCGAAGGGCATTACCGCTTCACTCGGCATCGGAGCCACCATGCTCTCCAGAGCCATCAGCACGACGATGCCAGCGTAGCCAGAAATCCCGATCCATGCAACGATTTGATCAGCCAGTAATTCTATCATGAAAACCCATTGAATTTACACCAAAAAGGGTCGATTTAGCAAATGGCAAATCAGTCGCCTGAATCAGATCGCGGATTCCGTCATCACACAATTGACTGTGACACGATGTTGCATTTGGCATCCGGCTCACTTAAAATTGGAAGTCAACGGTTTGTAAACCAGAAATCGGGGGTTGTCATGGATGCACCACGAACGCTCTGTGAGCTGCTGGGAAAATCGGTTGAAACCTACCACAATCCAAAAATGCTGAACTCAAAGAAAGGGGGGAGATGGGAATCATTCTCATCCGATGAGGTACTCGATTCGGTAAAGAAGGTAGCCCTCGGGTTGCGCTCCTTAGGTATCAAGCCAGGCGACCATGTCGCATTGTATGCCGAAAGCACCGCGTACTGGACCATTGCAGATCTTGGCATCGTTCATTGCGGCGCCGTCGACATTCCGATTTACGTCACACAGGCTATTCCGCAGATTGAATTCATTCTCGACGATTCAGAATCCAAGGGGATCCTGGTAGGCTCGCGTGCGCTTTACGACCGTGCCAGGGATGCGCTGGCACATTCCCACTGTAAGTTCCTCGTGAGTATCTCCGGCGAAAAATTTACTCCGGAGACAATCACCTGGAGCGAGCTGTTGGAAATGGGGAAAGAAGCCGACGCAAAGAACCCCGGGGAATTTGAGAAACTGAAGGGGGCTGTAAAGGAAGATGATCTTGCCACGGTAATATACACAAGCGGAACGACAGGCGAGCCGAAGGGGGTCATGCTGTCACACATGAATCTTGTCTCCAATGCCGTGGATTGTGCATCTCTTTTCGTATTCCACGGTGCCCAAGACGTTGCGCTTAGTTACCTCCCTCCGTCGCATGTCTTCGAACGCATGATCCTGTATTTATATATCCTTACCGGCGTTCAGATTTTTTATGCGGAATCGATCGAGGCACTTCCCGAGAACTTACTCGAGGTGCGGCCAAATATAATGACGACAGTTCCCCGGATGCTGGAGAAGGCATTTGAGAAGGCGCAGAACGTCGTTGAGAAGCTTCCGTGGTACAAACGCGGCGTGTTCAAGTGGGCGATTTCGCTTGCACTACAGTACAATGCCGAAAAGAGAATGCCGATCGGCTACAAGCTGAAGAGGGTGTTTGCCAGCGAGCTGGTTTACAAAAATCTGAGGAAGGCTTTCGGTGGCAGGATAAGGTTTATAATAAGCGGCGGAGCCGCTCTTCGTCCCGACCTGGCGAGGATTTTCTGTGCGGCCGGGATGACTGTCCTGCAGGGATACGGCCTGACGGAAACGTCCCCGGTTATCTCGGTGAACAGGATGGATAGAAACAGGATAGGATCGGTAGGCCCGCTCATACCTAATGTTTCAGTTAAGATTGCAGGCGACGGAGAGATACTGGTCGACGGTCCGAATGTTATGTTGGGCTATTACAAGAATCCGGATGCGACTGCAGCATCCTATTACACCTGCTGGCTTCGGACAGGGGACATAGGTTATGTAGATAAAGACGGATTCTTGTTTGTGACGGATCGGAAGAAGGATTTGCTTAAGACCAGCGGTGGAAAATTCATAGCTCCGCAGGAAATAGAGATGTTTCTGTCAAAGAGTCTGTATATTGACAAGGCGATTGTCATAGGCGATCAGCGGAAGTTTGCTTCAGCGTTGATCTTTCCCAATTGGGACGCGTTAAAGAGTTATGCGGAGAAGAACCAGATAATTTACAGCTCGAATCGTGAGCTTCTGGAGAATCAAAAGTTGAAGGACCTTTTTCAGCAAGTCGTCGACGAAACGAATAAGCATCTATCACACTGGGAGACAATAAAGAAATTTGCCGTGCTTGACGGCGAACTCACGATCGAAGCCGATTACCTGACTCCAACGCTTAAGATGAAACGGCGGAACGTAGAGAACCGTTACAGAGAATTAATAGAGGGTTTTTACAAAGAGTGAAAATTCGGAGAAAGCAATGAATCATATCAAAAAGGCGGCCGTGCTTGGTGCCGGCGTTATGGGGGCGCAGATAGCAGCACACCTTGCGAATGCGGGGATCAGATCCTATCTCCTCGACATTGTTCCCAAAGAGATGGACGATGCGGAGAAAAAAAAGGGCCTTACAACCAAGGACAGGGAGGTGCGGAACCGTTATGCAAGTGCGGGGTTGAAACGCGCTCTCGAGATTAAGCCCGCTCCTTTCTTCACAGCAGAAAGAGCCTCATACATTACTGTCGGCAATCTTGAGGATGATCTTAACAAGATCTCGGATGCAGACTGGATTATCGAGGTGGTAGTGGAGAGTCTTGCGCCCAAAAGGGAGCTAATGAAAAGAGTGGACGCTTTGAGGAAACCCGGCAATATCGTAAGCTCCAACACAAGCGGCATTCCAATCTCTCAAATATCCGAGGGACTTTCCGATGACTTCAGGAGGCATTTCCTTGGGACTCATTTCTTCAATCCGCCGCGCTACCTATATCTGCTGGAGCTTATTCCGACGGCTGAAACATTGCCCGACGTCGTATCCTTCATGCGCGGGTTTGCCGAGGAAATGCTGGGCAAGGGCACGGTCCTCTGCAAGGATACGCCAAACTTTATCGGCAACCGTATCGGCGTGGCCGCAATGATGTATGTGATTCACAAGATGGTCGAAAGGGATTACACGATTGAAGAGGTTGACACGATTACCGGCCCGGCTTCGGGAAGGCCGAGGAGCGCCACATTCCGGACGGGCGACATCGTCGGGCTCGACACACTCATCCACGTCGCGGATAACCTGTATGAAGCGGCGCCGGAAGACGAGATGCGCGATTATTTCAAGGTGCCTGAGTTTATAATTGAAATGCAGAAGAAAAACTGGCTGGGAGAAAAAACAAGGAGCGGTTTCTACAAACGCGTGAAGAATGAGAAGGGTGAGAGTGAGATACTGACGCTGGACTACAGAACCATGGAACACCGCCAGAGGAGCAAAGCCGCGTTTCCTTCCATCGACATGGGGAAGAACATCGATGATGTCGCTGAAAGGGTCAGAGCCCTGGCTTACGCGAAGGACAGGGCCGGGGAGTTCTTCTGGGACACAACGGCAGCTGTATTAATATACAGCGCGAACAGGATACCCGAGATCGCAGAAGACATAATGAGTATCGATAACGCCATGAAGTGGGGATTCGGCTGGGAGCTGGGTCCGTTCGAGACATGGGATGCAATCGGGCTGGAGAAATCCGTTGAGAAAATGAAATCGGGGGGGAGGCAAATACCTCAGAAGATTCTGGACATGATTGAAGCCGGCGCAAAGACTTTTTACAAAGAAGAGAACGGTTCTCAACTGTATTATGATTTCACTACTAAGAATTACAGGGAGGTCCCGGTTCCGAAGAAGCTTGTCAACCTCAAGGCAGAGGCCAAGAAGAGCAAGGTTGTCAAGGCAAACGCAGGCGCTTCCCTGATCGACCTCGGAGATTCGGTGGCATGTGTCGAGTTCCATTCGAAGATGAATGCGATTGGGGAGGACATTTTGCAGGTCGTCGATTTCGGGTTGAAGAAGCTCGAGGCCGATTACGATGCGCTCATCATCGCAAACCAGGGAAGGCTTTTCTCTGCTGGGGCGAATCTCATGCTGATTCTGATGCTTGCACAGGAGGGTGATTTCGATGAGCTCGATCGTGCGGTAAGAACGTTTCAGGCAATCGATATGAGAATCAAGTATGCGCCCAAACCCGTCGTGGCCGCGCCCTTCAACATGACCCTCGGAGGGGGGTGTGAGATGACCCTTCACGCACCTAGGGTCAGGGCGTCTGCCGAGACGTACATCGGGCTGGTGGAAGTCGGAGTCGGAGTAATTCCTGCCGGCGGCGGTACGAAGGAAATGCTTATCCGAAGTTTGTCGCGCGCTCCGAGGGTGCCGGATATTGATTTGATGCCGTACGTACGAGAAGTACTGGAGACCATTGGTACGGCTAAGGTCGCAACCAGCGCGGATGAAGCAAAGAAGTTCGGATATCTCCGCGCGACAGACGGCGTATCAATGAATGAGAAATTTCTGATTCACGACGCCAAGGCCACGGCACTGGCGATGGTCCAGGAAGGTTACCGCTCACCGGAGAAACAGAAAATTGTCGCACTGGGTCAGCCCGTGTTGTCGGCCCTGACACTCGGACTCTACCTCTGGAAAGAAGGCAAGCAGATTACCGACTACGAATTCCACATCGGTAAGAAGCTGGCTTACGTGCTCACAGGCGGAGACTTCACTTCACAGCAGGAGGTCGATGAGGAATACATCCTTGACCTTGAGCGGGAGGCTTTCTTGAGCCTCTGCGGCGAGAGGAAGACTCAAGAGCGAATACAGTATATGCTGAAGAATAATAAAGCGCTGAGAAATTGAGAATCCAGGAGATTTGAAAAATGCACGACGCAGTAATTGTAACATCGATAAGAACGGCAGTAGGGAAAGCAAAGAAAGGGGCGCTTCGCGACGTCCGTCCCGACGAAATGGCGTCCGAGGTGATCAAATCGGCCGTTAAGCAAACGCCTAGGCTTGACCCGGAAGCCATCGACGACATACTCATTGGCTGTGCGATGCCTGAAGCGGAGCAGGGGATGAATGTCGCAAGGATCGCCGCGCTTCGTGCGGGCATGCCGGTATCGGTTCCGGCAGCGACTATCAACAGGTTCTGTTCATCGGGGCTCCAAACGATTGCGATGGCATCCGAGAGGATCATGGCCGGGTTTGCCGACATAATAATTGCCGGCGGTACGGAGACGATGAGCCTCGTGCCCATGGGTGGCTTTAAAATTGTTCCAAATCCCAGTCTCGTCGATTCCAACCCGGAAGCGTACCTTAACATGGGAATCACCGCCGAGCGTGTCGCGGCACAGTACAAAATATCGCGGCAGGATCAGGACGTATTTTCACTTCGAAGTCATCAGAAGGCCGTCGCGGCCATCAAGGCAGGGAAATCTGCGGATGAAATTGTCCCGTTGAACATCAAGAGGAAGGTTTGCAAGGGGGGCAAGAATGCCGTTGAAGAGAGCGTGTTCGATGTCGACGAAGGGCCGCGTGAAGACACCAGTCTTGAAAGGCTGTCGCAGCTGAAGCCGGTATTCATGCAGGGAGGCACGGTTACGGCGGGTAACTCATCGCAGGTAAGTGATGGTGCGGCGGCTTCTGTCGTCATGAGCGCAGAGAGAGCCAAAGAGTTGGGACTTAAACCGATGGCCAGGTTCATCTCCTTTGCGGTCGCTGGAGTACCTCCGGAGATAATGGGGATAGGACCGATCAAGGCAGTCCCAAAAGCACTCAAGTATGCCGGGCTTAAGTTGGATGACATAGACCTGATAGAACTTAACGAGGCTTTTGCTTCGCAGGCAGTTGCAGTGATCCGTGAACTTGGCATGGACGAGAATAGAGTCAACGTCAACGGCGGTGCCATTGCACTCGGGCATCCGTTGGGTTGCACAGGGGCCAAACTTACGGCGACGCTTCTGCATGAAATGAAGCGGCGAAACGCCCGGTATGGCATGGTGACAATGTGCATCGGCGGCGGGATGGGAGCCGCGGGAATTTTCGAAAATCTAATCTGAGGAGCGTGACATGGAAACGATCCAGAAACAAGTAATGAGTTACAAGAAGGGCGGAAGCTTCCTTATTGAGGAAACGAAACCCGAAGAAGTCTTCACTCCCGAGGATTTCAATGAGCAGCATAAGATGATAGCGGACACCACTAGAGATTTCGTCGACCACGAGGTTATGCCGAATGTCGACAAGATTGAAGAATTGAACTACGAACTTTCCGTGAAACTCCTCAGGAAAGCGGGCGAGATAGGGCTTCTTTCAATCGATATCCCGGAAGAATACGGCGGGCTTGGGCTCGACAAAACAAGTTCGATGCTCGTTGCTGAAAACCTCGGGAAGGCGGGAGCATTCGCGGTAAGCCATGGCGCACACACGGGCATCGGGACGCTTCCAATCGTGTACTTCGGGACAGAAGAACAGAAAAAGAAGTACCTTCCGAAATTTGCAACGGCGGAATTGATCTCCTCATATTCCCTTTCTGAGCCCGGTTCGGGGAGCGACGCACTTTCCGCAAAAACCGTAGCAACCCCTTCGCCGGACGGGAAGCATTATACCCTTAACGGGACAAAAATGTGGCTTTCCAATGCCGGGTTTGCGGACGTGTACATAACCTTTGCCCAGGTGGGGGGTGACAAGTTTACTTCGTTCATACTTGAGAAGGATTTCAAGGGGATATCTCTCGGCAAGGAAGAAAAGAAGATGGGGATTAAAGGCTCCTCGACCCGCGCATTGAATCTTGACAACGTGGAGGTGCCCTCCGAGAACGTCGTCGGGGAAATAGGCAAAGGACACAGGGTAGCGCTGAATATACTTAATGTTGGAAGATTCAAACTGGGAGCTAGCGTGATCGGAGGAGCTAAGGCAGTGATCTCTGAGTCGGTGAAGTACGCCAAAACACGAAAACAATTCCAGGTCCCGATCATTTCCTTTGGAATGATTAAGCACAAGCTCGGCGAAATGGCGATAAGAGCGTTTGTCGGCGAGACAATGGTCTACAGAACTGCAGGCCTCATAGATTCGATTCTGCAAAACGTGGATAAGAAGAGCCCTGAGTCTTCTGTGCTGACTCTAAAGGGAATAGAAGAGTATGCCGTCGAGTGCAGCATAATAAAAGTCTACGCTTCCGAGATTCTCGACTATGTGGTAGACGAGGGAGTACAGATTTTCGGTGGATATGGTTTCACCGAAGAATATCCCGTTGCCCGGCCGTATCGCGACTCCCGCATCAACAGGATTTTCGAAGGGACGAACGAGATTAACCGGCTGCTCATTCCATCAATGCTGATCCGCCGTGCCATGAAGGGAGAACTTCCGCTTATGGCCGCCGCGCAGAAGCTAATGGAGGAAGTAATCTCTTTCTCTGCCGGCGAGTCAACCTTCGAAGGATTGCTTGCGGACGAGATGAATCTTGCCGCTAATGCGAAGAAAATCGGTCTCCTGGTTTCAGGCGCGGCTTTTCAGAAGTATATGGACAAGCTGGAGCACGAGCAGGAGGTAATATGGCACATCAGCGACATCGCGATGGAGGCTTACGCCATGGAAAGCGTACTTCTGCGTGTCCGAAAAATGGACCACAACGGTGGGAGCAACACGGCCTTTTTCGCGGACCTTGCGCGCGCGTTTGTATATGAGGCAATTGAGCGCGTCGAAAGCCACGCAAAGGCTGCTCTGGCTGTGATCGCGGAAGGCGACACGCTCCGAACGTACCTGACTGCCGTGCGGCGTCTTCTCAAGTACACGCCGATCAATTCAGCATATATCAGGAGAGCCATCGCTGACAAATTGGCGGAAGATGACAAGTACGCCCTGTAGCCTCGCTGATTTTCGAACCCGGAGAGTTGAGTCCCCGTAACACGCTGGAAGGGCTACTTCCTGAGATAAGGTGAGAAGATGTCTTTCAGGCTTATGAAGTCGCCATGGGTCATTCCGTAGATGTTATGATCCAGATAGCGATCCCTGATCCGTTCGTTTTCTCTGAGGATACCTTCCCATTTGAATCCGAGCTTCTTTATGACTCTGTTGCTGGCGGCGTTTTCCGTGGCAGCCTGAATAAATACTCTGTGAAGTTTCAGGTTCTCGAAGAGATGATTCAGAAGCACAGCCGTCGCTTCGGTCGCGAAGTTCATCTTGATGCTCGACTGCGCGACCCAATAGCCGACGCTGGTCCTTTGATTAATCCAGTCGATTTGGTGCGTACTGATGAAACCGACCACGTTGTCTTCAAAGGTAATGCAGAGATGTATCGCCGTTTTCATCTGCATGTCGTAGATCCATTGTTCCACAATATGTCTTTCATCTTCGACAGAGTGCACGAAGTCTATCCAGGGAAGCCACCTTTGAAGATGCTCACGGGAATTCTCGATTATAGAGAACAATCTGCCGGCGTCGTCTAAGTCGACCGAGCGAAGGATCGTTTTGGCACCGAACAATCGTAGGGAGTTGAAATTTTCCATCATTACGATAAGATAGATTCCAAGATGGCTTCACACAAGCTGAATCTTGACCCTGCGGCTGTGTTGAGCAGCCATAGGGAGATGCACATCTCCTGAAGAACTCAGTCCTTCAGAATGCTGCAATTACTGCTACATTTGAGAAATCGGCGCACAGCATTGCGGAACGTGTATGCGGTGCATATATTTATTCAAAGTTGGCTAGCGAAGACCAGTTTGAGACTCTAAGGTTCCGGTGCTTTCGTGTCGACGAATGCGTTCAGGAGGCTTCGCGCACTTCGACGGAAATCGCACCTTTACGTGTAGAAACGGAATTTACTTTCTCGATCTTTATCTAAAGGAGGCCGTGGGATGCTGTACGAATATGTCTCTATCGGGTATGCAGCTTCAAACCTGCTCCTTGCTCTGATTGTCTTTTTCAAGGCACCTAGAAGCATTGTGGTTAAGTTCTATGTTTTTCTGGTCACCTGCTTGATCTTGTTTGGCGCTACGGGTTTGCTTGTCACAGTCGTTGCCTCCCGGACAGGGATTGCAATACTGAGTTCTATCGGCGCATTTCTCTTTGCAGTGTTTCCGTTCTTCTTCCTTCATTTTATGATCATCATGGTCCGGCGCGAAGAGTTATTGCATCCTCCGCTGACAATCGTGGCAATATATTTTGCAGGGTTGTTCAGCTATACTTTCGAACTGCTCGGACTGATTCCAAAACCGATAATCGGCGGTATCGGATTCTCTGTCAACGGTTCTCTGTTTCTGGTCATATGGATGTCTGTGACTTTTAGCATCGGGATTGCCCTTCTTTTCACATTCCTGAGAGGTTTTACCGACAAAGGTATGAGGGGAAACCTTATTGTCACAGGCTTTGCGATACTCCTTCTTCTACTCCCGGGCCCCTTTACCGAGTCAATATTCTCTGCATTCTATCCGGGTAGTAACGAGCCTTATATACTTAGTTCTTTGATATCCTTGGTCGTCGCCCTGTACTTCGTCTTCAGGCACAGGATAATCGTGAATACCGCTCTCGACGCGATGAAATCTGCCTTGACGTTCATGAGCGATGTGCTGCTTCGGATGGATGACAATCTGAACATTCAGCTCGTTCGTGGTGGTTCGGCCGCTACCCTTGGATATGATGGTGGAGAGCTAGCCGGTAAGAACCTGATGGAAATTGCCGATCAAAAGGAAGTCATAAGTTCTTACAGGAATCGTGCCCTGAATGGAAAGGAAGACGAAACGGTCATAGACGTTGACGTGCTTTCGAAAACTGGTAGGAGGGTGCCCATGAACCTATCGATGACCGTCGTGGTCGAAGCGGGACAGGTCGTCGGATTCGTAGGCGTTGCAAGAGACATGACAGAAAGGCGGCGGTCGGAGATGCTTCAGGGCGTTCTTTACCGCCTCTCGGAAGTCACCCGGGCCGCTGAGAACCTCACGGATCTCTGCAAGGCAATCCATGATGTGACGAGTGAACTGGTGCCCGCGAGAAATTTCTACGTTGTCCTCCGTGACGGACTGACCGGGTCTTTTGTTTGTCCTTACTATGCCAATGAGATTTACGATCTGCCTGAACACCAACCCGGATTTCATTCCTTCAATGAACAAGTTATGCTGAACGGAAGTCCCTCTGCTTTAACCGTCCATGGGACCTTGCGGCTGATTGATGGAGGACAGTCCGGGGCGAACCCAATGATGCCCGTCGACTGGGTGGCTGTTCCGTTGAAGACGGCCTCGGGAACGATAGGAGTGATCGGTATTCAGAATTTCTCGACCGAAGCACGGTTTGGAGATTCCGAAAAAGAATTCCTGTCTCTATTGTCGGGACAGATAGCTGCCGCCATCGAGCACAAACAATCAGAAGAGAAAATCAGGGAACAGGCAGCGCTGCTCAACAGATCGCAGGACGCCATCATTCTGGAGACGATCGACGGATGTGTAACGTTCTGGAATGAAGGAGCTGCCCGAGTATTCGGGTGGAGTTTTGAAGAGACCCTCGGCAGGAAGTTGGAGGAGATTCTAAAGGACGGGGCGCATCAGGAGATTCTTAAGATAGCTGGATTGGTAAGAGAACATGGTGAATGGAGCGGCGAGACAAAGGCACAGAGCCGCAGCGGCGCTGAGATAATATTAGATTGCCGCTGTAAGCTCCTGGCGAACAGCCTGGGGAAATCGAAATCGATCATGATGGTCTGTACCAACGTTACCGAGAAGAAGAAACTGGAAGCCCAGTTTATAAGAGCTCAGCGGCTCGAAAGCATAGGTGCACTTGCGGGGGGGATTGCTCATGATCTCAACAATGTCCTCTCTCCTATTATGATGTCCATCAGGACTCTCAAGCAAGGATTGGGAGATGACCAAAGTCTGAAAATACTGCAGGCGATGGAATCCAGTGCAAAACGCGGATCTGACATGATACGCCAGATACTAATGTTCGGAAGAGGGGCTGGCGGAGAGAGGGTAGTTCTTCAACCCAGGCACATACTGCGGGAAGTGATCAATATCGCCGGGGCCACTTTTCCCAAGTCAATCCAATTCGAACAATCCATTTCCAGAAGCCTGTGGAGTGTTATGGGAGACGCGACCCAGATACATCAGATCATTCTGAACCTCTGCTTAAACGCGAGAGACGCTATGGCGAAAGGCGGAACCCTGACGATCAGCGCAGAGAACGAAACGCTTGTAGAAAACTGCACACAGGTGAATATCGATGCAAAGGCTGGAAAGTATGTCGTCATCTCGGTGACGGATACCGGCACGGGGATTCCACCGGGGCTGCTCGACAAGATTTTTGAGCCCTTCTTCACGACCAAAGAAATCGGTAAGGGAACGGGATTGGGACTCTCCACCGCCGTTGCACTGGTCAAAGGAAACGGAGGATTCATTAATGTCTCAAGCGAGATAAACAGGGGGAGCACGTTCAAGGTATATCTTCCTGCTACAGAAAAGGTGGAGATGGTCTCTACGCTCGAGTCGGACAAAGACCAATATATCGGTCACGGGGAATTGATATTGGTCGTAGATGATGAGTCGTCCATTCGGGAGATCGCAAGGGCGACTTTGGAAGCATACGGCTATCAGGTCATCGTCGCCGGGGATGGAGCCGAGGCAATCGCGGCATTTGTAAAGGACATGAGCAAGGTGCGTGCAATTATAATAGACAATATGATGCCGGTGATGGATGGAAGAGCCGCGATTCCTGCTTTGAAACGAATAAGGACGGACGTAAAAATCATCGCAACCAGCGGCTTGCAGGAGGAGATTACCGGACCTTTCTTCGAACTGGCCGATTCATTCATGAGCAAACCGTTTACCGGCGAGAAGCTTCTCAGTACTGTACATGACGTGATAAGCGAGCTGGATCGGTAGTCCCCTTCGTCTTTTCGGGAAGGAATCGGAGGGGACGGCATGTTTATTCTTCTGTTGAGATTATCCCGAGCTTCTGTATGGACATGGTCCTGACCATCTTTTGTAAGGGGTTACAGAATGCAATTGCTCTTCTCTCAAAGCAGGCGTAAATTACAGAAAAATGGAGATTTCTGTTGAGCGGTTTCAAGAGTGAGAGACTGAGGTTTCTATTCGATAATTTTAGTGGAAAGAGGGTCGCCGTTCTTGGTGACTTAATGCTCGATAAATATGTGTGGGGAACCGTTTCTCGTATTTCCCCCGAAGCGCCTGTTCCGGTTCTGCAGGTCGACAGCGAATCAGCCCGCCTCGGCGGAGCGGCGAACGTGGCAAACAATATAAAGTCGCTTGGTGCAGAACCCGTGTTGTTCGGAATTGTCGGCGAAGATGAAGCTGGTGAAAAGATCAGGCAGATTCTCGACGAGATGGGACTATGCAAAGAAGGAATTATAACAGATCACGACAGACCTACGACTGTTAAGACAAGAGTCATCGCCCACAGTCAGCACGTTGTGAGGATGGACTACGAAGTAAACAGGGGAATTGACGGGAAGATACAGCGTCGTGTAATGGAGATTTTGAATTCCATGTCCGGTGAGATAGATGCACTACTCTTGGAGGATTACAACAAAGGGATGCTAACGAAGGATCTGCTTTCAGAAGTGATCGGTCTGGCCCGCAGTAAAGGTAAAGTGATAAGTGTCGACCCGAAACAGGCCAACTTCTTCGAGTACAAACAGGTTACGCTCTTCAAGCCGAATAGAAAAGAGGCTGAAGGTGCGCTTGGCCTTCCTGCCGGATCGGATGAAGATGCAGTGAAAGCCGCAAAAGAATTGTTGACCCGTCTTCAATGTGAGAACGTGCTCCTTACTCGCGGAGAAAAGGGTATGACGCTTGTTGAGGGCGACGGCTCTTCGACTCAATTTCCCACGAAGGCAAGAAAGGTTGCGGATGTATCCGGCGCAGGCGACACGGTAATTTCGACACTAACCGTGGCCCTGGTATCGGGCGCCAGCGTGAAAGAAGCGGCTGCGATAGCCAATCATGCCGGCGGCATCGTCTGCGGAGAGGTCGGCATCGCACCGGTTGATAAAGACAGGTTGTTTACCGAGGTACTGAACGACTCGAAGTCATTGCTCTAACAGATTCACTCAGGAGTAATTTGGTGTCGAACATTTTCACGCGCGAAGAACTCGCGCCGATATTGCGCACACAGCAGAATAACGGGAAGAAAATTGTTTTTACGAACGGTGTGTTCGATATAGTTCATATAGGTCACGTCGACTACCTTCGACGGGCCAAAGAACTCGGAGATATTCTGGTTGTGGCGATAAATGCTGACGAGAGTGTGAGGAGGATAAAAGGTCCGAAACGGCCTATAGTAGGCGAGGCCGATCGGTCCTTCGTCGTTGCGAACCTCAAGAGCGTCGATTATGTCTGTATATTCAATGAAGACACGCCCTATGAAACAATCAAACTTCTCCAGCCTGACGTGTTGGTCAAAGGCGCCGATTGGAAAGTGGAGGATGTCGTGGGCAGGGATATTGTCGAGGTGCGGGGAGGCAAAGTGGTTACGATGAAATACCTGGACGGTAAGTCGACCACAAACATCATCAAAAGGATCATAGAGGTTATGCACTCCGGGTGAGGCGAAATCAGATAATGCCCAAGAAGATTTTCTTTCCCATATTCATCTTCCTGATCTCCTTTCCGGTGCTGATCTATGTGGTTTCGTATACTCGGTTCTTCAACGACGAGTTGCGCAACATACTCACCTCTGTCGTGAATGAGCAAACCAATGCCCGCCTCTATCTTGGAGAGATTCACGGAAGCGTCCTTGGTTCATTCAGGATAGACGGTGCGGCTCTCTACTATCGCCGCGATCGCATTGCCTCGGTCGATACAATCGAAGTTTCTCATCTTCCGCTCGCCATGATCACGAAGACTTTTGAGCTTACGAATGTCAGGCTGGTGAATCCCCATTTCTACCTGACAAGGTACAAGGATGGTACATACAATATCGACCATATTTCAAAATCGGTTTCGAAATCTCAGGGGAAATTTGATTGGACAATACTCCTGAAATCGGTGAGGATCAACGGCGGCCAATTCTACTTATATGATTCAACTAACGCTGGGGGACGCGGGGCATTTACAGTCTTACCCGATTCAATCCGCGAACGGATATTCGATCCTTCGCATTTCAGGTTGAAAAACATAGACGTGAACGGGTCTGCAATCCTTTCCGGGACAAGTCTTACCGCTAATATTCGGAACGTCTCCCTGTCCTTAATACAACCAAGTTTCAAAATCGATTCTTTAAGATTCAACCTCTACACATCACAGGATGGAACAGAGCTATCGAGCTTTCGACTGATTTCCAATTCGACGTCTATCCATGCCGACGTGGCATTGATAGGACAAAACCTCCTCGATTCGCTTGAGGTCGAACACCTTCGCCAGAGGCATTTCACGGTAAGCGTTCACGCAAAGAACGTCGGCCTTGTACAGGTAGAGAAGTTCGTCAATCTCCCCCTCAATCCCGTCTCGAAGTTTGACCTTTCATTGTTTGCAAGCGGGGACCTCGACACATTGAACCTGAAACAGTTTTTCCTGAAGACTGACAGTTCTTACGTGCCCGTGACGGCAACATTCTACAATGTAACCAAGCCGTCAATTGGCATGAAGGTCAACGTGGACAACGGCGGTCTAAATATGGCAGAAATGTCTGCCCTGCTGAAAGGGCTCGGAGTTCCCGACATGAGCGCGCTCAATTCAATGCAGATTGGCGGCAAATTGGAAGGAATACCGAGTGATCTCAACGTCGGGGTGCGGCTCAAAAACGCAGACACTCAGGTGTCGGGGACTGCACGCATCCGCCCAGGTTCTTACGACGGGCGTGTAGACTTCCGTGGAGTGGATCTTGCAAGAATTTTGGCTGGCCCCGACCTAAGAACCCAGCTGACCGGGGCGGCGACTTTTTCCCTGCATTCGAACAACCGAACGTTGCCTGACGGAAAGATTGAGCTGGCGATTGATTCGTCAAGCTATGATCATACGGCTGTCAAAAAAATCTCGTTGGAAGCATCCTCGTTGCAGGACAGCTTGAGAGTGAGGCTTAATCTGCTCACATCTAAGGGAAACATAGACGGTGAGGTCTCCCTCAACCTCGCGAGCAGAACGTATTCCGGTGAAATAGAACTTGCCGAGTTCGACCCCGCACCCTTTGTCCACCTGCCGACGCTTGATGGGAGCGTGTCAGGAAACCTGAGATTGGGCGGCAGTGGGTTCGATCCGGACTCACTCAGGACACAGATATCCCTGTTCACTGAACATGCCTCGCTCGACAATTTTCCTTTGAACAATTCGTTGATCACTGTGGAATTGGACACACGGAAGGAAAATAAGAAGCTGCAGATTCATTCCCCGTTTCTCGATGTCCTGGCGCGTGGAAACTTCGTGCCTCATGAATTCCCGATGCAGCTGCCGGAGATTCTTTCGATTCTGGCCGACAGAATAGGTTCCCGGGTCACAGGGAAGAGTGACAGTGTCTATAAGGATTTCGCCGGCGTTCCGAATGTGAATGCCGATATGAGTGTCAAAGTTAAAGATGCGAGGTTCTTGGGCAGACTTCTGGGAAACATCGAATTGTACGGTGATCCCGAGGCACACTTGAAGCTGATTTCTGAAAACGGGCGGTTCTCCATGAGAGGCTCGGTCTCAGCAGACACAATTGGCCTGGTTCAAGACTCGCTTCATCTGGATGCCTCACACATCGGCGCGCAGTTCGACTTGAAGTCGGATAGCAAACTTTCCGTCTGGGACTCGGGTTCATGGTCAGCGAACGCCAGCTTCGGAAACCTTGACGTAAATCAGACGAGGCTTAACGCTAAGATCCTAAGAGTTGATTATTCCCCGGGTGATTCCTCCAGGGGAAATTCGCTTTCGATCTCGGCGTTGGGGAAGGTGGATACATTGATCGAGTTTTACGTCGAGGCGCTCGCCCGGGTCAGTGCAGACTCGTTCGATATTACAGCCAGTACTCTGCTGGGTAAACTCTACGGAGTGTCCCTGAACAGCCTGGCTCCGGTACACCTTGTTTATTATCCGGAAACTTTCTCGATCTCTCCGGCCAGCTTCTCTGCCGGCCTGAACGATAATGGCAATATCTCCAACTCAAATGTGCTGGTGCATGGGAGTTATTCGCTGCTTAAGGGGGCGAATTTACATTTCAACTTCGAAAATTTTGGACTCGCTTCGCTTCAGCGACTGGCAAGGCTCGACACAAATACATTGAAGGTAAAAGGCAAGGTGAGCGGAGATGCTGAAGTGACCGATTCGCTTTCGGGCACGGTGGTGTCGGTAGGTTTCAAAGGGAACGACATAGAGTATAACGGTCAGAAGTCAAAATTTATGGGCGGAAGAGTCAATCTGGACGGATCCTTCATGGCTCTCTCTCTCCAATTGTCAAAAGAAAATGATTTTGCCCACTATGCACTCCTGTTACACGGTACGATACCGCTTTCGGCTAATTCGTCAAAAAATCTCAATTTGAATCTTACCACCGATTCTCTGAACGTCTCCTTTCTTACGCCCTTCCTCGCCGGAGTCCAGGATTTCGGGGCAACTATGTCAGGGAACATGATCCTGAGCGGGAAGTATTCGTCACCAGATCTTAAAGGGAAAGTTTCAGTTAGTGATGGCCGGATAAGACTAGCCGCGAATGAGATCGATTACCGTTTCAACGGGACCATCGTTGGGCGGGGTAATCAGCTTGTGCTTTCTCCTCTTTTCATAAAGAATGCCCGAAGGGGACTGGGGGGAACGATGGAAGCGGACGGATCCCTGGTTATCGGGAAGAACACAATTGAACAGTTTGACATCGGTTTTCGAGGCTCACTGCTGGTGCTCAACTCGACCATACAGCGGAGCATACAAGGCATCTACGGAACCGCCGTGGTGGAAGCCGGGCCGGAAGGACTGAAGCTCAGGGGAAGCTTGTCCAGACCTTTGTTTGAAGGCACGATCATTCCGAGCGGCAATCTGACACTGATGCCGATGCAAAGCAGCGAAAACGTCGCCTCACAGGGTATCGTGTACCATTTTCCTGTAGACACGTCTTCAGAGTCGTCGGAGGAGAATCACTTGGCTGCCACAAAGGTCACCCAACAATCGACTGCTTCAGGAAGCATCCTTGACAGCCTCAAATACAACGTGAAGGTTGAAACGAAGGATAATGTTAGTCTCCGGATGATTTTCGACCAGGCGACCGGTGAAGAGCTGGATGCTGTCCTAGGTGGGCGGCTGGCTCTTTCGAACCTCTCGGGGGCGATGGAGCTTACCGGAGACGTGAGCATCATGGACAACTCCTACTACAATTTTTATGGCAAACAGTTTGCTGCCTCCGGGAAACTGCATTTCACGGGAGTCCCGTTGAATCCTATTCTCGACATAACCGCGCAGTATCAGGGCTATCACTATGCCGACACTTCCAGCACTAAACCCCAGGTTGTTGTCGTTCAGCTGAAGATGACCGGTACTTTCAATCAGCCGAGCGTGGACATTTCGATGAATGTTGATAACAGTCCGTTTCAAGGCGATCCCCAAACGAATGCGATATCTTTCATCCTGTTCAATGAATTCGAAGACCAGCTGACGTCCTCTCAAAAACAAAGTGCCGCCGATAATTTGGTCGCGCAAGCCGGGGCAGGTCTTGGTTCGTCCCTTTTGTCTGGAGCGCTGACAAGTCTTTTGAGCAGAGAATTCTCTTTCATTCGAAGCGCGGAGTTGCGCTACAACCCGCTCTCGGTTCTCTCTCCCGACCTAAACATAACTACGCAATTTGGGAATGCGGTCATCAGAGTGGGTGGACAAGTCTTCAGCGACATCAACAATACCGACGTTAGCGTCGACTATCCGCTTGCAAGGATACTTGGAAACAGGCTCTACCTGCAATTGTCGAGGCGGGTTTCACTGAACAATCGGTATTATTACCAACGGGAGACGATAAACATGCTCAGGTTGTTCTATCAACTGAGCTTCTGAATTCTTAAAGTGTCATGATATTACTTGACGCTTACGGACAGCTCTTTCGGTTCGCTGACAGCTCTCTCGTACAGCCTTTCATAGAGCGGTATGATCTGGTCAACATTGAATTTCTCCACCGCACGCCTTCTGGCATTCTGACTGAACAACTCCCATTTTCTCTCATCGCTCAACAGGTCGATTGCGTATTTTGCCATTCTATTTACGTCGCCTAGTTCGGCTATGAACCCGGTTTCTCCGTGCAGAACCAACTCGGGTAGTCCGCCAGTGCTCGATGAAACAACCGGCACGCTGCACGACATAGCCTCGAGCGCCGAGAGGCCGAAGCTCTCCGACTGGCTGGGCATCAGCATTAAGTCGGATGCCGACAGGATTTCCGGAAGGAGTGTTTGTTTCCCGAGGAATCTCACGTCTTCAGAAATGCCGAGCTCTCGCGCGAGTCTCTCCGATTCTGACCTGTCGGGCCCATCTCCGACGAGCACGAGTTTGCTTGGGACGGATTTCCTAACGATGTCGAAGATACGTATCGTATCCGGGACCCTTTTCACGGGTCTGAAATTCGACACGTGGACCAGAATTTTCTCTCCGTTCGGCGCAAAGCGTGCCCTGAACTGGCAATCTTTCCGCCGCATGAACCTGTCGGTGTCCACGAAGTTTGGTATAACTTCAATCTCCTTATCGACGTTATACATCGTATATGTCTTCATCTGAAGGAACCGGGAAACGGATGTAACGTAGTCGCTTTGCTCGATCGAGAACTTTACAAGGGGCAGGAAGCTTGGTTCCAGTCCGACGAGGGTCACATCAGTGCCGTGAAGAGTCGTAATGACCTTTATGTCTTTGTTTGGAGCCAGGATCTGTTTGGCGATAAAAGCGCTGGTTGCATGCGGGATCGCGTAGTGGACATGTAGAATGTCCAGATCATGGTACTTAGCGACGTCTACCATTTTGCTGGCTAGCGAATCGGTGTATAGCGGAAAATCGAACAGCGGGTATTGCGACATCTCCACTTCATGATAGAAAACGTCGCCGGCGAAATTGTCGAGTCTCGCAGGAAGCGAGTAGCTGATAAAATGTATCTGGTGCCCTCGCAGAGCGAGTGCTTTGCCCAGTTCGGTCGCGACGACGCCGCTTCCGCCATAAGTTGGATAACATGTGATTCCTATTCTCACGAGATCTTCTCCTTAGAAAAAAATTAGTCTTCTTTACCCAAGTAAACAATGACAACGATGGAATCATTCCTGCCCGGACAGACTTGTTTACGGATATGTCTTCTTCATCCTCGACTTCAAAAAGGTGTCTATTCAAACTCTGAAAGCACCGGAAGTAGCATTCATTGCTGAACTGAATTCAGTGATACCGACTACTGACCCGACCAAAGTGGCACTGCCGCTCTCGTATGAGAAGGCTTTTGAACGGTTTACGTGTTAAATTTATGAGGAAAACGTATGCGAATACTGATTGTCGAAGATGAGTCGAAAGCGGCTGCATATCTGAAGAAAGGCCTGTCGGAGAACGGCTTCGTCGTTGACACTTCTTCCGAAGGCGACGGCGGATTGGCTCTCATGGAGAAGAACGAATATGCGCTGGTGATCCTGGACGTCATGCTTCCGGGGCGGGATGGATGGGACATCCTATCCGAGATCAGACGCCGCGGAATCGCCACACCTGTTCTTTTCCTGACTGCAAAGGACTCGGTCCAGGACCGCGTCAAAGGACTAGATCTCGGTGCGGACGATTACCTTGTGAAGCCGTTCGCTTTCTCGGAGCTGCTTGCACGTGTCAGGACAGTATTGCGCCGCGGCCCGGTTCGTCAGCCTGACATTCTTAACATTGCAGATTTGGAGATTGACCTCCTCAGGCATCGGGCAGCAAGACAGGGAACGAAGCTAGACCTTACCCCAAAGGAGTTTTCGCTGCTGGCGCTTCTTGCTCGAAGATGCGGGGAAGTTGTGTCCCGCGCGCTCATCGCCGACCAGGTCTGGGGAATGAATTTCGACAGTGACACGAACGTGGTCGACGTTGCCGTCAGAAGGTTGCGAAGGAAAGTTGATGATCCATTCGAGAAGAAACTAATTCAGACGGTCCGCGGCGTCGGATACATGATAGAGAATGACTGACAGTTTTTCCGGACAAGAGAAGTCGAATGCCTGGTCTATCAAACGAAGGCTCACAATCCTTTATGTCGTTTCGGCATTCGGCATTCTCCTCATCTCAACCGTATTCCTCTATTGGGTACTCACAACCCGCCTTGCTAAAGAAGACGGTCAGTTTCTAGCCGCCAAAATAAATCTTCTTAGAGAGATACTTGCCGAGGCGCCGAATAACAAGGAGGTGCTCCAGGAAGAAGTAGAGTGGGAAACTGCGCCTTTTAGACTGGCGAAATACTACGCCCGGATTCTCGACTCGAGAGGCAGGGTACTCATTGAAACGGGCAAGATGGACACAGTTGCTCCATCCTATATCTTTCCCAGGCCCGCCCGATTGGGGCAGACTCCTTCTCACGCCGCCATGAGGAAGTCAACAAACGGTCACAGCTTGCTTGTCATGACGGCTCTGGCGCGGGTGGGCGACTCGAGGGGGCAAACGAGAATATTGCAGCTTGCCCTCGACATATCGCACGAAGATGAGCTCATATCGGATTACAGGAGCCGGCTTCTCTTGGTCCTACTAGCCGGCATACTTCTCTCTGCTGGTGTTGGGGTCTTCGTAGCAGGAAGGGGCCTGAAGCCCATCGAGAAAATCACGAGGACGGTTCAGCACATATCTGCCCATCAGCTCCACAGGAGACTTGGTCAGTCGGACTGGCCCCTTGAGCTGAACGAACTCGCCGGCGCGTTCGACGGAATGCTCGATCGCCTGGAAGACTCGTTCAATCGACTTACGCAATTTTCTGCAGATCTCGCACATGAACTCAGGACTCCCATTAACAATCTCATTGGCGAAACAGAGGTCGCCTTGTCACGCGAGCGGGTAGTGGAAGATTACCGCGAAGTCCTCGAATCGAGCCTGGAGGAATATTCCAGATTATCGCATGTCATAGAGAGCCTCTTGTTCCTTGCACGAGCGGAAAGCTCCGAAGCCCGTATTGAGAAGAAGCTATTCGATCCGCGCAAGGAGATTGAAGATGTCATTGAGTTCTATGAAGCGATGGCGGAGGAGCGCGGTGTTACCGTGACTTACCGGAAAGCTTCTGCAGCTGCAGGGAGCGGCTTTGTGAACGCAGATCCGACCTTCTTCAGGCAGGCTTTAAGCAATCTTATTTCCAATGCGCTTCGGTATACTCGCCAGGGTGGAAAGATCGAGATTGGAGTGGAATGGGGGACCGACGGTGGCTTGAACATCTCAGTCGCCGATAACGGTATGGGAATCGAGCCGGAACATCTCGGGAGAATTTTCGACCGCTTCTACCGCGCCGATTCTTCCAGGTCGGAAAACAAACCTGGAAGCGGGCTCGGCCTGGCGATCGTCAAATCAATCATGCAGTTACATCACGGATCAGCATCGGTCAAAAGTGAGCCGGGGAAGGGGACGAAGGTCACGCTGAGCTTCCCAGACTGAAGGGAAACGGAGAAGAACACACCGAGTATATCATAGCGAACCATGTCAAGGTGAAATTGAGATAACCCACGACTTCTACTTGAAGAAATTTCAGCTGTCGAATCCATGGTTGCCGTATGAGTATATCCTGTTTGAAGAAGCCAGGGCAAAGCATAAAGAAGCCTACAGATCATGGACGAAAGACCTTGACGAGGAATTGACCGAAATGTACCGTGAAGGGGTGAGCGCCAAGGCATTGGCAAAACATTTTGGCCGGACCGTCGGCGCGATCGGGACAAGGGTCAAGAAACTGGAATTGGAGGAACTTTAAGGATAGAATCATTTCGAAGAATGTCCGGGGGTCTTTCCGGACCGTTGACAGATGTCCCCGATCGCCTGCTCAAGTGTTACCTCAAGACTAGTGAATCCCGAAGACAACAGCTATAGCCTGATCGATCTTTGCAAGCAACTGAGGAGAAAGTCTTCCTCTTATTCTCACTAATCTGAGTCTATGGTCTATCGGCCTTGTTTGCAGGCAGTCGGCAATGGATTTCTTTGTCAACCCGTTTGTCTCAGTCGACTCAATCACCACGTTAGTCCTTATCAGAGATTTCTTTTCGTTCCATGCAGTGACGGGGACTACCTGAATAACGGGAACGCGTTCATTGTAAACATCATTCGTGACGATGATGCACGGCCTGATCTTTCCGGTCTCGGCTCTCAGTGTAGGATCGAGATTCACATCGATGACCATTCCTCGTTCGAGCTCAGTCATTCAGGCCATTCTGAGAGCGCAGAGCCTGTCAATTCTTGAAGCTCAGAATCTTTGCTGTAAACCTCAGAGTATAATTCAGCCGACTTCTTCAGTTTCTGAATCTCAAGTTCTTTTCTGAAATGGTCGATAGCTTTACGGACTAATGAGCTTTTGTCCTTAAAACCAAATGATTGGTGTTCATTCAAGAAATCAACCTGCTCTTCATCGATACTAATCTTCACCTGCTGCATATCAGTCACCTCTCTGGGGCCCTGAATGTGGACCCATCTTTCGTCCCTAAATTACAGTGCCAAGATGGAAAAAACAACGGAATCGGCACTTCATGGCGTAATGCCTCACTGAAAGGGTTATTTCTCTCGCAAAGGCGCCAAGAACGCAAAGAAATGTTGACGAGCGGTTCGCTTTGCGAGCTCATATGCGGCTTGGCGAGAAACCATAAGTGAGGGGTTACCTTCATGACAGGGGTGCCATTGCTTATACTGTTTTAAATTTCCCAAATTTCAACGCCAGCGTCGGCAACACCAACAGGTTGAGAGCCGTCGACGTGAAAAGCCCGCCAAGAATGACAATTGCCATCGGCCCTTCTATCTCTCTTCCCGCGGTCCCGCTTGCCAGCGCGAGAGGAAGGAGACCCAATCCCGTGACGGTTGCCGTCATCAGGATAGGAACCAATCTTTCCGAAGCGCCTCGCATCGCGGCTTCCAGCGACCAACTCATTCCTTCTGTTTCCACTAAGTGTTCATAATGCGAGATCAGCATTATTGAATTTCTCAATGTAATTCCGAACAGGGTGACAAATCCGACAAGTGAGCCGACTGACATTTCGCCGCCGGTGATGAAGACGGCTAGAACTCCACCCACCAGTGCAAACGGCAGGTTCACCAGAACTAATGACAGGTTCCTGTAGTTCTTCATGACGACGGACAACAGCAGGAGAATTCCGATCGCCGCGAAGAGTGAATGGGTCAGCAGGTCCCGTTTCGACCGCGCCTGAGCTTGGGCTGTACCGCTGAACGTTACGTATGTGCCGGGAGGGAAAGGAACGGCGGAGGCGATTCGTTTCCTCGCTTCGTTCACGAACGAGCTCACTCCTCTTCCTTTCACGTTGCAGGTAATTGTTTGAACGCGACGCGCCCCCTCATGGAGGATTATGTAACGTCCGGAATTCTCGTAAATGTCAGCGAGCTGACTGAGGCGAACGTAGACTCCATTCGAGTTGCGGAGGAGAAGACTTCCAACCTCTGCCGGGTTGTGTCTTTCTTTGGAATCCAGTATAACCGACACGCCGAACACTCGGTTGCCGTCGTAAACTTGTCCGACGATGTCTCCCTGGTAAGCCGTCTGCACGGCGTTCATGACATCAACGGGCTCGAATCCCCAGCGCTCAAGTTGGGATTTTTCAAGCCTCACTACCATCTGCGGCGTTCCTGGCGGCGATTGAAGCTGGACGTCGGTTGCTCCACGAATTCTGCTGAGCAGACTTGCGATGTCCTGTGCCTTGTCGTCGAGCGTATCGAGATTGTTCCCAAATATGTTGACGACCACAGCAGACGTGTAGCCGGAAAGCGTCTCATTGATTCTCTCGGTCAGGAATGAATTCATCGAGAAGTTTGCACCCGCGAATCTTGTCAGGGCTTTCCGTATCACGTTCTGCGCAGTGCGTGCCTGACTGCCGCTCATGGGCTTAAGCCTGACCAACAATTCGCTTTGATGTGTACCGTGTGTGTCATCGCTCAACTGTGCGCGCCCGGCATCCTGAGAAACCGATTCGACAAACGGTATCTGCAAAAGCCGTCGAGTAACACGTTCTCCCAATGAAAGCGTTTCCTCGAGCGAAGTACCGGGAGCTTCGACCATGTGAATTATGTAATTCCCCTCTCTGAATTGAGGAAGGAAGGAACCTGTCAAAGTTGGTATCAGCAAAACTCCCAGCAGGATAAATATGAGCACGCCAAAGATCACAGCCCGGAAATGACGCTCGACCGCAGACAACAGGCCCTTGTATCCCTTTTTCAGCCATATTGTGAAACGTGGTTCGGCATCGACCGCATGTGAACGCCCTATAAGAAAAAGACACATCGCGGGAGTGATTGTGAGTGCAAATAACAGCGACGCTAGAATGGAAAAAATGTATGCGAGGCCGAGAGGTGAGAATAACCTTCCGGCCAAACCGGTCATCGTCAGAATTGGAACGAAGACGAGTGTCACTGCGAACGTCGCATAGACGACGGCACTTCTTACTTCTATTGATGCGTCGAGCACGACGCGGAATGTCGGTCTCGGACTTGCGGACATCTTGTTCTCGCGCAGGCGTCTAAGAATGTTTTCGACATCTATGACTGCGTCGTCGACCACTTCGCCGATGGCGATTGCCAGTCCGCCAAGCGTCATTGTGTTCAGGCTGTATCCGAGGCTCTGGAGTACGATCACGGCCGTGAGAAGGGAAAGAGGAATGACGGTCAGCGAGATCGCAGCCGTCCTGAGATTGAAAAGAAAAAGGAGGAGAACCAGGACGACGAGTATTGCGCCGAGCAGCAGGGAAGTCCGAATATGCCGGACTGCTGTTTCGATGAAATCAGCCGCCCGGAAGACGTTCCGGTGAATGACGACACCCTCTGACTTCAAACTGGGCGAGAGTTCCTTCAGCGCCTCGTCGACTTTCCTTGTGACATCAAGCGTGTTCGCCCCGTACTGCGCGGAGATTATGAGGAGAATACTCGGTTTGCCCATGACTTGCGCGGCGCCGATTGGCGGCGCCGGTGCGTCGACTACCCTCGCGACGTCTTTAAGCAAAACGTCCGCCCCATTCTTCTGAAGAACGACTGCATCGCCGAGCTCGGCAGGTGTGAGCGACTGTCCTTCGGTTTGAATCGTGAGTCGCTGATTAGGCGTGTCGATAAAGCCGGCTCCTTCAACTCCGGTTGCCCGGCGCGCGGCGTCGATCACGTCATTTATCGACAAACCGTATTTGAAAAGAAGATCAGGTCTGACTTGAACCTGCAGCTGTTTTACCTCGCCGCCGAAGACCACTACCTTGGCAACACCCGGAACGGCAAGGAGACCCGGTTTGATGGTCCAGTCCGCGACGGTTCGTAAGCCCATCAACGAAAGGGAATCGGAAGTGAGTCCGATGGCCATGACGACGCTTGTCGATGAAGTGAGCGGCGTGATAACCGGCGCCTTTACGCCTGCAGGAAGTTGGCCTGCTATCTCGGAAAGACGTTCCGCCACCATCTGCCTGTCTAGATAGATGTTGGTTGCTGATTTGAAAGTAATGGTTATGACGGAGATGCCTTGTATCGACCCGGACCTCATCGAACTTATGCCCACTGTGCCGTTAACAGCATTCTCAATTGGCTGCGTAACGAGAAGCTCTACCTGTTCAGGTGAAAGGCCCGGAGCTTCGGTCTGGATCACCACCTGTGCAGGTGCAAATTCAGGAAAGACGTCATACTTGGCATTACTCAGGCTGTACAAGCCGTACGCGAGGAGCACGCACGCTAAGGCGATTATTATTCCTTTGAACTTGAGAGAGAAACGAACGATGGATGTCAGCATAGAGTGTGAAAGTTTGTCGGTGAAATGGGTCTTATTCTCTGATCCGCGGAGTTATGGTTGTCTCTAATTGTTGACCGCCGCCTGTCCATTGAATTCTTGTGAAAGGAGAAGCTGAGCCCCATCTACTACAATTTCATCTCCAGGGTCGACGCCGCGAGATACAAACCATCCACCTTCAGTCGGTTCTGTCAAGGCGATTTCTTTTCGAACGAAATTGGTCTTGCCCGTTCGCAGAAAGACCCAAGCGCTGCCGCTCTGCCAGACAACTGCTGATGCGGGAGTTACGACACCGATAGATTGTCGTCCGACAGCTAAATGAGCAACGACGTTCATTCCGACCGAGAGGGATGGATTGGTGAGAGCGCTATAGAAGTAGGTCACTCCTTGTATTGCTGGATTTGAAACGGGTGAAAAAGACACAAGCGTGGCTTCGAGTACCTTCCCATCGGCTGATTCTACCTCGGCAGTTCGCGGTGCTTCATTTATCCCTGAATTCGGAGGAATCGTCAAGACGATGATTGTGAGCTTATGATCTATAAGCTCTTCAGCTGCCGGAGAATTGTCGGTTACCCAGCGAGCGATAACAGTACCCCACTCCTGTGTGATCTCACCCTTCAGCCCGGACAAATCTTGAACGGCGGCTTCGCTATCAGCCAAATCAGAATCAAAGGCTGCTTCCGCACTCTGTAGCTTTTCCAGTGAGAGATACTTCGTGGAATTGAAAATCGTCTTCGCTCGCGAGTATTCGTTCCGGGAGATCTCGAGCTGGATGACCGCCTTGCGAGCTTCTGCTTTGGCGGTAGTGTAAGTGTTTCTAAGTCCAATGAGACTTCTAAGATCGATTACCTCGCCGTACGCCGCGATGCTGCCCCGATGCGGGAAAGCCGGAAGTCTCCTCGTTACGATCCCGGAGACCCGTTGGCTTTCGCTGCTGATGGTCAAAACGCGGCCCTCAATCTGGAGTGCTGATGCAGTCGCGGCCATGGCTGCCACTGTCCGGTCGTCGTTCGATCCGCGTCCAACATCTCTCTCGTGAGTCGGAGTTCCGAGAAGTCTTGCGGCGTATATTCCTAATGAAAAGATGGCCGCAAAAGCCGCCGCAAGAGTTATAATCTTTCCTCTGTTCATAATCTATTTCCTGAATAAGCTATAGAAATATAGACAGGAAAGACTTACCGGAACCTTACCGGAAGATTACAGATTTGTCATGTTCACTATGGCTTGTTCCCCTTTGTAACAGGGAATCCTCTGTCGATCCAGTCTTGCCCGAAATTTGTGTGGACGTACATGACCTTAACGTTACTGAATCCGAGTTTCTCAAGTGTCTCAAACGCAGGACGAATATTCGGGCATTCTGACCACGGACAGCAACCGCAATAGAGGATAATCTCCCGGTTTTTCGGAACGTTTTTCACAGCATTCGTGAGTCTGTTCAGCCCGTCCTGCTGCGATGCTGGACCGGCCCATTCTGATCCGCTAATGTGCCCATCATGGTACAGAAATTCAAAACCAACCTGAAGCACGAGCGGTTTCTGCTTCGATTTACCGGAAAGCATTTTCGCTAACTGTTCCGGCCTGATGACCTCGCTGGATTTCCATTCTTGTCCTTTTGCCGCGATATCCAACGGAGGTGTCAGAAACACAAATGCCATCACGGCTGCAACGACTAATAATTGATTCACACTATTAAGCATGTCATTCTATCTTCCTTTCTTGAATCACCAATAATAGAACACGTTCAGGTGCAGCATCGTTCAGAGACGCGGAGGATAGGTCCAATGGCGTTTGCTCATGGAACTATAATTCTTGAGTTTTATTACCAGATAGAGTATGTTGGCCCTCGACAGCGAGCTTTGCTCCCTTGTCCCGCACATTCTGTGGTTGTTCATGCAAGTAAGCTGAGCTCGCCATTTGTTCTGGGGCGATGGTTTTCATCACTCAAGTCTCCTTGACGGTGCCTATACAATGAGTCTCACAACATCTGAGCCCGGTCTCTGAAGAATTCCTCATGCCTGTCTTCCAGCCTTGAGAAGTTGTGTCCGCCTTGTGTGGAACTCCAGATGGTTCTGAAATATTCCATGACATTAGCATTCCTGAAACGGCCGATCTTTGGTCCGATAAAATTTCTATAGCGTTCAACTAACCTGTCCTCTTCCTTCCTGTCGTTCGCCTGGCAGATGACATCGATCTTCTTCAGATTAAAGACATCTCTTCCAGCAAGTTTCAACAGGTATCTGACATGAGAGTCGGCATCCGGCAGTGAGTAACCTATGATCCTTATCTGGTTGGCGTTGGCGAGAATGGAATGCGCAAGGGTGAGAAGATCGTTCTTGTCCTCGGAGTACAAATCCTTGTTCCATGTTGGAAGTTCAATTGATTCAGGGTTTGTGACACATCCATGCAGTTTTAACAGGGGAACGACGTGTATTTCATTAGGGCGCTTGCGCGGCTCGTAATCACCAAATCTGAGGCTTAACTGGTTCGCAACGTGTGAACTGATATAATTCAAAACGTCATCAAGAAGCGAGTCCCAATTAAAAGTGATGATGGAATAGGTAGCTTGTGTGGGTTGTACACTCGCCCCGGTTATTTTGAAGGGAGATTCGGTGGAAACTACTTTATCCATGCTACCCATCCAATTTTCAAAAAAATGTTGATTAATGGTTTGCTATATCATAAACTGTAATTTGTTATGACAAAATCCGACTCCTTTAGCAAGCAACTACACAAATTGCGCTCAAAGCTCAATTTGAGCCAGGAACAGCTTGCGGCCCGTCTTGGCGTGTCCTTCGCGACCGTCAATCGCTGGGAAACCGGCAAATCAAATCCGCAAAAGGCACAAGTTGAAGCTATCACGAAACTTGTGGCAGAAGCTGGCTTACCGGGGTCAGACAACGTCGATGAATTTGAGGATGAATCTGGTGCAGTCAAAGGCGGAAGACGCCGCGGCGTAAAGAAGAGCGCTGTCCTTTCGAATAAAAGCATGGAGCAGATGCTATGGGATGCTGCCTGTTCCGTACGCGGGGAAAAGGACGCTCCAAAATTCAAAGACTATCTCCTCCCTCTCCTTTTCATCAAGCGCCTGTCGGACGTATTCGACGACGAGGTTCAGCGTTTGAGCGAGACTTACGGTGATCGCGACACCGCGCTGGAAATCATAGAGAACGACCAGGCTTCACCGAGCAGCACGAAACTGGTTCGCTTTTACATCCCGCCGGAAGCCCGTTGGTCGGTAGTAAGCGGAAGAGAAGCATTTAAGTGGCGGGCTGATAAACAACCGAAGTCTCTCGGTGAGCAGCTGACCGCAACCATTCGGGCAATCGTGAAGCATAACCCGAAGCTGGCTGGCGTCATCGACATAGTGGATTACAACGAGACCCGCAATGGCGAGCGCGAGATCAGTGACGCGGCTCTACGCGGGGTAATCGAGACTTTTTCCGATCCACGATACCGGCTCGGATTGCACGACGTGGAACCGGACTTTCTCGGTCGATGCTATGAGTACCTCCTTCGGAAGTTTGCAGAGGGTCAAGGGCAAAGCGCAGGAGAATTCTTCACACCCACCGAAGTTGGATTTCTCATCGCCGAGATCATGCGGCCGCGGCCGGGGGAAGAATGCTATGACTACGCTTGTGGCTCATTCGGTTTACTTGTGAAGCTGCAAATCGTTTGCCGGCGGCTCGATCCTCTTTCAAAAGTGCCGCTCCACCTTTTCGGACAGGAGCTCACCGGTTCCAGTTTCGCCATAGCGTGCATGAACCGAATTATTCATGATATGGAAGGTGAAGTGGTGCGCGGCGATTCCATGCGCAATCCTAAGTTCAGAGAAGGCGACACGAGCCTGAAGACATTTGACATAGTCGTTTCGAATCCGATGTGGAATCAGCCGTTTGACACGGAGGTATTTGAGAAAGATGCATTTGGTCGATTTGAAGAACAAGGCGGCATCACGATGAGCAAAGCCGACTGGGCATGGCTTCAGCACACGATCGCTTCGTTGAAAAATACCGGGCGCGCGGCGGTAGTGCTCGATACTGGCGCGGTGACTCGTGGCAGCGGGAGCAAGAACGAGGACAAGGAACGCAACATCAGAAAATGGTTCGTGGAGCATGACCTTGTTGACGGAGTGATTCTTCTGCCGGACAACCTCTTCTACAACACGACTGCCGCCGGGATCATCATCATCTTGCGGAAGAACAAACCCAGGGACCGCAAAGGAAAGATTGTTTTGGTTAACGCTAGCCGGGAATTCCGCAAGGGAACGCCGAAGAATTACTTGCCTGAAGAATCGATAATGAAGATCGCGGAAGGGTTTCTAAAAACAAAAGCTGAAGATGGGTTTGTCAGCATTATCACGAATGAGGAAGCGGCGAAGAATGACTTTAATTTGTCACCATCGCGGTACATCGGCGTGGATGCCGAGAATAGTTTCCGATCTCTCCCAACGTTGTTGCGCGACCTTGATGAGATAGAAGCGGAGGCAAAAAAGACTTCCACCGAATTATCAAATTTACTTCACATGCTTGCACGAAAATGAAGTTGCTCGAATCACAACCACCAGAAGGGTGGTCCTGGAAAACCATTTCGTTCTGCTATCGGATCACAAAAAAACCGAGAGGGCTTGCATACGCGGATTTTACAACAATACCCTTCGTGCCTATGGACTCGGTACCAGTAAACGGACACGAAGCAGTTCGTTTCAGCTTACGTAACATTTCGCAGATTGCAAGCGGGACTTATTTTGAAAAAGGGGATATTCTTTTATCGAAGATCACACCATCATTTGAAAACGGGAAACAGGGACTAGCTCATAATATCCCAGCGTCGTTCGGAATAGCTTCAACCGAGATTATTCCTTTACAATCCTCAACCCGGGAAGCCGATAATCGATTCCTGTTTTACTATCTCCTTCACCCAGAAGTTCGAACCGCGTTAGCAGGAAAAATGGAAGGCTCGACTGGCCGTCAACGTGTTCCAGAGCGTGCGGTTCAAGCATTTCCCGTCCCAATCCCACCCAAGCCAGAGCAGGAAAGAATTGCGGCAGTGCTTTGGAAGATTCAGCGAACAATTGAGACGGAGGAAAAACTGATTGCGACAGCACGCGAGTTGAAACAGTCGGCCATGCACCAGCTTTTCACTCACGGACTCCGCGGAGAACCGCAGAAGGAAACGGAAATAGGAACAGTTCCAGAAAGCTGGACCGTTGCGCCGATAAGGGCTAATGCAAAATTGATTGCTGGTGGAACTCCATCCCGCAGTAAAAAAGAATATTGGGAAGGCGGAACGGTTCCATGGGTAAAGACTGGCGAGGTTGACTACTGCCTAATCACTGGTACTGAGGAGAAGATTACATCGACAGGATTGGAGAACTCAGCGGCCAAACTGCTCCCCAAAGGGACTCTTCTCATTGCGATGTACGGACAGGGCGTCACACGCGGCAAAGTCGCAATCCTCGGTATTGATGCCACCACTAATCAAGCATGTGCCGGTATCATTCCCACTAATGAAAAGGTCATTCCACTTTATCTCTACTATTTTCTAACTTTTTCCTATGACAGATTACGCTCTTTCTCCCATGGAGCACAGCAACAAAATCTCAACTCAGAACTAGTTGCCGGATTTCAGATAGCTTTTCCAGTAAATGATGAACAACGAGAGATTGCCCGTGTCTTACAAACGATTGACCAAAAAATCAGTGTTCACGAACGCAAGCGCGCCACGTTGCAGGAACTCTTCAAGGCGATGCTTCACCAATTGATGACCGGCGAAACACGAGTTAATGGATTAGATATTGATGTAAGGGAAATCATGGACAGCGTCAACGGCGACATAAAAAATGAGTAGAAACTTTTGCTGCGACATTTAGATCGGGCAAATATTCGGCCCAAGAGCGATGGGTTAAAACCCACCCTGCTTGTTTTTCATCACCACGAGCTGAAGCTCGTGGCAATGGACAGTGTCCTTACAAGAATTGGAATTCATAGATTTGCCTGAGAAGATGACAACAAAAGGAGGGGGTCACAATTGCCACGACATTTATGTCGTGGGAAAATATCCCAAATCTCCAATGGGCTTTAGCCCTTAACCAAGCGAGGGAGGATTTACCATGCCTTATGTCAGAATATGGGTTCATTTAATTTGGTCAACAAAAAACAGGGATAGGGTACTCAATGACAAATTGAGAGAAAAAGTTCTTTCTCATATTAAGGAAAACGCCTCGAAGAAAAATATCCATCTCGACACCATTGATGGCGTAGAAGATCATGTGCATGTGCTCCTGTCATTAAAGTCTGATCAAACTATTTCAAAGGTCGCTCAACTTCTAAAGGGAGAATCTTCCCATTGGGTAAATGGGAATTCTAAGAACGGGAAATTCGAGTGGCAAGATGAATACATTGCAGTTTTAGTGAGTGAGTCAATGGTAGAAAAGGTAAGGGAATATATCAGAAACCAAAAGCAGCACCATAGGATGAAAACATTTAGTGAAGAGTATAAAGAATTCATAGAGAGATATGGATTCGTTACCGAGGGTTAAAACCCATCTTGCTTCTTGGCTTTTCTCTCCACGAGCTAAAGCTCGTGGCAATAGCTACGGCTTGTTGCAACATTGCTGAACTTTGTGGCGTACCTAAGACCTTAGTCAAACACTGTTGTATTATGACAATATCGAACTCGGGAATAGAATTGTGAATAAGGATTCGACAACAACTGAAAAAGGTACAACTCAGTTTCCGCTTGTCAAATATGCGGAAGAAATTGGATGCACGATTGTTTCCAGCACAGAGGCTTTAACGAAGCGCGGCGGCGAGGCCGGCCTGTTTTTCTATAAGGAACTCGAGGCTGCCTTGCTCCGCCTCAATCCCGCCATCGTCACGCCCGAAAACGTGCAATCCGTTATTCAGCGCATGGAAAGCGTGCCGAAGTCCATGGAAGGAAACCGGGAGATTCTGGAGTGGTTGCGTGGGAATAGGACGATTTTCGACGAACACGAAAAGCGGCATCGCAACGTAACTCTGATAGATTACACCAACCTTGCGAATAATGTCTTCAATGTCACATACGAATGGGCTTTCAAGGAAGGGAACAAGAAGGGCAACCGCGCCGACGTCATGTTTCTTGTGAACGGAGTGCCTGTTGCAATCGTGGAAAACAAGAACCCCAAATTACCCGATGCAATGGAACGGGCTGTCAAACAGCTTCACAGGTACGAGCTGGAGACACCTGAATTGCTCACCACACCGCAGGTGTTCAATGTGACACACCTGATCGAGTATTTCTACGGTGTCACCTGGAACTACACGCGGAAGGACATTTTCGAGTGGAAAACAGAGCGAGACGAAGCGTACAGGAATGCAGTCCATACATTCTTTGAGCGGAATGGATTTCTGACAATGCTCAGAGAGTGGATTCTCTTCTTTGTCAAAGATGACGAATTGCGGAAGACAGTTTTGCGGCAGCACCAGACTCGGGCTGCGGTGAAAGTAGTTGATCGCTGCGCTGATAATGAAAAAAAGACCGGTCTCATCTGGCATACCCAGGGTTCCGGGAAGACGTTTACGCTGATCACGGCAGCTCGGCTCATCCTGGAGAACAAAGAGCGTTTCCCAGGCGCAACCGTCATGCTGATCGTAGATCGCAACGAGTTGGAAGGACAGTTGTCAGGCTGGGTTGACCGTCTCGTTGGCGAGATGCGGGGGAGCGGTATCAGTATTGCCTACGCCTACAGCGGTTCGAGGCTGCAAGAGCTGCTCGATCAGGATTTTCGCGGGCTAATCGTTTCAATGATCCATAAGTTCGACGGAATTCGAAAGGACTCCTGCACCCGATCCGACTTCTTTGTCCTCATAGATGAGGCGCACCGTTCGACTGGCGGGGATCTCGGAAACTATCTCATGGGAGCGCTGCCGAATGCAACTCTCATAGGATTCACCGGAACGCCGATAGACAAGACCGCGTACGGGAAAGGGACCTTCAAGGTTTTCGGGAAAGAAGACGATAAGGGATATCTGGACAAGTACTCGATCGGCGATTCCATCAAGGACGGGACGACGTTGAAGCTCCGACACACTTTTGCCCCCAGCGAAATGCAGGTTCCGCAGGAACTGTTGGAAAAGGAGTTCTGGAGTATCGCTGAGAGCGAAGGGATTACCGACGTAGAAGATCTTAACCGTATCCTCGATCGCTCGGTGAAGCTGAGAGCATTCTTGAAGGCGGATGATCGCGTGGATATGGTGGCACGGTTTGTCGCAAAGCATTTCAAAGAAAACGTAGAACCGCTTGGGTACAAGGCATTCCTGGTCGCGGTGGATCGTGAAGCTTGCGCTCTCTATAAGGAGGCGCTTGACAAGTATCTCCCGCCGGAATACTCGACGGCGATTTACACGAAAAACTCAGAGGATGTAGTTGATCGCCCGCTCGTGGCAAAGTATCAGTTGAGCGAAGTCGACGAGAAGAAAGCCCGCAAGGTGTTTCCGAAGCCGGACCAGTTACCGAAGATCTTCATCGTGACGGACAAACTCCTCACCGGGTACGACGCGGAAATTCTCTATTGCATGTATCTCGACAAGCCGATGCGCGATCATGTGCTCCTACAGGCAGTAGCTCGCGTGAATCGTCCTTATGAAGATGAGAATGGTGTCAAGAAACCCTGTGGGCTGATTGTTGACTTCATCGGGATCTTAAAGGAACTGAACAAAGCGCTCGCCTTCGATTCCGATGAAGTGAGCGGAGTTATCGAAGACCTCGACGTACTTTTCGCACGGTTCAATGAGCTTATGGCGGAGCCGGGAAAAGCGTACCTTCAGGCTGCGGGAAATACGGGCAGCAATGACGAGAAACTGGAAAAGCTCCTTTACGAAACTTTTCTCGACAAGCAGAAGCGACAAGAATTCGACGACTTTTTCAAGGAGATAGAGTCCCTCTATGAAATACTGTCGCCCGACCCACAACTGCGTGATTACATCGATGATTATAATCGACTTGCCGCCATTTACGTCATGCTGCGCCATGCGTACGGGAGGAAAACAACGTTTCTGTCCGAAGTTGCTCACAAAACGGAAAGGCTTGTTCGCGAGAACGCCATGACGTACGGGTTGAGCGAATTGACAAAGCCGGTGGAGTTTGACGAAGCTGCTTTGAGAGCACTTAAGGACAGGAAGGGATTGGACAATGCAAAGGTTATCAACCTGATCAATAGCCTTGTCCAGAGTGCAGCTGACCGTGGCTCGAAAGAGCCATATCTAATTTCAATTAGCGCGCGCGCGCAGTCTGTGATGTCAGCTTTTGAAGATCGCAAGGTCTCCACCGCAAACGCACTTACGGAAATAGAAGCGTTAATGAAAGAAAAGATAGAGGCTGAAAAGGCTCGAAAAGAAAGTGGTCTGGATCCGGATACGTTTGAGGTATTCTGGCTCCTTCAAAAGGAGAAGGTGCCGGAACCTCTGATGCTGGCAAAGGAAGTTAACGCGATCTATCACCGCTTCCCAAATTACGCGGTGAATGCCGACGAGCTCAGGCAGCTGAAGGCGGAGATTTACAAGTCGCTCCTGCGCTTCGTCAGCGGGAAACGAATGGTAGATCTTGCTGATCAGATTCTGCGGTTGAAGTGACGATGAAACCAAGACGCAGACTTAACACTACGCCGGAAGAGGTCTTCAAAGCGAGGGTGAATTTGTGGGCAGTAAAGATTCGTGTGAAACCAAAACAGGTTCGCGTGCAGAAGATGACACGTAAGTGGGCCTCCTGTTCCACAAAGGGCTGGGTGACCTTTTCAAAAGGTCTTCTCCACAAACCTGTGTCGTTTCAGGACTTTGTAATCGTTCATGAGTTACTGCATTTGAAAATACCAAATCACGGAAAACTTTTTAAGAGCCTGCTTTCGGCAAATGTCCCTGGGTGGAGACGGTGGGAAAAGAGAGTCAGAGGATTAGATGGGGGCAGTTAAGGGTTGAATAGAACCACTAGTGGAACACCGACAGGGAATACCAAGTCGGTATGCGGTACGTCTTGACGAAGAGTTTTTCGCTCTCGGCCAATTACGATTCGCACTTCGGTGCCGGAGGAGGCTTAACATACACCTACTGAATAGCTGTCTTCAGCCTCTGGGTCCCTGACTGGGTTCCTGGAGGCAAATTTACCGCGTATGAGGCAAAATCTCTGCGCCTGAGTATAAATCGTTGCTCAAGGTATACGAAATCTGTCCCGATTCCCTGAAACTAGAAGGGGGGTTTCGGCATCATAATTGTGGAACTACTGATTGCATTTTTTGTTAAGAACATTAGAGCTTATATTAAACACGAAGTGAACGACAAAGTTAAATACCTGAACCTGTTTGTCTTGCTGACCTTCCTTGTCGGGCAGGTTCAGTTTGCCTATGCTTCTTACTTCTGCACGATGAAGCAGGCGCCGGTGAAGAGTCCCGTAATGGCCATGACTTCGCCAGGTGATGAGACGGAAGACGTATGCGCTCAATGCTCCGGGGTGATCCCGCCCCAGAATGGACTTCAGTTGGTCGAAGGCAACTGCATCAAGGTCGTTACCGCAGAAAAAAGTGTCGTCAGCGGCTTCACTGATTCGGTTAAACTGCTCAGCCACTTTGTGATAACGTTCAGCCTTGTCCCCCTTTCAAGCTACCAGCCATCAGCAGTCCAGTACCAGCTGTTCAGCCGGAATAGTTCACCTCCTTTAGATTTACCGATCCTCAATAGTAATCTCCGCATTTAATTCCCTTTCCTGATTATTAGGAAGTCCCCGGAACACAACGTTCGGGGAACCGGATATACAGCATTAGCGGTATAATCCGGTCCGGGGAACCGTTGCTTGCAATTTATCAATGCTTCGGTCCGCCAGACTTCCTCTCCTTAACACATAAAACAGGAAAGGCGAAGTATGTTTCTCTCAAAACTTAAAATTGAGAATTTAAAATTTAGAA
>JAMCXB010000066.1 GCA_023480735.1 Bacteroidota bacterium | reverse complement strand
TCGCCTAATGAGGCTTCGTAACTCCGATTACTCGAAGCCACGCTCATTCGGCTACATGACCTACAGGCAATTATCATGACAAGAACCTTTCATCTTGCTAGACTGTCCAAGCTTGCTTGGCGCACCAGAGGCACATGGATGAAGATGGAATTGAGGCCCGTAAACCTGGAATTCTCTCTCTTAATAATTCCGACGATCCTAAAGGAAGTTCCGTTAATAGTGAGATCGTTCCTATCCTTTGAGGTGATGCTCATTTGAGTCGTTTCTTCGATCACGCAAACGCTATTCATTGTGATCAAATCAAGGTCGCATAAGTATCTTCCTTCAATCAACCCAAGAGACTTTACCGTCTGATATTCTGGCGTCGTCCCAGTAACACTCACACTAACGCTTTTCCCATTAAGAGTTCCCTGTACAAGAAAGGAAGTCGTAGGCGCTACGTGACTAACCAGTGGACACAATTTCTCAATGAGATCCGCGCCCTCAAGTGTGACTGGAGATGACGCATTTGAATAGGAATGCGGGGCGGAGGGACCAATCCGGCCTATCGAAAAGTCTGTACTCGGCTCCACCCAGAACAAAGACGCGCCCATCTTGTCCACCTCCGCCTCAATTTGCGCTTGGTTCCCTCGTCCAATCGATAGCACTGCCACTAGAGCCGATATCCCGACAACAATTCCGGTTATCGTCAACGACGATCGAAGTGGATTATCGCGGAACGAAGATAGGCCTGCTTCGATATTTTGCCGCACGAATACTCTCTTCGCTTTCCATGCTCGTTATTCTATCTCGGTCTGATAGATCAATATTGCCCGTAGTGACGACAGTATCAGCCTTTGTTAAACCACTAAGGATTTCAACGCAGTAGAGGTTCGTAAGTCCCATCTTCACTTCTTTCGCCAGCGCACGACCCGATGAGGAGACGAAAACTACCGGGCGATCTGATCTGAGCAGAACAGCATCTTCCGGAACAAAAAGCATCTTTTCGTCCAAAGCAATTATGAAGGTCGCGACAACGCTTGAACCGATTAATGGAATGTCCTTGAAGCCGGAGATAGTCGCGGTGACAGTAAATTGCGGCTCGGTGAAAGTCATAACACCTTGTTGGGTGGATTGCGCATCCGCGATAGCCGGAAGTTCGATGACCCTGCCAGCTAGCTTTCCGAGCGACACGTCCGAGCTGTATTCTACTTTTTGCCCCATCTTCACATTAGAAATGAGATGCTGAGGAACACTTATTTCAACTGCCAGAGAATGGGTGTCAATAACAGTACAAAGTGGCGCTCCCGCCGTGACATGGTCGCCATCGTTACACTGCTCCTCTATTAACGTGCCATCGAAGTTTGCTTTCACCGCCCTATTCATGAAACCGTCGTGGAGATTTCTCACGTTCATCTCCTGCTTAAGCTTCGTGATCTCTAATGCTCTATACTCCTGTTCGGAAATTGCCTTCGCTTCTAATAGCTGCCGCGCGCCAGCGAGCTGCTGGGTTGACACTTCTAGATCCATTTTTGCAAATTCATAGTCCTGTTTCTTCTTTACGGCATCTTCCAAGGGCAAACTCACAGTGATTACTGTCATACCCTTTCTGACGTGATTTCCGACAGTAATCCCTTTACCGCGCACGATTCCGACCATCGGAGAAATTAGCGTCTCCTTTCTTCGTGCGACAATTCTTCCTTGTGCCGTTACACTTGCGACAAAGGTCCCATACCTAACCGGTTCAAGTTTAACTCGGATAGGCTTCTCGACATTTCTATCGACTGAGAAGTAGAAGTACGAGGCACTCCCGAGAAAGACAAGGAGAATTCCGACTAATACTGTTCGAATCGTTCACCCCTGCTTAAGAAAGAAAGATCTCCAAGACGGATCTCACGGTATTAAACAATTGTCAAATTCATAAATGAGAACAGGAAAATGGTTCCCTTTTTCTCTATCAGAATCAGTGCTTAGATCTATCAAAGCGCTTTAAGCTTTCTAACCAGATTCCAAGTTCACCCATTGCCTGTGCAAGTCCGGCTCTGTCTAGGACGCAAGAGATTTTTGCTTGGTTCAGTGTGTTTTCGGCCATGTTGAAGCGATTTCTTATGTCATCTATTTCGGTCGAAGAAATCTGTCCTGATTGGAATCTAAGCTCAGCTATGCTCAAAGCCTCCTCTGCTGCCTTCAGATTCAACGTAAGCGAACTCAACCTCCTGAGGTCGAGCATCAAAGTTCGATATCGATTCTTGACGTCGATAGTGATGCCCTCTTTGAGCAACACAACATTCTCTCTCTGCACAGCGATATCTATATCCGCCACTTCTAGGTTTGCCGCGGTCCTTCCTCCATCCCAAAGCGGAATCACGACTGAAGCCTGCAGACTCCATCCATAATTTGGAAGAATCATGATTGAGTTCGTGAAAGACGGCTCATATTCCGAGCTGAAATTGTAATTGGCTTGAATTCGTATAGTAGGCGAATTAGAACTGGCGGTCTGTTCTTGAGACATCAAGGATTGATCCACTGCGACCTCCGCCTGCTTGACCTCAATCCGATGGTTGAGAGCAATGGCAACGGCAGAATCACAATCGATGCTCATGCTGTCTAGGGGAAGATCGTAGGCAAGTCTCAAAGCCCTGCCGGGTAGCCAGAGGTCTGTCGTATCTCCTATAAGCTGATAGAAGGACATCTGCTGAGTCTCTAGGTTATTCCTCGCCTGTAAAAGATTATCTTCGGAGAGTCTGTTCTGAACGCGCAGGTTGAGAACCTCGAACTCCGATATGCTACCGGATTTAAGCTTGATCTCAGCGACATCTAGAACTCTTTTGGTGGAGTTTAGGTCGCGTTCGCTCTGATCGACCTGCCGCATCGACCGCCAGAGTAGGAAGTAGCCTTCTATCACCGATAGCACGAATTCGTTCTTTCCTAGCACGAATGCTAATTCGGAGCTAAGATAAGAGCGCTTGGCGGATATTATATCGGCATGCCCCGACGCGACTCCCGCTGCTGAAAGTGGCTGTTGATACGAGAATGAGACTTGGGGTGTAGTCAAATACCTGAATCTCGATAGACCTGTTATCGTGGTCTGAAGTCCCGCACCGAGTGTCAAATTCCCTCCTAGAGGGGTAAGGAATGTTTGCTGCAGGCTGAGGTTTGGAATTATCTCCTGCATGTAGGATATCGTAAAATAGTCGCCTGCCGATTCTTCCGCCTGCAGTTTGGTTCGATTGTAGAATCGAAAGAGGCTACCACTAGCATTAACCATCGGATTGTAGCCTGCTTCGACAGACCTGAGTCGAGCTGAAGCAGAGACGAAGTTTTGCCGGAGGGAGAAGAGGACGGTTTGGTTATGGGTCAGGGCGTATTGGATGGCACCACGTAGGGATAGAGTATCACTGACTATTAGGCTCGGATTGCCAAAGGACTGGGACCTTGACATCAGCGGTTGACTAATCCAACCAGTAACCAGAACCGGCAGAAGTGCGCGGTTGATGAGTCGGCAAGCATCCATCTTGTTTATCAGGAGTCCAAATTCACCAATCCGGATCTTCAATATCCTGGATCAGGAGTTTTTGATTGCTGCCATCAGAATTCATGGCGTAGAGATCGAAGCCGCCCCAAATCATCGGATTAGGTCTCCATCTTGTGAAAAAGATTCTTCTGCCATCACTAGACCATGTTGCTCTACCGGGGTCTTGGACAGGCATGATGAACTTTGAATCTCCCGTCTGGGCGTTGACCAACAGAACTTGTGCGTTTTGAGCAGGGGCCCCCGTATCATTGCTTGTTGCAATAAGAATAGCATTTCCGGAAGGGTTCCAGCCGCCCCAAATCCACATGTTAGTACCGGAGTATGCACTTCCATGCAAGACAACGGGTTGAGTGAAGACCGAACTGTCATACCGCATCACACACAGATCTTTTGAAAGGCGCGATGATGGATTGGCAGGTTTGGCAGTATATGCCAGAGACGAAGTGTTTGGCGACCAGAAGTAGCCGGTAGAGTTCGTCGTCAGTTCCAGCATTTTTGAGGTGGACAAGTCGTACACAGCGAACCCTGCTGGGCTAAATGGGTGGATGCGTATGAAAGCAATTAACTTACCGTCAAAGGACCACTTCGGACGAATGTTAAAACAATTATCGTTAGTAATCTGCACTTCCCCCGTACCATCCGCTCCGATAATATATATGTTGTTAGCTGAATTTGCCGCGCCCTTTGGCGAACTGAACGCGATCCGCTGCCCATCGGGTGACCAGTTTAGCCCCCCCTGAAAGATCTGACCGGGTAATGTAACGACTGCTATGCGTCGCAGGTTTTTTCCGTTTACGCCTACTACACATAGCATCGTCCCTTCATGTGCATATGACTTGGTTGCGTAAAAAGCTATCAGTTTCCTGTCTGGCGATAACTTAGGCAGAAGTACAGAGTTTGGAACGACCAACAAAGTAGTATCTATGAGCGGTACAACTTGAAGGCTGTCCTCATTGTGCATCAAGCACAGATGGCCATCTCTGGCAACAACTATGTCGGATATGGAAAGCACTGATGGCGGGGCTGTAGGCGAACCAGTTTGGCAACCCACTTGGCAGAGTATGAGGACACATTGAAACACAATCGTCAAGGCAATTGCAATTCTGTTCATGGGATTCTTCCTTAAATTGCAAGTAGGGGAACTGCACTTGCAGTTCCCCTAACTTCGTGATCAATTAGTTGGGTGCTACGTTAATGTAGAAGTCATTAATATTGTCGGCTTGCAGCGAGCGCGAACCGGTCTGTCCAGAAGCAAGCCAGGGCTCATCAGGATTCTCGTCAGAGTACACCCAACCTCCACCGTCGAGGTAGTAAGTCCCGCTGTAGGCTGAACGCGAATCAACTCCGTCATAGTAGCTGTTTGCGTAGTTTATGCCTATTCCACCGGAGTTTCTGACTCCGTCACCGTAATCGACATAAACCGAGATATTTATTGGGACGATACCAAAATAATAGCCGAGGCCGTTATATCCCCAGTCGCTTCCAGCGTACCCGTAGTAATACCAGTAGGCATGTCCAGAGAAATGGAAGCAAACCACACCAAGGCAAGTGCTGTTGCATGTATTCCCGCAGGTAGGATAAGATCCACAAGTTGGCTGCCCTTCGCAGGTGTTGCACGTTGACGCACAAGTTGCCCAGCATGTATACGAACCGCCGCAAGTGCTTCCACAGGTCTCCCCTCCGCAATATGTAGGAGAGCACGTTTGTGCCTGCGTATTAGGCAACAAAGGGCAAATATGTTGCCCAGTCGGCAAGTCGGCGGATGATCCTTGTTGGCCTTGGCTCTGAACGGCATTCCCTTCCAACTTGGCAATTGACTGTTCCAGACTCTGTTGGAACAGCGGCGATGATTTGACTTCGCCGCTTGGCCTCGCGAAGCTCAGGCCCGAGAGTGCAACCACGAGGCCGAGACTTAGGGTACAACAAATCAGTTTACGCTTCATTTCTGATTCTCCGTTATTAGGTCATGGGTCGTGGCCCAGGGAGTAACGGCAGACTTGTACGCTTTAGACAGTATTGGGAGAAAGCCATACCACATGTCATCTGTGACTTCCTCCTTCCTCGACTGGTGCCATGAGCCCTGACCTTTTGACAGCGCCGTAATATGCAAAGTGTTGCCACTGAGATCTACCTACGGCTTTGCAGTCCCAGATTATTGCTGGCCTGCCCTTTTAGTCCATCCCTCCCCGTCCATTGATTGGGACGTTATTGACCATCTAGATACATCTTATCAACAGTGAACATGCTGCAACTATCTAGGGGATATCGCCCAATGTTCTGTTTCCCATCATCTGGAACCAGACAAATACAAACTATCTGGATTTATCATTCGATATATACTTCTTGAACATCAGGTATTCCAGATCATATATCCCCCTCATATTGGAATCAGGGATCACCGAGCTGAAACCCATCTTCCGGTCTGAGAAGAGATAAGACGTTGCCAAAACAACGATTTTGCCTTTTCCGACAGTCGTTACTGTCCCAACGGGAGTCCAAGGACTGGAAATCCGCTCCATCACGCCTCTTTCAGACGGATAAGGTTTAGGCGTCATACTCTTGAATGGATAATCGGAAGGGCCACCCAAATTACCTTGTGTTCCTGTTAGTCTCCCAAACTGACTTAAGGATTGGTTTATAGTCACCCTGCGGGAGTACATGAATGGAGTTCCTCCGTCAACTGTTCCGGTTGCAATCGATGAAATTGAATTCGATTGGGAAGTATCTCTCGAAATAGAAACTTGAAACCCAATTGTATCGCTAGGAGTCAATTTAACTCGAAATGCCGACAACAAATGGTTGACAATTGTGAAACGACCATACCTCGGGTCGTCCATAATGTACAACGAGCCTCCGGCCATAAGGAACTGTCGCGTTGCCCATATTTCTTTTTCGTTGAATTACTTTGCCGGGTTGATAATAACAACTCCATCGGACTCATGAAGAGCCTCCAGATAGGTTGGTTTGACCGATGGTACATAATTCAACCGTTGGAGCCAGATGAAGAATGTATCGTATGCTCTTTCAATATTCGTGACAAGATGGAGTGTTGGTAGCTCGATATTGGAATGCTCCGTTTCAAAGTTGACCTTTACATAATTACCACTGGCCTTCGGCAGGGGGTAATAAAAGAGATTAAGACGTTGGAATGTCAGCACGCTGAGGGGTGCCACGAGAAAACTAACAACTATTACGACAAAAATTGTTTTGCCCCTGTCAAGTGTCCACGCAAGGACGATTAATGCTACCAATGACACGATCCCGACTATTGCTGACATTGGATGAACTAAATCTAAGATGGTATTCCTTCTATCCAGCCATTCCATGATTCCCAAAAGCAACTCTGGTTTGCCCGGCATAAACATGGAGAAATTCGACCATGGTGTACTGTCACCGAGCAAGAACACCCTACCTTTCCCGAATGTCACGCCGGCTGCCTGCACAAAAAGGCCGAACTCCGTGTCTGTCGCGTCACCTGCACTGGCTGGGAAAAAGTTTGGCTGAGAATAATCTGCACCGACAGACTTTATTCCATAGCCTATTATCGAGTGTTCCGCCATCAGTGGTGCGTCTATCATGCAGCTCGTCTCGAACATGAACGCTGGCATGTGCTGGACTACTGGGTCGGGCAGGATCTTTGGTCTGGAATAATCCGAAAGATCGCCATTGAGGTCGTACTGAGCATCGTAAGTGAAGTCCATTCCAAATCGTCCAGCAACAGGATTCAGGTTAGTTGTAACCCCAAAAACATTCGTGTGGTCACCAACGAGGAGAAGCCCACCGCCGCCCCTGACGAAGTCTTCAATGGCCAAGATTTCCTCCTCGGAGAACAACTTGGTTGGTGTCTTTACGAATAGAATGTCATAATTCGCGAGGAGTTGCTGAGTTAAGGGGTCGGCCCTCTGATCAACCTTGTAAAAATATTTTAGATATTCTGCCATAGAATAGTAGTTATATGTGGATTGTTGATTGTACCATGTTGTGTCAAACCTTTGCGTTGTCCACTCCCAGTCACTGTGGCCTTCGTCTAAAATGATTCGACCGTTTTTCTTCTGGCCTGGATCTACGAAGCCGAAGAAGGCTACTGAGGATAACACTAGAACCGCCATGGCTGTAATAACCCAAGCATCAATGTCGCGGGAGATACCGCCTCCGCCGGTATACTTTGATTCCAAGCATGTTCGAGTGGGGAAGCGGGGGAGAATCAATTCGAGAATGAAAGGCAATGGTGTCAGGCTAACCGTTAGCACGTCCAATCTCCACAGCACGTTCACCTGTTGAAGTTTGAGAAAGACGAGAATAATCCCAATGTAGCGGAATACCATGTATATGAATACTACCAGTGGCAGAATAAGATAGTACTTTTTAGGTGTTTCGTATAAGAAGAACATGGCGAAGGCACCCGCAACAATGTTGAGGGAGACGTATACTCCCAAGCCATCAAATGAGAGTATGAACGGGTAAACCGTGCCAGCGGTTTGAACATTTAGGAATCCATCGGAGAACGTTGTTGGCACACCAAATACATTCAATAAAAACGTCATCACCGGTGCAACGAAATCCGCACGGTGGAAATGCGAGGCGAAAAGGAAAAAGTACGGAAGAATGGCCGTTTGGATGGCGATGATTAAACCTGTAATGAAGAAGGAATCCGAGGCAGTAAGTAGAATTTTGCTCGACGTTTTTTTTGTTGCACTTCTTTCGAAAGCGAGAAAGATTGTGGCAGCCAAAAGTAAGAAGCTGCACAAGTTATACGGGAAGGGAACAAGTATCGAGAACACAAGCGAGGCGAAACCAATGAGGATGAGCCTAGTATGAGTGGTAGCAATTTCTCGAAAGCGGGAATGGTGGGATGAAGGAACATTGGGATTCTGCTTGTCCGGCTCGCCATTTCTGAGCGAGAGAAACAGAAGTACAAGTGAGAGAGCTAGCACCGCTATGGAGAACCAGACGGGCGCACGGTAATTAAGGTCCGCGGGTTCATAGATCCCGATAAACGGATACCACATTAGCGAGATAAGCAGAGCAACGAACCAGAATCCAAGCATTTCATACTCCTTCAAGGTTAGACCTATTCTTCTTGCTTAAAACCCTGGGGTGTCAATACTTCACCACATCTCTGAATACCTGACTCTACGTCAACATCAAAGAAATTTCGTCGCATATCCCTTTGGGTTTGTTGGTCAAAGGTCGGGTGCAAATTGCCCCGCTCTGGACAGCTTATGAATGTTTCTCAACAGGCGGTTTGAGAATGTCCAAATCCGCACTAGCGAAATTAACCATGCTGACGCCATTCCTTTTCCGTTCAGCAACTGAATCCATACGAAAGGTTTTGTTCGCCTCAAGCAGCGAAGAATTGCTTCCGTCTCACCTGCACGTATTGTCATATGGTGCCCCCGCAATCGTCGTGACTTCGTCCACAAGTGACGTAGATGAAACACACAGCTTCGCTAATTCGGTCACACTTACGGCTCTATGCGAGGCCCCGGCGCGCGGGCACGGACGTTGAAGTCCATTCTCCTCCAAGCCACAATTTCAAGTTCGACCTACAACCTGGCAACGTTGCTTTTGTCGCCAGTTCTTCTTATTTATACACTTGCAGTGGTGGGGTTGCGGCGAAATCAAATGGCGCAACTCCAACCACTGTTTATCTGGGCGCGGGATGGACTAATCCTGCACCCTGTCATTTAGCTCTTGCACCTGAGAGCGCGGTGTTAGCCATAAGGTTAAGATCCCTGCAGATAATTCGTAACCCGAGGAATCCAGGTCCTGTATGAGTGACACTATCTCAACTCGCCAAGATTCTGGTCTGGCCTCCCAATGACTCTGGAGACCAACTTTATGCTTAGGCATTAGAAGTGTTCTGCAAGAAAACATTTTGTCATATCTTTCCCTTCAGCGCTCATTCCTCTTTTGTTTCTTGATTCCCTCGGCCAACAACTTGCGCCGCGCTTGAGTCGTCAGCCGTTATGTTCTTTATCAGAGCTCTGAACACCATCTCGTTGCCTCCAACGACCATGAGACCGTAAGGTTTTACTGTCTTACTCTCAAGATTGCCGCTCAAGAAAAAACCCGAATCCGAGACCAGGAGAAACTTGCCACGGCCTGCTTTTTCGCAGACAATAATAGGATAGTTCCAACCTGTGCAAAGAGTATCCACACGCCGATCAGAGTCAACTACTATCGGCCATGCGCTATGGAACTCGGGTACCATCCCGTTGCTATCCACTTCACTCACCACGGTGGTACTCGTTGCGCGCTTCATAGAAGTGGTTCTGACAGGAGTTATCGCAAACCTGGCCGAAACCGATCCGCCATATGCCGGGCCCAGCGGCAGATTCTCTAATCCAAGCCCCATCCGAGCTAAAACGGCTGAGGAAGCGTCAACGGTCTCCATACCAGTTGACCAGACGACAATGCCGCCTTTCTTCATCCACGCATATACTTCCTTCATTTCATAACTAGAAAGTTCCTTTTCGGGTGCGATGAATAACGCGATCCTACTTTCGTTTAGGAGGACGGGTGAAAACTTGCGACATATTATGGGAAGATAGCCATTGCGAATCAGGTTGTGCGTAAGAGGCCAAATTGCTTTGTCTTCGAAATGGGTAAAGCTGTTCAGGTGAGAAGCGTCGATATAGGCGATTGGAAGGGGAAGATTCGAATCATGAACCATGCATTGGTCATTTCCTCTGAACCCTGTGATCAGCAAGAAAGCGGAAATCAAGGTCATACTCACGACAACAAATGACGGCTCTCGGGTCGCTCTTCCGATGGTGAACAAAAGGATAATTCCAGCAAGCATCAAGAGATTGGCGATCCATCTTACAGGTCCTGTAGCGAAAGGGGATTTCGTTGTGAGCCAATCAAAAACGTTTTCTACAAACCGAAATGAATATGCCAATGAGTCGTTCTGGAATGGAGATGTGTCTCCGAACACAAGCACCTTACCTCTGCCATATTTCGCAGATGCAACAAGGACGATGTCTCCAAGCTTTTCGCCTGGGTCGTACCTCCTGTTCCCGAGATAAGCACGGCTGGGGTTCAACGAATTACCCAAGTCGGAAAAACCGTACTTTGCAAGTAGAACGGGTCTAGCTTTCGTGGGCGAATAATCCAAAGAAGCGCCAATTGATATTGCGATATCGCTTTCGTCATTTACATGTCTGAAGAACTGGTGAGCAGGATACTCGAATGCATCTCTCCAATCATTGACAAGCCAATGTCCGCAATCAAAGCGGTATCGAATGTCCACAAAATCTAGTAGACTGTTCAAAGGTTCCATGATTCCCCCTAGTCCGGTATGGTCCCCGATCACCAGGAGCGACCCGCCGTCAAAAACAAATTGCTCCAGTATTTTCTTTTCGGACTGTGGTATATGCTTGTTCAGATTAATTATCAGAACCACATCAGTGTTATCCAAATCTTGTTTCGTAAAGACCGAATCTATGCCAGGGTTATAGCCCATTGCTTTCAGGTATGAAGGCAGCATGCCGAACATCCCCGCGGAAGTCATGCCGTACTCACCAAATCTGGGTCGATCCCAATTAAAGACGCCCCGATCATAGATCAGCACTCTTCCATTCCTAGTACTCCCGCTACCTGAATCCAATATGATCGGCTGTTGTTGGCACCACATAAGCAGGAACCCCGAGACGAAGAGGGATATTGCAACAAGTGTTTTATGTTTCACAGGCAAGAAATTGAGGTCTATCGCGCTGAAAGTCACCTTCCGGAGATAGATTGAGATAGGTGCAAGATCCAAAATGAATAACAGGATAGTGAAGTCCATTATATGAAGCTGTGGAATAGAAACCACGCCCTGAAGCCATGAATGGAGTGATGGAAGAAAAGAAATGAAACCGAGGTTAAGGGCCACCAACTCTCCCGAGTAAATCAGAAAGTCAGCCAATTTACTGGAATCATTGTTTGAGTGTGCGAGTGTCAAAACCCCGAACGTACCAAAAATCAAAGTAACAAAAATCCCTGATGCCGATGCATCGAATAACATTCGTTGGCGACTCAGATTGCCAACCATATTGGACAAAAACTGTGAAGACCACTGCACCCCTGCCCAGAATATCGGCTCAAAAGAGAACAGAGCCACCAATGTGCCGAAGAAGAAGGCGGTCAACGAAAGAATCCACCACATTGTAGTCAGACCAGTTTTATTGTTCCTTACTACCCGCGATTGAGCATAGCATAAGATCGATATTATGAAAATTCTTACCGCATAGTCGTTTGAGGGAACAAGTAAGTAGAGTGTGGAAAATATGATCGTAATTCCTACCCCAAGAGCAAAACGCTTCGCAAGGGGGAGCCATCGTGATTCGCGAAATGAGAGCAACATCAGCAGCACCACGCCGCCAATGACGAGGAAATTAGTTAGTGATTCAGGCAGTTGTCCTAAGAATCTGGACGTCAACAAAATTGTTGCAAGTACAATTGCCAACGACGCAATGGCGCGCGATCTTACTGAATATGACATATTGGCCCCTTCTCCACTTCGCGCATAGTTCGCTCCCTTTGAGAATACGACAGCCCGCCGTTTCTTCGACAACAATACGAATATGTCGCGGAGACAGGTTCTTGTCAACTGGGATTTATACTAGATCTTGATAACTCAATACCGGAATCTACTCCAAGAAGTCAGATAGGAAGTAGATTAACAAATAAATCTATGTTTTCTAATGTGCCTATGTGGTTAATCTATTGCTTTTTACAAATTTGTCGCACACCCAGCACGTAACCCCACACTTATGGTTTCTCGCCAAGCCGCTCGCAAAGCGAACCGCTCGTCAACATTTCTTTGCGTTCTTGGCGCCTTTGCGAGAGAAATAACCCTTTCAGTGAGGCATTACCCCAGCACGCTTCTTGCGATTTGATTTCTGGCTTCATTTGACTATTTTCCTTTCCGAAGGATACGCCTAAGGAGTCCTTCATGATCGATAAGGTCGGGAATGGAGAAAAGTTGGACATCAAATTTACCCAAATATCGACGGTCGGAGAATTCGGGCTGATAGACAGATTCAGTTCTGCAGCCTCACGATTTTCCAGCCCGCTTATCGTGCAGGGAATCGGCGACGATGCGGCCACAATCAAGCCTTCCCAGGGAAGACTGACCGTCGTTACCACCGATATTCTCATTCAGGGAATCCACTTCGACTTATCGTACACTTCTATGGGCCATCTTGGGCGCAAATCCGCTGCGGCGAATTTGAGTGACATAGCGGCAATGTCTGCGGTACCCACTGTCGCCTTCGTCTCGCTCGGGATACATTCCAATCTGAGCGTAGAAATGATCGAGGACTTTTATTCCTCCCTCGCCGATGAGCTCGGAAAATATCATTGCGTAATTGCCGGAGGCGATACTTCCGCGTCACCTATCGGCTTCGTTGTCAGCATAACGCTGATGGGAGAAGTCGAGCCAGACCGACGTACGACAAGAAACGGGGCCGGCCAAGGCGATATTGTCTGCGTCACCGGCGACCTTGGCCGTTCACACGCAGGTCTGAGAATTCTTCAGAGAGAGAAGAACAGGTATATCGAGGCCGGGCAGCCCGCGGATTTCTCTCCGGACTTCGACGGATACGACGATGCCCTGCAGAAGCATCTGCTGCCGGGAGCACGCGTAACACTTGCCAGAGAGATCACGGATAAAATTAGAGTGCACTCAATGATCGACATAAGTGACGGGCTGGTTTCAGACATGCTGCACATCTGTAAGGCGAGTGGAGTCTCAGTCGAGCTTGAAGAAGAATTGATCCCGATAGACCCAATGACGAGACGAATTGCCGAAAGTTTTGGGGAGAGCCCCGTCGATTACGCCCTTTATGGAGGCGAAGACTACGAGTTGGCCTTCACGATTGCCGAAGACGACTTCAAGAAACTCTACTCACTCGAAGGAAATGTTCGGGCCATAGGAAGAGTAAAACCAGGCGACCCGAAGGTCATGATAAGACGCGCCGACGGAAAGACTAATACATTTGCAGACTTTCCGTCCTACCAGCACTTTGCAAAAAGGGATAAGTCTTAACCGAAGATTTTCTTCGCCAGGGAATTTACAGCGGCCGGGTTGTCTGAAATGACTCCGTCCACACCCATTCTTATCATCTTCTCTATTCTACGAATACCGTTGACCGTATAAACGAAGACCTTCAGGCCCAGATTGTGGAACGCCATTACGGTGGCCTGGTTCAGGAAGAGATGGTTCAGGACGACGGCCTGTGCATTATACTGGAGCGGGAACGATCGGGGAGTAGGATTCAGGTTATGCCGATACAGCGGCGCAAAACGAAGATGAGGAGAGCGGTAGTGCAAAACGCGAAGGACCTCCAGATTGAACGATGAGAAAACGACTTCATCGTTCATGCGGTGCCGTTCTACGGTTCTGATGCAACGTTCGACCAATTGTGACACTCCGTTGTGCCGCCGGTGCTTCATTTCAATATTCAGTCTAACTCTCCCCCTCGCGAGGTCAAGCACCTCATCGAGCAGCGGCACCCTCTCGGATCGAAACTTATGGCTGAACCAGACTCCCGCATCAAGCGATTTTATGTGGCTCAAATCAGTCTTGCCGATCAGCCCGCTGCCGTCCGTGGTTCTTCCAAGACGGTAATCGTGAAACACTATCACCTGGTCATCGCCGGTTAACATCACATCCATCTCGAGCATGTTAGCGCCGGCATCGATTGCCTTCTCGAACGCGACAAGCGTGTTCTCAGGCGCTATCGCAGAAAACCCGCGATGAGCTACGTTGTAGAACTTTACCCCATCTCCGAAAAGTGAACGAATCATATTAGCTGTCAGCCGTCAGCAGCCCGCATTCAGTTGTTACCGAGAGCTGACTGCCGAAGGCTGATTGCTATTAAAAAGCTATTTCAATTTCAGACTTGAAACGGCGTTCTCAAAAGCTTGCTGGAAATTCGCGCTATACTTCTTCTGACTCGCCTCATTCCATGTCAAAATGACTCTAATCCAATTGTTGTTCTTCACCACAAAATAAACACGTCTTTGGATGCCTCTAACGGGCGAATAGGAAATCATGTAGGCATCAAGACCGTCAAGCTGGATCTTCTCACTCTTAGAGTTGGGATAATTGCCTTTGTTCTGCTGGAACACCTTCTCGACCGTCAGTTTCTTCGCATCAAGCACATCGATCTGTATCGTACAGTCCTGGAAATAGCCTTGAATGGAAACAGACGTCTTGATATCTCCCGACGCTCCTGTGGGAGTCGCCTTGAAATTGTCCGGGTATTGAATCGAATAGTACTCGTTCTGATAGATCAGGGTTGTCTGCGAGGGTATCAGGTTTTCAGGAAGCTGCTGCCTTGCCACCGCCTTCGGGATAATACGGAACGTAGACTGTACGGTATCAAACACATCAGAGTAGCGCTTGAACTCCTGATTAAATCCTGCTACCTCATATCCATACACCGTACTGTCAACGACTGTCAGGACCCTGTAGGAATAAACTGTGTTCTTACTGTCGATCTTCAACGCATATGGGATCTTCACTGCAGGATTCCCCGCCAAAGTTGTCTGGACATCGGGATCAATCTGGGCCTGCTCGGTCCGCAGCGAATCCTTGAACTGTTGAACCACATAGTCAAGTGTCTTTGCACCTGCACTGTCAGTAAAAGCATATATTTTTACTCCAGCCTTCGAGCTCGAAGTAGGATCAAAAAACCTGTTCGCAGCGTCGTTGGAGTTGTAAACCCACACTTTTCCGGGTAGTGCAGATTGCGGCCAACCGACGGGCACCTTGATAGTGAATAGGTTGGAACTGTCTCTGAACTCCTGCAACGCTGGTACCGCCACTGGTGTGCTCTTCTGGCACGCCGAAAAGGTGACTGCCAGGAACATAAGAATAAACAACTCTTTAACAGTTTTTGAATACATTTTGCGCTCCTCTATTTGGTCTACCTGACTCTCATCCCGCAGGTCCGTGGGGCTCCTTAGGGTCCTGACCCTGTAGGGACGCGGAAATATATCAAGCTTCGACAGAAATAACAATATTTAAACTTAGCTCTCCAAACCGCGCGTCACATTAGAATACCGAAGATTGGAGTTCGACCGACACCATTCCGCCGACCAAAGTGGAATTTTGCCCGCATTGCCTTAAATTTATCGAGTCAAACAAATTCTGAAGAGGTAATCATGAGATTTTCTAACTTCAACAAGTTCTCAGCGGTGTTGATCGCGGCAGTTCTGACACTTGCAGGCTGTTCAAGCTATCAAGTGACGAAATCGCCCCTTCACACATACTTCAATGCAGACACGGTCAAGGCGGGCAGATTTGACAATGGGAAGATGTGGACATTTGATAATCCTCCGACAAAGTATTTTGAGACAGAGTACAATTTTAGTCCGGACTCAGCATGGTTTGCAAAGACGAGACTCTCGGCCCTCAGGCTGCCGGGATGCACAGCATCGTTTATTTCCGAAGACGGCTTGGTCCTGACCAATCACCACTGCGCTCGTTATGCATTGGACAAGGTTAACAAGTCGGGAGAAGATCTTCCGGACAGCGGCTTCTACGCTCCTACTCTAGCAGATGAGAGGAAAGTCGAAGGGATGTATGCCGACCAGCTCGTTCTAATCAAGGACGTTACACCGGAAGTACAGAAAGCATTTGAGACAGGCGCTACAGCACAGGAAAGAGTCGCCAATGGCAACGCCGAAATACAGAAGATCCAAAAGGAATACTGGAAGAAGTACAAGACGGAGGCCCCGGCAGACTCCATGCTGTTCCAGGTGGTCAGCTTTTACAACGGCGCCAAGTATTCACTCTACGGATACCATCGTTATACCGATGTGCGGTTGGTCTTCGCGCCGCAAATGATCGTCGCGTACTTCGGCGGCGACTATGACAATTTCACGTATCCGCGATACGACCTCGACTTCGCATTGTTCAGGGTTTACGGTAGTGACGGCAAGCCGGTCCATTCACCCGATTACTTCAAGTGGAGCAAGGAAGGAGCCAATGAAGGACAACCCGTATTTGTAATCGGAAACCCCGGAAGGACTAGCAGGCTACTATCGGTGGCACAACTGAAGTTCATGCGTGATTATCTGTACCCGTACTACCTCGAATACCTGGGGAATCTGGCAAACATTTATACCAAATACATTGCCGACCATCCTGACAAAAAGTTGGAGTATCAGACCAGATTGTTCGGCATCTCCAATTCCCAGAAAGCGATAACCGGATACCTGGGTGGACTTCGAGACGCTTACCTGATGGCAAGGAAGGAAGCGTTCGAGAGAGACTTCATGAAGAAAGTGGAGGACAGCCCCGCCCTGGAACAAAAATACGGTTCGGTATGGAAGGATCTGTCGAAAGTAGAAAGCGAGAAGGGGAAAGTTTTTCCTCAGATGATTGTTTATGACGCGTTCGGGCGCGGGAGCTCCGGCTACTTAAGCATAGCGGCAAAGCTGATCGGATATGCAGAAGAGATGAAACTCCCCGAGGAAAGCCGCCCGGAAAACATGCGCGGTGCAAAGCTCGACACGTTCAAGCTGAAATTCTTCCCAAAGAGCTTCAGCAAAGAGATTGAGACGGGAATCCTTGCATCACAGCTAAGCATGATGCAGTCGGCGTTTGGCACAAGCAACGAAGCATTCAACATGCTTCTGGAAGGAAGAACTCCTGACAACGCAGCAAGTTATTTGGCCGGAAAGTCGGCACTGGGTGACAGCGCCGAAGTAGTCGCAATGCTGAACGGCTCCCCTGAAGCGATTCTGAGTTCGAGCGATCCATTCATACGCTATGTTCTCGATACACAGAAAAAGGCGATGGAACTCCAGGCGCAGTACGGGAAACTGACGGCCGAAGAGACTTCCAATAATATCCTGCTGGGCCGCGCACTTTATGATGTTTACGGCTCTGAGATTCCGCCGGATGCGACATTCACGCTCAGAATCGCCGACGGTGTCGTGAAAGGATATCCTTACAATGGCACGATCGCGCCGCCGCATACAACTTTCTACGGGTTATACAACAGATTCTACAGCTTCGGCAAGCAGTATCCGTGGAGCCTGCCGTCAGTCTGGCAGAACCCGCCATCGGATTTCAACCTAAGCACCCCGCTGGACTTTGTAGCGACAAACGACATTATCGGCGGCAACTCCGGTAGCGCAGTTATAAATGAGAATCGGCATATAGTCGGACTTATCTTTGACGGAAACATCGAGAGCCTGCCGGGTGATTTCATTTATGTACCCGCCGTTAACCGGGCAGTTGCGGTAAGCTCAATGGCGATCCCCCAAGCGCTTAAGTACATCTACCATGCAGGCAGGCTCGTAAACGAGATTGAAAGCGGAAAGATAGGACAATAGAAAGTCAGAAGTCAGAAACAAGAAGTAAGATCGAGAATAATGTGGCCGTTACCCCAAAAGTGGCGGCCACTTTTCACCCGATGCAATATACCTGATCAATATCAGGCGATCTTTGTAGTTCGGCGCGCGACGCTCGGCTTGTATCGAGTCAAAGTCCTGACGTCGATTCGCTTCGAAGCGTCAAGGATTTCTATCCCCACAATTTTCCGGTCATACGTAGTATCGAGACTAACCCAAGTTCGACGGTAGTGGCGCAGAAAAAATATTTTTTCTGCGGATTCAGTTTGGACTGGGGGATTGGGGTTCAAAAGTCAATGTAGTGCCGACCTTGTTTATTGCAACGTGGTACAGGGATGTGT
>JAMCXB010000056.1 GCA_023480735.1 Bacteroidota bacterium | reverse complement strand
AGTCTCCCGACGGCAGTTTCTGCCCATGCCGGCAGCGTCACATTCTTGGTTTCTTTCGGCGTAAACGATTCGGCACCACCGAACCCTCTCGACGTGACCGGAGTGCCGGATGCCTGGGGTGTCAGGACAGCTACAATCGAGTTCGGCGTGCTCAGGTACTTTTTCAGGACGCGATTGACATCTGCCGTGGTGACATTCTCAATCATCTTGAGGTCATCATCGGGAGATTGTCTCCCCTCGATGGCGAGCGCATCGGACCATTCCTGGGCCAGACCGGACACGGAGTTCTTCTGAAACTCGGCGTCAGTAATCTCATGCCGCTTCGATGCCTCCACGAGGCCTGCGGACACACCGGACTGGATCTCCCGTTCGAGAACCATCTTCACTTCCCTGAGGAGTTCTTCGGAATTATATCCCTTCGGGAATGCCGCTGCGGCAAAACCCAGGCCCGCCTTCGGAAGGGCATCGTATTGGAACCCGGCATAAAGCGCCCTACCTGCGGGGACAAGCGCATACAAATCACCGCGCTGGCTGCTCAGGACATCAGACAGTACCTGACATGCTGCGTAATCCGGACTATTCGTCCCGGGCATCCTGAAAGCAATTATTGCGAACCCGTAAGGGAGGTCAGTCGAAAGCCGCATCGTATCCGGCTTCACCGGTTCTAGCTTGAATTCAGGTCGGGGCGGCAGCGGGCGCGAGGGAATACTGCCGAACAGCTCTTTTACCTGGTCAAGTGCTTTCTGGGGTTCCACGTCTCCGACTATGACGAGTACGGCGTTGTTCGGCACATACCACGACTGGTGAAAATTATCCAGCATCGCCGCGCTCGTGTGATTGAACGACGGACGTGTCCCCAGTGCGTCATGTGCATAAGGTGTACCATCAAACATCGCCGCGAGAAGCTTCGTATAGAAGACATATTCCGGGTTGGAAAGATCTGACGCGACTTCCTGCTCGATGGCGCCGCGTTCCTTGTCCCACAGGCTGTCTGTGCCGAGAATTCCTCTCATTCGGATAGACTCGACGTGAAGTGCGACATCCAGGTCCTCCGATGGAACCGTAAGGAAGAATTGAGTGACCATCTGTTGTGTGTCCGCGTTAAAGTCACCGCCCATTGCGGCGGTGATATCGGCAAGCTGTGTCGCGGACAGGCCGGGGCTTCCGCGAAACATCATGTGCTCCAGCGCGTGCGCGGTTCCGGGAAATCCTGCCGGCGCTTCGTCTGAGCCGACGAGGTAGTTTATCTCTGTTGTGACAACGGGCGCCAGCGGATTTCTTACTATGACAACGCGCAGCCCGTTGTTCAGCGTAGTGCGGAGCACTGATTCTCCGCCGGAATTGTTCTGGCTCGCGATCGAGTTGGTGGAAAACGGAAGTATGAAAATCGCTCCAGCAAGTACAAGCAAAGTAAACAGCCTGAGCAGACCTATTGGGCCAATGGCATCGCCAAAGAAATGGCCTTGGGTCGGGGAATCCCTATGCATCTTTCCTCCAGGGGTTAATGTGAAACGAGTCGCTACTTCGGTGGATATGGCCAAACCGCTTTCAAAGTGGCTTAATCAGCGACGTAAATGAGAAATGAGTCGTATTCTTGGTACATGCGGTTTTTCGACAAATTCTGCAGCTCTCGAGGTTTTTATGAAAAGCCAACTTTCTTCCATCTATTTTAATAATCCGGGCCAACATTTCATAGATGTAAATTGAACAGCAACGTTGAACAAAACGTTCGAAAGGATTAATCTTGGCACATGGAAAACTTCGATAATCTCTCACGGGAAGAACTCCTAAGGGTAGTCAAGATGTTCGCGAAGAACTGGCTTGCGCATGACGGGAGCTGGTTTCTCGCAGCTGAAGAGAAATTCGGAATGGAAACGGCGGTCGAGCTCGATGCAAAATCATGGGAGCGATTCGCCGTCGCCGAAGCCAAAAGAATCAAATCCGAGATCGGTCTTCCAGATAACGGCGGGCTCATGGCACTGGAGAAGGCTCTCCAATACAGGATGTACTCCGCCATAAACAAACAGCAGATCGAGTTCCTCGACGAGAACACGCTTGTTTTCAAGATGGTGGAATGCCGTGTGCAATCGACACGAATGCGCAAAGGCTTGCCGCCGTTTGCTTGCAAGCCTGTGGGCGTCGTGGAATTCGGTCAGTTCGCAAGGACGATCGATCCCCGAATAAAGACTTCAGTAGTCTCCTGTCCTCCCGATCCGATCAAGGATTTCTATTGCGGGTGGAAGTTTACCCTAGAGTCTGAAGACTAAAGAAATCAGCAGCCATCCACTGATGAAGTGGCTTGCTTTTACTTCTTGTGTGGAGCCTGTCCACCGTGATGAGGGCGTGGACCCCTGCCTTGACGTCCGGGATACTGTCTCCTCTGAGGTTGGCTCTTCTTAGGCAGCGGAAACTTCGGCTCGGGAAGCGGAGTCAAAAGATCATCTTCAGGATAGATCGACGGGATATCCTCTCCGAGAAATTTCTTGATTGCAGGGATGGAATAAGCATCCGTCTCCGTGGCAAAGCTAACTGAGGTACCGCTCGCACCAGCTCTCCCCGTCCTGCCAATCCTGTGCACGTAATCCTCAGGATTGTCGGGAAGTGTGAAATTCACTACGTGGCTGATTCCTTCGACATGAAGTCCGCGGGCAGCAACATCCGTAGCGACAAGCACCTTCGTGCTTCCGGAGCGGAAATTCTCCAGGCGTTTGATTCGCCGGAGCTGCTCCACATCTCCCGAGAGAAGCGAGCAGTTTATTCCATGTGATGAAAGATGATCCTTCAGATCTCTGGCCGTATCCTTGCGATTCGCAAAGACTATTACTTTGTCTAGCCCTCGTTTGGTAATCAGGTTGTAAAGGATCTTGAATTTCTCGATGTCTGTGGTAAGATAGAAGACCTGTTTGATTGTCTTTACGACGACTCTCTCCGGTTCGATCTCGACGATGCTCGGCTCCGTCGTCCACCTCGAGGCAAGCCTGTTGACTTCCGGCGTGAGTGTCGCGCTGAAGAGCATAGTCTGCCGCTTGGATTTCGGCGGGGTGCTTTCAATTATCCTGCGCACGTCGGGTATGAATCCCATGTCGAGCATCCTGTCGGCTTCATCGATTACAAGGATTTCTATCTTGTCCAGTTGAATGTTACCCTGCTTTTTGAAATCGAGGAGCCTGCCCGGCGTTGCGACGACGATGTCAACTCTCCCTCCCGAAAGAGTCTCCTTCTGTTCCCTGTATTCCATTCCTCCAAGAACGGCAAGCACCTTCAGGTCGGTATATTTTATCAGCCCGTCGGCGTCCTTCTTAATCTGCATCGCAAGCTCTCTTGTAGGTGCAAGGATCAAAGCTCGCGGCGCCTTGAGGTTCGGCTGCTTCAATGGATCATTGAGAAGCCTATTAATGATCGCAATCAGGAAAGCTGCCGTCTTTCCCGTTCCTGTTTGCGCGCGTCCGGCGGCATCGAGTCCCTCAAGCAGCTTCGGGAGGATCCCCGCCTGGATCGGTGTGCAATATTGGAAATTTAGGTCAGAAATAGCGCGCATAACTTCCAAACGGAGGTTAAAATCATGGAAACGTGCCTTGCCTTCCTCTGGAAGCACAACAAACCGTGAAATATCCCATGCCTCTGTTTCAACTGCCTTTTCTTCAACCTTCGTCTTTTCTGGAGGACGCCTGTTGTCGGAGTAAGGTCTTCTACTCTCCTTCTGATTCTTGCCGGGCTGAGGTCTTTCAGCGGACTGAGGTCTTCCACCGGATTGAGGTCTTCCACCGGATTGAGGTCTTCCACCAGGCTGAGGTCTTCCACCAGGCTGAGGTCTTCCACCAGGCTGAGGTCTTCTGCGATCTGTCTGCGGCCTCTTTTGATCTTCGCTCCGCCGTGGCTGTGCACTCTTTTCGATTTGTTTCGGAGCTTTCTCTTCGGCCTTTTTGACCTCTGGCTTTACTTCTTTACGGCCGAATATCTTTTTCAATATGTTTTTTAACAACTTACTCTTCCTATTTCTGAAACTCTGATTTAGTTACGTCTTTCTTTGTGTTTACGGATCCATTTCGGTATGGATCCAACCTTTGCACGACAACCGCCTCTCTCTCAAGAGCGATTCCGAACTTCTTGAACACGGCTTCTTCTATGCTTGCCGCAAGTGAGAGGAGTTCTTTCGTAGTGCCCGATTGATTTATCAGCGCAAGTGCATGGTTCGACGAGATGCCCACGCCACCCAACCGGTACCCCTTGTGAAAACCGGAATTCTCAACCAACCATGCCGCGGGAATCTTTACTCCTTCGGCGGTCTTGAAAGAAGGCGATTCCCCGATCTTGTTCTCCTTCAACTTACCGAGGAAATTTTCATACTCCGCAATAGACAGGACAGGATTGACAAAAAATGACCCGACTGAACGCGAGTTTGGGTCACGCTCATCCACAACCATAGATTTCCCCCGCCTGAGCGCAAGAACCGCTTCTCTAATCGACTCCAAATCGGTTTCTCCGGCTTCCTTCCTTCTTGTCTCAACATAGTTCCTGAGCTCTGCATACTTCAAACTCGGTTGGCCGTGTTTCACAAGTTTGTACCCGACTTCGACTATGACAAAGCGGTTCTTGTCTTGCGATTTGAATATGCTGTTGCGATAACCGAAACAGCATTCCTCCTGAGAGAATTCCACAATCTCAAGTAAGCTTCTGTCGATTGCCCTGACCGAGACGATTGTGTCCTTCACCTCCTGACCGTAAGCTCCGACGTTCTGAATCGGCGTCGCACCCACCAAACCTGGTATTCCAGACAGACACTCGACTCCCGCGAGATCATTCTCGACACACGATTTCACGAAGCCGTCCCAAACCTCGCCTGCGGCTGCAATGACGGACGGGTAGCTGCCTTCGTCTGTGAACGTGATCCCCTTCAGATCGACTTTCAGTACGAGCCCGTCGAAACCTTCATCAGGAAAGATGATATTGCTCCCGCCGCCCAAAATCTGGACTGGAAGCTTCTCGCCTTCGGCAAAACTCAATGCAGACCGAATCTCATCAACGGTTTCACATCGGACGAAATACTTCGCATTTCCCCCGAGTTCTATCGTGGTAAAATCCGCAAGCGGAACTTCCGATCTGAAATCAAGCAATCCGTTAGGTTTGACTCTCATACCGTCTAAGATAACCAATGCCGACCAATTTTCTCGTCCATATAATCTCGCCAGCTGTTTGTGACCGACGAGACCCCAGGGCGGACGATTGTCCGCATCAATCAGACTCCTCTCAAATGAAGTTTATCCTACCTATGCCCTTTGCGGCAATCAAGAGAATTTCACTCGCGAAAACCCGATGAAACCGCCGGGAAGCGTTTGCGTTCCTTGACAGGGCATCTGGTAGCTTCTAACTTCGGTGAGTAAAAACAATTGAGGAGGGCTTAGAATGGGTCGCAAGTTAGGTGCATTCTCGCTGGCATGTTTCCTTTGCCTTGCCGGGAGTAGTTATGGACAGGGTCAAACCGCCACCCCTTTTCTTATAATTCCTACTTCTGTGGAGGGAAACGGCATGGGTGGAATCGCTGCTTCCCTCGTAACAAATGATGCCATTTCCACTATTTCAAATCCAGCACAGCTCGGGTTCTTCGGCCTGGACAACGACCTCAGCTTAAGCACTTATTCTCCAAAGACCACTTGGCTTCCCGGTTCCAACGTAAGGAACTTAAGCCTCAACGTGACAGCTTTGAGCGCGGGTCTGCAGCTCAATAGATACTTCAAGCTTCCCGCCGCGATCAGCCTCGGCGTCGGCTATTCACAGACGTATTTCGATTACGGCACCTTCACCACCTCGATCCCCAATACCTCTGTAATAACCTCACAGTTCCATGCTTACGATAAGGCGGACAATATCACCTTTGGGATCGGGATCGATTATGTCGTAAAACTTGGTATCGGGTACAACTTCAAGTGGATAGACTCGAACCTCGGGCCGACGACGCCATCACAGTTGGGCGGACCAATGGAAGCAAAGGTTCCCGCTCACGACTTTGGAATGATTCTGCAAATACCTGTTATAAATGTTGCGTCTCATTTCCGTAATAAACCTATCGCATTAAACGACAAGGTTTCACCTCTTTTCGATTTGACTTTCGGTTACGCCAGCAGGAATGTCGGCGGACGGATCAGCTATGGAACTCAGTCCGATCCGCTTCCGCGTCAGGCAGCTCTCGGCTGGAATTTTGAAGTCGGCCTGTTGTCTCAGGTCAACCACAATCCCTGGAAGCTGCTTACCTTCACATGGGCAAGAGAAGCGACCGATGTGCTTGTCTCTTCGTCGAGCATTGCGACGGTGCCTGCACCCGGAGACACAACCTACGCATCCCCTTTTTCGTACAGAAGCGGACTGGGAGACATACGCCCGATTGATAATCTCTTGCTCGGCAGAACTTACGGTACAATAGACTTGATGAAGGGCTGGCAGGTCCAGTTAGCTGAGTGCTTATACTTTCGCGAAGGGTCATACACCGGGGTCGGCGGCTTGTTGTACAAGACTCACGGTGATGGCTTCAGGATGAACGGTTTTCTAAAACTCCTTGCTTCGTTGGGGATATGGAACCCGGAGTACGGGTGGGGAGCTTACTTCCTCAACCACTTCGATTTGCAGTACAACACGAGCACTTACACAAGCACACAGAACAGTCTGATAAACGGAACAGAATTCAGCTCGGTTAACATAGTGTTCAAATAGTCGCGTATACCGCTCGTTCGGGAGAATATAATGAAAGCTTGTTTGGTTTTTCTTGTGATGGCAACTACTGACTTGACCACGACCATACCTGCGTACGCCCAGGAACTCTTGACAACAACTTTATCAGCGGAGGGAACCGGGATGGGTGGCATGGATGCCTCTGTCATTTCGAACAACGCAATGGCAACCACCGCAAATCCGGCACAGCTCGGCATCTTTAGTCTAACAAATCTCTTCAGCGCGAGCACATACACGCCTAGAACGATTTGGGCACCTGGTTCGTCGACTCAAGTGTATCCTCTCGAGTCTTCGGCGGTGAACGCGGGAATTAGTATCAAGAGATTCATGAACGCTCCGTTTGACTTCAGTGCCGGATTCGGTTACTCCAAAACGACCCTTGGGCTCGGCAAGTACTCCGGCTTTCAGGATAACGGTGATTATTTCTCATCACCAATGGGAGAAGAATTGGAGACAAGGTCAGTAGCGATAGGGATAGACTGGTTAGTCAAAGCAGCTATCGGCTACAACTTCAAGAACACAGATATTCAGCAGCCTATTGTTGCATCAAACGGCTTTCTCATCCCATCAGATATAGTCGGCCATGTACACGACATAGGGGTAATCGTACAAGTCCCTGTGGTCGATAGTGACTCACGTGTCGCGGGTCAGCCAATTATGCTCACTCGGAAAGTTCGACCGATCTTCGACATCACACTGAGTTATGCAAGGCGCAATATCGGGGGAAGCACGACTAGCTGGATATTTCAGGATACAATTCCCTTTCCAAGGCAAGCTATCATAGGATTGAACTTCAAGATTGGGCTAGAAACACATGTCCAATACCGAAAGTGGACGTTCTTCTCCTTTATGTGGGGCAGACAGGCTGACGACATTCTCTTCACCTATAACCCCGAAATAGAGCCGTTCCTGTCCCCCAGCTATTCACATTATGTTTACAAGAAAGGTATCGGCGATTTAAGACCTATCGATAACCTGATTCTTGGAAGGTCATACGGGGACGTGAATCTTCATTCCGGGTGGCACGTGCAAGTCGGGGAATTCCTCTATGTGAGCAGCGGAAAATCGTACGCAATTGGATACGGGACATACTCGACCCTCGGAGCAGGCTTCAGGCTCGAAGGAATATTGAAACTCCTCACCGCTTATCATTTAATCGACATAGAGCGCGGCGGAGTCTACTCTTTCCTTATCGATCATCTTGACCTGCAGTACGATTGCGGTGAATACATCGGCACGTCAAATACGGATATTGCGGGAACAAATTTCAGGACGTTAAACGTGGTAATCAGATGAGAAGCCTTTAATCCCAGGGACTCTCTCATCATCTCCTGAAAATATTCCGGTTGAGGTATTGATCCGCTCAGTTGAAAGAACAACATTACACGAAATCGAAGGCAATTGGCGATTGCTGGCATGACGAACCAATGAAAGGGAGCCATCTGATTTCTTGACACGGCCTTGACAAAACGAGTCTTCTGAGAATGCAAACGGACCAAGGAGGATTATATGAAGACGATGGTCGGTCGTGTCTACCTAGTTTTAGTGTTCGTTTATACCACGCAGGCATCGGCGCAGCTACAGACTTCCCCGCCGCCCGTCGACGCAAATGGAATGGGAGGAGTAGTAGCTTCTCTTCCTTCCGACAACGCCATGGCGCCGCTCGCAAATCCCGCACAGACGGGTCTCTTCAGCCTTCATGGAATTCTAAGCGCCGGTGCTTATGTCCCTTCGTCGTCGTACTCAAATTGGTGGGGGAGTGAATCCATGAATTTGTCTTCAGCTGAGTTGGGGGTGAATCTCACCAACTATCTCAGGGTTCCTTTTAGAATTTCTGTGGGAGTGGGATATTCAAGAATGAGTTCGAATTCTCTGGGATATCCTTTTTCAAGAGACCACGAGCGAGCCGACAATGCGATCGTCAGCTTGGGATTGGAAGATATCGTAAAGATCGGCCTAGGACTCGGTCTCAATTGGATATCTTCTAATTATATGTACCAGCCGCTGCAGAACAATGAGAGCAAGGCGGCCTCTCACAACTACGGCGCAATCGTGCAGATCCCGATAGCAGAGATTATCGAAGGAGGACACCACGCGACCGACCGAAGCAAGTCGACATTGCGGCCCAATGCCGATTTCACAATTGCCTACGTGATGAAAGACATGGGCGGGTATCTCAACAACTCATCTCTCTTTTCTCGCCAAGGGAATCTTGGAATAAATTTCGAACTCGGCATCGATTCCCGTTTCGATGGCCGTTCATGGAGACTCCTCTCGGTTACACTGGCCCGCGAGGCGGATGAGCAGCTCATACGGATGGATTCTACAGTCAACTTATTTCAAGGCGACACCGTGTACAACTACTTCAATACTTACACAGGCGCCATAAGGCACTTGAGTCCTTTGTTTAATAAGCAACGACCCTCACCCGCATGGTTTGCTCATGTCGATTCTAGTGAATCATGTCGATCTGCGGTATGACTACGCCGTGTTGACAAGCTGGAACGGCGGACCGACTTACAGCGAGTTGGATGTGGTGATCAATTAGCCTCCTTTGACCTTTCGATGAAAAATATCGGCAAGTACATAGCATTCTACGGCAATCCGCTTCCGGGCGAAGCGGACCTTGGATGGAATGTGGAAGTTAGGCTTAGGTCCCGCGTAGCCAGCCACTCGTGCGAATGGTTCTCCTTTGCATGGCTGAGACAAGCTGACGCCTCGCTCCTTTCCCTGGACTCATCTATGTCAATTTATCCTTCCAGTCTCGATACTACCTTCAACTATTTTGATACCTACAAGGACGGATTAGGTGATTTCCGGCCTTATGACAATCTCTTCGTCGGCAGGCCGACTGGAGATGTAGGTATCCGGAGGAGATGGCAGATTGGTCTCGCTGAGTTCATATACATACGCGGCGGTTCAATCACCGATCAGGGTCAACCTACTTACTCAACATTCGGATGGGGAGCTAGGCTCGAAGGTCTTCTAAAGCTCCTTGTGTTCATGCACTGGCTGGATGCGGATGGAAGTGTCGCGAAGTTCGTGCTGAACCATCTAGACCTGCAGTTTGACTACAGCAGAGCTTACGGTGGAATCTACGGCGGAAAGCCGTTTGAAGACCTGAACATAGTGGTAAGATAAATGCTCATAACCTTCTGACGCGCTCGTCTCCCGAATCTGCGACAAAAATATAATGTGGCATCGGCATCCATTGAAAATGGATGCCTGGGAAAGATCCCGAAACCCCGAACGGGGTTTTGAGCCTCTTTTGAGCCGTTCATTTTAATGAATGGCAGTGGTTTCACAAATTTGTCGCACACCCTCGTCTCCCTTGTGAATCGGAGGACGGATAGCTAATTTATTGCGAAATGATAGCCGAAATTCGGCAGAGAATCTCTGCAGGCAAATTCGAGTTTTCAAAACACGCCACCGACCAGGTTGTCATTCGCAATATCACAGTCGAAGAAATATGTGAAGCATTCGCATCCGGAGAGATAATTGAGGATTATCCCGACGACAAATACGGGCCTAGCTGCCTAATTTTCGGCAGGACCCATCGCGACAGACCGATACATATTCATTGCAGCTACCCGACAAGAGAATATTTGAAGATAATAACCGCCTATGAGCCGGACCCCGCATTGTGGCAAGACTTCAGGGTGAGGAGGATCGTATGAAAGACTATGATGAGCATCTAGTGAAAAAGCGAGTTACCTACACATTAGAAATCGATGGCAAATTCTACGTGGTGGAGAACGTCCCAGCCAGAGTCAACGAAGAAACGGGTGAACAATATTTTGCGCCGTCGACGGTAGAACAACTCCGAAAGAGGATCATGGGACAGGAGAAACCCGATAAGGTAATCGAAACTCCTGTCTACACTTTCGACGATAAGGACGTTTGATCTGATGAGGCCCAGACGCGGAGAGCCTTTTTAACTTCGCGAAGGCTACGAGGGAATACCTTGTCAAGGTCAACTTGCAGCCTTGACAAGGTATCGCGCTCCGGAAGATTCTTATTCCAACGAGTTCAATAGCAACCCCGACAAAAGCTTCGGATAGAAATACGTTGACTTCTGCGGCATCACGGCACCGGCGTCTGCGACTTCTTTAACCTGCTCGACCTTTGTCGAGTTTAAAATGAAGCCTAGCTGCCCTTTGCCCGACTGCACAGCACCGTCCACCTCGTGCCTGTCGATGGTATAGTTCAGGTTCAGCTTTTTCTCCTGCGCCTCTTTCGAAATCCCGAGTGTCTGAGTCAGCACGTAATCATGGAGGAGTGTGACATCAAGCCTCTTCACGGGGGCGGGGACGTTTTCCTTAACGATGGAGAGGACATCCGCACCGGGCTTCAGTTTCATCAGGTAATACTTCTTCTGCGGCAGTATCATTCCGTACGAGTGATCACCAGCCGTGAGCAGTGATGAGGCCAGAGAATCGACATCAGGTTTTGTTGCCAAATCAAAATGAGTTTTCACCGCATCGACCAGCTTGTTCGCGTCGAAACCGCTCAGGCTGTGGAGTATCCTGTGCGTCGGATATACGACGAGCCCGGAGTCGAAGATATTGGTGAAATACATCATTATATAGTTGTGGGCTCCCCTTCCCGTATGCTGCGGGTTGTTTTCCCTCATGATGCGCTGGTATTCGAGAGCCGTCTCGTACCTGTGATGCCCGTCGGCGATGTAGACGGGAATTTTGCCGAGCAAATCCTGAAATACCTTCACCGTTGCGCTGCCGGTAAACCTGTAAACCCTGTTGTTGACTCCGTCCTGGTCGGCTTCAAGGAAGGGCTTGGCCTCCATCAGTTTGTCATACTCCTTCTCAAGAGTCTTGCTCTGGTCGCCGTAAACGCTGAATATCTGGCTGAACGACGCTTTAGTCGCAGTCATGAGTTTCAGCCTGTCCATCTTCGGCCCCGAAAGCGTATGTTCGTGCGGAAGCACGACCCCGGCTTCGAACGGCTCCAGCCTTATCCACGATACGAAACCGCGCCGGGTCACAGTTTTGCCGTCCTGCGTCTTGAAAGTCTGCAAGTAGGGATAGATTGCGGGTTCGGCATCCTGAACCAGAGATCTCTCCTTCAGCATCCTCTGCATTTCTTTTGCGGCAACCGGGTACGGGTCCGAGGCCGGATTCAGATCGAGCCTGATGATGTTGTTCGGATTTCTGTCATATAATTCCAGCTGCTGTTCCTTGTTTATCACATCGTAAGGAGGAGCAACCACTTTCGAAAGATCTTTAACGATTTCTGCGTTGTAATAAATTGCTTTGAAGGGTTGAATATCTGCCATTAGGATTCTCCTGTTATATGCAGTTATAATAACAAACCGGGGTTTTGTTATGCAAGATGCGGAGGGAAAAGCCGGCGAAATCATGTTCAACGGCCAAGCCGTGGGGCGTTCGTGCCCATTATAGTACAAAATGAGAACTGCCGATTACTTCCTTTGCATCAGATTCTTCCTGAGCAATGCGATCTGCCCCGAATGGTAGACGTTATGGTCGATAACGCCGTGCAGCATGGTGTAATTATCGTAGTTCTTCCCGCTGGCCGGACTTTCAAGCTGCACCGGAGTCAAAGCCTGTATCCGACTGACGAGACTTTCGTACGCGGTTTCCAGCCGCATGAGGGTCTTATCCCAGGCATCCTTCGTCATCTCCGCCGGAGCTCGCCAGTCCTCATCGGGAGTCGGCTCGACTATCTTCCCGTCAAGCCTGTGACATACAACTTCCATCCAGAAAGCAACGTGGTTTATAATGACTGAAATGGTGTGAGCGCCGACCTGTGGTTTCGCAAAAGCCATCTCATACGTAACCCCGGCAAGACTCTCTTTCAGAGAAGGCCCGTGCCACGGCTCACCGCAGTAAGTCTTCCGAAGGAGTTCTGCAATTCTCTTCACTTCACCCATCTCAACAATCCCTCCTCAGCCCTCTTTTACCTTATTGTCTATTTGCCTTCGCCCCTTTTGACTTTTGACCTTTGACTTTCTTATCTGTACCCCAGCCTCTTTATCTTGCCCTTGTCGTCACGCCATTCCCTTTCAACCTTCACGAATAGCTCAAGGAAAACATCATGCCCGATCAATTGCTCAATCTGCCTCCGCGCGTTCTGCCCGACCTGCTTGAGCGCGGCTCCTCCCTTTCCGATAATTATCCCCTTGTGAGATTCCCTCTCGACGTAAACAACCGCCCGGATAAGCGTTTTTCTCTCGGCGTCGCCTGCCTCCGCCGAAACGCTTCGTGCAGGCAGGCTCTCCCTGAACTCTTCTATCTCAACGGTAGTCGCATAAGGAACTTCCTCCTTGAACAGCTTGAATATCTCTTCGCGTATCAGCTCACTTACGAAGAACCGCTCATCCCTGTCGCTGACGTAACCTTCGGGATAGAGCGCGTTCCCCTCCGGAAGATATTTCACAATTGTCTGTCTCAGGTCGTCCAGGTTCTCTCCCTTCAATGCGGAGACCGGGATTATTTCGGCAAACGGGAATATTGCGCTGAACGCCTGCAAAAGGGGAAGAACTTCGGCTTTCTTGAGCAGGTCAATCTTGTTGAGCACCACGAAAATCGGTTTCTTGTCCTTTAACCCTGTAAACCTCGCGAGCGCGGTAGACTTCTTCACCGATTCCGCAACCCCGCGGCCGCTCGCATCCACTAGAAACATCACGACATCCGCTTCCTCTATCGCTTCACCGGCAAACGACATCATCACCTCCTGAAGGGCATATTTCGGCTTGATCAAACCCGGAGTGTCAAGGAAGATAATCTGGTAGTTTTCGCCCGTGAGGATTCCCGCGATCTTGTGGCGGGTAGTTTGAGGTTTAGGAGTAACGATGGAGAGTTTCTGTTCAAGAAGCGCGTTTAGGAGCGTTGACTTGCCGACATTCGGCTCACCAATCAAAGCAACGTAACCGGTATGGTAATTCGATGTCATGTCAGCGTTCGTGTTCTTCATGCCGAGTATAAGCTCCAAATCACAAACACCAATCTCCAAAGAAAAACAAAACTCCAACCAACAAAAGAAAAAGAGAGGAAAGATTCACAGCCTCCGCCGATGATTACTCGGATCTCCCTGGAGCTTAGAAGTTGATACTTGGAGCTTGTTTGGAGCTTGTAGGTTGGCGTTTGGAACTTACTCCTAAAGTGCAGCTTCTCCACTCTCCTCCGTGCGGACGCGAATAACTTCCTCAACAGGATAGATGAAGATTTTTCCGTCCCCTACCTGCCCTGTCTTTGCGCTCTTGATAATCGTCTCGACAATCTTATCCACATTGTCATCCGGCGAGATAATTTCTATTTTCATCTTCGGCAGGAAGTCGATCTGATATTCGGAGCCGCGGTACATTTCGGTATGTCCTTTCTGGCGGCCGTATCCCTTTACTTCCGTGATGGTCATTCCTTTTATACCGATTTCTATCAGCGCCTCGCGCACATCATCGATCTTGAACGGACGGATGATAGCTTCAATCTTCTTCATTTAGAGCTCCTCGGTTTTGTAGGGCCGTTATTCATTTCCATGAATTTGCCAAATAAAATTGGCACAAATTGACTATAGAAGCAAGAAAGGAAAATTGTAAAGGTTCCCCGCTCTTATTAAATTTTAACGTTATAAATTGGAGCGGACTTGAAAGCAAAACTAGCGCTCGCCAATGGTGCAGTCTTCAGCGGAGAATCGTTCGGCGCTGAAGGCGAAACAGCAGGCGAAGTCGTATTCAATACAAGCATGATCGGTTACCAGGAGGTCCTTACGGATCCCTCTTATTGCGGACAGATTGTCACCATGACATATCCGCACATCGGTAATTACGGGATTAATCCTGAAGATTTCGAATCCTCTAAGCCGCAGGTTGCGGGCTTCGTTGTAAGAGAGTACAGCAAATTTTACAGTAACTTCCGCGCGACCGAAAGCCTGGGAGACTACCTCAGGCGAAATGATATTGTAGGAATCGAGGCAATAGACACCCGAAAGCTTACTAAGATAATCAGGGAAGTCGGCGCGATGAACGCGATTATCTCGACGACCGACCTTGATGATGCATCGCTGGTCAAAAAAGCAAAGGCGTTCCCGTCAATGTCGGGTCTCGACCTCGCAAAGGTCGTCACCACCAAGACCCCCTACCGATTTTCCCAGAACGGCAAGACGGATTTCAAATTCAAAGTCGTCGCATATGACTTCGGAATAAAGACTAACATCCTGCGAAAACTACACGAGCGGGGGTGCGACGTAACGGTCGTTCCCGCAGCCACATCCGCCGACGAAGTCCTGAAGATGGATCCCGACGGAATCTTCCTTTCGAACGGTCCCGGCGACCCGGCGGCAGTCACATATGGAATCGACAACATCAAACAGCTTATAGGGATGAAACCTATCTTCGGCATTTGCCTCGGACACCAGATTCTCGCTCTGGCAGCCGGAGCGAAGACGTTCAAGATGAAATTCGGACACCGCGGAGCCAACCATCCCGTCAAACGCCTGTCGAATGAAACGGTCGAAGTGACTTCCCACAATCACGGCTTTGCAGTCGACCCCGACTCTCTTCCGGCGGATTACGAGATCACGCATATTGACCTGAACGATAACATCCTCGAAGGATTCAGGCACAAGAGTCTTCCGCTCTTCTGCGTGCAGTACCATCCAGAGGCGTCTCCCGGTCCGCACGACAGCGATTACCTGTTTGACAATTTCATCAAGTTGATGGAAGACGTTAAAGTAGAGACAGAATGACCGCGATTGCGCTGACATCGGCGATAGCGAAGTTCATGCATGCCGTCAGGGACTTCATACGGGGTGTTTTCTCCGACCACAGCGAAGGTCCGCGGTGCTGCTAGCGCCGCACCAACAAGGGGAGTTCTAACCTAAAAACCGTCCCGCCTCACCACAGCCTGGGATTGACGACGTTGTTATAGATCGAACCGAACGTGAAGCTCAATCCGAACGAGGTCCAATAAGAATACTGTGTCGCCAGCTCGGTCTGCTGCAAAAGGATCTGATCCGCCGTCGCCCCCGTCTGTGGAAGAGAGATCTGGTCGTGAATCAGCGATACATCACCGGACAGGTTTACCGACAATCCGTGAGCCACAGGCAGCGATATTTGAGTGTAAAGTTCGAAATCGTTTTCCGCAAAATCCCTGAGGTAATTGGCACCGTTAAGTGACGCGCTTATCGTCCCCCATGGCTGTGTCAGGTTGAGGATGAGAGAAAGGTCTTCCCTTGCCAGCCTGTCATAATACTTATAAAATATGGTCTCAAGGTAATAGGACGAGTACTGATAGCCCAGCTCGTACCGGAACCTCAGCTGCCTCATCGTTGCCTCGGAATATGGAAAGAAGTCGTATTCCACTTCCGGTGAAAGGACGATTTGCTCCTTCTCGTTACTGTATGTAGACGAATATGAGGAGACTACTCCTCCCACCGACCAATGGCTTCCGAGACTGAACGCCCCCATCCCTTCGAGAGTTTTCTGCCTGGTGATGGCAACAACTGCTTGTCCGTCGGTCGTGTAGTGATTCTCCTGATAAACTCCGTTTCCGGTGAAGAGAAACTTGGACTGATGGGTAGTCCTGCTGACGGATACGGACCCGGACCATGAGTCCCTTGTTGTCAGCGCCTGACCGTTTACATATCCGTTGGCGCTGATATTGAACACCCAATGATCCCACTTATCAATCGGATTAGACCTCGCACAGGATTTCGACAGATCGACCGAGAGGTAATTAGCAATTGGCATCCTTTCGGCGTAACGGATCAGTCCGAGCTCCAGCATCCTCGATACGCCTTCCATGATTTCCTCCGACGTTTCAGACGGACCAGATGCATATTCAAGCGTATCGTTCATACCGGTAAATTTTTCCCGACCCAGGAAAAAAAGTGTGTACTCTCGTCCATCCCCTCCCGTCGGCATCGTCGTTATCAGGACTTCAACCTGAGCTTCATTCCGGTCACGGACATAATTGACGAATCTGACATGCGTCCTTATATAGTTGAAATTGCACGTCCCGCAATCCAGAAAAACCCTTGGTTCAGTCAGGCTGGTGGCGGCAAATTCGGAGCTATCCAGAGCAAAAGCACCTGTCGAAATGGAGAGGCATATGAGAATAAGGAGAATTCTACGCATTTTCTGAAAGTCTATATTTGATTGATCGTTTTAGATTAGTTTATCGCAGATATTTCATATTCTGGTTCATTAGTGGAACTGCGTCCCACCACGTAAACGAAACTACAACTTCGACGGGTTTAAAGAAAGGGACGGAGGCGGGAAAATTTCTCTCCTCCTTTCCAACCGCTTCGCTTCGCCGCACCGCGCAAGACTTGCAGAGCCAGCCACACCTTTTGCATGGCTGCCTGCTCGACCGGAAACAGATGTACACATATTGAATCGTATGACATGCATCAGCCTTCCCATAATTGGCATGATATGTGAGAGATCAGGTAGAAAAAGGAGAAGCGATGCTGACGCGAGTAAGCATCATAACTGTTTTAATGTCGTTCGTTTTGTTCGGATGTTCTCAGTCGACCAATCCCGTTTCCTCTTCGGCTTCACAAGGCAACGTGACGATGTCGGTGGCTTTCACAAACAGCTCCACGCCAGTCGGACTCGCTAAGGTGAGTTCCGCCACTTCGGCAGATTCAATCCGCATAGACAGCGCGATCGTCGTGTTGGCAAAAATCAGATTCGAATCAAACATCGATACGGTAGAAGTCGACACGAGTAGCAACATACCGTTCATCAATGTCGACCGGACCGATTCGAGCGCGACATTCTGGGGACCGTTCGTGATTCATATTCATGATACGGTTGCGATCAACTTCGCAAACAAGACGCTTCCTCCGGGGACCTACACAGGCATTAAGTTCGCAGTCTACAGACTTGGAAGAGGAGAAGGTTTCGAGGACAGCGAACATTTCAACCATCCGAATAGGAACCCGAGCGACACCGCTATCACCAATTACAGCATAGCGGTCTGGGGATCGATATATAAGAATGGCACATGGGTTCCGTTCGCGTTCAAGGATGATCAGGACCTGGAATTCAAGGTCAAGGGAACATTTACAATCTCTAGCGTTACTTCAGCGATCAACATTGCGCTCAACTTCAACATGGGTTCATGGTTCATGAATCCCTTTAACGGCTCGATTCTCGACCCGACGGACATGTCGTTCAGGAATCAGATGATGATAAGGGAAGCAATACAGCACTCGTTTGAAAATGGTCGGTGCGGTCGATGGGAAGATTTTCGGGATTGGGGATTTTGAGATGAAAAGCGCGAGAAAAAGCGCATGAGAGACAAGATTATATAGATTTGCCAGCCTCAAGCCACAAAGGGAAAGCGGGGCTCGCCAGCGAAAAGCAGGTGGGCCCCGTTTCTTTTATCTTTATTTGAAGCGGTTCAAACTGTCAGGAGGGGGACCGGGAGCCTTGTAAGGCATTCGAGGCATCCGGTCTGCGTTTCCGCCGTCTGGAATCTTGATCACCATCTTCGGATCGATCGATGGGTCGGTCCTCAATATCATGATGAAGAATTTTGTGTTGCCGATCGTGACCCCGTCTGGTTCCACTCTCGGTTTTTGCACCAGCAGCCGCTGCAACTGATTCCGGCTGAGAGTCT
>JAMCXB010000018.1 GCA_023480735.1 Bacteroidota bacterium | reverse complement strand
AGGAATTGATGAGGCGTAAACTGAGGACAAAGAAAGGGAAGAAGATTTACTCGAAGCGCAAGGAAACGGTTGAGCCAGTGTTTGGGCAGATAAAACAAGTAAGAGGATTTCGGCAATTTCTGTTAAGAGGCTGGAAAAAGTGAGGGCGGAATGGCGTTTAATCTGTCTTACACAATTTGCTCAAGCTTTACCGATACGGATGAGGTCAAATAATGGACACACCATCTTCTCGGATGCCATGGAGGCGAAGAACCTACAAAATCTGAAGTAGCCAAACATCACACATAAAGTTCGCCCCAATGAATAGACCAAAAACTCATGTATCCCGACAGACTCCTAGACAAAGCGAGTAATATGCCACCAATAGTAAAAAGTCTCGGCCTGCGTCGCTTTGAGCCGATTCAGTATCGAGCGATCTCCCTCTATCGTTGCGTTCTGTAAATCCTGAAGCTTTGCGGCCGAGTATCAATAAATGTCCAAATCGATGTCCGTGTGGCCGGTTCTGATTGAGGTTGGGACAAGCCCTACCTTTATCGAACAGCTGCTTGATAATCTCCATCGACTTCCTGCGTCCAAAAGGAACGCCGGTCGTCCGCGGGGCGAATGCTGTAAGCTTATCCCCTAGTATTCCGTCTATTGTCGGAACTTCGACTATTAGCTCTTCATCTACATCGAATAGACTTCTTCTGATTGGGACGGAATTGAGCCGTGGGTAGCCGTGGGGAGAATAGAGGACATCAAGTAAAATGTATGCGTCCCTTCCGTCGAGTGACGAGCGATAGTAAAACTTGATTAGACTTTGCCAGAACTCCGACTAACTCAAATGCGTAAATCTGCCGTTCGATGAGCTGCGGGTCAGCCTTTGGGAAACGGGCCCGTTGCTTCTCGGTCCAATTTTTTGAAAACGATTCCTTGGATATCATGGTGTCCCCTTCAAAATAAGATTATATCGACCTGATCACGGAGAACTTCATCAAAGATTGCTTCTCTAACTTTCCGACGATATGCGTACCTAAGCAGACGCGCGAGGTTTATTCGTTGAGACAGGATAAGGTTCCGGAAGATCCTCGCGAATTCGGTGCCGTCCATCAAATTGAGCCGGTCCTTCTCAAGGAATAAGTCAACCATCAGCTTCTCGAAAGTGGCGTATGAGTTTTCGGTCGGTTCCTCGCTTACGGACTGACGAATGACGACCGTGTTGGCCGATGGCTCAAAGTATTTTGTGACCTCGTCCTTCCTTGGGTTGACAAAGGCTTTATAGCCTGAATCCTTCAGGAACTCTCCCACCGAAGGCATGGAGTCTGTATCGGTATATAGAACGATCGTGAACCGGGCCATTATGTGGTGAGCAAGCGACTTCAGCTGCTCCGTGCTCCAGATCGAAAACTCAAGGAACGGGAACTGTTTCTTGATATCGGTGATCAGCTTTTGAACGGGTTCCATTGGCAGAGACGGCGTCTGGCTGACGGTCGAATACCAGCCGCGGCCGGCGTCAAAGAGCTTGCCTTCTCTTTTGAGATTGTATAGATACTGGTTGACGCTGGTAGAGGCCAGCCGGGTTTTTGCCCTCTTTCGCAGTCTTTTCTTGACAGCCTGGGTGCTGAAGTACTTCTTCTCGCTCAGTATTTCCTGAATTACGGTTTTTGTCTGACTCTTCTCCATGTTAGCATCTTCATGTATTAATGGCACCTACGTTCTCTATGTGCCGTTAGTATAATATACCAATGGCACATTCACAACATAGGTGCGGTCAATAGATTTAACGAGAGCAGGCCCTCGCGACGGAGTCTGGCACATCCGGAGGAGAGCCGGTAAGAAAGCTCGAAGTTAGCTGGGGGGCAGGAGAAAGCGCCAGAATTCCTTTTACAATATCGCCATATAATCGCCATGGGATCTTTTCGAACATCGCCTAATGAAGGGGAGAAACAAAAAATCCCGCAAATATCTTCGTTTTGCGGGATTTTGGTGCGGGGTTGACGAGGCTTCCCGACTCAACCTCGTCGAGTCGGGACGACCTCCTGCGTGACAGGCGTGCAGAGGCACCTCACACGAAATGAATTCGCTGATTCTATTTCGTTTTCAAAGATTTTCTGATACTGAGAAGTATGTTTTGATACAAAAGTGTGTTGGTCATGTGGCATATTTGTGGCATGGGCAGTTCACTAAAATGGCTGCCTATCATGGTACAGCCGAGGCATATACTGCCACGTTTTTCCTTCATTTACTTTTGTACACAAATATATACCTTTGTACATAAGAGAAAATCCACCAAATACCCTGAGAGAAGAGGGGGAAAAGGAGCTTGGGGGCACAGAAATCTATTGCAATAATTCTGCAATGCTGCGGTGTTCTTGCAATGAACGGTTGCCTCATGCCCTGAGATTCCAGTCGTCAACCTTGGTCTCTTCTTAGACTGCGATCCGATAGTTTCACCTATAGAAATAGATAAGCATAGGTAATTCTATCACAACATGCTGGATTGAATGATGCCTTTAAGCAATTCGTAGTCAAACATACTCAGCTCTTGTTTGTCTTCAAGAAATGGCTCAACGTCCTTCTTTGCCGCGCTGAAGTCAACATGCTCCAATCGTTCGACAAGAAATTGTTTAATGTTGTCTCGTCCAAGGTTCATGTCTTTCCCCTCGGTTTGCTTGATGGCATTGTTCAATAGCTTGTAGTTCGGCTCAACCTTCTTCCCGAGATACCAGATCAGATCGTAGAAGTCTCTACCCTTTGAGTATTTTCTGAAAAGACAGGCATGAAGCTTCGTCGCAAAGAGTGAGGAAAGATCAAAGCTGGTCACGGTAAATAAATATGTTTTGTTGATCAGGCTTGACTGGATGATCCCACCCGAAGGCGGATTAGTGTCAATCTCCACTTTGATAGCAAGCTTCTGTTCCCTGAAAGCAGTGACGCCGGCTTCACTTAGAACTCCTGGAAACTTCACGAACACAGATTGAACCACCTTTTCCACTTTCGGCTTCATCTCGACGTCTAGTCCGAAAAGTTTGATCTCTCTTTCAAGGTCAGATACCACGCTTTCGAAATCGAATCCCTTCTTGTTCACTAAAGAGAAATCCAGGTCATTAGAAAAACGTCTCAGATCATGGATGATCCGCAAAGCTGTTCCACCGACAAAGGCAATGTTTTTGAAACATCCCCTATCCGATAAGATCTTCAGTGCAAGAATCTGCAGAAACTCTCGGATGCGGTTAATCTTCTCCTCAGACGACATGCTTGCATTATACTGCTGCTTCAATACGTCGATCACGCTTTAATGTACTCCCTTCGGAATTTGCAGAATAACTTTGCCATCGCGGTCAGATTGGGATTGTTAAAAAGGTTCGCAAGTTCGAGAATCCTTTTTTCCTTTAATGTGCCAACGTCCTCAAATCGATATGATTCGTTGAAGATGTCTGGAGACTTTTCCTTAGCCCTGGGATCTCTCCCGAACGTGAAGTACAGGAAGTCCACAACCGCTTTCTCCGGTTCAGCCATGAATACGTCGAGGCCATTGTGATCCTTAATGATCTTGAACCCCCTGAATGCTGCCGGGGTCACGTGGCGGTAGCCGAAGTGACCGAATGAATTTGAGAAACGGATGGTTTTCTTCGTGGTGACCGAGGTAATGTCGTGCACACGCTCGGGGATCAGCCCATAGAAGCTGAGCGCATATTCCAGACTGACATACGAAGGGGTGTAGAGCTGGTTAGCCAGGTATGTGCTGGAAGGCTCGATCTTCCGGTCGCTCTTGTTTAGGAGATAGACTCCCTTCCTCAGCCTCACGAGCAGTCCTCGACTTTGCCAGCGGTTTAGCTGGTTGAGGAGGGCCTGATGGCCGGCCGGACTGTTTCCGTCGGGTCCGGATCTTTCCAGCACATCCTTGCTGAGGATGATCGGCAGCTCGGAAAAGCGGTCTTTGAATGTTCTAAAGTCCATTTCTATAAATAATCTTAATTGATTATTAGCGGAAATGCAACTCATCGGATACAGAACAAGTGTCTACAGAAGGAGTCACAATGGGGTACTCAACGCAAACGATTACTCCGAACAAATTCGTATCCTAGTGTAGCCGAGTTTCCTCTCGGTTCTTTTCCTCCGCACTTTCGCGGGATGCGTGGTAAGTTTGAACCATATCACGAAATTTGGAATTACTCAGGCGCTGTTTGTGGTTATGGTGAGAGTTTATCGAATTGGACCGATTTAGGAAGGCGTTAAGCTTCGACCAGTTCCTTCTTGATCTCAGGATGTTTCTTGAGAACCTTGACAAGAAGTATTACAGGCTCGGGCACAAGGCTTCGTCCGATTTCCCAGCCCTGGAGAGTTCTGACGCTTACGTGTATGACTTGAGCGAGTTCAGCCTGAGACATCCTAAGTTCCTTGGATCGTAATACTCGGAGTGTTTCCGCTCTCTCTTTCCGCAAGTCTTCGATCCCTGTGTAGGATAGTGTCCTCTCGCCAGTCTTCTTGTTAACAGTCCAAGTACGGAGCTTGACCCGACCGGCTTTGAAATCCTCCCACCCTTTCAGAATGTCCTTCCCTTTATTGTTATTTTTCATAGCTCGATCCTAATTCATTGTACGCATATTGCGTATAGGGCGCAAGGGCGAACACGCAGTTGGGTCTGCTACAAAAATATAAAACACATAGGCACATAGGGCACATTAACGAATAAATCTATGTTTTCTAATGTGCCTATGTGGTTAATCTATTGCTTTTTACAAATTTGTCGCACACCCCACGCAGTTCTCCGGGGCATCTTTTAACCTTTGCCAGCGAATATGGGGACTAAGGTCGGAAGGACAAATTGTGAGACGGGATGTTGCCGTGGAAAGATCGGGCCGTCAGCGTGAAGGGTTCCGATTTCTGGAAGAAGAGTTATCGCACCGTTCAACCTACTTCAGCGCGAACACGTTTTCCAGCACATCAGTCCTTCTCACTACGGATTTCTCCCTGTGGAGAAAGTCGTCGTCATCTTTGAATTGAATGAATCCAAACCATTTTAGGAAGCGTTCGAAGGCCCGGAGGGCATAGCAGCTCGTGCATTGATCTCGTGCCGTACCCCAAATACCGTCCTGGAATCGGTCCCATAACGTCGGAAAGGCAGTCGTGTATTTGTCTGCATAGAAACCAATAGTCCGGTCTGAATCACCAAATTTCAAGAGGAGGAATATGGTATATGCCCAGCCAAATTGACCAACACCGGATACAGGATGACGGTCGTTGTAATCCCAATTGAATTTGTCAGTGAACGTTTCGAAAACGAGTCGGAACATTTCTTCCCGACGATTGCCTTCAAGAGACTTCCGGCCACGATTGGTGAGTGCGAATCTGCCGAACTTTTTCGTAATGAGTCCGCTGAGCCTGGCCACGATGGGAAGTGTAGTCAGCACTACGGAGTCAGATTCCCTCATAAGTTTCACGTAACCTTTTTCTATGAATTCCTCCTTGAGGAAACCGAAGCCGTAGAGTTCATGGAGGATCTTCCGCGGCAAGGCGCCCTTGGGGGTGAGCTTGATGAAGCCTTCACGTCCAACGGTTTTGATAAATTCCTCTACCAGGCGGAATAACGGGATGGCGTCAAATGTTTCCCCGGATAAGTTCTCTTGCAAATATACTGGCGACCTTTCGCTTTCCAGAGGGTAATAAAGGAGATGGTGCATCTGGTCAGGCGAGAGGCCGGAGAAATCTTCCAGAGGTACAGCGTTGCTACTTCTTACCAAAGAACTCAGATACTCTTCGATATCGAAGAAGTATTCGCCGTCGCCGTTGTCGGGTTTTGATTCCGAATTAGTCATAACTTGTGATCTGATTTTACAAAACCGGCAGGCGAATAACAAAGGTACCGAGAATCTGGCGTTCAAACACAATTGGCAGGACGACGCGCCGACAATTTTATCTATCGACATCAATAAGTATAGGTAATTCTGTCGTGTCCAACGGCCGTTTTCATTCCTAATCTTCGTCGATCTTTAATGAATATACCGCTGGAGGCTTTGGCACTGGGGTAGGCAGCGCACGCGATCACTGGGAAGACACTCGTGTCCTAAAGCCGCGGGTTTCTGTTTGGTTCTTTTCCTCCGCACCTTTATATTATGTGCGGTAATTTAGAAACATATGACAAGCAGCGAAATTGTCAAATATTTCAAGTCGAATGGCGGCTATGCCCGCATGAGCGAGCTGAAGGCTGCCGGGATTCATACCAGGGTCATAAAAGACCTTTATGACTCAGGGACTATCACCAAGGTGAAACCCGGCCTGTATCGGCTTGCCAGTGTACCTCCCAGCAGTGAGTCGGGTATGGTTGAGATCTGTCTCGGTATGCCGAAGGCTGTTGTCTGCCTCGCGTCAGCTCTGTCGTTCCACGGACTCACGACATTCATGCCAACGAAGATAAGCGTGGCCATACCGAGGGACTCTAAGCCAAATAAAATCGAGTCGACACCGGCCGAGATTTTCTACTTCTCGCCGGAACAATACAAAGCCGGCATTGAGCAGAATGAGACGCGGACAGGAACGATAAGAATCTACGGCCCGGAGAAAACTATCTGTGATATGTTCCGGTACAGGAACAAAATTGGCATCGACCTTGCGACTGAAGGCCTGAGAGAATACCTGCGGAAGCCCAAGAGGGACGTCAAGGCTCTCATGAAATTTGCAGAGATATGCAGGGTCAAACAGATTGTATCGCAGTACACTAGAGCGATTCTCGGATGAAGCAGCTAGCCAGAAACATTCCGGCCTCCGTTCTTGCCCGTCTGAAAAATCTAGCGGACAATGACAAAATTGATTTCAACTTCCTGCTATTGAGATATCTTCAGGAAAGGTTGATTGCTCGGGTGGCCGTATCTAAATACTCAAGCAAATTTCTGCTAAAGGGTGGCCTCCTTCTGGTTTCCTTCGACGTCGAAAAGGCAAGACCTACAAGAGACATCGACTTTCTTGCACGAGGGATCCAGAACCAGCCAGAAGTTCTTAAAACGGTATTCTCGGAAATCGTAAAAAGCGAATTCCCTGACGGCGTACAATTCGTCTCGGAATCTATCAAAGTTGAAGTCATAGGAGAGCTGGCGGAGTACAACGGACTACGGGTCAAGATCGAGGGTAGGATCGGAACGACAAGGAATGTAATTCAAGTGGACATCGGATTCGGCGACATTGTTAAACCTGAACCTGCGACCATGGATTACCCAACGATATTGAGCGACGACAAAGTCGCGGTCCTTGCCTACTCAAGAGAATCGATAATTGCTGAGAAGTTTGAAGCGATCGTGAAGCTCGGGGATTTCAACAGCCGCATGAAGGACTTCTACGATATAGTGTTCCTATCCGATCATTTCGACTTCGAAGAATCGGCACTAGCCGAAGCGTTGAAGAGCACATTCGATCAGAGGCAAACTTCGATTTCCGATGCTAACAAACTTCTGGAGACTGGGGTCGGAAACCCGGGCGATTTCGAGAGACTTTGGGATGCTTTTCGCAAGCGGACAAAGGTGGCCAGCGATCTGAGTTTTGAAGCGGCGTTCAGGAGGATCCAGAAATTCCTGGGGCCAGTTGTTTCGTCTATCGAGAAAGACCATCCCAGTAAGTCAAAATGGTCAAGCGCTCACGCAGCTTGGGTGCGAGAGAGCTAACAGAAACCGCTTAAGAGCTAGAGAAGAAGGGATACCCTCAAATTCTTTTTGCAGCGGTCTCGCACGATCCCGGCTATGTCTCTGGCATCAGGTTATCCGGAGACACTCCATTCAATGATATCTTTACTTGATGGCGCTTCTAATCGTGCCGGTAAGCTTGCTCTTCTGTACGGTTCCGCCGGAAGCATATTTGGCCAGTAGCGAATCTACGATAACCTCATCTCCTGCATCGCAGAGAGGACCCAAGGTAACGGTGACTTTCTCGATCGCTGCAGAATCTATTTCCATGTCGAAGTAATTAAGCTTTGGCCCCACCCCATTGACAATAGAGTTCATTACGTGAGTCGGAAATTCAGATAGGTATTGATCGTTATTAAATCCTCCTGGTGGGATTGGGATAGCGGGTAGAATGAAGAGTGTGAATCGCACCTCCTCTTGAAATGACCATATCTTCTCTTTGTAAGTCGCGTAATCGTTAACGTCTCGCAGTTTCATTTCAGCTTTCCCATCCGGCAGAGTCTTTAAGTCAACTACGTTATTCAGGAATATTGAAGGATCATCAACGTAGCGGACCTTTCTTAGTACCTTTTCCTTCTGAAAAATGTTCGGCAGAACTAAATAATCATCATTTATGAGCTTATCGAAAGGAATTGGAGCCATGACCTCGCCACTTTGAATAAAGCCGTATTTAGGATTGGGAACTAACGGACGGTAATACATCCAGTCGCTGTCAAGGGTTATGCGGACTCCCCGCATTCTATCAGTATACATATGCCAAAGAGGAATACTCTCAGTATCTGAATCGGTCCAGCAACTCACAAAGAGAAATTTGCCGAGACTATAATTGCCGTAGTATTTAGCCTCACTAACGTCGTCCACTCGATCCAATCTATTGAACCGGATGGTTTTGTGTCTCAGAATCAGTGAGAGTGTATTAATGCTGGTGTAATGATGGATCAATCCCATTTCAATTCCGTTCCTAGAATTGGCAGAGGGGCCTGATGTCGGCAAAGCAATTCAGGTCCGTGTAGAGGTTATGAAACAAATGAATATAGTCTTATAGGTTAAGATTCTTCCCTTCCATGAATGGCACTAGCTCTAAGTTGCATTGATCCCAAAGCGCGGCAAGCGTCGCTAGCGTGCACAATGCAGGAGAGGAAGGCCATCGCGATAAACTCTGTATTTCAATGACCATTAGTATTGAGAATTTTTGATAAAAAGGAATTTCCTTTGTCTTAGAAATTCATCGAAATTACTCACATTCCAATCACCCTCGGGAATTAAGTGTTTTTCAAGTTCACGCTTATCATTTCCGATCTCTTTCACCCAATCCTCGAAATCCTTGTCTGTCTTTGTCCTGTTCTCATCAGCCCCGATTAAACGCAAGTTGAATATCGAATTGATTTTGGAGTCGCGGACTTTGGCTTCTTTGAGCTGCCTTTGGGAGAAAATGTGGTCCTGCTCAGGCAAGTTTCCTTTCATGCGTGGCATGAAGTTCACGGCAGACTTATAACATACTGATAGTATCAGATGACTGCTCTTGTCGTTATATTCTACATCTTTCATTAAGTCCCAATTCAACCTCATATTCTTTTTGGTCTCGGAAGCCAAGGTGCTCTCTATCTCTCTAGCAGGAAAGAAATCCGCACTGGAGTCAATGACCTGTTTACATTTACCAAGAATTGTGTCAGATTGTCCAGCAAATGTACCAGTGAGCAGTGCTTTGACAAGCCATATTCTGATTTTCATTATGTCGTCGTCGTGAAGGCAGTGTTTCTCGGCACCAAAGCCTTTAGTCTCATTTTTGAAAAGCACATAAACAATCGGGATCAGCGCATTATTACTGCTGATGAGTTTGCTATGAGTTAGGAATAAACGTTGTTGAATCATATCGACGGTAAGCCGAAGTGCGTCGCCTAGTCTTTTCCAGTATTCCTCCTGTTTTACCAACTGTATCAGCGCCTTACCAAAGTTCTTTGTCTTGTATCGAATGCTCTCAATGTCTCTAGCGTTCAACACAAGTATTGTTTTCAAGATGAAGTCATTGTCAAAGCAATACCTGTCGTTGTCGTTAAGTTTCTGCAGGAGAGCACCGAACTCCTCCCGTGCCTTAGGCCAATGAAGTTTGAACGTCGAAAAAAGTAAATCGGAATATGAAAGCTGGGTACCTCCTGAGTTGGTTCGCACGAAGATATCTAACACTTTGTCATAGCTCTCTTCCTTTTCGGGATAGAAATTGATAACTGGTTCGGCTGTTAACAACCGGTGCAATCTTTTTACTGATTTTATTTGGCCCTTAGTAAGTTCTCCGGTGGACTTGTTTCGAAGCCTTTCATCCAGCTTGTCATCCAAGTCCTCAGGGTCATCCACATCGTAAATGTCCTTGACCCTGAACCACAACTTGGGGTTGGAATTCTTCGACTCTTCGAGAAAAGTGTCTCCTTTGTCGCGATTATAAAATTTGAATTCATAAAGGATTTCGTCGTCCTCCTCAACCCCACTGAGTAGATTGAAGTATAGCTCGTAGGGCTTGCTTCTGATGATGTAGTTGCCTTTCAACACAAGGTAGAACGAAGTAAGCCGTTGTTGACCATCTAGGACGAGCCAATATTCCCTTTCAGAGTTGATCTCGGTATTCTCGCGATTGTGTTCGTCGCTTCTTTTGACGAACTCTAGTTTCTTGATGGCCTGAGCTTGCAAGAATTCGCCACTCAGTCGCCAGAAAAGAAACGTGCCGATCGGGTATCCCCTCAACAGAGAGTCGAACAACTTATATATCTGCTCTGGTCTCCAAACGAAATCGCGTTGAATATCTGGGAGAAAATAATTCTTGTTAATCGCATCAATGACGTTCGTAATCGTCTCTCTTCGGTATTCCTGCATGTGTTATCTTCTAACCAAGTAGTTGATGTTAACCAACAAGGGTGCGAATAGAGTGAATTCTCAATGTCAGTGATTCTGGCATATCGGACCTTTCTGTCTATTAAAAGAGAATTATCATGAGTTCAACGAGTAAATTGCATCAAGGACAGTGAGTTCTCGATCGTCGCTTTGCTCACAGCTCAGAACCATGCTTGTCGGTTCTCCTCTTATCCACCATCAAAAAACAGCTTTCCCGTTGCGCTTCTAATTCATTCGGCTATAAGCCAATTCTTTCTCGATCCGCCTTAGTTGATTGACAAATCCATGGCGATTGTCTCTATTTTGGGGAACTCCGAGATTTATCACGACCAAAAGCACGAGTCTATTTTCATCATATTAATCCGCCGTGCCCAATTTTGATTAAGATTAGACAAGATTGAAGAGAATTGCAATTAGGTGATTTAGAAGAGGTGAGAAGAATCCCGCCTTGCAGTTTTGCAGAGGCGGGATCGCGTTTCAGGTACGGTGGAAAGAAATCCGTTTAAGAGGAAATAATTCTCACAACGAGGTACGGAGTCTAGTGGATGATGACGCCGGCCTTTTTCGCCTGGCTCAGCTGCTCCTCGATGTGCTTGATCTTCTGAAGTTCTTCTGTGTCATATTCGCGTTGAGGACGGTAGGACACGTAGACGTCGGCTGTGACGTCGTTCCCAACAAAGCGGCCGGATGTCGTGTGTGCGACACCGGTTAGGTAATCGAAGGCATCATCTTTAACCTGCTGCTCTTCCTGTTCCAGAAGGTTTTTCTGGTGCTTGATTTCGATCAGGCGTTCGATCGCGGTCTGGAGCTTATCAGGGTTGTCAAGGCTTCTATTAAAGAGTTGAGTCCCTACAGTGTGCTCCGTTGACATTTTCAAATTCTCATTTGACTGTTAGGTACGCACCGACTCCATCCGTCCATTTGTCAGGATAAAGAATGGGACCATACTGACATAATCATTGTCACAGGGTGGAGAGTACTTGTGGCCCTCGACATCTAGAGGGTCATGGAATGTGAAACCGACAAATAAATTTTTCGCTTTGCATTTGCGAATTCCAATTAGGGAGCATTATTTATCGGCGGTGAGAGAGAGTTGAACGCGTTTGTGTTTCAGGGAACGCTGGAGAACTAGAGGTTTTCAAAGATGAACAAAGAAACAGAAGAAAGGGCATGTAGATGGAAAAGAGAGATTTAAGAGTTATTGGAGATGGACAATTTGAACTGTGGGCTTTTACCGAGGATCTGCAATATTACATATCGGTTTCCATACTTGTGTTCAAGAACATGGAGGTAATCGGTTATGTCTGGATTCGTCCGAATTTACATCGAGCCATCTTTTCGTCGATTCAAAGACTGCAGGAGTCTCTAGGGAACGGATAAATGTCGCCATGAAAGTGTTTGATGAACTAAATATGTTGAGACGAATAGAATCGTCACCGGGCTATGGCAGCAAACCAGTCTCAATTATCGTGTATTTCCCACGGGATGGATCGTGGAGTTGGAACTTAGCTTAGTCGAGCTTTAATTGAATGGGTGGATGGCTGAAAATAATCTATGAATGCGGCTACGAGAGCTCATTCACTAGGGGTGATGGTCAAGCTAGAATGCGGACGTCGTGTCGACGGTATAACGTGATTCGACATCCATTTCAACCGTCAAACAATAGGGGTGGATATGAGAATATCACTAACCATTGAAGTAAACAGGGGCCAGATAATCGAGCTTCTGATTCTGCTGCTCGAGCGTATCTTTCACCTACGGCGATCGTAATCAGAGACGAGGCGGGTGCAATATCACCCGCCTTATAATTCCATCAGGTATGGTGAAGAAAGTAAGCGTCGCCATTAGTTGGTGTGAAAAATGTCCGTTGTAAATGCTCTGACTTTTAGTCGCGGTACAGTGCTCGTGCTTCCTGCCGCATTTCGATATTGAGCACGACCGGAAAAGGTGCCAATAACCTCTAGTGATTCTCCGTCAAAAAGATCCATGCCCCCTTTGCAGGAAGGGAGATTGCAATAAAATATCATAGGATTCCCATTCATCGAATTTCCAACATGGATCAGAACAACTCTGTTTGAGATCACTGACAGTACCGTGCCGAGCAAGTCAGCGTTTTGGCCGGGAGTTGGTTGATACTGCTCAGACGCCATAGCCAAAAGAAGGTTTCCGGGATCAGGAGTCTGATATAACACCCTCGCAAGCGGTATGGCGAGTTGACAAGGAGGGATCTGATGAAGGTCCGATAGCAACCAGTCCGGGATGCCGCCAGCATCGTTCTTTACTTTTGGAAGCAGGGCTGTAACTTGATCATATTCATGCTCGCTGAGTAGAGCAACTATTTTCTCCTTTAACTGATCTTGTTCGACCTGCTTGTGTCTGGCAATTGGTCCACTAAAAGCTGCGATCTTCTCAGCGAACGTGGGTTCCAGATGATAATTCAAAGAATCGTGGTCTTCCAGAATGACCAGCGCTCGATTGACGAGAGACTCAGCCGAACTCCAGTCGTTTCCTTGGATCAAGGAATCTGCGGCGAGCACTGTCGATTGAAGGTAGAAGTGGATACGGTTCGTTATTTCAAAATTCGTGGCGAGATCTTGTACGTCCTGTAAACCGTTCATCGGTCTGTCCTCACGGTACACATAACCAACGGTAATGGAGAACACATTAGTATTCCATTCCCACTTGGAGGATTGGTACCAATCACCGGGATATTCGCTGGTAACATTTGCCGCATGGTAGTGCTCGGATATTGCCCCTGACAGATCTCTAGCTTGTGCGATTATATCATTTTTATCGAATTCATCCCCTTGCCATCCATCGGACGTACTTCGAAATTCGCTATGGAGGTCGGAGACGGACTGATAATAGAAAAACGTCCCGTTAACGAAACCATATCTAAATTCCCTGTGACCTGATGATTGCTTCAGGTACACCACCGTGTCAAAACCAGAAACCGACTCTGTCTCCGACAGCCCTACGCCGCCCAAGATACCTTTCATCGATTCGACGGATGCACCCCATTTTATGCCTTCTACCCCTGTGTCATATGATGCGTCCGAGGGAAACAAGTTCACCGTGTCTTTTGGGGTTGTAATTTGCGTCGCAGATTTGGGCGATTGTTCCGCTATCGAGCTTTGGTGATTGGAAGATGTTAATGCTTCGTAAGCCGCGGTGATCCCCAATGCGACAACTAGGACGAGTTTAATGATGTCCATAGCGATATTCTCCTTGGTACTTATAGTTTGAGAGAATCAATCCTCTGGCAGGTTGCTGAAAGAGCATTCGGAAACTTGAGACACGTTCCTCACGCCCTCTTGAGTCCGCATGAAGTTATTTGTGTTAAACCGATTCCCTTTGTTCTCCAGCCGGTTTCCAAATTGCATACCACAGAGGCAAAAAAATTTAAAACAAATTAAGAGCTGCAACTGAAAAGTACAAACTTCGTTGCCAGTTCCAGAAAGATGGTCTTGTGATTGAAGGATCGTGAACGAGGGAACGCTGCAAAACAATAGCACCGCTAGGTCAAGCAGGAACGATTCTTACGACGAGGTACGGAGTCTGGCGGATGATTACGCCAGCCTTCTTCGCCTGGCTCAGCTGCTCCTCTAGATGCTTGATCTTCTGGAGTTCTTCGGCATCGTAATCACGCTGCGGACGGTAGGAAACATAGACGTCGGCTGTGACGTCGTTCGCGACGAACCGGCCCGAAGTTGTGTGTGCGACACCGGTAAGGTAGTCAAAGGCATCGTCCTTGATCAGCTGCTCTTCCGCCTCGAGCAGCGTCTTCTGATGCTTGATTTCGATTAGCCGCTCAAATGCTCTTTGAAGCCTGGTCTCAGTGTCCACTTCTTGCGTGATTGTTTCGACTTCCATGATTAATTCTCCTTATAATTTCAGGGTACGCCGGTGGAATCCGACGTACCCAAGTGTCGAACTGATCCCGCCATATGATGAAGTGGCGGGATGCTCATTCCAATTCCGACTTAGCTTCACTTCGTTCGCTAAGTTCGGTTGGAATGGCACTACGCTGTGCGGTGGATGAAGAGAGTCAGGGCAAGCTTGATGATGTCCTGTGTGGAGAACCTTGCGGAGCCAACCTGCTCTGTGATGTGGACAGCATCCTTGAGGCACCTTAAGAGTTCATCCCGATCGCTCTCGCCGTGAGCGGAGTCCGCGGCCGGCACTTCATTCCGAGGCGGATCCTTCGGGGACGGTGGAGCACTTGACGGGCCTGGTCCGTCCACCTTGGTCTCGTTCTTTGGGGATTCCGCTGCCTCAGAAGCTTTGGGTGACGCGGCAGCAAGGGACTTAGCGGAGCCATTTGCCGGGGTGACTTTGGAAACTTCGTTAATGAAGTTCTTTGAGGACTTGAACTCAATAAGGTCACCCTCGCGCAGAGTCGGAACACTCGACATGAACTTGCTAAAGTTGAACCACTCACCGGAACCTTCGATGTCTTTTTCTCAACTTGCTGTAGCATGACAGCCTCCCTTGTTTTTGTTGATACCTATCCTGAACAGGGCATGAGCCTGTTCCTATCCTACTATGCAGAGAATCAAAGAAGGTGTTTTCCTGCTTTCGACTGGAGGGAAGCACGGACTATCTCGAATGTCTTCGAAGACATGCGGAGATCGTTGCATATCTCCCTTACAGAGTAACCGGCTGTCAGTTCGGACAGGACCTGTCGCTCACGCTCGTTCAGAGAGCGGACGAATTCCTGCGAGACGTAATCATCAAACGGGTCAGTTGAATCCGATGCGATTATATTCTCGAGCGTCGAATTATCCGCGATCTGATCCGATAAGTAGCGCTTCTCTCTATTGAATGCGTCAAGTCGGCTCTTCCCAGCTTCATCGATAGCAAGAATACTTCTTTCACAAATGCTCTTTGCACAGAGGCGTATGTAATTGATCAGCAATGCAAGAGTGCATTTCGAACCTAAGCGGAGGCTTTCCCGGTAGGCGAGCAAGAGTATTTCGTCGGCGTCATCTTCAGTATGTGCGAAAAATCGCGCATAACTCTTCAGCGTGGTAAATTCCTGTGTAGTTATTCCTACTTCCCCTTCTCTAAATCCGTCATCTTGAGGGCGACTTTCTCATCCATCGTCACAAAAGTAGCGACGAGGTCAAACGTACCTGCCGGAGGAAAATCCTTACAGAACCGGTAAACCCCGACGAACCACTTCCCGGTGAGTACCGCTTGATGGACTCTGATCTGGATTTTCCCGTATTCATTCCTGAGCTGAACAGCAAGCTCCGTGAACTCATCCTCTGAAGTAACTCTGATGTCGCACATTGTCTTTTCTCCTTTCCAGTCGCGCAAAAAAAATTGTCCAAAGTACCACTTCTGCCGAAGGCATCCCTTCGGGAGTGGAATGACCGAACGTAGTTGTAATTCTAAGCGCCGGAGCGCAGCTGCGAAGGCGACGACACCGCACTCGAAGAGGAGAGATATGAGATCAGGAGTATCTTTACTGCAGGCGTGCGACTCCGTATAGCCTTGACAGTCCCGCCGCAGGGCGGGCTGTCAAGGCTCGCACGCTGCTGAGTGCTTTCAGTTACCACAAGTGCCTTCGCAGCAAGCGGAGGCGCTTATATTGTTCACGTTCGGGCATTCAGTCGGGGACGGAACGCGGAAGCGTTCCTCTCGAGAGGTCTTGTGTTGGAAGGTTTTGCTAAGGAGGAGTTCTGGCGGATGGGTGGTGTGGCGCGAAACGCGCCATTCAGTGGGCTCCGGTTCGCGGGCGGCACGCGCGAGGGCACGATTATTTGCTTCTTCTTTCCGTTTCCGATCTACTTTCCGCCGAAAGGCGGAGTAGTCGGAACGGAATGAAGAGTTTGTCAGCGGTCCCGATACGAGTCAGGTCGTAACGGGATGCGAGTCATACGCTGTAAGCGGATGTCTCGCAAGCTGACCGCAAATATCGTGACCGAGCCAGTCCGCCAGAGGCGGATCTTCGCTACGCTGCGATGTGACGACCGCGTGCTGGGGTGGGTGGTGGCGCGAAACGCGCCACAGGGTGGGGGGTATAGATATGGGCTGGCCCGACTTTCTGGCGCGACGCCTGATTGAAAGTGCGTCTTCAACCGTTAGGTGGATGTCGCACTGTCGCTGCGTTTCGTTCTTTCCCGACCAGCGATCGGGCATAGAAGGTCGAGGGGCGGGAATGGACGGCGGCGACCATCAGGCGGCGTGACAAAACTATAGAACGGGGCGCCTTACCATTCGGAATCTTGAGGGGAGGTGATGCCCGCAGCGCGAAGGCATGACGATTTGAATTGAGCTCCGTTCCCGACTTGTCGGGATGCCTGTAAGACGTCGTAACGCCTTTCATGGAGACGTCTTTCAGGCAAGGAGCGAACGATAAAGTCTTTGCTGAGTATCGAGGGAAACGAGAGACGAAGCTATGGCTTTATCGAATTACAATCGGCATGACTGAACCTGTTGCGGGCATCGTGGAGGTATCTTTTTCTTGCGAACGCAGACGCTGGCAGACTGTTCCGAGAAATACCCCTTGTATGGGCATGGCACAAAGCGCAAAGAAGAACGAACGACTCTTGAGTTACATAAATATTCGAAAAGATGGACGGGGTGAATCGACACCGAAGTATTCGGTGGAGAGAGGGAGATTATTTCTCGGTGTCTGGCAGCGATCAAGTGAGCCCCGGGTGGGTTGGGCATTGAAGGTGGCGCTGAGCGTGCGATGGCATGGGGAATATCGTGGCCCCGGCCGTGGGGAATTGAAGTGGCCCCCGACAGTTAAGCTCGGGGGATCGAACGCGAGGCGCTCTGCTTATCTAGCAGGAGGTCTAGTTTGAAAGCAAACAAAAGGAGTGGACAACGCGCAACTCTTTGTGAAGCTGAGGATTGTATGAAGGAAAATGCGGGGTTGACGAGGCTCGAACTCGCGACCTCCTGCGTGACAGGCATAAACAGGGTTAACGTATGAATCGGAATCGATGTTTCCGGAGGATTTTCGAGGATTTAGTGATACTGAAAGGTATGTTTTGGTATGAAAGTGTGTCAAAGGTGTGGGGTATATGTGGAAGAATTTTGGATCGGTTTTTAGTTATGATTGGTTCTCTTTCCCCGCACTCTCACAGTGTGTGCGGTGAATTTGAACCAGATGTTAGGGATAATATGACCGAATCGACAAATAGAAAGAGCGTCCCCCAAGGTAATCTTGATTTTCAATCTTGTACCGACAATATTACCTATCGAAACAAATAAGTATAGGTAATTTTATCATGGCGTCAACAAGGGAGAATGCGATATCGTCGAAGGGGAGAGCTATCGTGACCTTCAAGAAAAACGGAGGCATCCTTCGAACAGCAGAAGCTATCCGAAAGGGGATACACCCCGAAACACTCTACTCTCTGCTGAGAGAAGGAAAGCTGGAAAGGCTCAGTCGAGGTGTGCTTAGAATTGCTGACGGCCATCCACTTAGTAACCCCGATCTCGTGAAGGTTGCTAAAAGAATCCCGACAGGGGTTATATGTCTTCTCTCCGCGCTCTCATTCCATGATCTGACAACTCATGTTCCACACGAAGTCGATGTGGCACTCCCTTTCGGTGCTGAACAGCCGCGTCTCCAACATCCACCGTTCAGGGCATACCGTTTCAGAGGCAAGTCATTCACAGAAGGAATCGAGACCCATAGCATAGACGGTGTGCAGGTCCGAATTTATTCAGCGGAAAAAACCCTCGCTGACTGTTTCAAGTTTCGTAATAAGATCGGGATCAACACTGCGGTCGAGGCTCTCCGTATGTACAGACAACGAGGGAAAATTAAGTCAAACGAACTAATGAAATTTGCGGCGATATGCCGAGTGAAGGATGTTATGCGGCCATATCTTGAAGCGATCTTCTAAATGCCAAAGGGCATCACAAACCTTCCCGCCTCGGTTCATCAGAAGCTTCTGAACAAGGCAACGGAAACCTCTCGTCTGTTCAACGAGCTCCTGCAGTACTTTGCAATGGAGCGGTTTATTTATCGATTGTCTAAGACAGACCATGCAAGCAAGTTCGTTCTCAAGGGAGCATTGATGTTTTCCGTTTGGGGATCACCAGCCTCGCGACCCACCAAGGATATAGACCTTCTCGGAAAGACAAGCAACGATATTCGAGCGATCGAAAAAATCATGAGAGATGCTTGCAGGATCAAAGTTGAGCCTGATGGCATGACCTTCGACT
>JAMCXB010000054.1 GCA_023480735.1 Bacteroidota bacterium | reverse complement strand
GTAGGAGTATTTGAGTGGCGCGAACAGCAATGATAGTAAAATCTCAGAGAGACCCGAAGTACAAGGTTAGGAAGCACAACCGGTGTACGATATGCGGCCGTCCAAGGGCGTATTATCGCAAGTTTGGAGTATGCCGGATTTGTTTCCGAAAGTTAGCACTGGACGGGTTAATACCTGGAATAAAGAAAGCAAGTTGGTAATTTAATTTAGGAGTTGAAGTCGATGTCGATGACTGACCCTATTGCTGATTTTCTCACTAGATTGAGAAATGCAGCAACTGCACGCCAAAGACGAGTGGATGTTCCGGCAAGTAATTTGAAGAAGGCCATAACGAAAATTCTCTTCGAGCAGCACTACATAGACAAGTACACTGAGCTTGAATCGAATTCGCAAGGGACAATTAGGATTTACCTGAAGTATTATAACGGGAGGCCTGTGCTCTCCGGTTTGAGACGAATCTCGGTTCCCGGGCGCCGTGTTTACGCGGGTGCGGGCGAGTTGCCTCGCGTACTCAACGGGCTTGGTGTCGCTATTGTCTCGACCAATAGAGGCGTGATGACGGACAAAGATGCGCGTCGCCTCAAGGTCGGTGGAGAAATAATCTGTTACATCTGGTAATGACAAGGAGTTCATAAAGTGTCACGAATTGGCAAGAAACCTGTTGCTGTCCCGAAAGGGGTGACGGTGCAGGTGTCCGACAGTGTATTGAAAGTAAAAGGTCCCAAGGGGGAATTGTCGGCCGCGCTGCATCCGGCAGTTTCCGTTGACACGGGGGCCGAAGAGGTTCTCGTAAAAGTAAAAGGCAGCGGAAGCAATTATGATGCGCTGCACGGTTTGTGGAGATCGCTTCTGAACAATATGGTCGAAGGTGTGACCAAGGGATATGAGAAGAAACTGGAGATAGTTGGAGTCGGATATCGTGCCGAGATGAAGGGCTCGAATGTGCAGCTGATTCTGGGTTTTTCGCATCCGATTTTGTTCAAGCCGCCGCAGGGAATAAAGATCGAGACACCCTCGCCCACAAACATAGTGATTTCCGGCATGGATAAGCAGCTTGTCGGACAGATTGCAGCAAAGCTCCGGGCGTTCCGTCCACCTGAGCCTTACAAGGGTAAAGGCGTAAAATATGAAAATGAGTTTATCCGTCGAAAAGCCGGAAAAGCTGCAGCAGCGGCAAAATAAGAATTCGGAGGTTTGAGTAATGGGACGTCTTGAGACGAAAAGAACGCGACACGAAAGAGGAAAACGTGGACTGCGGAAGAAGATAAAAGGAACCGTGGAACGCCCTCGTCTGGTAGTGTTCAGGAGTCTGAAACACATCTATGGAACGATCATAGATGATGTCCAGGGAAAAACGATATTGCAGGTGTCGAGTCTGAACAAAGAAATTGCAGATGAATTGAAAGCTGCTAAAGGCAAAACGAATGCCAGCAAGATTGTAGGAAAAGCTTTGGCAAAGAAGGCGTTGGAAAAAAATATTCAGCAAGTAGTTTTCGACAGGGGCGGTTTCTTGTACCATGGCCGCTTGAAGGCTTTTGCTGAAGGTGCCCGCGAAGGCGGCTTGAAATTTTAAGAGGGTATTTGACAGATGAAACTAAAAGACCTTAAGAGTGCGCAAAGAGTTAAGCCAGATCAGACTGAACTTAAAGAGAAGCTGGTTCATATAAACAGGGTCGCAAAGGTAGTAAAAGGCGGCCGCCGGTTCAGTTTCAACGCGATTGTCGTTGTCGGAGATGGGAAAGGCAGCATCGGCGTCGGACTGGGCAAGGCTAACGAGGTAAACGACGCCATCAGCAAGGGAGTGGACGATGCCAAGAAGAACGTTGTGCACGTCGCAGTCCGGAAGGGAACGGTGCCTCATTCTGTAATCGGCAAGTTCGGTGCGGCAAAAGTCCTGTTGAAGCCCGCCACCCCGGGCACCGGCGTAATTGCCGGCGGAGGCGTGCGTGCAGTTCTGGAATCTGCAGGCGTTCAGGACGTCCTCACCAAGTCGATGGGGTCGTCAAATCCCCATAATGTTGTAAAGGCGACCATGAGAGCGCTGTTGAATCTGTCAGATGCGCGAATGATTTCCGGGAAACGTGGAATGCGTCCGCGGGACCTGTTCGACGTTGAACCGACTGAGGAGCAGGCTGCGGATTCCACACAAGAACCAGCACAGGTGTAGGTCATGAGCGAGACTAGGAAAATCAGAATTACTCAAATAAGAAGTATAATCGAAAGACCTGAGAGACAGAAACTCACGATCGAAGCACTCGGTCTCGGAAAGATCAGAAAGTCGGTCGTGAAAGTCGATACGCCTCAGATAAGAGGAATGATCGCGAAGGTTCAACATTTAGTTCGCGTCGAAGAGGTTTAGGAGAGCTTAAATGAATATCCTTGGAAATTTGAAATATGCACCCGGCGCGAGGAAGAAGGTCAAGCGTATCGGGCGTGGAGTTGGTTCCGGACACGGCAAAACGGCGGGGAAAGGCCATAAAGGACAGCGGTCACGTTCTGGAGATCAGATAAGACCTTGGTTTGAAGGCGGTCAGATGCCGCTGAATCGGCGTATCCCGAAGTTCGGATTCAAGAGCCCGTTTCGCGTTGAGTTTCAAGTAGTGAATGTATCTACTTTGAATAGATTGGCTGAGTCCGGAAAACTTTCCGATGGCGTTGTGACTCCTGAAGTGTTGTACGCCTTGGGGGCGGTTTCGAAAAAGTCACAGCCGGTGAAGATACTCGGAGACGGCGCTTTGTCCGCAAAGCTTGCCGTATCAGCGAATTCGTTCAGCAAATCGGCGTCGGACAAGATAACAGCAGCAGGCGGCACAGTAAAAACACTCGAGTCATAACAAATGTCGAGACTAACTGATAGTTTAAGAAATATTTTCAAGGTAGAGGATCTGCGAAAGCGGATTCTCTACACCGCGGGCTTACTGATCGTGGTACGCATAGGGTCGCACATCACTCTTCCAGGAGTCGATGCGTCGTTGCTTGCGGAGGCCACCAAGTCGCAGGCCCAGAACACGCTCTTCGGGCTTTATGATTTGTTCGCGGGCGGCGCATTCCAAAACGCTGCAGTGTTCGCCGAGGGAATCATGCCATACATCAGCGCATCGATTGTCATTCAACTACTTGGCGCGGTGGTCCCATACTTCCAGAAGCTGCAGAAAGAGGGCGAGGAAGGCCAGAAGAAGATTACGCAGCTCACACGCTACGGTACAGTGCTGATTGCAGCAATGCAGGGATGGGGAATAAGCGTAAGACTTCAAAGCATGACCGCGCCGGGAAGCGGACTCCCTGTCATTCCGGATGCCGTTCGAGGACTTGGATTTACCATGTCCACCGTTATCGCACTGACCGCTGGCACCATTTTCATCATGTGGCTGGGCGAGCAGATTACCGACAAGGGTATCGGCAACGGTATTTCCTTGATAATCACGATAGGCATTATCGCGAGGTTCCCGAATGCTATTCTCGATGAGTATCAGCTCGTCAGCTCGGGTGCGAGGAGCTTCATTTCTGAGATAGTCGTTGTTGCCCTGATGATAGGAATCATCGCTTCGATAGTATATGTAACCGAGGGCACGCGCAAAGTTCCGGTCCAATATGCCAAGAGGGTCGTCGGTCGAAAAGTGTACGGAGGCGTTACCCAGTATATACCAATCAGGGTAAACACTGCCGGCGTTATGCCGATTATATTCGCGCAGTCGATAATGTTCGTTCCGCAGACGATACTTACGTTTTTCCCTAATAATGAGTTCATGCAAAGCATCGCCGGATATTTTTCGTTTACTTCTTTTATCTATTCGTTCATATACGCGCTGATGATTATATTCTTCACGTACTTTTACACGGCAATCGCTTTCAATCCGAAAGACGTTGCCGACAACATGAAAAAGCAGGGCGGATTCGTCCCGGGTATTAGACCGGGGCAGCACACCGCGGACTTCATGGATAATATTCTAACTAAGATTACTCTTCCGGGATCGATCTTCCTGGCTATTGTTGCAATCCTCCCGGCTTTCATGACGCGCTTCGGCGTGAGTCCGAGTTTTTCTGCATTCTTTGGAGGCACGAGCCTTCTGATTATCGTTCAGGTTGGGCTTGAAACAGTTCACCAGATCGAATCTCATCTGGTCATGCACCACTACGATGGTTTCATGAAAACGGGGAAGCTGAAAAGCCGGCGATACTCCTGACGAAATTATGATCAGTGTGAAGACACCCCGTGAGATTGGTCTGATGCGCGAAGTTGGAATCGTGGTTGCAGGGATTCTGGATACCGTTGAAAAGTCGATCACGCCCGGCGTGACTACCAAAGAGTTGGACGAAATTGCAGAAGAGTACGTTCTTTCACAAGGTGCGAAACCCGCATTCAAAGGTTACGGGTTCGACAGGAAGAATCTTTTTCCTGCCACGGTTTGCCTGTCGCTGGACGATCAGGTAGTTCATGGGATACCGGGACCCCGAAAGATCGAGGAAGGACAACTTGTTTCAGTGGACGTTGGTGCGATAAAGAATGGCTATTATGGTGATGCGGCGAAGACCTTTGCGGTCGGAGCTGTTTCTGAAGAAAAGAAAAAATTGATGGAAGTGACTGAGAAAGCCCTTTATCTCGGAATCGAGAATGCGGTTGCGGGAAACCATGTCGAGGATATTTCCCAGGCGGTTCAGGATTACGTCGAGGAGAACGGCTTTTCTGTTGTGCGCGACCTTGTCGGGCACGGGATCGGTACGAAGCTTCACGAAGACCCTCCCGTACCAAACTATGGAAGAAGAGGAAGAGGACCTTTGCTTAGGAACGGAATGACGATTGCGATCGAGCCCATGGTAAATGCGGGATCATATAGAGTGTACACGGCGAGAGACGGTTGGACAGTTTACACATCAGACGGCAAGCCGTCCGCTCATTTTGAGCACACTGTCGTCATAACAGATGGAAAACCAGAAATACTGACATTGTCTAATGGCTAAGCAAGGGCAAATTAAAGTTGACGGGACAATTACCGAGACTTTGCCTAATGCAACTTTTCGTGTCAAGCTCGATAACGGTCACGAAATTTTGGCGCATATCTCAGGTAAAATGAGAATGAATTTTATCAAGATACTTGTCGGAGATAAGGTTACGGCCGAGCTTTCGCCGTATGACCTTAGCAAGGGCAGGATCGTTTACCGGTATAAGTAAGGAAGTCAGAAATGAAAGTCAGAGCATCAGTCAGAAAACTCTGTGACAACTGCAAGATAATCAGGCGCAAAGGCGTTGTCAGGGTCATTTGTAAGAAGAATCCAAAACATAAACAGCGCCAGGGATAACCAGGATCTAAGGATTAAGGAGAAGAAAGTTGGCGAGAATCTCAGGAGTTGATTTACCGAAAAACAAAAGGGCCGAATACGGGCTGACCTATATTTACGGAATCGGTCACGCCTCTGCGGTTGAAATTCTCGGTAAAGCCGGCATCGACCCGGCGAAACATATCGGCGAATTGAGTGACGAGGAAGTTGCGAGAATCCGACAGGTTATCACAACAGAGTACAAAGTCGAAGGCGCGCTGCGAAGCGAGACTCAGATGAACATCAAACGTCTGATGGACATCGGAAGCTATCGCGGGTTGAGACACCGAAAGGGACTTCCCGTCAGAGGACAAAGAACGAGGACCAATTCGCGAACGCGCAAAGGTAAGAGACGCACCGTCGCGGGCAAGAAAAAAGCTGCAACTAAGAAGTAGGAAAGTATAGGAGGTTTAAGATTTGTCAAAGGTCGCAGGAAAGAAGCGAAAGAAAACATCTGTTGATGCCCACGGTATAGCCCATATCAAGGCAACCTTCAACAACACGGTAGTTGCGCTAACAGATATTTACGGAAACGTGGTTTCATGGTCATCCTCCGGGAAGATGGGCTTCAAGGGATCAAGGAAAAGCACTCCCTTCGCGGCACAGGTGGCTGCCGAAGCTGCCGCCAAGGAAGCGGCAAATCTCGGCATGAAGAAAGTCGAGGTTCTGGTGAAGGGACCTGGTTCGGGCCGCGAGGCTGCAATCAGATCCTTGCAGACCGGAGGTCTCGAGATAACTAGTATCCGCGATGTCACGCCGATACCACACAACGGTTGCAGGCCTCCTAAGCGGCGCAGAGTATAAATTTAAATCTTTCGGAGTAGTAAATGGCAAGATATGTAGACGCGAGTTGCAGACTTTGCAGAAGAGAAAGGCAAAAGCTGTTCTTAAAGGGAGTTAAGTGTTATACGGACAAGTGTCCAATAGAGAGACGAAACTATGCACCGGGACAACACGGACTTCGCAGGAGAGTGAAAGTAAGCGAGTACGGTGTGCAGCTTCGCGAGAAGCAGAAGGTAAAGAGAATTTACGGTGTGTTTGAGCAGCAATTCAGGCATTACTTCGAGATGGCGACACACCAAAAGGGAAGAACGGGCGAAAACCTTCTGAGGCTTCTCGAACGCAGGCTGGATAACGTGCTGTACCGTCTCGGGTTTGCCCCGTCAAGGAAGTCCGCCAGGCAGCTTGTACTTCATGGTCATTTCACAGTTAACAGCAGGCGAGTTGACATTGCCTCCTATCTAGTAAGAGCCGGCGATGTTATCAGGGTCGCCGAAAGCAGCAACCAGTTGGATGTAATTCACTCCTCACTTAAGAGGGTGAAGGACGGGATGCTGCCGTCGTATTTACAGCTCGACAAGGCACAATTAACGGGAACATTCCTGCAGGTTCCGGAGCGTTCCGAGATCCCGCTGCCGGATGTCAATGAGCAACTAATTGTCGAATTGTATTCGAAGTAATAATAGGATTGCCCGGGTAAGCGAGACGATTAAAATCCCGGCGATCCAGGCAAGCATGGTTATAAATTTAATTGAGGTGAAAATCTAATGAGCGCTGTGAAATTGCAAATGCCGGAAACAATAATCTTGGATCAGTCAAGTTATAGCAATACGTTTGGACGTTTTATCGTGGAGCCGCTGGAACGCGGCTATGCCACCACGTTGGGAAATTCATTCAGGAGAGTCCTCCTTTCCTCTATTCCCGGATGGGCGTTCACTCATTTCAGGATACCTGGTGCGCTTCATGAGTTTTCCACCATAAAGGGAATGTCTGAAGATCTGGTCGACTTCACGCTGAATTTGAAGGGGGTCCGCGTCAAGTTGATCGACAAGAAACTGAATAAAATAAGTTTGAAGCTGCAGGGCCCGATGGATTTCACCGCGGGAGAGATTCAGCGTCAATATCCCCAGGTAGAAGTGCTTAACCCCGAGCATCATATCTCAACATTGAGCGATTCAAAGGAGATTGAGGTAGAATTGCGCGTCGGCCGGGGAAAGGGTTATGAACCTGCCGAGGATCATAAACTCGCCGAAGCTCCGGAAGATTTGATATCTATCGATACCCTCTTTTCCCCTATCAGGAACGTGAGATTTTTCGTGCAGCCCACCGGGGTCGGTGAGAAGACGACTCTTGAGAGGTTGACTCTCGAAGTTGAGACGGACGGTTCCATAACTCCTGAGGATGCGGTGACGACAGCCGCTAAGATGATGCAGGATCATATCCAGCTCTTTCTGAATCTTGGCATTCACCAGGAGGCATCGGAGGAGGGATCGGCACAGGAAGAAGAGGCAGCGCGTATCAGAAAGCTCCTTAAGATGTCGGTTGATGAGCTGGAGCTTTCCGTCCGTGCACACAATTGTTTGAAGGCTGCGAACATTCATACTATTTCCGAGCTTGTGAACAAGGACGAGTCCGAACTGTTGCGGTTCAGGAATTTCGGACGAAAGTCTCTCGCAGAGCTTGCGGAGAAGATTGGAAGTATGGGTTTGAACTTCGGGATGGACGTCAGCAAGTATCTGAAAGATGACAACGAGTAAGCGGAGTTTATTGAGATGAGACACCTGAATTCAGGCAGGAAACTAAAGAGAACAGCCAGCCATCGCAAGGCATTGATGGAATCGCTGGCCACAAGTTTGATCCTCTACAAGCAAGTAAGAACTACGCTTGCCAAAGCGAAGGAGACGCGCATCTTCATTGAGCCGTTGATTACGAGGGCAAAGAAAGACAGCGTACCGGCTCGCCGGCATGTCGCGCGTTTCATAAAGGATAGAGAAGCCGTGAAGATCCTCTTCGGGGAAATCGCTCCTAAGGTGCAGGATAGGCCCGGAGGTTATACCCGGGTTATCAAGCTGGGCCAGCGGCACGGAGACGGCGGGGAAGTGGCGATAATCGAGCTGGTCGATTTCAATGCCGCCGACGAAGCCGAGAAGCGCAGAAAAGCACCCAAGGAGAAGGAAGCTGCAGCGCCGCAGGAAGAATCGAAAGAGGAGAAGAAGGAAGCCGCGCCAGCGGAACAGTAAGTCTCCCGCCAGAACGAGTTTTTTCTTTATCCTATCCGGGAATCAGCTTTCCCCGCTCAAGCCTCATTGATGCTTCGTGGGTTCTCATGACCGACGATGAATGCATTGAGATTAATATTGTTTATTGTTAAATTATATGCGTGATAAAATTTTAATGGGGATATAGCCCGATGAAGATCGAAGCGGCAAAGTTCGTTACAAGTGCTGTAGACTATACTCAGGTGCCAGACACCGATTTGCCGGAAGTGGCTTTCATTGGAAGGTCAAATGTAGGCAAGTCATCCTTGATAAACAAGGTTTGCAATAAGAAGAACCTCGCACAGGCAAGCTCTACGCCGGGCAAGACACGATCACTCAACTTCTTCCTCATCAACGATGAGCATTACTTCGTCGACCTTCCCGGTTACGGATATGCGATTGCCCCTGAACATATGAAATCGAGTTGGGCAAAGCTTGTGGAGACATACCTTCAGGAGAGGAAACAGCTGAAGCTTGTCATCCAAATCCTGGATGCGCGACACGAACCGATGGAATTGGACAAGATTATGATCGGTTGGCTGGAGTTCTACAAGATCCCCTACGTCGTGGTGATGACCAAGGCCGACAAGCTATCCCAGAACAAGATGAATACTCACATGGCCCGCGCAAAGGCTCAGCTGCCCAATCTGAAATATTGCCAATGCTTCCTTCCCTTCTCTGCAGTCTCAGGCCAGGGTAGGACCGAACTTGTAAAACTAATAGAGGACTTCACTCAACCGGATTAGGTTTCCCCTCGACGAGCCGGCTGCTTCTGTAGTCCGCCTTCACACTCCTGCCTCGCTTCTTTCAACCGCAACAATTTTCGTGACCATCCATCCGACCACCGCGAGTCCAGCGACAAAGAGCAACAGAAACACGATCAACGGACTCCACTGTACCCGTACGGGCAGCTCGGACACTCTTTCGAATTTGAATATTTCCTCGTTTTGAACCCATTGCCTGCTTATCGCATTCAACGTGAGTACGACCAGCTGAAGCACCGCCGCCGCAATCGTCGCGTTTCTTCGAACGCTCTTTCTTTGGGCCAGCATTACGATCCAGACCAATCCCGGTGAGATGGCCGTCAACGCGAAGACGAAGTACATGACGGGGCTGTGATTAAGCTGATCGAGGACCGGCTTACCGAGAGTGCCGAAGATGTACCAGCTTCCCATCGCCGCAAACACGAATACCCCCAGCGTATGAAAAACGAAGGCGAATTTTCCCGCCCACTTTCTGTACTCTTCTGATGTGTCCCTTTTCTTGAGGAAAGTTGCGTCGAAGGCTATATACACTGCGGTGGTAGTCATGGCAATGCCGAACATCATAAGCCAACGCGGGAATAGAGTCGGATCCGCCGTGTTCAGCCCCGTTCCCAGGGCGGCTCCGCCGACGGAGGTCCTGCTATAAATATGTATCCAGTCCTGAACGTTGGCCATCAGACTAAAATTGTTTGTGAAAAGAAAACCGACAAAGATGAAGGCAATTGAACTGACCCAAGCGGAAATTAAGGCGAATTTTGTACGCCTGCCGTTTCTAACGCCGAGCGAATAAACGTAGACTCCGTAATATGCGAAGATCAGAATGACGATTACGCTTAGCCAGGCGCGAGCGATCAGGACTCCGGCAGGGTAATAAAACTGGTAATATCCGACCTGCGTGAAGAGCAGCGGTACTATTCCGAGATTGATGCCTAGTGCGATGATTACGGGCATGGTCCTGGAAAGCCGGTGCGCAAGTTCAAGCGAATGGTTCTTGCCGAATGCGGCAAAAACGGCGACCAGTATCATCCCGGCAAACCATATATTCATCGGAATCATGTGAAGGATAAATCCAAGGACTTTGAAAAATGTAATGAACCAAAACGGCGCCGGGCTGCCCAATGGTGACACCGGTCCAATTAGATCCGTGGGATTCATCTGTTTTTCTCCTCTCTGGCAATTACGTCCGTAGTCGAACCGTCTTCCGAGTCGCCCGCGTACGAAAACTTCATGCCCGGGGGAGCTGGCTCCGAGAGCGACAGAATGTATTTCGTAAGCAGAGCCGCTTCAGTGTCATTTCCGCACCAAGGCGGCATGAAGAAATGCGCCTTATCCAAATGTGTTACGACGGTGCTTACCATGTCCTTGTTCCATCCTTGCGTCAGTCTGTCGATGCCTGAGAAACCTCTCGTGGAGTGACAATCATTGCAGTGGTACTGGAACAGCACTTCGCCGACTCTCAACTGATCGGTCGTTGGCAATTCTAGCAGTTTGTTGTAGTCGATATTGCCGTCTGTCGTCATTACCCGCGGGTATTGCTGTCTCATGTATGCCTTTGTCCAGACGCCGCCGTTCAGATAGCCCGTTGCCTGCAGCTTCGGAATTTCCGAGACCAGCACGTTATTGCCTGTCACGTAGTTGTATACGATGTAAGGCTTTCGCACGCCTTCCCGAATGAATTCTCCGGTCCCGGTCGCGGCAATCCCAAGGAGGAAGTAAAGGATGGCAAATCCTGGGTTCAGCCATCCCGGGTGCCTGTAAGGGCCGAAATACAACATGAAAAATACGACGGCAGATGCGAGGAATATCAAGGCGGTAAGGATGTTCAAAGCACTTGCTCCTGCAAGGGCCGATCTTGCGCTTTCCGGAATATTGACGTACCACCATGCTCCGCCAGCCGTTACAAGTGCCGCACTGGCCATACCCCATTTTGAAATGCGATTTTCGATGAGAGAACGCAGCTGGGGGTGATTCTTGAGCTTGAACGCCGCATGTAAATAAATGTACAGCGATGCAAGGAGCAATGACGCACCGGACCTTGCCAGGATCTGGGGGATTGTCTGTGGATTGAAGAACGCCGACCACATTCCTTTCTCCGGAGTCCAGTTCCCGATGTCTAGCTGGAATGCCGTAATCCCGGTTATGAGAACGAGGCTGATATATGCGGAAACCGCATATATCCATCCGACGGTTGCATGGACATTCGGGGCAAGTCTTCCCCAATAGTAATGGAATATAAACGCTGAGACGATTTCGATGACAAAGAACACGTATTCCATCGCCCAACCGAAAACGAAGATGTGTATTAAAGATTCGGTTGCAAGGGGGGACGCTAAACCGATCGTCCACCAGATCCCGACTCCTGTGATCGCGCCGAAAACGACTGTAAGCAGAATGAAGAAGAGAGTGTGGGTTCTGAGGTAATCAAGCGCTGATTTGTCATTGATCCTGTAAGCGTGAGAGACCTCCCCGGCCAGGACGATGCCGCCGCCTACCGCATACAGGGAAACGAATACATGAATTGTTGCTATGCCTGCAATCAACATGGGAGCCGTGAAGTTCGGAACGTACCACCAAGGATAATGCATTTACTTCTCCATGCAGTTTAAAGTGCCTGTGAAATTTGTGTGCCGACGATTTCCTCATCGCTCGTACTCGGAAATCGAAACTTCATTCTGTGGAATGAGAATCTCTGTTCGTACAGGATGTCTTGGTGGTGGTTCTGCGGCTGGGAAATTAAATCAGGGAGAGGGGGTGAACATGTCTCGTTTCCGGGTCATTTCTGGGCCGTTCCCCCCCGTGCATGTCTCATAATATGGTTCGTCTGCCCGGAGTAATTCGTGTCAGGCAGTTCGGAATCACGGGTGTGAACAATGAACATTTGCGGAGAGGGAGGGATTCGAACCCTCGATACCCCTAAGGGTATTCCGGTTTTCAAGACCGGTCGATTCAACCACTCTCGCACCTCTCCAGTCTAAGTCCTCGGGCATCTCAGCGACTGTGCGTCCGTAGCAGAGTGTTTCCCTATTGCGGAGCTGCTGCGGGCCGACGTACTTCTGTCACAGTGAACGTGCCGGCTGAATGTTGCTGACCCAACGGCTGTTGCGATAAATTTACTAATCGGCCGTCCAAGTTACAAAGTCTTTCGACACACTAACAAGCCTAGCGGGGAAGCGCTTCAATCCTTGCGTACTGATGTCTCATGAATATTGCATAGTATATGCCGAGGCGCAACGGTGGAGTATAGCTGTTGACTTGTAGCTTCTGGAGTTCTTTCTGTATCTCTTCGGAATACTGGCGAATATCAACTTCACCAAGATAGCCGCTGTTGATAACAGAACCAGTAGGTGAAATTTCGCTGACTAATGAATCAAAGCTCTTGCCGTTTTGAAGGGCATTGAAGACGGAATCAGCTTCTTCGGCGGTCGTACAGACGATTTGTGACAGGATCATCGTAAGAGGAGGTGCGTAAATGACGTGAGCGACTTGTGAAATCCTCATTTGAATCGGCTTCCCGTTCAAAGTAGCCGGTGAGTATTTCCAATTCATTATGTTTCTCACCGCCATGGAATCCCATTTCGGATCTCCGCTAGAGTTCAGCAACTCCGCACGGACTACCGATCCTGTCCTGCTGATTATCAAGTCGGTTTTCAGATCGAAAGTCTTGGAGGCCAAATTGGAAGGAAGAGGCGGGAAAGCCGTCTTTTGGATCAGCATTGGCGGAACGGCGTTTGAACCCAGTCCACCAAACATCGAGCAGCCAAATAAAAGGACGGAAAATACTGCCAGATGCAAAATTCTTAGCCCTGACATAAAATCCCCCTTTTTTAGTTCCGATATCATTCCAACTTTACTAAAAGAATCTCACGAAAGCAAATGAAAAACTCGGAGCCGACGCCCGGGAGTGAAGCCTTAAAGGGTTGAAAAAGTAATTATCTGGAGCTATATTTTAACTGACTCCGACGCTTAGCCCGGAATTTCTGGGCTATTTTTTTTAGAGGACATGGAAAAAATAGAGAAAACACGAGAATTGAAGACACTTCTAAGCCCCGCGATTGAGCGCAAGGGAGCTTTTTTGGTGGAACTGGCCATAAAGGGCGATGGAAGAAAGGAGCTGCTTGAAGTGTTCTGCGATACTGAGAAGGGGATCACGATCAATCAGTGTGCTGAAATCAGCAGGGAAATATTGCCACTGCTAGAATCCTCACAACTCCTCGGCGGCAACTTTCGGTTGGAGGTCTCGTCGCCGGGAGTGGGTGTTCCCCTGAAAGACAAGAGGCAATTCAAGAGCAATATCGGAAGGCTCATGTCTGTGAAATACCGAGATGGGTCTGAGGTTAAAGAGATAGAAGGCGACTTAACTGAATTTACTGATGAGACCATAGTGTTTAAAACGGGAACGGCTTCGGTTGAACTAGGATTTGATTCGATAATTGAAGCGAGAGCAAAAATAAGATGGTGACAGGAGGATAAATGCACGCTGAGAAGAATGAGATCATATCTGCCGCGGCAGAAATTGCGAAAGAGAAAGGCATCGACAAAGAAGTCGTTTCTGAAATATTGGAAGAAGTCTTCTCGGGAATCGTAAAGAAGAAATACGGCGAGGATGTTGAGACAGACATCGTGACGAACGTTGATCGCGGTGAGATTGAAATATATGTGATAAAGGGTATCGTTGAGAATGTAGAAAATCCGGGTAAAGAAATTAGTCTTGAGGCGGTCAAGCAAATTGAGCCCGACGGCGACTTCGATATCGGAGACCAGTATCCGGAAGAGATCTCACCGGAAACACTCGGGAGACGTCTCGTGGTATTTGCCAGGCAGACATTTCTTCAGAGGCTTCACGAGTACGAAAAGAATGTGATCTACGACGAGTACAACAAGATGATCGGTGAAATTGTCGTCGGTGAAATCTATCAAGTGAAGCGGGATTTCATACTGGTAAACCACAATAGACGAGAGCTTTTCCTGCCAAGGTCGGAACAGATCTCGAACGAGCACTACAGAAAGAACTCCACCGTCCGCGCCGTCGTCAAGGAAGTTCGAAAGGGAACTTCGGGGCCGCAGGTTATTATATCCAGAGCCGATCCTATGTTCCTCAAGAAGCTTTTCGAGATGGAAATCCCGGAGATCTTTGACGGAGTTGTCGAGATAAGAGCTATCGCACGTGATCCGGGAAAAAGGGCAAAGGTTGCGGTCCTTTCCACCGATTCAAGAGTCGATGCGGTTGGCGCGTGTGTCGGCATGAAGGGAGTGAGAATACACTCGATAGTTCGCGAGTTGAATAATGAAAACATAGATGTTCTCCTGTTCTCAGAAGAACCAGCCGTATTTGTCGAGCGTTCTTTGACGCCTGCAAAGGTCACGAGAGTTGAGATGGAACTTGCTGGCCGCAAGGCGCAGGTCTGGGTGGACAACAACCAGGAATCGATCGCCATCGGGAAAGAGGGAATCAACGTCAAGCTAGCATCGAGGCTTACGGGATTCGACATAGACCTTATGCGAGAAGGCGCTGCCCCGGAATCAAAAGGCCAGGGACGGGAGAAGCAGGAAGCTGAAATGTACGATATAGACCTGTCGGAGTTTAAGGAAGAGCTCGGCGAAGAACTCCTGACAAAGTTTCTCGATGCCGGTTACCTGACTGCGAGAAACGTTCTGGATGCTACGGAAGACGAGATAAAGTCTGATGTGGACATCCCGGAAGAAGAAGTGCAGAAGTTAAAAGAAATGATGCGGAAGGAACTCGAAGAGGAACCTGAAAACGAATCACAAGATGAATAGGTTCTAAAGAAAGGCTACTCTCAGCATGGCTGAAACTGCAACCAAGAAAAAACTAGTAACAAAAGTCGCTTCTGAATTTCAGGTCTCTGCAGACCAGATAGTGGATTTTCTAAAGAGCAAGGGACATGACAAAGTGAAGCGTACATCATCGGTTGACGAACAGATGTATGCCGAACTTGCTGCGCACTTCAAGAAGGAGCTCGACCAGGTAGGGAAGCGTCAAAGGATCAAAGAACAGCTGAGCGAGAAGCAGGAAGAAAAGATTGTAGTAAAGAAGCTCGTCGACACTGTCAGCGTTGAAAAGCAGCCGGTAGTCGAGCCGAAAATAGAGACGCTGCCGGTTCCAGGAACGGCATTACAAGAGGAAGAGGCCAGAGCCAAAGAGCCGGAAAATCTTCCGGTCCAAGCTCAGTCTGCTGCTGAGACGGCAGAAGCCGCTGAACATGCGGCAAAGGCAGAACCGACCGAAGGAGAACGGCCTATCGTCGGAGCCGAGCCGTTGACTGCAAAGGCTCTTGAAGAACAAGCCTCTCTCAAAGAAATTCCTTCGGAGAAGGAGCCCGAAAGCAGGCCTGTGGAAGATCGAGTGAAACAGGAAACGGCGAAGGCTGAAATGCCGGCTGTTCACGCTGAGATTACAGATGTGAAGGTCGTCGGGCCAAAATCTGCTGAGCCTGTTAAGGAGCCGCCGGCACAAGAACCGCCGCCCCCTCCGAAAGAAGAAAAAGGGCTGAAGATCCGCGGAAGAATCGATCTGCAGACAGGGCAGAGGATAACAGAGGAGGAGATGCGTCTTCGGAAAGAGTTGGAAGAGGCTCAGAAGAAGACCAAGGAGGCTGCGGCTCAGCTTGAAACCGAGACTCAAGCCCACAAGAAGAAGAAGAAGAAAAGAAAGAAGATCCGCGAGGAGAACAGCGCCCCTGACACAACGACCGTCGCTCCGGTAGTGACGGAAGAAGAGCTTAAGAAGCGCAAGAAGAAAAAGGGGAAACATCCCGATGTGGACCAGGCAGAGGTTGAACTGGCATTTCAGCGGACGATGGCGAGCCTGGAGGACGGCGGAGAAAGCGATCGTGCGGCACTTCGCAAGAAGAAGAGAAAAGAAAAATTTGAAGCTCAACAGCGCGAGATAGAGAAGCAGGAAAGCGAGAAGCGAAAGCTGAGGCTTACGGAATTTGTCTCAGTCGGAGAGTTGGCAAAGCAGATGAGCGTCGATGTTGCCGACGTGATTTCGAAATGCATCTCGTTCGGACTCATGGTTTCGATAAACCAGAGGTTGGATCTGGAAACAATAACGCTTCTGGCCGATGATTTCGGTTACGAAGTCGAGCTGCAGGAAGAGTACACTGATGAAGTCCTGGAAGACAGGGCTGATGCACTCGATACTCTGCAGCCCCGGCCGCCGGTTGTGACTATCATGGGACATGTCGACCATGGTAAGACCTCACTCCTAGATTTCATAAGGCAGACAAATGTCGTAGCCGGAGAAGCGGGCGGTATCACTCAACACATCGGCGCTTATCAAGTCAGACTGTCCAACCGGAAGCAAATAACGTTTCTCGATACCCCCGGGCACGAGGCGTTCACCGCAATGCGTGCCAGAGGGGCTCAGGCAACCGATATCGTTATCCTTGTCGTGGCTGCGGATGACAATGTTATGCCGCAAACGATCGAGGCAATAAATCACGCACGTGCTGCGAACGTTCCAATGATCGTCGCGATAAACAAAATTGACAGGCCTGAAGCTAATCCTGATCGGATACGAAAACAGCTTTCCGATCAAGGTGTGCTCTTGGAAGAATGGGGCGGCAAGGCGCAGTCGGTTGAAATTTCTGCGAAGAAAGGTACGAACGTAGAACTTCTTCTCGAGAAGGTGTTGCTCGAAGCTGAGATCCTTGATCTGAGGGCAAATCCTGACAGGCTTGCGAGAGGTGTCGTTATAGAGTCTACTCTCGACAGAGGTCGCGGTGCCGTTGCAACGGTTCTTGTCCAGAAGGGTACTTTGAAAATCGGAGATTCGTTCGTCGCCGGCACGAGCAGCGGAAAAGTCCGAGCCATGACAGACGAAAGAGGCAACAGGATCGACGCCGCTTCTCCAGCCATGCCGGTACAGGTTATTGGTTTTGATGAACTGCCGTATGCCGGAGACACTATCGTCTCGGTCGCCAATGAGAAAATGGCAAGAGATATAAGCAATCGGAGAAAGATAATTAAGCGCGAACAGGATATGCGCGGAACCCGCCATCACGTCACGCTGGAGGATCTCTCCAAAGAGATCAAGGAAGGCATGGTCAAGCAGCTCAGCATCGTTGTGAAGGGAGACGTCGACGGCTCTGTTGAAGCGCTGAGCGACTCACTTGCGAAGCTTTCAAATGACGAGGTGAGGGTTCAGGTTATTCATAAGGGAGTTGGCGCGATATCCGAATCGGACGTTCTTCTTGCCGCAGCCTCGAACGCAATTATCCTCGGTTTTCACGTCAGGCCGAGCTCCGCTGCGAGGAAGCTGGCAGAATCCGAATCGGTCGATATAAGACTCTACAGCATTATCTACGATGCTATCGAGAGCGTGCGAAAGGGATTGGAAGGTTTGCTCAGTCCGGAGATTCGCGAGGATGTCGTCGGGTCTCTTGATGTTCGGCAGATCTTCAAGGTACCGAAGTTTGGCACCGTCGCTGGGTGCTACGTGACAAGCGGTAGAATCCAGAGGAACAACCGAGTAAGACTGGTGCGTGACGGAATCGTGGTATTTGAAGGGAGTATCGCTTCCCTGAAAAGGTTCAAGGATGATGTGAGAGAGGTTGAAGACGGTTACGAGTGCGGCGTAAGCCTAGAGAACTTCAACGACATTAAGACCGGAGACACGATCGAAGCCTACACGATAGTCGAGACTCAGCGCACACTCGCGTAAGGTTGATGCTCGTAGGAGAAAGAAGAGATTGTGATATGTCCGTCAGAACTGAAAAGGTCGGTCATCTGATACAAGAAGAGATTAGTCTGTTGATAGAGCGCGATTACCGCACTTCTGAGATGGGCTTTATCACTGTCACGAAGGTTACGATGTCTCCCGATTTAAGGTTGGCGCGTATTTATGTGAGCATTTTCGGAGATGTCAAGGTAAAGGAACGAACCCTATTTTTGTTGAATGAGGCAAAGAAGGATATACGTCAATTCATCGGTGCCAAGGTGCGCTTGAAATTTACGCCGGAGATTGCTTTTTTTGTCGATGACACAATGGACTACGTCGCCAATATTGAGGAATTACTGAAGAAAACACATCGAAACGATGACAACTGATCGAGACATGGTTATCCTGGTTTATAAGCCCAAGGGTTTAACCTCATTCGAGGTTGTCAGGCGAGTACGCAGAGAACTCAACCTGAAGAAAGTCGGCCACTCAGGGACTCTTGATCCCCTGGCAGAGGGATTGTTGATCCTTCTCACCGGCACCGAGACGAAGTCAATGACCAGTTTCCTGAAACTAGACAAGGAATACCTGGCGACGTTGAGGCTGGGTGTGGTATCCAAGAGCCATGACCTTGAAACCGAACTGGTCGAACAAACGTCGAGCGTGAATATCCCATCGAACAGGATCGAAGAGGTATTAGAGAAGTTTAAAGGTAAAATAGAACAGGTACCTCCCGACTATTCTGCGACATGGGTTAACGGTAAACGTGCGTACAATTTGGCGAGGCGCGGAGTAAAACCGGACCTTAAGCCGAAAGTTGTAACCATTCAAGGGATTCGCATCGAAAATTTCATGCCCCCGCTGCTACAATTGCGAATCGTCTGCTCGAGCGGTACTTATGTAAGAAGTCTTGCCAGGGACATCGGCGAAGAACTGGGATGCGGTGCTGTTTTGACCGATCTCGTAAGAACCCGGATCGGTTCTTACAAGATCGAGGAAGCGGTCAGGCTTGAGGAGTTAAGGCTGAGGTACGCCGCGTGATCCGCTTCTCCCTTGAAGATATCGAGTTCAACAAGAAATCCATTGTAACGGTAGGAACATTCGATGGACTTCATGTTGCACATAAAAAAATACTGGAAACACTTTCAGAGAAGGCAAGATCAATCGGCAGCAGGAGCGTGCTGATTACGTTCAAACCTCATCCGCAGGAAGTTCTCGGGAAGAGAAAGATCGAAATGCTGATGACCGAGGAAGAGCGCGTACGCATGATCAGCAATGCCGGGATAGATGAAATTTGCCTGCTGAAATTCGATAGGGATTTTTCCCTCGTGACCGCCGAGGATTTTCTCGTCAGGCTGCTCTATGAAAAAGTGGGCTTGCATGAGCTGGTGCTGGGTTTCAATCACAGGTTCGGTCATGCCGCGCAGGGTACCGTCGAATTCGCGCGGAAGGTCGGAGAAAGAACCGGCTTCAATGTCGATTATGTCGATGCAGTTTTGGTCGATGGAAAGACGGTGTCCAGCTCAAACATCAGGAGACTCCTAAAGGAAGGCGACATCGAGACGGCGAATAGAATGCTCGGTCGGTCGTACTCTCTTGAGGGCTCCGTGATTCGCGGCGACGGGAGGGGAAGGATGCTCGGTTATCCAACGGCGAATCTGAAATTGATTGATGACCGTCTCCTGGTTCCGCGTTTTGGCGTTTATGTCGTTGAGGTTAACCTCGAGGGTGACAGGCTGGCGGGGCTGGCAAGTATCGGAGTCCGACCAACTTTTGAAGACGGCGGCAAGGTCATTGTTGAAGTATGGATATCCGATTTTGACAAGGACATTTATGGGAAGCGGATCGGAGTCTCATTCATCCATCGGCTGCGCGATGAACTAAAGTTTGATTCGGCAGACCATCTGGTCGCTCAAATGGACCAGGATAAGAAGATGCTGAATGAGTTCCTGCTGAAAACATTTAACAAACAAAGATAGGAGTTTCAGGAATGCCTTTGACGAAGGAACAGAAACAGGAAATAGTCAAGAAATACGGGAAGACGGGAACCGATTCGGGGAGCCCCGAAGTCCAGATTGCAATTTTGACGCAGAGGATCAACGAGCTCGCCTCCCACTTTGACACACACAAAAAGGATCTTCACTCGCGCACCGGTTTGCTGCGCATGGTTGGAAAAAGGCGCCGCCTTCTGGAATATCTACAATCGAGAAACATTGAGCGGTATCGTAAGATAGTTGAGGAACTACACCTCAGAAAGTAAAAAACAAAGGATGAATGATGGAAGGTTATGTAACTAAGGAAATCGAAATCGGCGGCAGAAAGCTTTCGCTGGAAACTGGTCGATTTGCCAAACAGGCAAGCGGCGCCGTCATGGTACGGTATGCTGACACACTTGTATTGGCGACGGTCGTTGCAGCCGAGAATATGGTTGAAGGAACTGATTTCCTTCCGCTATCGGTTGAATATCGCGAGAAAACGGCAGCCGCCGGCAAAATCCCCGGGGGCTTCATAAAACGTGAAGGAAGGCCCAACGAAAAGGAGATTCTTTCGGCGCGATTGATCGACAGACCGATTCGTCCTCTATTTGCCAAAGAATGGCGTTATGAAACGCAGATCGTTACAACGGTCTTCTCTTTTGATGGGGAAAACGACGGTGATGTCCTGGGTGCTATCGGCGCATCGGCGGCTTTGATGGTCTCCGACATACCGTTTGAGGGTCCAATCGCCGAAGTCAGAGTCGGAAGGATCGAAGGCCAGTACGTGATCAACCCTCTCGTATCCCAACTTGAGAAATGCGATATGGATCTGACGGTCGCCGGTACAGAAGATTCCATCGTGATGGTCGAAGGTGAAGCAAAGGAAATTTCCGAATCGGAAATGATAGCCGCATTGGAATTTGCCCACAAGCACATCAAGGAGATCGTCGCGCTTCAGAAGGAGTTCGCTTCCCTGGTTGACAAGAAGAAGAGGGAAGTGAAGAAAGCGGAAGCCAACGAAGCACTCGTAGAAGATGTGAAGTCGCTTTCTAAAGAGCGCATAAGCAAGTTGAACAGAGAGGTTCTGAAGAAGGCTGAGCGGAGCGAGCGTTCGAAGAAGATCAAAGAAGATGTCCTACTCGCTCTCGCAGAGAAATATCCCGAGCAGGAAGATGCGATAGAAGCGATCCTGCACGACCTGGATCGCGATGATATGCGCCAAATGATCCTGAAGGAGGGACGAAGGCTCGACGGGAGAGGTTACAAAGACGTCCGCCCGATAACGTGTGAGGTTGGACTTCTTCCGCGGACTCATGGGTCAGCTCTGTTTACCAGAGGTGAAACTCAGAGCCTGACTTCAGTCACGCTCGGCACAAAACTCGATGAGCAGACGATAGACGGATTGCTCCCAGAGTCGAGCAAGAGGTTCATGCTGCATTACAACTTTCCCAGTTACAGCGTGGGCGAGGTTGGAAGGATGAGCGGGCCCGGAAGAAGAGAAATCGGCCATGGCAATCTTGCCGAAAGAGCTTTGAAGGGACTCGTTTCCGGGGAGAAGGAATTCCCATATACTGTGAGAGTTGTCTCCGATATACTCGAGTCGAACGGGTCCTCATCCATGGCGACGGTTTGCGCCGGTTCGCTGGCACTCATGGACGCGGGGGTTCCCGTAGCCAAGTCGGTAGCCGGAATTGCTATGGGACTGATCAAAGAGAGTGATGATGTGGCAGTCCTGACCGACATCCTCGGCAATGAAGATCACCTCGGTGATATGGATTTCAAAGTTGCCGGGACAAGAGACGGGATTACCGCCTTCCAGATGGACATAAAGATAAAGGGCATCTCGTTCGATATCATGACTCGTGCGCTGGCGCAGGCGAAAGAAGGGCGCGCTCATATTCTCGGAATAATGGAACAATCAATCTCGGAACCCCGGAAAGAGCTCTCTCAATTTGCTCCCAGGATGACTTCCATGAAAATACCCGTCGATATGATCGGCGCGGTTATCGGCCCGGGGGGCAAGGTAATTAAAAACATTGTTCAGCAGACTGGCGCCGAGGTCAACATCGAAGACGATGGATCTGTCGTGATCGCTGCGGTTTCTGCGGAGTCCAGCGATAAGGCGAGAGAAATGATAGAGCGTCTCGTCGAAATGCCTGAGGTCGGGAAAGTCTATAAGGGCACGGTCAAGCGCCTGATGGATTTCGGGGCCTTCGTCGAATTTCTGCCCGGCAAAGAAGGGCTTCTTCACATCTCTCAGATCGACCACAGGCGAGTCAACAAGGTAGAGGACGTGTTCAAGGTTGGCGATGAGGTCGAGGTGAAGTTGATGGAAGTTGACGACATGGGAAGGTACAATCTCAGCAGGAAGGTGTTAATCGAGAATTCAAATCCTCAGGCGCAGGAAGAGGAGATGCATTCACAACGCCACCACGACGATAGGCCCAGGAGGAGTAACCGCAGGTGATGCTCATCCTTTGCCGCGATCAGTTTTTCGTAACATTCCCCTTGCTCTCCCGAGCAGAGGGGAGTGTTATTAGAAAAACGGCACGGTAAGGTTTGGTGTTGTTTTTTCGGAGTTTGTTTTTTATGTTTTTGCGCGCCGAAGTGGTGGAATTGGTAGACACACTGTCTTGAGGGGGCAGGGCCCGAAAGGGCGTGCGGGTTCGAGTCCCGCCTTCGGCACACTTGAGTCAAGCTTGTGGCGTTGGTGTGGAGGGGTAAATTGGATGATTTGATTAATTCTGAGTGAGGTTGCTGATCACGTTGGGAAAGCGATCGAGGAGCACGTATGGGAACCGGACAGATGCTGTTGACCGTGGGGGCGATAATCCTTCTGAGTACAATAATTCTAACTACCAACAGAAGCCTGAACGATAACGATGAAATTCTGCTGAAAACCAACTTAGGGCTGGAAGAGGTTTCGCTCGCGACCTCCATTATCGAAGAAGCCTAGGATAAGGCCTTCGACCAGCAAACAGTTTCCGGGGCGGTGACTTCTCTCAGTTCATTGACCCCGCCTTCTGAGCTCGGACAGGAAAACGGGGATTCTACTGATCTGGACGATTTCGACGACTACAACGGATTGAACGACAATGGTCTTATCCAATGTGATACACTGAGTACGGGGATATACTACGCGAGGACCAGAGTGTCGACATAAGCAATCTGGACGACTCGTCGTCGTCCGCAACCTGGAGCAAGCGTCTTGATGTCTCAGTTTGGAATAAGGATGATCCCGGCGATACGGTGAAGATGTCCACGGTTTTCAGCTATTGGTATTTCAGGTGAGGTGATCCCATGGGCAGTTCTACTTTGCTTGACATAATCGGCTCGATGGTGATTGGGAGCCTTCTTCTCCTGGTCGCTCTCAAAATGGACGAGCGGGCGACGGCTAATACTTACCAATCTGAGGAAAATCTGACGGTGCAGCAGAACCTGACTTCCCTGATACAGAATCTCGAGTGGAATTTCAGGAAAATAGATTATTGTAAGAACCCTGCGCTGGCATCAGATCCCAGTGACTACATCTTGGACGGGGACACGAGCAGTATAACGTTTGTGGGGGACCTGGAGAATAGCGGTAAGCTCGACACCGTTACGTGGTTTCTGGGAGGGCCCGTTCCGGGCTGTCCTAATCCGAATGTTCGGATGCTTTATAGAAAGGTCGATGACGGGCCGGATGTGGGTTCGAACTTGGGAGTCACAGAATTCTCCATGGAATACTTCGATACTTTTGGCCAGCCGATACACACTCCATATATAGGCGGCACGCTGCCGAGTCCTCAGTTGATTCAACTTACCGTTGAAGTTGAGCCCACGTCGGAATATGGCGATACAACCTATGGACACATTTTCGCGCTCTGGAGGCAAACAAGGCTAGTGTCCAGAAACCTGCGAAATAGATAGGAGATGCGTGATGGTCGGCAAAGGGACTCTTCTAATAATACTCGGCTTCAGCTTGATCTTCGGACTCGCAAGTCAATACTGGAACAGAACGAGCACGGAGGCAACCGAGAATTTCGTGGATTATTACGACTCAACTGCCGCACACAACATTGCGGTAAGTGCAGCCAACATCGCAGCTGATTCTATCTTCCACGACCCTGCAAACACTCACCTAAGTTGGTCGGGTTCGTTTTCAGGTGGATCCTACTCTTTCAGTTCGCAATGGGATGTGGTCGACGGAGACAGTGATGTCCTCGTAACGGCAATCGGGACATATTCCGCCATGTATGGCAACATAGTCGATACGGTTCAGGTTTTGTTGAGTCCGTCCCCGTTCGACCGGTACGCGTTCTTCTCGAACGACGAAAACAGCACATACTGGATAACGGGTGACACACTGACGGGTCCGCTTCATACCAACGGTACGCTGTATGTGTCCGGCGTACCGGTAATAAAGGGGAGCGCTACTTCGCTGAACGGGACAGATCCGGCTAAGCTGCCGGACTCCAACGGAGACACGCTAAAATGTACGAGTTATCAATCGGGAGTCAACATACCGATACATATCCTGTAGTATCAAAATTATGCAGGCGGCAGTCCGATGGGATACCTCGATCTTTACGGCTCCATTACCAACAACATTCGTGGTGCAGTAGGCACTTTTTCGGGGCACACATTGCTCACCGGCAGCAACAAAGACTACGTTTATGATAGTCGTTTCGCTACCAGTGCTCCTCCTTTCTTCCCGACAACGGGGCAATTCCGGATTCTGGCTTGGAGAGAGTGATTGTTCCTAGTCATGGTGCTGTAACATGGGCCGAACGGAACATGGATCCATTTTGGGGGATTAATTGTTATTGTTACCGTGTTGACAAAAATGGAACGTTGAGTTATTATGTACAAAAAGGAGTATGTACCATGATGAGCGATGTGCAGAAAAGAATGAAGATCGTCGAGACATACAAAAAGCTCGGTAGTCTCAGAGGGACCGCTGAGAAGCTGGGCACGAACGTGAAGACAGTGAAGAAATGGGTGGATAGATTTTCGAAATCCGGTAAGAAGGGACTCGTCGACAAGCGTTTCAAGGCGCCCGTGAAATCCAAGGGCAGGTCGAGATAGATAATACCGGTCAGCCTCAATAGCCTGATCTGGGGGCGTCCAGTATACTCTCAAAACTGCGAGTCGTCAGGACGGATTAAATTGAGGATGTCGGCCACGATCGGGGCTCATGCCAGGTTCCTTTGGCAGGAGTGTGAAAGTGTTTCGCCTTAACATCCCGGTATGTGAGGCGAATTCCGAATTATGGACAAATATTGATTTTAGAAAATACTACGACCAAAACTTTGTTTGCTTTCCCACCCCTAGAGGCATTTGGCGGCGCAGCCCGGTTAGCGGCTTTGCGACGACCATGGTTCGAAGAAGATTTTGAGCCGGGAGTCGAATCTTTACAGGCCTCCTCCGGTTCATGCAGGAGTTTAGAGCTATGACTCAAAGTATGACCGGATTCGGAAAAGGAGAAGCTGTCGTCGGGGCGTATTCGGCGACCGCTGAGATCCGGAGCGTTAACAGCCGCTATTTGGAAATCAGCGTGAAGCTCCCTCAGAACCTGTCAAGTTACGAGATGGAGGTGCGTGAAACTATCCGTCAACAAATAGGGCGAGGAAAGCTGTCAGTTCTCGTATCGACCACAGGTTCGCAGGGAGACATGCAAGTCACCGTGGACAGCGATTCTGTGAAACGCGTAATGAGCCTTCTTCAATCCCTGAAGAAGACCACTAAGATCTCCTCCCCGATAAAGCTCGATCATGTCCTTATTTTCAAGGATCTGTTTAAGGGTGGCACGGCGGAATCGCAGAATGGTGACGAATGGGAAGCTGCCAAAGGCGCGATCGCCGCGGCGCTTGCCCAGCTTCAGCAGGCAAGAGCAGCTGAAGGGCTGGCTCTGAAAGCCGATCTGAGCAAGCGAATTGAGGAGCTGAGACAGGCCTTGACGAAGATCGAGAGGTTATCGCGCGATCATGTGGATGAAGAAAAATCCAGACTGCGACAGAAAGTGAATGAGGTGTTGAACGGGAAGGAAGTCGATCCGGTCCGGATCGAGCTCGAGATAGTTCTTCTTGCGGATAAGCTGGATATCACCGAAGAGGTGGTGCGTTTCAGGACCCACACCAATTTCTTTATGCAATTACTTGACGGCAGCGACTCAAACGGCAGGAGATTGAATTTCCTTATTCAGGAGATGAACAGGGAAGCAAACACTATGGGGTCGAAGGCGTTTGATGCCGACATGTCTCACCTGGTCGTGGAAATGAAAGAGGAGCTCGAGAAAATCAGGGAACAAGTACAGAACCTTGAATGAGCTCTAGCGGAATGCTTCTCGTGATTTCTGCACCGAGCGGCGCAGGGAAGACGACGATAGCCAAAGAGGTGCTTCGCCAGTTTCCGAGTTTTCGATTCTCAGTATCTGCCACCACGCGGAAGAAACGCCCCGGTGAGGTTGATGGGAAAGATTATTTCTTCCTGTCGAGAGAGGAATTCGAGAGACTGCTTTCCGAAGACGGTCTGGTGGAACATGAGGAAATTTATTCAGAGTATTACGGGACGCCCAAGAGCGAAATAGACAAAGCGGTTACCATGGGTGAGAATGTTGTCTTCGACGTTGATGTAAAGGGCGCTCTGTCCATTAAAGAGAAGTATCCTGAGGCGGTGTTAGTTTTTATCAGGCCCCCGTCGGTCGAGGCACTTAGGGAAAGGCTGAAAGGCCGGGGAAGTGAAAATGCTGAACAGGTCGAAAGGCGTTTGGCAAGGGTCCCCATGGAACTTGAGAAAGGCAAGCTGTTTGACTATATTGTAGTTAACAATAAGCTGGAACGAGCTGTAAAAGAGGTTTTTGACATCGTTAGCATGTATTCATCCAAAGGAGACAGTGGAAAGGAGCTTTTGAATGGGACTGAAACCAATTGAATTGACCCAACTCGATGTGGTTACCGGTAACGCGTACGAGGGTATTGTCGTGGCATCTCGAAGAGCCAGGCAGATCAGCGATGAGCGGAAAGTGGAATTCACTCAGCGGCTCGAAGGGATCAAGCAGATTCAGGAGTCGCTTGAAGAGGACGAAAAAGTAAACCCGGAACAGGTAGAGTTGAGCAAGTCATTCGATAAGCTGCTCAAGCCGACCGAACAGGCCCTCGATGAATTGTTGGAAGGCAAAGTAGTATACCGATACAAATCCCCCCAATAGAACCAATCTCGACATGCTGATAAACACATTCGCTTGTTGAGTTTCAGATTGGCGGACAGCATGTCGGCACTTACCGGAAAGAAAATAATACTTGGAGTCTGCGGAAGCATAGCCGCCTATAAGAGCGCGCTTTTGCTTCGAGAGCTTCAGAGCCGCGGGGCGGAGGTCAGGATTGTTATGACCCCTTCAGCTGCGGAATTCGTCACCCCATTGACATTTTCATCGCTTTCCCATAATCAGGTATACATAGACATGTTTCCTGATCGAGAACATTCAAGCGCGGTCGGGACGTGGCACATAGACCTGGGATTATGGGCCGATGCGATGTTGGTGGCACCGATCACTGCCTCGACAATTGCAAAGATTACTCACGGAATAGCAGATAATTTCCTGACATCAATAGTACTTGCGCTTCGTGCTCCGCTCATACTCGCTCCTGCTATGGACGCCGACATGTATATCCACCCTGCGACAGCATCCAACGTCGCAAGACTAAAAGAGCGAGGCGTAATAGTTGTGGAACCGGAGGAGGGTGAATTGGCGAGCGGACTCAGCGGAGTGGGACGCCTGGCCGATGTGACGGGAATCGTAGACGAAGTAGAGCGGTTCTTTGAAGGACGTCATCTTGATTTGACCGGCAGAAAAATACTGGTAACCGCGGGTCCGACCCAGGAGCCGATCGATGCCGTAAGGTTTATCTCGAACAGAAGTTCCGGGAAGATGGGATTTGCGGTTGCGGCCGCGGCCGCGAATCGCGGAGCAGAGGTGAAGCTAATATCGGGCCCGGTGGCACTGGAGACTCCGCGCAATGTAGCAAGAAAAAACGTCTCTACCGCGGACCAGATGCTTGAGGCGGTCGCAAAAGAAATCGATTGGTGCGACGCACTCGTCATGACGGCTGCGGTGGCGGACTACAAAGTGCTCAATCCTCCTGACCGGAAAATCAAGAAAACTGAATTTGCCGAAGGCACACCAAGAATAGAACTGGCAGAGAACGTCGATATCCTGAAATCTCTTTCTAAAAAGAAGGGTAGGAGAGTATTTGTCGGGTTCGCGCTTGAGACGGACGACATGATTGTGAACGCAAAGAAGAAGCTTGTCTCTAAGTCTCTTGACTTGATAGTGGTGAATAATCCCCGGGTGCAGGGGGCCGGTTTTGGGAGCGACACAAACAGAGTCACCATCCTGTCAGAAAAAGACCAAGAGGCTGTCGAATTGCCGCTCCTGTCGAAATACGACGTAGCCATGCGGATTCTTGATCGCATTCTCCCCCTTATGCCGCGGAGTTAGCCGGCAGCCATCTTATAACGGAGGAAAGAGAGAATGACAAACCTATTCTTAGAAGGAGAGACTTGGCTTTGGGGCGCCTGCATTCTTCTCGCCGCAATTCTGATTGGTTTGCTTGTTCATAAGATATTCTATGGGGCACTTCTCAAGATAACGGCCAGAACCGAAGGCATCCTGGATGATTCATTTGTGCGACACTCGAAAAAGCCTGCAAAGCTTATTTTTCCCCTGCTGGGGATCTTTCTCGTCATGCCAATTGTGCATTTTCCCCCTGCGGTAGCAGCCACCATAAATCACACACTCGGTCTTTGTGTGATAGCCGCTGTCGCGTGGTTACTGATCGCATTGACCAAAGTTCTCTCTGACATGATGGCAGCGAAGTACGATGTGAGTGTGAAGGATAATCTTACCGCCAGGCGAGTACTTACACAGGTCCATGTTTTGAGGAGGATAACCATTGTAATTGTAAGCGTCGTCGCCTTGTCCATCATGCTTATGACATTTCCTGAGATAAGAAATATAGGGGCGGGCCTTTTCGCATCTGCCGGAATTGCAGGGCTCATCATCGGGATGGCGGCACGCCCGACACTTTCCAATTTGATTGCAGGCGTTCAGATGGCGTTGACGGAACCGATTAGACTCGATGACGTGGTGATAGTCGAGGGGGAGTGGGGCTGGATCGAAGAAATCAGGACGACATACGTAGTCGTCAGGATATGGGACCTCCGCAGGTTAGTCGTACCCCTGTCTTATTTCATCGAGCATCCGTTTCAAAACTGGACCAGGAAGTCGGCAGATCTGCTTGGAACTGTCTTCGTCTACACCGATTACACGGTGCCGGTTGAAGACGTACGGAGCGAGCTTCACAGGATTCTCCAAGCGACCAAGAGGTGGGACGGAAAAGCCTGGGGACTTCAGGTGACTAATGCTTCGGAACATACCATGGAACTGAGGGCGCTCATGAGCGCTTCGGATTCGGGGACTGCCTGGGATCTGCGATGTGAAGTCAGGGAGAAGCTGATTCAATTCCTGCAGGAACGGTACCCCGGTTCATTGCCGAGGACGAGAGTAGAGGTAGGGAAGAGCATACCTGATAATCCGCTGACCTCCACACAGAAATAAACCGGGTCCCAGCCGCCTTTTTCTCGCCTGTTCCGTGCTAGTTTTGTGGATTGTCACGGAACCGTTTCCATATTTTTCCAAAAAAGTGTCAATGACCCCTTGACAAGTCCATTTTTCCTTTGCATCTTGTGGAAGCACTTCCAAAGGCATGCGAGGTGAATGTGGCAAAAGTCACTATATATGACATAGCGCGTGAAGCGGGCGTTGGGATTGGAACGGTTTCCCGGGTCCTCAATAACCATACTAGCGTTACTCCTGAAACGAGGAAACGCGTCAAAGAGGTAGCCAGGCGGCTGAACTACCAGCCCCATACCTATGCCCAGCGATTAGCACGCCGCCAGTCGGAAACGATCTCAGCTATTATCCCCTTCTTCACGAATTACTTCTTCATCGAGGTTCTTCAGGGGGTCCAGGATAGAATTTCTCAGCTTGGCTACGACCTCGTCCTGTACGGGGTCAACAATGTAGATCAGGTGGAGACTCACTTGTCTCGTGCGCTTCAACGCGGCAAGGTCGACGGCATCCTTTTCTTTTCTATGAAGCTTCCCGAGAAGATTGTAGCCAGGTTGAGAGACGCAAAACTCCCGATGGTTCTGGTCGACACCGTCTCTCCCGACTTTGACTCTATCTCGGTTGCGAATGTTGAAGGCGCTTACGCTGCCACTACTCATCTGCTCGAGCTCGGCCATCGCTCCGTGGGAATGGTCAACGCTCAACTTGTAAGCACTCCTGCCCTGGAACGCCTGCAGGGGTACAGGCATGCGCTTGAGAGTCACGGGATTACCTATTCCGAAGGTTTGGTAAAGACGGGCTCCAGCAATAAGCAGGACGGATTCAATCGAGAGGCCGGATATGAGGCAATGGAAGAGTTCATAGAGATGGGGCCCGATATGCCAAGAGCTTTCTTTGTCTCTTCTGACATTCAGGCGATGGGCGCAATTGCCGCGCTGACGGAGAGCGGCCTCAGGGTTCCTGAAGACGTGGCGATAGTCGGGTTCGACGACATTGAGCTCGCGCGTCACATGAGGCTGACGACCATGCGGCAGCCGATGTATCAAATGGGGGTGCTTGCTATCGAACGTTTAGTTGCAAGGATGTCCAATCCGGAAATGGAGATACTCCATACGACGTTTTCGCCAACCCTTATCGTTAGAGAGAGCTGCGGAGCTCTCAGGAGTTCCGAAGGGATGCCTTCGGTGAAATCAAAACAGAGGTAGAGCATGCGAAAAGTTTTTACTGCTTCGTTGGTTCTTCTCCTGTCGCTCAAAGCTCTCGCGGGAGACACCGGTAAGATTGCCGGACGAGTCGTGGACGCAGCGACGAAGGAGCCGTTGATTGGAGCGAGCGTGATGATTATGGGAACTTCAACGGGCGCGGCGACTGATATGGATGGGAGATACACCGTCCTTAACCTTCCGCCAGGCACTTACACGGTCAAGGCAAGTGCCGTTGGGTATAGACCAATGGAAATTCAGGACAATCGTGTTTCGATCGACTTAACCACAGAGGTTGATTTTGAGCTCTCGGAATCTGCTATAACCACGGAGGCGGTTGTCGTCACGGCAGAACGCCCGCTGGTGCAGAAAGACATGACTGCCTCGACGTCGGTGGTTGACAGCCGTGATATTCAGGCGCTTCCCGTAACGAGCTTTCAGGACGTGTTGCAGATCCAGGCCGGGATATATGTCGACAAGAACGGCGACCTGCATTCCAGAGGAGGACGTTCAGGCGAGGTGATGTACATGATCGACGGCATCCCGGTGACCGACGCCTATGACGGCAAAACGGTCGTGGATGTTAATACAAACTCTATCCAGGAATTGCAGGTGGTTACCGGGGCATACAACGCTGAATATGGTCAGGCGATGAGTGGAATCGTCAACATCGCGACCAAGTCTGGCGGCGATTCCTTTCATGGAATGTTCACGACATATACCGGCAGCTATGTCACGAGTAATTCCAGCGTGTTCACCGGGCTGCAGAAAATAAATCCATTGAACACGAGCTGGCTCGAAGGATCTTTAGATGGGCCAATACTGAAGGATGTACTGTCATTCTACGTCGACGCCAGGTACCGTTATGACGACGGCTATGAGTATGGGATACGCAAGTTCAACACATTCGACATTACGAACTCGCAGGCGCCGAGCCCGTCAGACTGGATTATTCAGGAGACGGGCGATGGCAAATATGTTTCCATGAACCCATATATGGAGGCTTACGGTCAGGCCAAACTGTCCCTTAAGATTACGTCCGGATTGCAGCTAGCCTACAATTTCATTCTGGACAATAGCCGCGGAAAGGGCTTCGATTGGAACTACAAATACAACCCTGACGGTGAGATCAGCCATTTCCAGAAGGGAAATATGAACACGGTGAATCTCACCCATACGCTGAGTGCTTCAACATTTTATACTCTGGGCGCTTCATACTACTTCAAAGACTACAGGGAATATTTAGATCAAAACCCGTTCTCATTGTCCGATCTCTTCTCACGCAACGATCCGCTCGACCAGAAGTATGTTCACCAATCATTGCTCGTTCAGCCCGAAGGCACATTTTATTCGGGCGGAACAAACTTGGCGCACAACATCCACAGCACCGACACGTATGTGGCAAAATTCGATATAACCAGCCAGGTGACACAAACGCATATGTTAAAGGCAGGTCTTGAATTTGACCAGTATCAGATCTTCCTGCACAATATCAACCTCCAAATGTATCCGATTGATGTGAACCGAAATCCGGTTCTGGATGGAAACCCGTACCTGATCGGAGGCGTGAGAATACCGGACCCGTCGACTTCTGATAACCTGATGTATCAGCATAAGCCGCAGATGTTTTCAGCATACGTCCAGGACAAGATGGAATTCAAATCGCTGATAGTAAATGTTGGCGTTCGTCTCGACTGGTTCCGTCCCGACGGGCAGATTCTCTCCGACCCTTCGGATCCGAACATATACTTGCCGATGAGACCTGAGAATCAGGACAGCGTAGTCGCGCCGGGCGGAACGACAGCGGATGCGATCGCAGCCAGGATGAAATACTGGTATAAGAACGCAGCCGACAAGTGGCAGATTAGTCCCCGGCTTGGTGTTGCATTCCCGATTACGGATCGGGGAATCGTTCACTTCTCTTACGGACTCTTCTTTCAAATGCCTTCGTTCGACCGACTCTACGAGAATCCGGGTTACAAACTTGGCGTCACTGGTGGGAGTACAAATCTGGGAGTGATAGGGAATCCCGATCTGAATCCGGAGGAGACGACTAAAGGCGAACTGGGTCTGCAGCAACAGTTGACTGATGACATTGCCATCGATATAACCGGGTACTTCAATGATATCAGGAATCTCGCCGGAACGCTGAATGAAATCGAGTACGTTTATGGCGGTTCTCTCATTTACAGTAAGTATGTCAATACCGATTTTGCCTACATAAGAGGAATCGTCCTTTCGATTAATAAACGATTCACCGGCGGCGTATCGGCGGCGGTGGATTACACATTCCAGATAGCCAAAGGAGATGCCTCGGACCCGCAGGCGGCCTATAATTTGAGAAAAGGCGGCACGCTTCCGGAGACGCAGTTGATACCTCTTGACTGGGATCAGCGTCATTCATTGAACGCAACTCTGAATTACGTTAACCCGAACGATTGGGGAGCCGGCTTGATCTTCGAGTTCGGCAGCGGAACCCCATATACCCCTACTCTTACCTCCACTGCAAACCTCGGCGAGCTGATGTATAACTCCGGACTGAAACCGGTTACGTATGACTTGAGTGCGCGGCTTTACAAGGACTTCAAATTCGGCCAAACGACATTCACCTTATTTGCGAGGATCGATAACGTCCTCGATACGAAGAATGCAGTGGATGTGTTCACCGACAGCGGCCAGCCTGACTGGTCGCTCACCGAGGAGCACCTTCTCCTAAGCGATCCATCGCAGCGCATCGCAACGATACAGGATTTCTATACTAGGGCGAATTATTATGCGGCCCCCCGCAGGATCCAATTAGGAATTACTTACTCCTTTTAAAGCAAAGGTAGACTCATGCGCAAGATATTCATCCTCATCCTTTTCCTGTCAGTAGGCGGTGCTGCTTCCTACGCGCAGGAGGGGAGTGACAATTTGATTCCTTACGCGAAAACGCACAGGGGCAACGCACTTTACGTGCGTTTCGGCATTCATGACGGCAACCGCGTAGCGATCACATTCAGAAATAACGGACAAATATCCGGCACTGACCCGAACGACATTCGGGGCGCATGGCCTTATCCGATGACGCAAGACAGCTATATCGGTGATGTCACGCCGCTTGTGGGGGTCGAACTTCCGGGGACGTACCCTATTGGGGTTGACAAAACCGGCAAGACACTTTATGGAGCGGTGCATTCAGTGACGATCTCTCCGGGCCCGAGAAGCGGCCAGTCGGCAAAGACAGATCCGTCAGACGGTCATTTCCAGGGGTTCGAGCCGGAACCCGGCTATGTAAACGCGGCACAGGATACCGTAGCCTCCAGCAACGTTCCGGAGTCATGGCCCTCAATCTGGCCGGACCATCCTGATTGGGTCGACACGAACGGACATGCGGAGTGGAACGGATATTTCGGCAAGGGCATCTTCAGCGCCGACCAGGAATCGTACTGGGTGATGGACGATGCGCAGGACAATAATGTCCAGCAGCGGACAAGCTACTTCTTCCATCCGGATTCTACCGACACAACCCGCAACGGAATCGGCATAGTCGTCAGGGTAAGAGGATTGCAGTGGTCGCAGGTCCAGGCACAGGATGTCCTGTTCTGGCTGTATGATATAACAAACATCGGCACCACTGTCTATCAGAAGACCGTATTCGGCGAGGTTGTCGGAGGTTGTGTGGGCGATGTCGGGCAAACATACGTAGACTGTCAGGACGACCTTGGATTCTTCGATGTCAACAACAACCTGACTTATACCTGGGACTCAGACGGCAAGACCAGCGATCCGCTGTGGATTCCGCTGAGCCGCGTTTTGACCGGAGTCAGAACCAGCATCGGCTACGCCGGTTATGCCTACCTGGAAAGTCCGGGAAATCAGTACGACGGGATCGACAACGATAATGATGCCGTTGATCCTAACAACCCAAAGTTCGATCAGTCGGATTTCACATTTAGTTCCGTTACAAACTCATACGTAATGTCTAGGACATTGTCCAGATCCAATTCCGGTGGCAACTCGAATTGGCCAAATAACGAAGTCATCACGATAGACCCGGCGACTTACGCCAGGACGATAGTCAGGCTCGATACGCTTCTGAAGTCCGATGCCGATACCGCGACCGTCTATTCGCTCGGCGTCGCCTACAGGATATACAACGGCGAGACACTGCTCGAAACGGTGAACAACGGTCTGGATGATAATTTGAACGGGCTGATAGATGAGAACTACAGCATTCATTATCAGAGAGTCTTCAAGACGACTCAGGGGCAGATTTATAGAACCGACCTGAGACCTCTTTATTACAGGAATTACTTTACGCAGGCGGGTCTCAACAACTCGATGATAGACGAGAGCCGTGACAGCGGACCGGGATCGATGGTCTCAGGCTGGGTTCCTGACTACACACAGACCCGGGATGCCGTGACGGGAAAATATCCGGGAACCGTGAAGTCACATTGGTCGGGTGATGAAAACGGGAACTGGGATCCAAAGCACGATGATGTCGGTGCGGACGGAGTGCCTATGACCCGTGACATTGGGGAAGGTGACGGGATGCCGACGGAAGGCGAGCCTCACTATGACCGGACGGACGTAAACGAGTCAGATCAGATCGGCCTCACAAGTTTCAACTTTTTCAACCAGACGGCTTCACCGGCGATGAATAACAGCGAGACTCTCTGGAGCCGCATGGTACCGGGATACTTCGATGTCATACCGGCGCTCCCGCAGGATGGCGACTTCATTTATGCATCGGGTTATTTCCCGCTGCTCCCGATGCAAACCGAGCGCTTTTCTCTGGCCCTGGTCTTCGGAGCCGACTCCAGCATGATATTTCGCAACAAGCAGATCGTCCAGAGAATATACGACAAGAACTACGATTTCGTCATGCCGCCTCCCAAACCGCACGTTACTTGTGTACCAGGCGACAAAAGGGTCACGCTGACATGGGACAACGTGGCAGAGACCGCTCCCTCCTTTGAAGGTTATAAGATATATCGTTCCACGGATCCGGGCTTCACAGAGGCCGGCGGACAGCCGATAGCGGTTTTTGACCGTAACGACGGAGTAAGCGGCTACTTCCTTCCGCCTTCGCAGGATCTTGCCCAGCTCCCAATGTTCTACCTTGGGGACGATGGAGGACTCGTGCATACCTTCGTCGACAGCACCCTCCAGAATGGACAAAGGTATTACTATGCCGTTACTGCATATACTACCGGAGACCCGCAAGCCGACACTTATCCGGCTGAAGATCCAAAGTACCTGAGCATCTCGTCGAACGGAAATATCAGGACCGACGTAAACACCGTCACAGTCGTTCCACAGGCGCCGTCGGCGGGGTATGTCGGTCCGGATGCTCCCAGCACGCTATCCCCGGTCGGCAATGTGGCTGGAACGGGACACGTCTATCTCACAGTAGTGAACGACAGCCTCGTTCCCAACAAGACCTTCAGGGTCGGCTTTTCGGATTCCCTGAACGGTGTGGTCAGGACTACGAGCGGATACTACATCATCGATTATTCCAGTTCCTCGTCGCCTGATACGCTGACATTCCAGGCTTCGGGCGGCGGTTCGAAAATCCCGCTCAGTTCGTCCACGACGCAGGGAGATCGTGACAAGTTTCTGTTTTACGGAATGTACGTGGATGTTGAAAACGACTGGACCGTCTCATTGAACACGTCCGCCTCCGGTTGGAACACGACTCACGCCATGCCCAACCTACCTTACAACTTCACACCATTGAAAATATCAGGGATTCGCGAAGTCGGCGTGTCTTATCCCAGAGATTACGTCTTCGTGTTTGACTCGGTCCCGACTGATGCGGACACTTCAACCGCCATAACACTGACTCAGATAAACACTCAGACGGGGGCGGTCATCAGACAGACGACGCTGCCGAAGAGGCAGTCCAATTTCAGAATTTATGACCCGCGGACGGGTGAGTTGATCCCTTACGGCTACCAGGAAGCCAATTGCACCGCCTACGGTCAGGATTGCAATATGCTCTCACCGCTGGACAGAGTATTTCTCTTCGAGAAGGGCAAAGGCTCGGCGGGACAGGATTCGATTTACTACACCTGGCTGCTATCGATGGCCGGGACTGACACTACCAATTTTCTCCCCACAGCCGGAGATACACTCAGACTGATTACGAAGAAACCGTTTGTCAGCACCGACCAGCTTGAGATTACGACCGAAGCTGCAAAGGTGGACGAAAAGCTGGCTGCGACTTCTCTGGATAAAGTGAAGGTTGTACCGAATCCGTATATCGCGGCCACCAGCCAGGAGCCGCCTTTGCCGCCGACCATCACGAGTGGCAGGGGAGAGAGGAAGATTACTTTCATCCATTTGCCCAAGAACTCCACGATCTACATCTTCACGGTGCGAGGGGAGCTTGTAAGAAAACTTCAGATGCCGCCAGGTCAGGGTATTTCAGATGGCTCAGTTGATTGGGATCTGAGGACAACCGACAATCTCGAAGTCGCTTATGGCGTGTACTTCTATCTGGTTGATGCTCCGGGTGTCGGGCAGAAGTACGGTAAACTTGCGATTATCAAGTAGGCGAGGCTGCTCATGAAGAATAGACTAACCGCATTTTTGATTTTCCTGGTGGCAGGGCAACTGCTCGCCCAGAACAAAGTCGGAACGACGGCGGCTCCTTTCCTTGGAATCGGCGCCGGTCCGCGTGCGATTGCGATGGGAGGAGCATTCACGGCAGTGGCAAACGATCCTACTGCGCTCTTTTGGAATCCCGCGGGCATTTCGCGCGATGGCCGTACTCAGGTCCTTCTCGAACACACGAATTATCTGGTCGGCACGAGCTACAATTTTTTCGGCGCAGTCGTGACTCTGGATGAGGACAACGCCGTAGGGCTAAGTGTCACAAATCTCGCATACGGCAGTTCTGACGTGACGACAGTCGACCAGCCAGACGGCACGGGCGAAATGTGGGATGCAAATGACTGGGCGATCGGCCTCAGTTATTCAAGGAACCTGACTGACAGGTTTTCAATTGCAGGCACTGCAAAGATGATCATTCAGCAGGTGTGGAGGGAATCGGCTACAGGGTTTGCACTCGATGCCGGCCTGCTTTACATCACACCGTTCAACAACATGAAAATCGGAATGGAGATAGCGAATTTCGGGACCGACATGCAATTGTCTGGCGGAGATCTCCTCAGAACGGTCAGCCCCGACGAAACTGTGGTCGGTGCGAATTCAAAAATCCCGGCCGAGTACTACACCGCGTCTTACCCTCTCCCATTGATATTCAGGGTCGGCCTGGCGATGGATGTCGTGAATTCGTCGAACAACCGAGTCACTCTTGCAGTCGACGCCATACATCCGAGCGACAATGTTCAGACAGTGAATTTCGGGGGGGAATACTGCTGGAACAACATGGTATCGGTGAGGGCGGGGTACAAGTCCCTGTTCGTGCCAGACAACCAGGAAGGGCTCACGATGGGACTGGGATTGAGTTACGACATTTCTTCCCGATTCAATGTAAAACTTGACTATGCGTACCAGAACTACAATCTCCTGAAGAATATTCAGAAGTTCGCATTGACCGTTGGATTCTAAGTCATGACAAACAGAGTCTGGTTTCAATATCAGCGCGTATGCGAGATCGTGCTTCGCGATTTACGTTACTAACTAATCACACAACAAAAGAGAGGAGTAAAAACATGTTAAAGCGGTTAACAGCTTTGGCAGCGTTGGCACTCATGGCGGCGCTCTTCATTGGCAATACGGCGGAAGCGTCTGTGAGTGTTAAATTTCAGATTCATATCGGGGCGTTGTTGCAGAGCGGCAGCTTCGACCCGTCAACTGACAGCGTGCTCATCCGGGGTGATTTCCAGAAGCTGGCGGGTGACAGCATCACCTGGGGTGGGACCAAGTTCACGATGTCAAAGAGCGCCACGAACGATTCTGTTTATACGCTGGACGTTGCTTTCCCCGATAGCGCAGTGGGAGACACTATCCAGTACAAGTACGTCATCCATAATTCGTCTACCGACAATTGGGAAAGCATTAACAACCGCACTTACATCATAACAAGCGCGGCGACTCAGGAGCTTCCGATGGCTTACTTCAACAATCAGAAACCTGGCGTGGTTGCGACTGTCAACATCACATTTGTCGCAAATTTAGGAGGTATGCTGGCGGAGGGCTTCAACCCGGCCATAGACTCGGTTTACGTTGTCGGTGGGAATCCACCGCTGAATTGGGGGTATGCGGCAGGTGAGACGATGACTCCGAGTTTTGACAACCCGAACCTTTATGAGACAACCCTGCAATTCACCGGTATTATTGGTGCGACAGTCAATTTCAAGCTCTTTGGCGCGGGTACTGATCCCTTCAGCAATGGCGGATGGGAGAGCGGCGACAACCATACGTTCCCGTTCCCATCGGCAGACACTACGGTCACATGGACTCCGAATCTGCACGTTACCAAACCTAGCTCCGACAAGGATGTAGTGATTTTCCACGTGGATATGAACAATGCCTTCGATGGAATAAACTTCAAGGAGATTAAGAACGTAAAGAACGTCTGGATAACCGGGAGTGTTCGTCCGTTGAACTGGCCGCCGTCGGGTTGGCCCCTTGCCGACACTGTCAACGAGAGCGCCGGAATCGATACGACAGCGCAGCTACACAGGATGTATGATGACGGTACGCACGGCGACAGCCTGGCCGGAGACAACAGGTGGACAATCACGCTGACCTTCAGCCCGGGTGTGTCTTCCTACGTCGAATACAAGTTCGGCGCCATTTTCGATGGATATGATACTCTGACAATAGGCGGAGTCGTGAGCAATGGAAGCCTCATTGACAATGAGTCGAGGAGCGGCGTGAATCACACGATGGTTCTGTCCGGTACGAGTCAGGGGATATACAATCACTTTGGTGACATGGATCCGAACAATCCTGGAACCGGTGTGAAGCGAATCTCAAACGAAGTTCCGGCAAGCTTTAGCCTCACCCAGAACTACCCGAACCCGTTCAACCCGACAACGCAGATCAATTATTCGATTCCCAGGAGCAGCTTCGTGACTCTGAAGATATACAACGTGCTCGGTCAGGAAGTCGCGACACTGTTCGCCGGTCGGCAGAGTGCAGGCAACTACGTCGCTACATTTGAGGGAAGCAGGTTTGCAAGCGGAGTTTATTTCTATAAATTGCAGGCAGGCAATTTCTCAAGCATTAAGAAAATGTTATTGATGAAATAACGACATTTGTCGCCCCGTCCCGGTCTCACACGCGTGGCCGGGGCGGGGATGGTATTCCGAGAATTGCAGGGAGCGCCGGGGAGGAATTGCCTCGACCCGGCTGCGGTATTAGAGACGGCAACGCACCCTTCAGCGAGAAAGCACGACCGGAGATTCCAGGATCTTGCATATGACAAGAAATGTTAGCGGGTTTGTTGTAACAATATTCCTTTTGTCGGGCCCCCTGTTTGCTCAAACAGCGGACAGCGTCGATGTGACGTTCACATATGTGCCCAAAGGGATTCCATCGGCAGTTTATTTGCCTGGCGAGTTTAACTCCTGGGCAAACAACGTAAACGGCATCATACCAGCGGGTTCGTCGGCCTTGATGTCGAAAGACCAGGCGACTGGCGCGTGGACGAAAACGGTCCGCTTGCGAGTCGGCGGGCAGGCAACTGACGGGTTTACCTCTGGTGCCTATGAGTACAAGTTCAACGAGAATAGGACCGTTTGGCTGTCGGACCCGCTCAATCCGCTGCAGGACCTGAAGCACGAAAACAACTCAATCATTTACACTGCCAGTCCGACGATCTACCATCTTCTCCCCAATTCAGTAACGGGGATTGTCAACTCACAACGCCCCAAGATCTCCGCTTACATTTTCCCTTCTCTGGCAAATGGAGTCGATACCTCGTCTTTCTTAATAGTAATCGATTCTACTGTTTACCAAGTCCCCGGAACGGCGTATGACATGGCGACTAAGCGGCTGACCTTTATTCCTCCGGCTCCTCTGGAGAACGGGATCAGAAAAGTGAGGCTGACTGTAAAGAACCTTTCAGGAAACGAAGTCTCCGATTCAGCTCCATTCATAGTGCAGGCGGGTACAATTCAAATCCTGAATCAAGGGGGGCATGTAACGAGGAAGGCCGGGATTATTCTCTCAGGAACCGTACAGGACACGTCAATCCATCGGGTTCGGATCGTTCAGAATGGCAGAGACACTACCGCAATATTCGCCGAACGGGGAGGCTTTTCCTTCTCTGCAACATACACGGAGGGATTGAATACTTTTGTTGCGCTGGCGACCGACACCGCCGGCGACACGCTGAAGTCAGACCCTTTCACGATGACGTATTATGTCAATCATTCTCCGAATGCGGTCATCAGCTTCTCTTCGAGCGGGAGTTCCATCACTATGTCGGGTGAATATAGCAGCGAGCCCGATTCGGGGCAGACCGGCAAGCTGACTTATCTGTGGAGTGTCGACCCGACTAACCCGTCATCCGTTGCCGGCGTGCAAGGCGCGACGTCTCAATCGTTGCCTATCGTAAAGCCTTCCGTATCCGGTGAGTACTATTTCTCTCTTGTCGTTTCCGATCCGGACGGGAACAAGGACACGACCAGGTCCTATTTTACACTTGATCGGAACGACAGCGTCTATTTCCCAACCTACGCATCAAATCCGGAATGGGTGAAGATGGGGCGCATCTACGAGCTCTTCTTCAACTCATTTACGTCTGAGAAGACAATAAACGCCGCGGCGCAAAGACTGGATTACATAAAACAGTTGGGTTTCAACATCATCTGGGTAATGCCTGTAATGAAGAACAACCAGGCCATCGACAACGGCCCCGGTCCAGGCTACAACATAGTCGACTTCTATACGGTCGCACCCCAATATGGCACGAACGAGGATTTCAGGAATTTCGTCGAGAAGGCACACGAGATCGGGTTGAAGGTTATCCTTGATGTCACACCTAATCATACGAGTTACAATCATCCTTTCGTGAAGGATGCACGCCTGTTCGGAACGTACTCATTCTATTGGAATTTCTATCAACATCAATTGATCAGAAATCCATTGTATAGCCCCATGTTATCCGAATCAATTACAACGGACTACTTTGTTTATTACGGCGGTTTCAGCGACCAGCTTCTGAATTACAACTGGGGCGACGTGGACGCGCGTACCTACATGGATGCCGTATACAAGTGGTGGATTGAGGAGATGGGGGTTGACGGGTACCGCTTCGATGTTTATTGGGGACCGCATGCCAGAACGAATGGAGGCAACGGCGGCGAGACTGATATGGGCATACCAACGCGGACGGTGTTAAAGCATATCAAGCCCGATGTCTTTCTTTTGGGCGAGACCTCAGGAACCGGAGTCGGAACGCAGGTGAATTATGCAGACAGTGCAGGCGGGCTCGATGCGGCTTATGACTGGAACCTGCTCCACAATTCGGTCCAGTCATTCAGCTTTGGAAGCTCGGGAAGCGTCAACACATTAAATACGTATGTGACAAACTCCGGCGGCAATAAGATGGGATTTGTGCCCGGCCCGAATGCGCTCTTCCTGCGCGGGATGGAGAACCACGATGAGGATCGTATTGCGTTTATCTATAACTCATACGGCAGAACGATGCCGATGGCAACGGTGATTTTTACGGTTCCCGGTATCCCGATGTTGTATTCAGGTCAGGAAGTCGGCTTCGGTCGTGGTATCACCAATTTGGACGAGCGGCGACGCGGCGTTATCGACTGGAACGCGGGTGGGAAGACTCTATTAACTCCTCATTACCAGCGGTTGGCATGGATTCGAGGCTCATTCCCGGCCTTTTCGACCCAGACATTTTTCAGGTTAACGACGGGCAATTCATGGATGTATGGGTACACACGGCCATATCCGGACCAGAACGGCATCGTACTCGCTAACTTCGGCGGTGCCTCGGTGAGGGCTAACATTACCCTTATAGGAAGAGGTAATTCCAGGAACGTCTATTTCACAGGCGGTGTTACAAACGGCAAGACCTACTATATGAATGACGTCTACAACGATACCTCATACGCCGTCACTTTCTCAAATGACTCGCTCAACTTCTCGACAGTCCTGCCGGCCTACGGATCCGCTATATACGCATTGAGCGACTCAATCATCCGCATGAGTGTTCCGCAAATGACAGGAGTAGAGGAGAAGGCTCCGGGCGGCGTACCGGCCAGCTACTCGTTATCACAAAACTACCCGAATCCGTTCAACCCGACGACGGTAATTCGATATACATTGCCGGAACGGACCTTCGTAAGAATGGATGTGTACGACATTCTGGGTCAGTGCGTGAGAACGCCGGTCAGTTCCGAACAGGCTCCGGGAATCCATGAAGTAATTTTCGACGGTCAAGGCTTGGCTTCCGGGGTGTATTTCTACAGACTGTCCACCGGAAATTTCGTGAAGGTGGAAAAAATGCTGAGGCTGAAATAATGGCTCTATTTCTCCTTTTCTGGTCACTTATTCCTTTGCACAATCATTCGCTTCCGAAAACACGAACTCGTGTAAAAGCCGACACACTGAGTGTCAGTTATGTCTATCGCGACGGACCGCCTGACGATCATGGAAAACTTGTACCCCGCAGCGACGTGTGGCAGAACCTGATCGATGAGAGAGTGCCGGGATTCTTCTTCACTACCAGCGAGTTCACCGGAGGAAGCCTGGCAATAACATACGGCCTGTTCAAGTCTGACGATGACGTCTATGAGGATTTGCACGGCATAAGGATGCGGAGCCCGGTCCTTTCTACAGTAAGTCCGGTTGTGAGCATGATGGGGCTTGGTACTTTCTCCATCGGGCTGTTCGGCGGTTTTTATCTTTATCACTTTGCGACCGGCGACAATACTTCACTCCGTGCGGCAAACATAGGCATGGAGTCATTCTTGTTGAGCGGTATATCGACTCAGATACTCAAGAACATTTTCGGACGGGAACGCCCGAGCATGGCAACGAAGGAGGGCGGAAAGTGGAGTGGCCCGCTTTCTTATTTCAGGCATTCCGATAATGGCAGTAAGAGCATAGCAAGCTACGATGCTTTCCCGTCGGGACACACGGCAACTATTTTTGCAGCCGCCGCCACGATTGCGGACGTCTATCATGAGCCGTGGGTCTCTTACGTTGCCTATTCGACTGCCACTCTGGTCGGCATTTCTCGCGTCATGGAAAGCGCTCACTGGCCGAGCGACGTTTTTGTAGGATCTATAATCGGGATCGCCAGTACCAGAATCGTCGAGGATCTTCCGTTCAACAGGGAATTGCCGACGGTTCAGTTTTCAATGATCAATAATTCGTACGGAGCAACTTTGTCTTTCAAGTTCTAGAGGAGGCAGGGCTGCTTCAGATATTCTAATTCAGAGGGCTGTTACTGTTCGAAAGAGAAGAAGGGCTATCGGGGCTGCAGTGAAGACTCATCTGTCTGCCTTTTTCCTGCTTGGGTTTTCATGCCTGGTATCTGCGGGATACTGTCAGTCGAAACCTGTCCAATCCTTGCCCAAGGATAAGATAGATACTCTAGCTACCGTAAATGGACAGCCTATAACGAGCGAAGATTTCAGGAATCGCTTCGAGCTCTCTATCTACCCGGGTGAGGACTACCGCGACACTACAAAGATGGAGTTCCTTTATTCGATGATAGCCGAAAGGCTCCTCTCTGGGGCAGCCTCGGATTCACCGGAACCATTGACGGCTCAGGAGAAAACCTTAGCAGGGGAAACTGAAGAAGTCTTTCTGCGTGATGCACTCTACAGGCTGAAGGTTTTGCCTGAGACGAAACCCACTGCTGTGGAATTAGCACGCGGCCTTCAGATATCCATGTACTCATATTTCGTCGATGCTTTCTATCTGCCGGACAGCGGATACGCACGGAGATTCTATGGATCGGTTACCGCTACGAAGCACGGTATCTATCATCTTGCGGAGAGCCTTTCGATCGGTCATGATACTCTCGAAATAAGTTATGGCGAGTCTACACCCGAAATTGAAGGAGCTTTCTTCGGTCATACGAGGGGATTCATTTCCAGGCCGACTCCGACGATCGACGGATGGGTAATATTCAGAGTACTTGGGAGAAAGACCAATCCGAAGTTTGCCGGCGTGCCAGCCAACGATATACTCGGCATGATAGGAAGGATCATTCAGGGAAGGAAGGAGACGGTCTTAGGTAGAGAATACCTGATGAAAATCATGAAGGATGTCCGAATAAGCGTTAACTATGACATATTTCGTCCGCTTGTGTATGCGATTCACGAGATGATCTCGCAAAAACGTCCAGCTTCTTTCGATCCTTATTACTATCTGGATGCTTCGGACCTACTGAACCTGCGACAGGTTTTTTCGAACGAGGTTCTATCTCCGGTTCTGAGTTTCAAAGGAGGAGCTATCACACTGGGCGAAGTTCTGAACGAACTTCCACTTTCCGGCTTCCATTCTTTGGACACGACCGTTCCGCAGATAACAGTAGGCCTGCACTCCGCCTTGAGATTCATGTCTCAGAACTACTTCCTGTCGAAAAAGGCTCGTGAGCTGGGTCTGGAGAATTCGGGGGAAGTCAGGTACAATGTCCGGATGTTTTTGGACGCTTACCGGTCGTCTCGGATGTCGCAGGAGGTTACGGATACGGTGAGGGTAACCCAGGCTGAAGTCGATAAATTCTTTGAGTCCCATCAGGACGAGGTTCTGAGAGGTGTCGAGTTGAAGCTGAAGACCTTCGAAGCGGAGAGCATAAACGATGCAGTGGATACTTACGACAGACTCCTGGAAAAGAAGAAGGCTGGGATCACAGATACTTCCGGGACATGGACACGCGCTTCACGTCTTGCGGAAATCGGAGCGGTTCTTGCCAATCAGCCGAACGGAACCATATACGGCCCAATATTCAACCATGGGAGATTCCTGATTTACGTGGTGCTTGAAAAGAAATCCGGCGTCACGAAGGAAACCATAAGTCACAGCATAGAAGTCGCAGAGCAGATGCTGGTGCAGATGAAGAAGCAGAGGGTTTTGGATGAATACATCACACGACTTGCCGAGAAAGCTAACGTGCAGATATCCTACCAGAATGTGCGCTCCCTGAAGGTAACCCCGGTTGAAATGCTGACGTTCAGGTATATCGGCTTCGGCGGGAAGATACTCGCCGTGCCGTTGCTCTATCCTCGGGAGGAATGGATCAAATACTTCCGTCTGAAGAAACTTCCTGTGCCATGATGGACCGTCGTATAATGGAATGTTGGAATGCTATCTCGAAGGGGCTTAGCCGAGGAATAATGAAATATCGGGACTTTAAATTCATTCTTTCATCATTCCACTATTCCACTTTTCCTGTGCTTTTGTCCCTGGGCATGCTCCTGGGTGGCTGTGCAAAGAGTACGCTTGAAGATCCTCATCAGATAGTCATCTGGCATCAGATGCGTCCAGACGAGCGCGTGGTTCTCAAGGCAGTGCTTGACAAATACATGGCGGAAAACCCGGGAATCAAGGTCACTGCGTTGTATAAGGAAACTGAGGAACTCCGATCAGGTTTCCAGATTGCCGCGATAGGCGGGGCGGGCCCCGACATTGTTTACGGTCCGTCGGATCAGGTGGGGCCGTTCCAGGTAATGCAGATCATTTTGCCGCTCGATACGCTTTTCAGCAAAGAATACCTTTCGAAGTTTGACCGGAAGGCCCTTGTCTACAGTCAAGGCCATCTCTATCAGATTGCCGACAAAATCGGAAATCATCTGATGCTGGTCTATAACAAGGCGATTGTTCATGAGCCTCCCAAGACGATGGACGAACTGATTTCCATGGGCAAGGAATTCACTTACCCGCCGAACAACTACGGGCTGGTCTGGAATTACACGGAGCCATATTTCTTCATTCCTTTCCTGACGGGATGCGGAGGATGGGTGATGGACTCGCTGGGAAATCCGACCCTCGATACTCCCGCGATGGTTTCGGCCCTCAAGTTCATGAAGGCGCTTCGTGATAAGTACAGGATTATTCCGAAGTCCTGCGACTACGAGACGGCAGACGCTTTGTTTAAAGAGGGCAAGGCTGCGATGATTATCAACGGTCCATGGTCCTTCGGAGATTATAAGAAAGCGGGACTAGACTTTGGCGTTGCCAGGATTCCGTTTATCACGGAGACCGGGTTATGGCCCGCGCCTATGGTTTCTCCGGTAGGCTATTCAATAAACGCCTCCGTCCCCGCATGGAAGATTCATGAAGTCGTCAAGCTGATAAGATTCTTCCTCAGTGTGCAAGTCGAAACAGAATTCACGAAGCATTTCAATACCATCCCGACAAGGATCGAGGCCTATGATGATCCGGCTGTGCGGGATAACACGATCGTCAGGGAATCCGAGTATCAGATGGAGGTCGGCAGGCCGATGCCCATAGTTGCCGAGCTGAGGGCGATATGGGATGCGATGAGGCCGAGCTACCAGGCGGTGCTGGGTGGAACGGAATCTCCGGAACGAGCAGCAAAGGAGATGCAGAGGAACGCTGTCGAGAAGATTAAAGAGATGAACGAATGAAAGTCAAAGGTCAGAAGTCAAAAATGAAATTCAGAAGCCGTGACAATTGAGGAGACGAGCGACGAAACATTCATTTGATTCCGAAAGACTCACTCCGAATACTTTCGCCTACATCCTGATGCTGCCGGCGGCGATTGTGATGTTTGGGGTGGTCATCTATCCGTTCTTCTACAATGTCGTCCTCTCTTTTTCCAATATGAGCCTCCGGCATTTCAGGGATTGGCATATCATTGGGTTCAAGCAGTATGCAGAAGTCTTCAGCGGGAAAATCTTTTATTCCGTCTTCCTTAAGACGGTAATCTGGACTGCCGTAAACGTGTTCTTTCATGTTACAATCGGCGTGCTGCTCGCTCTTATCCTCAACCGCAAGCTTTTCGGAAAGGCTGCGATTCGCACATTGTTGATCCTACCATGGGCAATTCCGCAGGTGATCGTGGCGTTGACCTGGCGAAGCATGTTCAACTACGAATACGGTGCAATAAACCTCTTCATAGCGCAATACCTCAACATGGCTCCCATCGAGTGGCTCGGTAAGCCGCTGGAAGCGTTCAGCGCGTGTATAATCACAAACATCTGGCTCGGATTCCCGTTCATGATGACGATAGCCCTGGGAGGCCTGCAAAGCATTCCACAGGAACTGTACGAAGCAGCGGAGATCGATGGGGCTTCAGGATGGCAGAAGTTCTGGACAGTAACCGCTCCACTGCTCAAGCCCGTAATGATCCCGGCAATCACGCTTGGCATCATCTGGACCTTCAACAATGTCAATATCATCTGGCTTGTCTCGAATGGCGGCGAACCTTCCGATCAAACGCATATCCTTGTCTCTTACGTTTACAAGGCGGCATTCAACCTCTATCGATACGGATATGCTGCGGCGCTCTCGATGGTGATCTTTCTTGTTCTGCTGACATTCAGCCTGGTGTTTCTCAAACGTACGAGAGCTTCGGAGGCGGCGTACTAAAAAATGAGGTTAAAAGTCAAAGGTCAAAAGTCAAGAGGGGTAAATCTAAGAGCCAAAGTTGTAAGCCTTGTGCTTTATCTGCTTTTGGTCGGATTTACTATCGTGGTTCTATATCCGATAGTCAACGTATTCAGCATTTCACTCCGGCCTTCCGACAGGCTTCTTTCGACTTCGCTTAGCATTATTCCTCATGATGCCTCCTTCCATGCTTATGAAGCTCTCTTTACCCAGACTCCTTTTCTCCTTTGGTTCTGGAATTCCGTCCTGATTTCGGCGACGGTTACGATAACTGGGGTCGTTCTCGCCTCGACCGCCGGATACGCGTTCAGCAGGTTCAATTTTTACGGCAAGAAGAGCGCGATGGTCGGCCTCCTCGTCACGCAGATGTTCCCGCCGACGATGCTGCTGCTGCCGATGTACATTATGCTTCTCAAGCTCCATCTGATAAACAGCTACCTCGGGATAATCGTCATTTACACTTCGACTGCGCTGCCATTTTGCGTCTGGCAGATGAAGGGGTACTACGACACCATCCCTTTCAGCCTGGAGGAAGCAGCGAGGATTGATGGAGCGACAAGGTGGGTCGCGTTTAGAAGGGTTGTCTTACCGCTTGCCGCCCCGGCTCTCGTGATTACGGCATTGTTTTCGTTCATGACTGCCTGGGCTGAATACGTCGTCGCCGCGCAGGTCCTCCAGGACACTAGTCTGTTCACGCTGCCGCTCGGCCTGAAGCAGTTTGAATCAAGTATGTCGACTCAGTGGGGATTGTACGCAGCAGCTTCGCTGATTATCAGTATCCCGGCCGTTGCGCTGTTCCTTATCCTGAGCAAGTGGCTAATATCGGGACTGACCCTGGGGAGCGTAAAAGGGTGAAGACAGCACTCAGCTGAGACACGTGGGAGCATGACTTCCGATTTGGCTTGACTCTGCATGGTACAAAGGGATAATTTATACGAAAAATGAAAATCTCTCTTGTCGGTGCGGGCTACTGGGGAAACAACATACTCAGAGTCTTGAATGAACTCGGCGTTCTCTCCTCCGTTTGCGACGCGGACAAAGAAATCCTGCGGCGAGTTAAGGAACGCTTTCCGAACCTCCATGTCACTTCCGACCTGGAGGAAATAATGAACTCTGATGTAGAAGCCATTGCCGTCGCAACCCCGGCAAAAACTCACTTCGAGATAGCGATGAAGGCGATGGAGGCTGGCAAGGATGTGTTTGTTGAAAAGCCTCTTGCCCTGACCCTCAACGATGCCGAGAAGCTGCGTTCCCTTGCCCTGTCGCGGAAGAGGATACTTATGGTCGGTCACATTCTCCGATACCATCCCGCCGTGGAAAAGCTGAAGGAGCTCGCCGCCGGCGGCAAGCTCGGCAAGCTCAACTATGTTTATTCCAACCGGCTCAACTTCGGAAAGCTGAGAGTAGAGGAAAACATACTGTGGAGCTTTGCGCCGCATGATATCAGCGTCATGCTGTACCTGCTTGATGAGCTGCCGGAAAGCGTCACTGCGTTTGGCGCGGCTTACCTTAACGAGAAGAGGCCGGATGTGACTCTGACGACCCTCGAGTTCAGGAGCGGTGTCAAAGGTCATATTTACGTCAGCTGGATCAACCCCTTCAAGGAGCAGAAACTCGTGGTGGCGGGGGAAAAGGGGATGGCCGTGTTCGACGACACACGTGATTCCGACAAGCTGGTTCTTTATCCGCACCGGGTTGAGTGGGAAAACGAAGTTCCTCTCGCCGTCAAGGCAGACGGCGTTCGCATAGAGTTGGATAAATCAGAGCCGCTAAAAAGTGAGATGAAACATTTCATAGATTGTGTTTCAACGAGAAAAACTCCAAAGACTGATGTCAAGGAAGGGCTCAGAGTGCTGAAGGTCTTGATGCTTTCTCAGAGCAGCCTTGACAGGAAAGGTGAAAGAATGACTTTGAACGGAGACAAGAAATATTTCGTCCATCCTACTGCCTTTGTCGATGAGGATGCGGAGATCGGGAGCGGTACAAAAATTTGGCATTTCTCCCACGTTATGGGAGGGGCTAAAATCGGTGAAAAGTGCGTAATAGCCCAGAACTGCTACGTTGGCAGCAGAGCGACGCTCGGGAACGGTGTCAAGCTTCAGAACAACGTCTCCGTCTACGACCTGGTCGAGTTGCAGGACAACGTCTTTGTTGGGCCGTCGGCAGTGTTTACGAACGATACCAATCCCAGGGCGAAGTTTCCCAAAGGAGGGAAGTGGATCGCGACGAGAGTTCATGAGGGAGCATCCATCGGTGCGAATTCGACCATCCTGTGCGGTATCGAAATAGGGAAAGCCGCGTTCATCGGCGCCGGAGCCGTCGTTACTAAGTCGGTTCCCGACTACGCGGTTGTAGTAGGCAACCCGGCGAAGATATTGGGTTACATGTGCGAGTGCGGGGAGAAATTGAGATTTGAGAAGGACTTGGCAAAGTGTGAAAAATGCGGGAGGAAGTATTCTAAATCGGGTGAAAAGGTAGAGCTGACGGCTTGATTTGTGTCAGGGGCCGCGTCCGCAGGTTCTGACTGGTCGGCGCCGCCAGTCGGGAATTCACTTCAGGCGCCGGCAGACCAGAAGCGTCGCCGCTTCCTGACCCCGATTCATTGAGAACTGAAGAACTGTTGGAGAACGAAAAGTCGGCGCCGGCCGTATTAAGATCGACGTCGACGAAAGTGCCTGGGTCTCAACTATCTCGTTTTACTTCTATGCCGTTTTCTTTCAGCTTCTCGGCGATCTTGTCGGTGATGCCTCCCAGCGTCTCTCCGCCCGTCAGCCTTACTCCTGAAACCCTGACCGCTTCATCTACCGTGGGGATCGTGCCGGTTATATATCTCCATATATGATAGCCGAGCCGGTTGTTATCATTAAATTCTCTCATCTTGAACTGTCCAGCGATCTTATAAGCAATCTTCTCAGCGCTGTCTTCGGCAAATTTGTTTACCTGCGCGGGTGCTTTAGATGTCATATCAACTCCATTGTTTCATAAAAATTAACATCTGAGCCAGAGAACTTCAACGTGTGTTCACACGAGAGGTCGAAAGTCAAAGGTCAAAAGCTAAATACAAAAGGTTGTAGGTAACTAAGGTCAAGAGGTGAAAGGTTAACGGATGAAATGTCGAAGGCAGAAAATTGAGATGACAGAATGACGACCGGCGGGAAGGAAGAACTAGAGGACAGGAAGGAGAGAGCCGACAACTCGCGCGCAACCCTCCGGATCCCCAACCACTTTACCCTGCTTTTCCTGTACCACTTTGCTTGACAATTACAAATAAACCCTTATATTAAACGCAAATGATGGGCGACATGCCAACATATGAGAAGTCGGACTTGATGCAGGAACCTGTATGAAAGTTGCTCTTGTCTTTAACATGAAAAGAGAGAGCATCATTGAAGACAACGACGAACCTCCTTCCTCCTCTTCTCCCCTAAAGATGAAAACCGCCGAAGTGAAAGTCATCGACAAGTATGCCGAGTGGGATACAGCCGAGACCATCAACGCGGTAGCTCACGCACTATCGATCCACAACGATGTAACGTTGGTCGAAGCTGACGAAAACGTGTACGGAAGACTGCGCGACGGCGAATTCGATATCGTCTTCAACATTGCCGAGGGAATGAACGGCGTCAGTCGGGAAGCTCAAATGCCCGCGATGTTCGAGTTCATCGGTCTGCCGTACACGGGGTCTGATCCGCTTACGCTGGCTACATGTCTTGACAAGGCGAGGACAAAAGAGATTCTAAGTTACCACGGGGTCCCGACTTCAAAGTTTGTTGTCGCGCATTCATACGAAGAAGCCGCCAGGACTTCTTTACGCTATCCACTTTTTGTAAAACCGCTTCACGAAGGTTCGAGTAAGGGAATCTTCAATTCTTCTTATGTTGCGACACCCGAGTCTCTGAGACTGGAAGTGGCGCGAATACTGGATAATTACGAACAACCAGCACTTGTAGAGGAATACTTGCCCGGAAGGGAATTTACCGTTGCACTGCTTGGTAATGGGAGCGAACTGAAAGTCCTTCCCCCAGTCGAGATGAACTTCAGTTCGTTGCCATCGGAGGCATTGCCGATTTATTCTTATGAGGCCAAATGGTTGTGGGATACGAAAGATTCACCGATTGAAGTTTTCAGGTGTCCCGCTCCCATTGATGACTCTCTTAGGGGCAGGATGGAGGACATCTGTAAGAGATCGTTCGAAGTCCTACGCTGCCGTGACTGGTGCAGGATTGATGTAAGGCTCGATGCTTCCGGTGAGCCGAACGTTATGGAGGTCAATCCACTGCCCGGAATTTTGCCTGATCCCGAAGAGCATTCATGCTTTCCGATGGCTTCCAGAGCCGCAGGATTGAACTACGATGAAATGATCAATTCTGTGCTGTCCGTCGCTCTGAAGAGAATAGGGAAAGCATAGTTCGTAACTAACTGTATTCGTTGAACTTATAGAGGCGGTTTATGTCAAGGAAAAAGAAAATCACCATAGTTTACGACGAATCGTCGTTAGACATCTCATCGGAATTAGAGCTGGCTTTCAGCGGCAAAGTAGACCCCCGTGTTAAGGCTGCTCTTCAAGACACGTCCACGACTGCGGTGGTCGAACAGGTAGAGGCTGTTGCCGAGGCGTTGGCGGAGACCGGATATAATGTGTCAACGATTATCACAAGCTCAGACATAAATCAGCTGATCGATAACCTGCGCGATGAGAAGCCCGATCTCGTCTTCAACTTCTGCGAGTCAATCGAGGGTAACTCATATCAGGAGATGAACGTCGCGGGGTTGTACGAACTTTTGCGTATTAGGTACACAGGAAGCGGCCCGCTGACTCTCGGGAGCTGTCTGAACAAGGTAAGGGCGAAAGAAATACTGAGTTTTCACAAGGTGAACGTGCCAAGTTTCCGTGTCTTCACCTCGCCTGACGAGGTTGCGAGAAAGAAGCTGACCTTTCCAGTAATAGCCAAGCCGATTCATGAAGACGCGAGCATAGGTATAAACAACTCATGCGTCGTATACGATCGGGACCATCTCCAGTCTTTGCTGGCGAACATGCTGAGTAAGTTTGCGCAGCCGATTTTAGTCGAACAATATGTAGAGGGGCGGGAATTCAATGTGGCAATCGTAGGGAACGAAGAACTGGTAGCGCTGCCTGTCTCGGAGATAGACTTCGCTTCCATGCCGGAGGGATATCATCACATCGTGTCGTACGAGGCGAAATGGATGCCTGAAAGCGTGGAGTACAAGAACACCGTTCCGGTTTGCCCGGCAAAGATCAGTCAGAGACAGCAGCAAAAGATTCAACACACCGCCATAAGGGCTTACGATGCCATGGGCTGCCGGGACTATGCCAGAGTCGATATGCGGGTCGATAAGAACGGCAGGGTATATGTCCTCGAGGTAAATCCGAATCCGGATCTTTCGCCGAACGGTTCGGGTTTTGCGAGGAGTGCGAATGCATTCGGCTGGACATACGGCCAGCTTATAAACAACATTGTAGAATCAGCCTTTAAGAAGAGACTTGATTAAAATAAGGCCCACCATCCCGGAAGACCGCGATCCGATTCTTCAGATCCTGAAGAGAACCGATTACTTCACTTCAGAAGAAATAGAAATTGCCGATGAATTATTGAACTCATATTTCGGGCAATCGTTGGAAAGCGGTTATTGGACATACACAGCGTTGGCAGACAAAGTGGCCGGCTACGTTTGTTACGGACCGACTCCTATGACGGAAGGCACTTACGATATCTACTGGATAGCCGTAGATCCGGACGTCCAGGGGAGAAAAATCGGCACCGAGCTTCTCACATTTGCCGAAGCCGATATTGCGAGACACAAGGGAAGGCTGATAACGGTTTCCACGAGTTCGCAGGAGAAATATTCTTCTACACGGAGCTTCTATCTTAAACGAGGGTATCACGAGGGGGCAAGGATCCATGACTACTACCGTCCCGGGGATGACCTCGTAATATATGTTAAACTAATCTCGGAGGACTAATTTATGGAACTGTGGCAGCAGATGCTGAGGCAGAGTATTGACAGTGCCGATGACCTTGTCAAGCGATTTAACTTTGATAGAGAGACTGCCGAAAGGCTCAACAGCCTTTTCCACATCAGAATCAACCCTTATTATTTAAGCCTCATTCGCCAACCGGGCGATCCGATCTGGCTTCAGTGCATCCCGGATGCTACGGAGCTCGCAGATGACGGACTTCCCGAGGACCCGTTGAATGAGGATGGTGATAGCCCCGTTCCAAGCATCACACACCGTTATCCAGACAGAGTACTCTTCCTCGTTACGAGCCAGTGCTCGATGTATTGCCGCTTCTGCACGAGGAAGAGAAAGGTAAGCGATTCGAGCAAGATCAGCATGAAATATATTCAGGACGGTCTTGACTACATAAAGGCTCATCCCGAGGTCCGAGACGTGATTGTCTCCGGAGGCGATCCTCTCATGCTTACCGACATTATGCTGGAGAAGGTGCTTAAAGGACTCCGAGAAATACCCCACGTGGAGATAATCCGCGTGCACACCAAGATGCCTGCAGTGTTGCCACAGAGGATAACGCCGCAGCTCGTCGAGATGATGAAGAAATACCAGCCCATCTATGTCAATGTCCATTTCAACCATCCCTGGGAATGCACGGCTGAGGCCAAGCAAGCCTGCGATCTGTTGGCAGATGCAGGGTTCCCTCTTGGAAATCAGATGGTTCTGATGAAAGGAGTAAACGACGATGCGGAGGTCGTTAAGGACCTCAACCGTAAGCTCCTGATGATGCGGGTGCGGCCATACTATATTTACCAGGCGGACATGGTCAAGAGTACGAATCATTTCAGGACACCGATTCGTGTAGGCCTGGAAATCATGGATAAACTGCGCGGACACACCTCCGGTCTTGCCGTCCCGTACTTCGTCATAGACGCTCCCGGCGGCGGCGGGAAAATACCGATCCTTCCGCAATACGTGTTGTATCATGACGATGAGAAGATTGTAATCCGTAATTACAAGTACGAGGTCTTCGAGTATGCGGAAATCAGCGACGAGGAGAAGCCTGCTCCTGAAGAGACTGATGCCAGGTTCCTGCGAAGGTCGCCGGTTGTCATCAGAGAGCGCAAGCGAAGGATATCGAAAAGAAATACATCATCTGCGGTGAAGGTAAAGGCTGAAAAACCGACTCGGGAATAATCTCGTCCCGGATAGTATTCAGCGTTTGTGTTGCCTTGTTGCAGAGAGGGAATTATTAAGTCACCATCCAATGAGCCGAGCTACTCGATGCTGTAGGCGTTCGGTCGTCGCGTGATGGGAGCCAGTGAACGCGACTGGCGAAGCGCCTCGTTCGGGGAGTTGGATGGTGGATATAAAAATATAGCGGGACCACTCTGAGGATTTGAGCACGCAGAGTGGTCGACCTTTAGGATAACCGCAATTCAATATCGACGCTGCCACAGGCGGCTGAATTATAGGTGTCGTTAGGGCTGCAATTAGCACGAAGGAAGTCAGGGAGAATACACGCACCAACTGGACTGAAGAAAATGTTCGTGCATTTCATTCCGGTTGCTTCAGTCTTTAAGAACAGATAATCGAAAACTATATGAGATTTCTCAATGAACCGCATCATGTTTGTCGCGATAGCCGTCGCGGTATGCTCATCAATGGCCGAAGGCCAGGTTAACATGCAGAAGGGAAGCAAAGTGCCTGCCTGGGCAAAAAAGGCAGTCTGGTATCAGATATTTCCCGAACGCTTCCGTAACGGCGATCTGGAAAATGACCCTACTGCAAGAGATGCTCAAGTCAGCGGCGCGCTTTATCACATCTCACCCTGGACGAGCGATTGGTACAAGCTTCAGCCGCGGGAGAAAGGATTTTCCCGTAAGTTTTATGACGTAGTGTTCGACCGGAGATACGGCGGCGATTTGGAAGGGGTAATCAAAGAGCTTCCGTATTTAAGAGAACTTGGGATCAACGCGATCTATCTTAACCCCGTATTCGAATCGCCATCACTCCACAAGTACAACACATCGAGCTATACCCACATTGATCGCAATTTTGGACCGGACCCGAAGGGCGATCTGAAGATCATGTCCGAGGAAAACCCGGACGACCCTTCGACCTGGCGGTGGACTTCGGCAGACAGGGAATTCCTGAAACTCGTGAAGAAGGCACACGAGATGGGAATGAAAGTAATAATAGACGGAGTTTTCAACCATGTCGGCACGGATTTCTGGGCATTCAAAGACGTGGAGAAGAACCAGCAAAAATCGAAGTACAAAGACTGGTTCGTGATAAGAAGCTGGAACGATTCTGCAAAGGGAACCAGGTTCGACTATGCTGGATGGTGGGGAGTGAAATCGCTGCCGATTTTCAGAAAGGACTCGGTAACCGGTTTGGTGCACGGACCCTATGAGCACATAATGGCAATTACGAAACGCTGGATGGAGCCTGACGGAAACCCGAAAGACGGGATTGATGGCTGGAGACTGGATGTGCCGAACGAGATTCCGCACCCGTTCTGGATTGCCTGGCGAAAGGTCGTCAAAGGAATAAACCCGGAAGCTTACATCACCGGTGAAATCTGGGATAACGCCTCGCCGTGGCTGAAAGGCGACCAGTTTGACGCCGTGATGAACTATGAATTTGCGAAGGTGGTCGTCAAGTTCTTCATAAACAAGCATCTTGCTATTACACCGGCTCAGTTTGATTCCACATTAAAGGCAATCCGCGACACATATCCGGAGGACGTGAATTACGTTTTGCAGAACCTGATCGACAGCCACGATACCGACAGGCTCGCCTCGATGATTGTCAACCCGGATCGTGCCTATGATTCGGGGAATAGTCCGAGAAACAATCCCGGCTACAATGTAAGAAAACCGGACGCTGCCGAGATCAGGAGACAGAAGTTGATAGTGTTGTTCCAGATGACGTACGTCGGCGCACCGATGGTCTACTACGGAGACGAAGCGGGGATGTGGGGGGCAGACGATCCCGACGACAGAAAGCCGATGTTGTGGCCGGACATGAAATACGCTGATGAGAAGACCTCGCCGGTGCCGGGTCACAAGAGGCCCGACGATAAGAATGTCTTTGACCGCGATCTGTTCGACTATTATAAGCTCCTCATTCACGAGCGGGTTTCGAACCCGGCATTGACTGTCGGCAGTTGCAGGACACTCGTGGCGGACGATTACAAGAGAGTCTTCGTGTTCGAGCGGAAGGCTGGTATCCACACAGCAATAATAGGTTTCAATTTGTCGGACGAAACGCAAACCGTAGATGTGGCAACTCGGGAAGAGACGAAAAATTACAGAGACGTACTTAGCTCGAAAGAATTCCCGGTGAAAGATGGAAATTTGCGCGTCGAGATCAAGCCGGGCTGGGGAGTGCTGCTGGTAAGTCAGGGAGAGTGAGAAGAGGTCTTCCGTTTCTCCTGAGTTTGTTCGTCCGGAATGTCTCCGGGGTAGTGTTTCAGTTCCCTTTTTCTATAATATGCGAACCACGAAGCGGTGATATTAGTTTAGAGACTGAGACAGTGCGATCCGTAACCCCCCACTTATGGTTTCTCGCCAAGCCGCTCGCAAAGCGAACCGCTCGTCAACATTTCTTTGCGTTCTTGGCGCCTTTGAGAGAGAAATAACCCTTTCAGTGAGGCATTACTGCGATCCCTGGCAAACGCTTGTATGTTTCGTCTTGTTGTCTTAAAATCACCCATGGATGGACCTCGAGGATCAAAGTCGCAGAGGGTTGCGTGCCATGGTGAGTCGGATTGTTTCACGAAGTCAGGGATAGTGAAAGCTCTTCGTTAATTTCCTAATATCACGGAAGTAACAGGAAAACCCAATAAGTCATGGTCAGGGAAGGCTTAAGCACCTTTGGACGCATAAAAATCATTGGGACTTTGCGCTTAAGCATTGCGGAATTGGAGCGAAACAGACGAGGATTCAGCTTGAGCAATAACGATTTCAGGCATGACATCGGGAACTTCGCAGCAAACACTGCGAGGTATGAGTGTTGCAATCGGAGATTCGAAGAGAACATTCACAAGTGTAAGTAAAGCAATGAGAAGTTAAGTCCAAGCATTGGCATGTTTAGCTGCGACATTGAAAGGTTTTCCGCGTGCGATGTCGGGTTTTTCTTGTGAATTGTGCAATTCCGTGCAATTTCTGCGATTTGCGGCAAATCCCTTAATCAAAAACCAAAAAAAGGGGGAGAAAATGAATAAGGGACAGGAAAACAGGGCAACCATGTACACTTCGGTTGACACATTATTGGAAATGAATATCGAGAAGACGGGAGAGATACCGGCGTTCGAACAATCAATCACTGCATTCAGAGGTCACTCGACGGATCTGAAGAACAAGTCGCTCGAGTTTGGAAAAGCGACGGCAGGCAAGTCCGAGACGAAATGGAACGCAGAGGACGATTTGATTGGATCGCTGCTTCCGGTTGCGTCCGGGCTGAAAGTTCTCGCGAAGCGAAAAAGCAATCCTGAGTTGGCGGAGATCGTTGATGTCACTGAGACCTCTCTTCGTCGAATGCGGGACACCGAACTTGTAACGAGAGCAAGAACGATTCATACTGAGGCGGGGAAGCTGACTGCGGACCTGGTTCAATTCGGGGCAACTTCCGAGAAACTTGCCGATCTGGGAGTGAAGATTGACGCATACGAGAAGTCCATCGGCGGGCGTGAGAGCAGTGTAGCGCAGAGGATGGGCGCGCGTCAGGCGATGATAGACCTCTTCGGAAAAGTGGATGACGATCTTGAAGAGATCGATAACCTGATGGAGCTTCTGAGAGCGAAGTACCCCGACTTCTACAACGAGTACCAGGCTGCGCGGACCGTTAAAGATACCGGCGTGAGGCACAGGAAATCCGAGCTGCCAGCGAACACGACGCAGCAATGAAGCAGTGAGAAGAACGGAAGTTAAGAAGATGAGAAGATAAGGAGATGGCCCTGTCCCGACCGGATGCCGCACCGTCGGGATGGGGCACGTCGAATGAAGGCGAATGGTTAGGAGATAGAAAAATGCGTTGGCGGAGCGGTTGGCAGGTAGAGGGATGAGAGACTCGTTTTACTTGTATCAATCATCTGTTATCATAGCTGTTTGCACACGGGAAAAATTATCATTGAATGATAGAGTTCTTCTTTTTAGGAATATTAGCTTATCGCGGTAACTGAGGAGTTGTGCAATTGAGTTTTGGGAGCGCAGATGTTGAAAGGGAGGCTCAAATGGCGAGGCGCGTTTCAAAGGTTGAACTCAAAAGAATGTGACGGCTATATTGGAGCATCGGTTGAGAGGCAGAAGGATAATTGTTTGAGATGATCGCGCTTGTGTCAGGGTGTTGCGGCAACTTATACGTGCCGATAGTTGGGAAACATTGGTCAGAGGTAAGACGGGATTCGTCAGGATTCAGCTGCAAATCTAAAAGGTGACTTTGATGACAGAAGTGGGAAGAGATACTCGGTGATAAGAAATGAAAAGAATGAACACTATTCCTTCGTGCCACTGAAGTCTTTGAGGAGTATTGTGAGGTTGAAGAAGTGAAATCAGATGGACCAGCCGAAATTTTTGCTCATTCGGAGAATGAGAAAGGTGAAAGACACGAGTTGAAGGCGCACCTGCTGCAAACGGCAGAACTAGCTCAATCATTTTCACCCGCTGATGATTTTCAAGGCTTATTCTATCTTGCCGGACTTCTTCACGATGTCGGTAAGTTCCAGGATGGATTCCAAAAATATCTATTCGAAGGAGGCAAAAGGACCCCGCACGCAGGTGTCAGGGCGCTCGTTGCTAAAGTGTTGGCCAGAGAATATCTGCCTCTGCAGTTTGTGATTCAGGGGCATCACGCAGGAATGCCTGATAACTCGGGACGAAACGCCAATATCGAGGACTATGGGGACAATCAAGACGTAGTGAACATTCTGTGTGAAAGATTCAAAGAGGTTTTCCCTGCGTTAGCGGTTCCGAAAATTGTTCTCCCGAAAAAGGACCTCGTTTTAGCTGAATGCATAACGCGTTTTCTATTCAGCGCGTTAACAGATGCGGACTGGCTGGATACCGAACATCACTTCCAGACTGAGCGTACGGAAGCCAGAATGTGTCAGAGACTTGACAGGGATGGCTTGTGTGAACTGTTACTCGAGAAACTCGAGAACAAATTTCAACAGCTTCCGACTGAAGGAAGGATAAACGCACTTCGCACAAAGGCAAGGGTTGACGCAGCAACGCATGCGGAAGAGAATCCGGGATTTTTCTCACTGCAATTGCCGACCGGGCTGGGAAAAACACTGACATCGATGTACTGGGCGTTGTTGCATGCAAGGCATAACCACCTGCAACGTATTGTAATCGTTCTTCCATATATCAACATCATTGACCAGACAGCAAGAATATTGAAAGAAGTTTTCGGAGAGGATGCGGTTCTGGAACACCACTCCGGCATTGTTGATGAGGACGGAACGAAAGACAAATATGACGAAGGTGATGTCGGTGACGACGGGGAACTTGCGAAGCGATTGGCTTGTGAAAATTGGGATGCGCCGATCATAGTAACAACATCTGTCCAATTCTTTGAGTCCCTATTCAGCAACAGACCGTTTAAGTGCAGGAAGAACCACAACATTGCGGAATCGGTGGTGATCTTCGATGAAGTTCAGACATTGCCCAAGGAATATGCCGAGCCAATAATCGTGATGCTTAAGAATGTCAGCGCACTTGCTAGGACGTCTTTTCTCTTTTGCACGGCCACGCAGCCTGCATTCATGAAGCGTGAAGGTTTCGATGGAATCGAGAACATGCGCCCGCTTATTACAAAGCCAGAGAAGTACTTCAAACCGACGCGGCGGGTGAACTACGAATTGTTGAATGGACTTGAGGCAGTTCCACTCGACAGGGTTGTGAAAGAGTTAAATAGAGAAATGGGATCATTCTTGGCAATCGTCAACACAAAGAGTGTCGCGCGCGAGTTATTTCGGCAGGTGAAACGATTCAGCGGATTTGACAAGTCCTACCACCTCTCAACGGCAATGTGTCCTCACCACCGGAAGAAAACAATCAATGCCATCGTTGAAGACCTGAATAACAAGAAACTTATAGCGGTTGTATCGACACAATTAGTTGAAGCAGGAGTTGATTTCGATTTTCCGTGTGTGTACCGAGCCATTGCGCCTATGGATTCAGTCATTCAAGCCGCAGGAAGATGCAATCGGAATGGAACATTACATAGAGGCAAGGTCGTCCTGTTCAATCTGGAAAAGCATAGTATGCCGGACAAGACATATGAAGCGTGTTCGCGTTTTGCAATGGGCATAATAAAAGACGATGTCGACGTTCTTCATGATGCCCGATCATTCGAAGAATATTATGAGCAGGTTACGAGACTTTTCGTGAACGCCGACAAACGTAAGATTACGGAGAAAAGAGAACGATTCGATTTCAGAGAGGTATGCGAAAGTTTCAAGTTCATCGATGAACCGACAACTTCGCTTGTGATAGAGCAATACGCCGAGGGAAAATCACTGCTTGATGAGATTAAGAAACTTATTGATGCAGAAGACATCAGTCAAAGAAGAATCGTTACACGACAACACTACAGAAAACTTCAGCAATTCAGCGTACAAGTGTATCCTAATTTTATCAGGGATTTCAACGGGCAAATAATAACGCCGAACGACACGATTAAAATTTACACAGGTAATTACGACAAGGACTTCGGTCTCTCTCCGAAAGATGTTGAGACAGTATTCTAAACACTGTCGGTCAATCATTCTTGATTGACCAAATCATTAGAATGACGGGCAAGAATGCCCGTCCAAACAAGTTGGTTAAAGGAGGGTTTATGGATGATTACACGGTTCAGGTAAAAGTATGGGGGGAGTTTGCCTGTTTCACCCGGCCAGATCTCAAGGTGGAACGAATGACATACCCGTGCATGACGCCATCGGCAGCTCGCGGTGTGTTGGATTGCATTCTCTGGAAACCGGAGTTTATCTGGCATGTCCACCGAATTGTCGTGCTCAAGCCGGTGAAGTTCGCGTCGGTCAAGAGAAATGAGATCAACTCTAAACAGGGGAAGACGCCCATCGTCATTGAAAACAGCCGTGCCCAAAGAAACAGCATTGTGCTCAGAGACGTTGCATACCTCATCGAAGCATCGGTCTTTCAGGCAGCGCCGTCAGAGAAGAATCCCCCGAAGAAGTACGTCGAGATGTTCAACCGGAGAGTAAGAAAAGGGCAATGCTGGCGCCGGCCGTATTTGGGAACGCGGGAGTTCGCGGCAGAATTTTCTATGCCTGCTGAGGATGATTTTGAGAGAAGAATCAAAGAAGATATTCCCGTCGGCAGCATGTTCCTTGATATGTGGTATGATGAGAAAGGCGTGCCGATGCCGAAGTTCTTCTACGATGTGGCGGTGAGGGATGGAATATTGGACTGTTCAGAGGAGTACAGACAGATTCTTACAAGCACCCACAAGCGCGGCATTCTGCCGGATTACCAGTCGCTTACAATCCATGAATTGAATCGCGCCGAAGAAGCTACGAAGGGGGGATTATGATACGAGAACTTGTTCAGCTAGCTGAAAGAAATCGAAAGGACGAACCCTACCAGCCGCTCGTCCACGATGCCTTGTGCAAAGAAAGGGTCGATGCATATATCTGTATCGCCCCAGATGGAACATTCTTGGACATGATTCCAACAGAAAAAAAGGAAACCGTCGCGGAGGACTTAGTAAGGACGGAAAACAAAGGCAGAACGAGTAATGTGCTAGCGCGCTTGGTGTTAGATAATGAGAAGTATGTGCTGGGATTGCCAAAGAGTCCTCGTAACACCAAATGCCACAAAGCATATGTTGCGAAGTTACATGAATATGAAAACCTTCCTGCGGTGAAGCCTCTCATCAATTTCTATGAAAAGAAAGAAAACGAGGGGTTGAAGGATGCGAGAAAGGCATATCAATCACAAGTCGAATCAAAACAATTGAAGCAAGGGACAAATTTTTCTTTCATGATTCGTTCGAAGAAAAAGCAAGAAACTATAGTGCACATGGACTCGGATTTGATAAAGACGAGAAGAAAGTCATTCGCTATCATCCACGTTTTTGGGAGCTAGTCCGGTCTGCGAAGAGTAAGGGCGGAAAAGACGTACAGCATGGAGGGATCGGGGCGGCACTTTGGAAATGTGCGGTCTTAGGTCTCGTACCGCCTCTCTGGACACTAAGTGCGGTATTGAATCGAATTAGGAGTGAACAAAGTCAAAAGGGTGAACAAGGCAAACGCCCTTGGTGGGAAAACACCTTACCAGAAAGAATAGCTGTATTAAAATTGTATATGAATAGAAGAATAGACCAAAAAGGAGGATTGAAGTTTATGGCGGAACTCGATGAATCGAACCAAAACGTCGCATACACATGCGGGCGTATTTTTGCGGTACTGGAGTCAATCCAATATCACGCATCAGGAGGCAATTTGAACGCGGGCATCCGCGAGCGTTTTTTCTCGTTTGCCTCCTCAATGCCGGCAACAGCCTTCGGAAGACTGATGAAACTGACGCAACATCATTTGTCGAAGATACAAGGTGAGAAGCCGGGTCTTGCTGTTAACCTCGATAAAAAGCTACAGGAGTTGATGTCGAGAATTGAAGGCTCGCGCTTTCCTGCTGTCTTTTCTTTGGAAGATCAGGCGAGCTTTGCAATCGGCTATTATCATCAGCGACAAAGCGATTTTAACAACAAATCTGATAAGGAGAA
>JAMCXB010000036.1 GCA_023480735.1 Bacteroidota bacterium | reverse complement strand
ACTTTACATACTGGCGAACGTAGCATACATACTTATTCTTCCCGTCATCGGGAATCCTGCGGGCCATGGAGTCCTCAGCCGTGGAATACAATTCGCGGCGGATGACCGAGTGGGGACAGCAGCCGCGGCGATGATTTTCGGACCGGCGGCAGCAGTCATAATGGCTGTGCTCATAATGATCTCGACCTTCGGCTGCAACAACGGACTCATTCTCGCCGGCGCGCGCGTTTACTACGCCATGGCAAAAGACAATGTGTTTTTCAAATCCGCAGGAAAGCTCAACAACAGATCTGTGCCGGGTGCAGCCCTGGTTGTACAGGGAGTCTGGGCAAGCCTGCTTTGCCTGTCGGGAACATACAGCGATTTGCTTGACTATGTGATATTTGCCGTCCTTATCTTCTACATCCTGACCATCTCTGGAATTTTCATACTTCGGAAGAAACGTCCCGATGCCGAGCGGCCATACAAAGCCTTCGGCTATCCGGTTCTGCCGGGGCTTTACATCCTGATTGCCGCCGCCATCTGCATCGATCTTCTGGTCTTCAAGCCTGCCTACACATGGCCAGGCTTAATCATCGTGCTGATCGGGATACCCGTGTATTTCATCTGGAAAGGCGTAATGGGCCGCACAACCGCTTAGCCAGACGCGGATTGTGTTTCTCAATCGTTATTGAAGGTAATCCGACCATACTTCCTCAATACCTTGACTTTCACGTGGAAAATAGTTAGCTGGCACATCAGTAAATAAACTCTGAAGGTAAGAACACCGCTGAGGCGCCGAGACGCAAAGAGACAGCAACTTCGCTCAGCGTCTTTGTGCCTCGCGGTTAGTGTTTCTTATGTCTCTGATGTGGATTTTACAACTTGAATGTCTGCCGACCTGACTATCCCGCCCGACATCCCAAACGGCCCCCCGGCAAACTCCAATCTCCTTGACATACTCCGACTCATTCAAAAAACTGTCCGGCTCTCAGGGAAGCAATCGTCTGCCGAAAGGACACAAGGTTGCGGATTCGATTGCCATAGAAAACAGAAAGCGGCAAACAGCTCTTCAGCGACTTTTGAAGTGTATGACCATATCCTTATCGGGCATAAAATTGAGACGCTTCCAAAAGTAGATCCTTTTACCCCCTACTGTATAAACCTTATCCGGTTTGTAAGAAAACTGTGTGATGGTTATCGGTTCTTCCAGAATGAGTTTGTATTCTGCCGATTCGAGAGGTTTGTTCCATGCCTGAGTGGATCTCAATATGTAGATTGCGCTATCCGCGGTAATTCTCTGTCTGTAAACGATACGGTAGACTGCGGTATCGTCCGCTGAAAGGTGGAGCATAAAACTGAAGCCACCATCTGTTCGATCCCGGATTTCTACCGGAGCTCCCACCACAACCGTTGACAAGTTGACCGAATCCACTCCCCCTGCACTCGCATCGATTGGATAGAAAATCAGCATCCCCTGATTCCGACTCGAGGAATTACAAAACCAATAGTAACCATCAACGATGAAATATCTGCCGGTCAGATGAAACGCGATATCCTCTTTAAGAAAATTAATTCCCTGAGCGAACACACACGAGACAAGCAGGAGATGGACCGTTGCAATTCCTTTTAGCATTTCACTTCAGCAGGATCATTGAACCTGTCTTGCGGGCTTGGTTATCGAGAACGAGCCGATAGTAATACACACCGGAGGAAACCCTCCGCCCGGTTATGTCAATGCCATCCCACCTGTAAGACGATGCGCTCGATATCGGTATGACGTAAATCTTCTGGCCGATGGAATTGTAAATCTCAATTTCTCCTTGCTTACGTCTCAGGTCAGCCGGTATTCTGACGTAGAAGTTAGTGCTCGGATTAAATGGGTTCGGATAGTTGATAATGTACAATCTCGGGGTTGAGGGTACGGTCGTCTCATTTATACCAAGAGGATCAGCAAGGTGAATATCTGCATTGATAACGGAATCAGGATAGGCGTTTATGTCCAGCGCATCTGCGCCTATCCAATAGTCACCGGCATTCGTAACCTGAACAACATACGACAACGCATATTTGCGAGCGAGTATCCTCGTTGAATAAGTGCCGTCCGCATTGAATGTAATTGGATAATTCAATGCAAAAGTTCCACCGATTATTTTCTTGCGGTCCTTATCGAACAGGAAACCGGTCAATGTTGCACAGCATCCGGAAGTATCATTCGCACTGCCGATGCTCGGATACTTGTCCAGACAAAAAATGCCGTTGATTCTGCAGATCGAGTATCCGGCAGGTATACTGTCGAACGAACTGCCCGCAGAATTTCCGAAAGCGAGAGAATCAACGACATAAAAATGGCCGCTTGTGAATCCGGGCAAATACGAGTAAATCTTGATGCAGTCTCCTTCAGGATTGACGGAAAGCGGCATAGTGAGGCTGTCTGACGTTACTACAAGCAACGACGTGCTGTCCTTCACATAGTCCAGCCTGAGCTTTGCCATGCCACTGGATGTAACCACATAAATGCTGTCGAAGTAGCTGTGCATAAAAAGGCGTGTCGGCCCATTGAACCCCATTTCCAATTCCCATTTGTTACTGAGGCTGAATCTGAATTCCGAAATGAATGCTTGTTGCAAAGGAACAGGGTTTGCCATTATGGAATCCGAGAAAACAAGCAAACATGACGCCAATAGAATTTTCTTCATATCATCGCCCCTTTGATTTGATCCACCTCATAAGCGCAGGTATCGCCGCGATACGATTCCCTGCAAGTACACGACCCGAGATTTTTTCTGGTACTTCTCTCAGGAAAGTATAACCGGACACGCCGGTAAATTCAAGATCACGGGTCACGCTATCCGTAATTTGGACTGGCACATTCAGCATTGTAATCCCTCACTTATGGTTTCTCGCCAAGCCGCAAGCTCGCAAAGCGAACCGCTCGTCAACATTTCTTTGCGTTCTTGGCGCCTTTGCGAGAGAAATAACCCTTTCAGTGAGGCATTACTCAGCATTTAACTCGCCCTCTTGTATCTTCACTTTCTGATAGCGATAATATTTGATAACCACCTGAATCAAGGACCTCATTGGTGAATCTAATCGAATGATGAAACGGCCGCTAAAAATATTCGACGACAATCCCGGTAAAGTCCGTCAGAAAGTTGCGGGCATATACATTTTGTTGATTGCTGTGAACATTGGCGTCTGGGCTGTGGCGCTTTTGACATTCCACGGCTTCCCCTTGCTCATTGGAACCTGTGTTATAGCTTATACCTTCGGTTTACGGCACGCAGTCGACGCGGACCATATCGCGGCAATAGACAACGTTACACGGAAGCTTATGCAAGACGGTAAAAGGCCCGCATCGGTCGGCCTCTTTTTTTCTCTGGGTCATTCCACTGTGGTCGTCCTGGCATCAGTGGCGATAGCGATAGCAGCCACGGCTGTTCAAAAGAGCTTCCCCGAGTTTCGTGCGATCGGCGGCGTCATAGGCACATCGATATCCGCCGCCTTCTTGTTCATCATCGCCTTTGTTAATATGATTGTTCTTCGCGACGTTTACAGTACTTTCAAAACGGTCAGGAGCGGCGGCGCTTACAACGAGGATTCACTGAACGAGCTTCTTGAGCAGCGTGGACTAGTGGGGCGGTTCTTCCGTCCGGCTTACAAACTCATCAAGCAAAGCTGGCACATGTATCCACTGGGGTTTTTATTTGGACTCGGCTTCGACACGGCAACGGAAATCGGCATCCTGGGGATAACGGCCACCGAAGCGTCGAAGGGCTTGCCTGTCTGGTCAATACTTCTCTTCCCTGCCATCTTCACAGCAGGTATGTCGCTCATCGACACAACTGACGGTGTCCTGATGCTCGCCGCTTATGGATGGGCTTACGTCAAACCTCTGCGAAAGCTGTACTACAATGTGACCATTACTTTTGTCTCTGTCTTAGTGGCCCTGTTGGTCGGCGGAATAGAAGCGTTCAGCGTCATAGGAGACAAACTGGAGCTGAAGGGCTGGTTCTGGAACTACGTAGGCCGGCTGAGCGGAGACTTCGGAACAATGGGGTATTTCATAATTGTAATATTTGTCGTAAGCTGGATGGCTTCGACGATTATCTATAAGGCGCAAAAATACGACGAATTGGAAGTTAGCGGCGAGAAAAACACAATAAAACCATAGTGTTTCTCCACAATAGGGATCTGCAACGAATTAATATTTGGTGAGGCTGTCGGTAATTCTACCGATTATCGTAAATCGACCGGATTCTCAAAGGTCAACCGGTCATAAACAGTGCTTCGCGGCTAGCCCCGGTTTTGCAAGACAAAGTAGCGGGGAATGGAATTAGACCTGACGAGATATAGCTCACTTGACCGTGACCGAGATGGCGGGATAGATCGCTTCACGGCAGGCGTGCCCAAGGGCACCAAAGGAACAACGTGAATGTGGCCCGTGGGATTCGGCGCATTTGAAAAACAGGAGTCCTCGATGTATATGGCTTAACTCGCCTGCTTTTTCGTCAACCGGGGACTCACGCAGAAACTCTAGATCAGGGAAAAGGTATGCACACACTTTCCATTCCTCTGGCGATAATGGCGTCTATAAACCTTTATGTCGGCGTCTACTATTTGTTCTTCTACATTGAGCGACCGCAAATCAGAGAGCATCTTCCGTTTGCTTTGCTTTGCTTCAGTGTCGGTCTTTATCAAATAACCAGTGCAGGACTCTATAATTCCTCTTCTCTGCCCGTCGGAGTTTTCTGGCAAAGAATCCAGCTCGACTCAGTGGCGGCAATTATAATCTTCTCATTATGGTTTACGAATATTTTCACTGAGCAAAAAAGTCAGAGGACACTTCAGCTCTCCATAGCCTGGTTCGGAATCTTCTTGGTTCTTTCCTTCCTTGCCGGTCCGGCACTCACGCTTTCGACTGCTACACCCGCTATAAAGGACGTGCACTTTTTCAATCTGCTGAAGATCAGGTATTACGAATCTTCGGTAGGGATTCTCTATCGGGTGGAAATTGTTTCGGCGATATTTGCTTTCATCTACATCCTTTTCCTTTACATAGGATATTACCGAAAGACAAAGAAGAAGATATTGCTCTTTGTCATTTCCTGCGAACTCACTTACTTCATCGGGGTTGCCAGCGACTCAATGGTAGCGATGCAGGTCTATCGCTTCGTCTATGTCAGTGAATACCCGTTCTTCTTAATGGTTGTATCCATGGCTTACACATTACTGGACAGATTCGTGGATTTCCATAAGGCATACGAAGAATTGAACGCCAACCTCGAGCTGAAAGTCGAGCAAAGGACTCACGAGATTATGGAAGCCCAGGCCAGCATAAAGACCCTCGGCGGACTGATTCCCATCTGCTCCAACTGCAAGAAGATCCGCGATGATAAAGGATATTGGGAACAATTGGAGCAGTACATCCATAATCACTCGGGAGCCGAGTTCTCTCATGGAATTTGTCCTGAATGCGCGAAGAAGTTGTATCCGGAATATTTCCCGGACCTCGAGAGCGATGTAAAGGATAAGGAGGTCCCGTCCTCCTAATTCTTCCTGCCGATTACCAGGTCGGTTCCGAAAGGAGTTCCTTTTCTCGCGGTTGTTTTAAATCCCGCGTCTTTCATCCAGGATCGCACTTCGGGCCCAGTGTAGGTGTCTCCTTGCGTCTTAACGTGCCTGCGGTTACTATGTAACCCATCAGCGGCGGTTATCCGCGACGCGAACTCATCCCGTTCCCTTCCCCCCTCTCTTTACGACAAAGAGAAGGGGAAGGGAACGAGTGGGGGTTGAGTTAGGCACGTAACTGAGACATTACGACACTTTTGCCGTTGCTTGCCAAAGACTACACCATAAAGTAATCGAAAGAAGAGATTTCCTGAAGTACGTCCTCGGCGGGATGTCGATGCTGGCTCTCGACTGGAGCTCACTTCCAAGAGGCGTCAGGGTATTCACAAAAGACGACGAGTATGAAGCGATAGTTATCGGATCCGGGCTGGGCGGACTGAGGTGCTGCAGGTTTTGCAAGGCAGGGCTTCAAAGTTCTCGTCCTGGAGCAGCATGACAAGCCGGGCGGATATGCGACCGCCTTCGAACGACCGGGCGGCTTCGTCTTCGATGTCTCGCTTCACTTCACGGGTGTTGGTGAAAGAGGCGGACTGCATAATCTCATCCCGGGCTTCCCGGAAATCACCGACGTCGAGTTTGTCCCACACCCCAATCTCTACCGTGCGATCTATCCGGATTATGACATAAGAGTCCCGCAACTCCTTCAGGCCTAACCAATAATTGAAGCGGCTCAGACCACGGCTTCTCCTCTGATCGCGCCGCCGCATAAAGAAACGCAAAAGAATAGCAGTTGATGAATCGTCTTTACAAACTTATCGCAGACCCGACTAAGATCCTTACAGGTCCACCCTCAGCGCCCTTCCTCCGAAGAATCTTGCAAGAGCAACGCAACAGACTCCGATTGCTCCCAAAATCCATGCGACAGAAAGATCAAACTGGTGGTCCGCGTGGAATGAGAAATACCTGAACGCCTTACTGAACACGATGGAGCTGAGTATAACCATCACCCCAAGCGAGATCAACAGCGACACGGTGGCGCCATGCGACGATGCAATGCGCACCGGGTTTTTCTCCCTGTAATCCACAAATGCCCCGCCGAATACCATCGCGATGGACGGGAAGATTATTCCGCTCGCAAATCCGTAAGCGATGCTCTCGGGTACCAGGCCGCGGAAGTTCTTGAAGGGAGACGGAGCCGCATATCCGAGAACGATTCCAATGGTCGAAAGGAGGACGATGCTCGGCAGCAGTTTCGAGTAGAACAGCGTCGCCGGTCTGACCGGGGAAGACCGGAGCAGCCAGATGCTCTCTCCTTCAAGACTTATCATCGGATAAACAAATCTCACTGCGAGCGATACTATCAGGAAACTGTTGAATGCAAATATCAGCGTGAAAGCCGAAGAGATGATGAAAGTGTCAGGCAGATATATCTTCATTTCAAAGAGATTGAAGAGGAACACCCCGATCAGGACAATCATGATCACGAAGTGAAACATCTGACTCGGTTCCCGTACGAACATCAGGAAATCTCTCTTGAACGGAGAAATCGGGCGGATGCGTTTCTTTGCCGCCCCGCCGAAAACTTCTCCGGAGTTTGCCACTTTTCTTTCGAACAGTTTATGGTGCGCAATCCAGTACGCTTCCTGGTAATATTTGTCGGCAAGCCGCAGCATCAGAACAAACAGGAGCGCGGCGACCCCGCACACTATCAAAGCCGACAGCGCCGCACCCGTTACATTCCCGGTGGTGGCAAAGTAGAAGAAGTTCGCGGACCAAAAACTTGGTATCAGATAGTCCAGCTTCGGATCGAGGACACCCAGGTATCGGTCGATGTGCGGATAGTATTTCATCACTTCCGTGAAGAGTCTGAACGGGTTGTTGAGCCGGACGTATAGATAAGTGCCGCCGGCGTAGACAAGAGAAAGCACGGCAACAGCCGTCTTAATGGATATTTGTTTCGACAGCTTCAGCGCAAGGAGAAGGATTATAGCTCCCAGACAGGCAGCGGACAGAATCAGCGGTAGAATCGAAATAAATATTCCGAGGACTGCCGTAACCGGATCTTTGAAAAAGGCCGCATACCCTGAAACGGCTGCCAGGACCAGGATGAGCATCAAGGCCGAGCTGTACAGGAAGGAATCCAGGAATCGGGACAGGAAAATCTCAACGGGCTTGATCGGCAGTGTATGCAAGAATTCTGCCTCGGTGTTCCTGAACACGGTTGCAAAGGCCACGAGTACGTTGGCGACGCTTATGATGGCGAAAAAGACGAAGAATGCCAGAGCCATCAGTCTGTAGAAGACAAACAGACCGACTTTCGCTTCCAGTATCAGGTATGAAGTGGTGAATTTGACTACTTCAAACGTCAGGTAGGCGAATAGAGCGAAAGTAAGAAAGGAAAACACCGACCTCATGAGGTGACGGCTCATCCGCTCTCCTCCTTCAAGGTAGAGCAGGTGTAGTTTCGTTCTGACCAGATGCTTAAGCATTCAGCTGCTTCTCACTTCACGAAGTGAGCTCGATATATTTCTTCTCGAGACTCGCAACGCCGTCACCCGAGAAGACTGCCATCAAATCTTCATATACCAGCCGGCCGTTGTGTATGATTCCGACGCGATTGCAGACTTCCTTTGCGAGTGAAAGCTGATGGGTCGTCATGAAAACCGCCGATCCGTTTTCCGCAACGAGTCTTATGTGAGCCTTGAAGGTCTCAGCGCCCTTGGGATCGAGCCCGACCATCGGCTCATCTATGACGATGAGTTTCGGCCTGTGGACCAATGCTGCCGCAAGAACGAGCCTCTGCCTCATCCCCTGAGAATAGTCCTCGATCCGCTTATTGAGCCACGGTTTCACTTCAAAGACTTCGGAAGCCTCTTCAATTCCCTTTTCTGCTTCAAGCTCATCCATCGTATACATCTTCGCCACAAAGAGAAGGAATTCTCTCCCGGTCAATTTGTCATAAAGAAAGGGTTGATCCGGAACGTACGACAGGAATTTCTTCGCCGAATCGGGAGAATCATGTGCATCCACGCCGTTTATTCTTACGTTGCCAGAGGTAGGCTTCAGGAGTGTGGCGATCATTTTTATCGTGGTGGTTTTCCCTGCTCCGTTCGGCCCGAGAAAACCGTATATGTCACCCGCCTCGACTTTTAACGATAGATTGTCGACCGCGGTGAACGATCCGAACTTCTTAGATAATGAAACAAGCTCGAGCATGTTCTACAAATCTGTGACTCATAAATCCAAACCTGGCCTGGTATGTCACTTCTGCCTGAAGACGAATCTTATAGGAACGCCGGCAAATCCAAACCGCTCACGGAACTTGTTTTCGATAAACCTCTTGTATGTGCCCGACACTTCTTCCGGCAGGTTCGTGAACATTACAAACGTCGGCATTTTGCTGTCTACCTGCGTGATGTACTTTATCCTGATCTCTTTACCCGTTTTGGAGAATGGCGGCGTTTGCTCAATCAGCGGCAGCAAATAATCGTTGAGCTCACTCGTCTTGATCTTTGACTTGGATGTTTCGAGCGTTTCAAGAGCCTTCGACAGGAGTTTCTGCACACGCTGATTCTTCAGGACCGAGACGAAAAGAATCGGGACAAAATCGTACATCCGTAATCTGGTCTTAATGGCCTCTTCATAATAGCTCGTGCTGACTTCTTTCTTGTCGACCAGGTCCCATTTGTTTACGCCGATTAATACGGGCTTTCCCTGTTCGATTGTGTACTCGACCACCTGCAAATCCTGTTTCTCCACTCCAACCGAGGCATCGAACAAAACGATGGCTGTGTCACATCGTTCGACCGCCTGAAATGTGCGGAGGGTACTGAAGAACTCGACCGATTCCTTGATCTTACTCTTCCTTCTCAAACCGGCCGTATCGATGAGGATTACCTCTTCACCCTGAAATTTCATCAACGAATCCACGGAGTCTCTCGTCGTTCCAGGCACATCGGTCACGATCGAGCGATTCTCTCCCAGAAGCAGATTCACCAGGGAGGACTTCCCGACATTCGGCTTTCCCACGATTGCAATGCGCTTTGTTCCGGAGAGTTCTTCGGCGCTTTCATTGGAAGGCACAAGCGAAACCACCTCATCCAGAAAATCTCCAACGGTCCTTCCGAGTTGGGCTGAAACTCCCATGACCTTCTCAAAGCCAAGTTCGAAGAACTGGCCTATGCTCTTCTCATGCTTCGCATCATCTATCTTGTTAACGACAAGGAGGACTTTCTTGCTCCGTTTTCGGAGCACCTGTGCAAGTTCCTTGTCAATCGGATGAGGACCGGCAGATCCGTCCACGACAAGGACTATCGCGTCGGCTTCTTCGACGGCATACTGTGCCTGTTCCCTTATTGCACGCTCGAAAACGTTTTGCGAGTCGGGGACGAAGCCGCCGGTATCGATCACGGTAAATTGTCTCCCCCGCCACTCGAAGGAACCATAAATCCTGTCGCGTGTAACACCGGGTTTGTCGTCTACAATCGCACGCCTGCCTCCGATAATACGATTGAAGAGCGTCGACTTCCCGACGTTAGGTCTCCCCACGATTGCAATTGTTGCCATATTCAAAAAGCCCCGGTTATGTTCAGTCTGTGAAAACCTCGGCGCCCTTATTCACCGGCTCGAGAACTTCCGCGCGCCAGTTGAGCCCAAGTTCGCCTATCAGGTCCTCAAAGGCCTTGTGTACACTCTTGTGATCCTCGAGGCAGAATGCAACGCAGCTGCTCCCTGCTCCGCTCACCGCATATGCCAGGGCGCCGTTCTTCATGGCCGCATCGGAGAACTGATCGAAGTATGGAATGAGCTCCTTCCGATATTTCTGATGCAACTCATCGTGGACGGCATGCCGGATCATTTCATAATTCCCGGATGCCATAGCCGCAACAAGCAGAGAGCTGTGTTGAACGTTTGACACTGCATCTCCGAGGTTAACGGATTCAGGCAGTAGTTTGCGCGCGGCTTCCGTCTCGACCTTCGAGTCGGGAAGAACCGCCACGAACTTCAGCTTCCCATCGACGGCTATCTTAATGCGCGAATAATTTCCATTGCTGCCGCGTGCATTCACGACAAGCCCTCCGTATAATGCGGCGCTGACATTGTCAGGGTGACCCTCGATTTTCACGGCAAGATTATATATCTCGTCAACGGTAAGCTTAGTTCTGGAAAGTTCATTGGCCAGGAGCAGTCCGCCAATGATTGCCGCGCCGCTTGCGCCGAACCCGCCGCATGACGGTATGCCGTTGTGAATGCTGACGTGAAGGTCGGGGAGGTTTTCGAGCACTTTCCTGATTCCAACTACGGTCAGGTTTCTTTCGTCTGCCGGAATCTCGCCGGCGCCCTCACCTGTGACTTCGATTGAAAAACCGGATGCCGCTCTCGCGTCGATGATCATGTATCTATTTACCGCAAGCCCGAGCGTATCGAAGCCCGGACCCAAATTCGATGTCGATGCTGGAACTATGACTTTCAGATTAAATTCTCCTTTCATGTGCATTAGAATATATCTGTGAAGGGGAGATTTTACAAAGATTAGCTTGCACCATGCGGAGCGCCCGAAAACAGATAACAGTTTCGGGCGCTCACAAAATAAGAGCGACCTACTTAACCAACACTAATTTCCTGACTGATGTATAGCTTGCAGCAGTTGTTGGCTCAGCGGGAGTGGCGGCGAATTTGTAGAGATACACACCGCTCGGAAGATTCGAGGCATCGAAGACAACGCTGTGGTAACCGGCAGATTCATTGTCATCTGCAAGCGTCCTCACTTCCCGCCCGAGGACATCATAGACTTTCAAAACCACATGACTGTCTATTGGTAATTGATAATCGATCATTGTGGTAGGATTGAACGGATTCGGATAATTCTGATCAAGCCTGTATTCCGCAGGAAGAGCATTGTAAACAGATTGAGTCTGAGGTGGCGTGTTTGACGAACCGGCGTTTAATACGTAGACATTCGCCGGGATGACGATGACCTTACCGGTATCAACTCCTTCCACGTTCACAGAGACGTAAGCGTCTGCTATCGAGCCCACACTCGGCGTCAGGTTCATGAGCTCATTTGTGTAAGTCGTGGTGTCCGACGACGGGAAGGTGAATCTCCGAATCTGTGAGATAACCCGTCCACTCATAGAATCCACCAGTTGTACGGTCACGGTCGTCTTTTCTGTCCAGTTTATGTCCCTCGCCCCGCATTCGACAGTCAGAGGAGTTCCCCTGCTGAAGTTGAAGGCTCCCGTACGCATGAAGGACGGGCTGATGCCGTTTGAAGGAAGCGTGTCAACCTTCGAGAATCTATTCATTCTGGTCGATCCTGAAAGGATGTTGCCAAATTGTATGATTAGCTGACCTCCGGTTGTCGTGTCTGTCAGCTCAAGCCGGCGGTAGACCTTCCATGTGGCAGGATCGATTGAATGCGCCTGTTCTCCGGACGCCGCTATTTTAAGCGTACCGCTGGATGATCCCGGAGTCGAGTTATCTCTCGTCTGAGAAACGAGGCTATACGGGGCAGATGATCCCTTGGCAGTGCAGTAAACCACCTGTTGCGCCGGAGCGCTCTCCGCAAGATTCGGATAGCTTACCGGTGCCGACGGTTGTATCAGTACCGAACCGTTGAATGTAGTTCCGTCTGTGGAATAAACATCGAATAGTGCATCCTGGCTCGAAGGGTCGCTGGTATACAACACAGAGACTCCTCCGGAAGCATCACTATGGCCTGACACAGACGTAAGTGTTATCGGAGGATAGTACAGTATTTCATCCCTGAAGATGTTCACGGCAGAGAAGCTTCCGCCTGAATAGCTCCTCTCCATCGAGGCAGAGTTTTCTCCGTAGTAATCGTCGTAACCGATCCACGTGACGTAAGCTCTTCCTGAACCGTCTACTGCAACCTGGGAGTAGGGGGTTGTCGAGGGCACCGAGGGTGAAGTATATGCGCTATATCTTTGCCATGTCGTACCGTCGAAGGTGAGCAGCTCGACCGAGAGGCCGCTGGAGGTATTGCTCGACGACAGCATAAACTGTGAAGTTGCCGGATTCCATGCTACGGAAGGATAGTCATCCGGAACGGGCGTTCCCGCAAAAAGCGTCTGGCCTGCCGGGAATGATTGCCCATTTCCAGAGTATGTGCAGTAAAGTTCATACGGATTGCCGAGTCCGTCACTCTTCCGGTAAACTACAAGGACCGCTCCATTGTCCGAGACTGCTACTGACGGCTCGAGATCGAACGAGGAGACATCGGTAGCCAACTGCCCGGCTGATGGAATACTTCCATAGAGTGATCGTATGTAGAGGGTCTTTGTGCTGCCGGTAATTTCCTGCCAGATTATGTAAGCATCCCCCAGAGATGATGCAGCGATAGATGGACTTGATGCTGTGCCGCTGCCGGAAATTTGCTGCTCGTTTGACCATGTTGAGCCGCCGTCCGTTGATGTCGTAAGCCAGACTTTCCCACCTGAAGTATAAACCATGTCGAGTGTTCCGTGGGAATCGGTGACCATCTTGCGCTGGTTGTCCGGACCGGTGGCAACCTGTGTGTCGGTTAAGAGGTGCCCTTTCACATTTGCCGTCACCGTCGCACTGCCGCTGGTGAACTCTACCCCAGTCTGGCTAGCAGTTGAGTTTTGAATCGTAGCTCCGCTTGCGCTCCAGTTCAAGAGATACAACTGATGGTTCGTTCCGCCGACGGAAATCGTCTGACCTGTTGGAAAACCGACGGAATAATGAGTCTCATCCCATTTGGGGGCGTCGCCTTGGAAGAGGAATACTCCACCTGTTCCCTGATTGTACGCTCCGGTCATCGGCGTGCTGGTTTGAGTAACCGGAATCGCGGCCTGCGCGAAGTTATTTCCTTGAGAGCCGTTCGAATTCAAATACCATGGATCGTTTAGCTGCAGCTGCATGCCGCTTAAGTTAGCACCGTCAACGGAAGAAGCGGTGATGGTCGCAGGATTGAGAGCAGTAAAATAAGATGTTTCTGTCTCACCAGCAGTGCCATTCACAGTGAATGTGTTATTCAGCAGATAAGTCGAGGCAGTTTGGTCCCAATTGTTGTGTTTAGCCAGAGGGACGTTGTTTGTGTTTACGAATCGATCCTGATTCCCAGAACCCTGCGCCAGAGTCAATTCATCGTTACTCGAGCCCATTCCCAAACGCAAAGCAGAGCCGGAATTAATCGTTTGATTCGAATTGATTCTTAATGTTCCTCCAGCGATAGTACCTCCGACATTGTTTGTGAACTCAACCAGAGGAAATGCAAAGCTGCCGATCTGAGTGTCCCATTGCGTGTGGTTTGATCTTGCCCATTCGCCGCAGAACCAAATTTGATTATCGTTGCTTGCATCGAGACACATTCCGCTGTAATCGCCGTATCTATTTACCTGAGTCTGATCTCCGTAGTCATAGTAGCCCTCTCCAGAGTGGAGCGATTGTGGCGCTCTCGCAGCTCCGTCTGAAGGCAAACGATAGGTCCACCAGACACCTGGATATTCGGTCAGGTTTGACCGGCAGAAAACCAACCCGATGTCTCCATAGGCGTCGGCATAGACATTTGGATAGTAGTAGTAAACGCCATCGCTTCCATATATATCGTCTATGACGGCCGTATTGGAACTAACGTCGATCTTCTCATATTGAATTGCGGATACTGTGCTGCTTCCCCAGTTGTGACCGGTTGTAAATGAGGTATAAACGTAACCGTCTCTGTACATTGCATCCTGTGTACTTGTTCCAACTAGTTTGACACTTATGGACCCGAGGGGATCGTCATCTTCGGCATCGGGAGGCACACTGTATGTTTTGACGGATATTGTCCCCTGTATGGCCAACGAAGGGTTAGACAGCGGATTAGTTATCTTCCACAATGTGATTGCACTTCCTCCATTTTTCTTTGTGTCAACTAAATAGTAAGCACTGGATGAGCCGAACTGCTGCACAGGCTTAATGGTGAACGAGGTGGTGCCATCAGCATCTTTCATACCGACGAAATCCGTAAATGGCGCGGTGGGCGTTTGACCGGAATAAATCTGAGATTTGCTCAATATTCGGATCTTAGCATATTGAAAGGGTCCATCGACTCCAAAGACATACTGATTCGAAGTTATATACACGCAATTCGCATCATATCCCAACCCGGGATAATCAGCTCTTAAACCGCTCGCTGAATTGCTGTCTACCGAAGCATCAAGTTTGTACGTGTACCATGAAGATGGATTCGGATCTGTTCCCTTCGATACCGCCAACAAGTAATATCCGGTCGAACCATTGTCGGCCAGAGAAAGCAAAACCCAGCGCTGCGAGTACTTGTCGAATTCGATTTTGCAATCGTAGATCTTGTCGGAATGATCATTGAAGAAATCCGAAAGAGCGCTTTGATATACTATGGTTCTTGTCCCGTCCTTTGTAAAAGCGACAAATTCCGCATTCACCACTTCGACAACATTATTAGGACCGACCGCAAGGACCGGATCAGGGGGCGGGTTATATCCATCATACCCTATGCCCTCAAAGTTCGCAGACAAAGTACCGATGGATTGCCCATAAGCGACAGCAGTAAGGAAAAGAACTGCAATGTTGATCAGGAATACCTTCCACTGACTGATTTTACGGTCATAATTCCGTCTCATGACGTCTCTCCTTTTTGAAATGGTTAATCATATAGTTTGAATCATCACTTCGCAATCCCTCCAAACCTTAACGGGACAATGTGTTCAATGTCTTCTTCTTTCAGCCGTTCTCCCTCACCTCCTTCCTACATAAGCCACTCCATAATACTGAATGCCGCTGTATGTTCTGATTCCAGCAGCAACTATGGTGTTCCCGCTTATCGAGACACTTCTCAATTGGTCGATAGGGTTGTAAAGCTCTTTATACTCTGTCCATCTCGCTCCGTTGAAAAAACTAATATCACCGTAGCCTCCGGCTATGACGATGTTGTCTAATCCAGCACCTCTAATTGCAAACGAGTAATAGCTTGCTGCGGTACGATTGAAGTCATATTGCCATAGCCTGTCCGATAGGGAGTTCTTCGTGAGGACTCCGTCTCCGACAAGAAAGTACTTCTGATTTGCCTTAAACCAGATTCCACTCAGGCTTACAGCCGTAGGGATGCTATCGTTGAGATGCGTGGCTGTGTTTCCATTTAATTGTACCAGATACTTCCCACCCAGCCCAAATTCATCCGATCCTATAGCCAGCACCTGTCCACCGTCTCCCCAGATGTCCTGGAACGGCAAGGTCGTACCGGTTTGTACCTGCTGCCATGTGCTGCCATGGTCCGGTGAATAAGCAGCCGTACCGCCCATTCCCACAACGTAGAGTTGAGCTCTGTCCGAACTCTCCCATATCTTGCTTGGCGATCGAAGCCATGGAATGACGATCAGTTGGGAGTATCGACTCCCGTTCCAATGCACCAGATCACCGGTTCCGAACCAGATATCATTTGGACTCGTCGCATATACAGAATAAACCGGTCCAGGTATATCTTGCCCTTGGTAATATCTTGGAACTTTTATCATCGTCCATTTCGTTCCGTTCCATACCGCTGCATTGTAAAGGTCAGACTGATTGCTGCGGCCCAAAGAATCGCGGGGGAATAATTTGCCGACTGCATAAGTCAAAGTGTCATTAATGACGACGCAATCATACAAGATGCTCCCTTCAGCACCGATAGTGTCGATGGTCCATGTAAATGCTGACGAGGTCGTGTCTGGGCCGGTAGATTTGTGTGGGCCGGTGAGGAGGTTGCAATCAAACGATAACGTTGATAAGATGGCACCACAGACAACGAGAAGAAAATATTTGGCGATATCCATTATACTCAACCTTCGAGTTGTCCCATTCTTTTTCCATTCTCCTGTTCTCCTTTTTCTCATTCCTTTCTCACCTCCTTCCTACATAAGCCACTCCATAATACTGAATGCCGCTGTATGTTCTGATTCCAGCAGCAACTATGGTGTTCCCGCTTATCGAGACACTTCTCAATTGGTCGATAGGGTTGTAAAGCTCTTTATACTCTGTCCATCTCGCTCCGTTGAAAAAACTAATATCACCGTAGCCTCCGGCTATGACGATGTTGTCTAATCCAGCACCTCTAATTGCAAACGAGTAATAGCTTGCTGCGGTACGATTGAAGTCATATTGCCATAGCCTGTCCGATAGGGAGTTCTTCGTGAGGACTCCGTCTCCGACAAGAAAGTACTTCTGATTTGCCTTAAACCAGATTCCACTCAGGCTTACAGCCGTAGGGATGCTATCGTTGAGATGCGTGGCTGTGTTTCCATTTAATTGTACCAGATACTTCCCACCCAGCCCAAATTCATCCGATCCTATAGCCAGCACCTGTCCACCGTCTCCCCAGATGTCCTGGAACGGCAAGGTCGTACCGGTTTGTACCTGCTGCCATGTGCTGCCATGATCCGGTGAATAGGCAATTAAGCCATTATATCCGAGGACGTAAAGTTGACTACCGTCAGAACTTTCCCACATCTTAGTTGCCTGCGAGTTAAACCACGGGCCCGGTGAGTGCTGAGAGTATTGGCTCCCATCCCAATGAACAAATCCAAACCAGATATCGTTTTGGTTTCTTCCGAACATAAATGTAATAGTGGTAAATATTTTCTGGCCATTGTAATAATAAGGAATTTGTATTGGTGTCCATTTCGTTCCATTCCACACCGCAGCGTTGTTCCAATAAATTGTATTGCTACGACCGACGGAATCTGACGGCATGATTAAGCCAACTGCGTAAGCCAAAGTGTCATTGACAATGCTAACATCATATAAGTAGCTCCCCGACGCCCCGATAGTGTCAACTGTCCATGTGAAGTTGCTTGAAGTGGTATCTGCTCCTGCCGGCGGCTCCGTTGGCGCATGACACGTCATGGAAGTAAGCGCAATGACCGATACTCCCGACAGCATTAATAAGTATTTCATGCTAATTCTCCTTCGTAGAAAAGATGTCACCACTTGAACCTGGACTTATCTTCCTGCCTGACGATTCGCAGCTGAAAAATGTCGTGACCATCGTTACTATAACGGCTAGTGATACGCTTATTCTGAAATCTATCGCCCCCTGTTGTTCTTTCTTCATCTCAACCTCCTGGCTGAAGCTCCCTGATTTGTTCTTCTGAAATCTACAATAAAAAAACTTTCATTTTGTCCTTTTATCCCCAACGCCAATATCCTAAAGCACCGAAACGAATTCATCGATGACATTCCGACAAAACTCTGACACATCAAAACGACCCCCGAATATCTACACAAGAATAAACAGTGATACTGCCGCAAGAATCAAGCCATCAGGAAATTCTTCTGTTTTGAATCGCTTTGAGGCTCAGAGAAAGACGACGTCGGCAAGAATTACAATGATGGGGGTAAAAAGGGGAAGGCAAAAAGGTTAAGGTAGAGAAGGGCGCAAGAGGCACAGAGGCACTAAGCAGGAACCGGATGAGGATCAGGAATAAATAGAAATGCGCCGCACGCGCACGCGCGTTCCGTCATGATGGGCGGCCGAGCTTGTGCTTTATCGATTCACGATTGCCAATGTGCTTCTACAAGTTGGTGTTTTTCCTTTCCCGCTGCCCCCTCAGACCAAGCTCTGCAATCACCCTACCCTTCCATGATTACAAGGCCAAAGGCAAACGCCAACCTTGATTTTCAGGCTCCCGAATGAGATTTTATTCGGGTATGATTCCTGTTCTAATCTTTTGGATACACATAACCGGCGGCGTTTATCTTTTCGCGAAGACATATTATAAAGAGAGCCTCGCAGAAGCATTTCTGACCCTGGGTTTTGCCGCAATAGTCTTTACAGCCGGATGGACGCTTTCATCGTTTCTCATACATCTCATCTTCGGCCCAAAGGGTCTCAGCGTCATCCTGAACAGCGACTCGCTTTCGCTCATACTTCTGACGCTCCTGGAGGCGGTGTTTTACAAAATGTGGTTTGCAAAGTCAAAACACCACGAAAATGCGGATGCACAAGCTCAGTAACTCCGAGATCGCTGCACGAAGGCTCACAACGGAAGCGGCAATCTCCACACAGCGGACGCCTATTTACGGATTTCTCGAGAACGTGCGCAGCCTCTACAATGTCGGATCCATATTCAGGACCTCCGACGCGGTCCTCCTTTCCAGGCTCTGCCTTACCGGCTTTACTCCTTACCCGCCTCGTCCCGAAATCTCAAAGACTGCACTTGGCGCGGTGGAAAGTGTGCCGTGGTCCTACCACAAGAAACCGATCGACGCAGTTGAGGAGATGAAATCACAGGGAATAAAGTTCGCCGTACTCGAACAGACGCGGGAAAGCATTCCGATCTGGGAACTCGATGATACCGTTTTTCCGGTCTGCATCGCTGTTGGAAAC
>JAMCXB010000028.1 GCA_023480735.1 Bacteroidota bacterium | reverse complement strand
CCTGCAGAAACTTAGTCATCCGATCAAAAGTCTGTGTCAGGACACCTACCTCGTCCCCTCGATTATTTGAAGGGATGTTCACGGTCAGGTCCCCGGAAGCGATGAGTTCAGCAGCGCCGGAGATTTGCCTGAGCGGGCCTGCTATGTTTCGGGTTGTGAAGAAGCCGACAAGAGCCAGGAGTACGAAGGCGAATGGGATTCCATAAAGGATCGTAGATATCGTTCGTTGTGCGTCCACGCTCACCAGAGCATCTCGCTCTTTCAGCAAACCATTCTCCTCGTTCTCCATCTGGGCAACTACCTTTCGGATATCATCCATCATCTGCTTTCCCTTATCTGACAGAACCTCCCGCATAGCAGCCTGAAATCCCTTCTTCTTCCGCAACTCTATCGTAAGCTTGAGCTCGTCAATCTTACTCTTGATTAACGGCACCAGAGTGTCGAGCCTCTGCTGTTGGTTCTGGTTATCCGAAGTCAACTCTCTGATCTCTTTGATTTCCGGATCAATCGTGACAATGGCAGCGTTATAGGGTCCCAGGTAACTCTCATCTCCAGTTATGATGTAGCCCCGTTGTCCAGTCTCGGCATTCTCCAATGTGGAGAGCGCCCCTTCAAGATCTTGAAGCACCTTGTAGGTATGCGTTTTCAGTTGAGCGGCATTGATGAGCTCAGTCGTGCTCCGGTACGACACTACTCCAATGACCACCAGGATTATCAGTGCCAGACCAAACCCTCCGCCTATCTTTGTTCCGACAGACCACCTCATTTCAAGTGCCTCCTTCTTATGATTTGTCGAACTTATTCAATTAATTGGCTGCTTTATATCTATACCTCTTCATGTACGATGATATTCCTATCTGACAATAGTTTTCCCGCATCTAAGATCGCCACCCGGTCCCTGCTAACTCCCATGAGATACTCTTCCCGAATCCCGGTCAGCGTGGGAAGAGACGGCTGCAGTTCACCCAACGCGACGTGGCTGACACCGAGAATGACATCCGCCAGGATGCCGATCGGCCCGCTTCCTGACGTCCTCGGGGTTCCAGCGGGCAAACTATCGGATTGAATAATAATGACCTTGTTAAGATCGGTTAGTCCCTTTTCGGGAATGTCAAAGAACTTCTTTATGTCGATAACAGAAAGGATTTGGCCGCGCGCGTTGACGATGCCGAGAACAAACCGTGGTGTGCATGGTACCGGCGTCAGTTCTTTCAGCGGATAGACCTCGCGAACGTAGGATGATACAATACCATATTTTTCATAAGCCAAAAGAAACTCGACAACCTCAATGTATTTTTGTTCCTCAACTTTCGGCTCCCGGGCAAGGGCCTTTGCTCTTGCCTTGAGGATTCTCTTTTTTTCCGCAGGGGTCGGATCCAATCCGCTTAGCAGAGAAGCTTGTGCATGTTCCACACGACGGCGGACCTCGTTCCAATCCATTGCAGTCATTGGATTGCGATGTTGAGAGCTCTCTTTCTGATTCATTTGACTCTTTATTCCCAAGTTGTGGACCGTATAATTTCTCTCAGTCTCCCGGCGGTCAAGCCGTCTGACTCCTGCAGGATTTCATCCTGACGATATGAAGCCAATATCGCAACGGCATTCTGAAAATGCTTCTTTGCCTCGTCAGACTTCCCCTGTCGATGAGCAAGGTTTCCGAGAGCAAAGTGGACAAGAACAAAATTCTGGTCCAGATAGAGAGCCTGCCTGAATGAATCCTTCGCTGCGTCCAATTGACCTTGTTCCTGCAAGATCGTCGCAAGGAGATACCGATAAGCCGGATTCAGCTTGTCGAGCTCATTTGCTCTTTTACTCCACTTGCACGCCTCGGCAAGTTTGCCCTGATTCGCGTAAACTCTTGCCAGGAGAGCCATTAGTTTTGCGTCATTGCTGTGAACCGGCAGTAAACCGATGATCTTCTGTTCCGCTTGCTCATAGGATCCCTGCTCATACAATGCTAAGATTTCCTTATATGATTGCGGATCTGATTCCGTTTGGCGATGTCCTTCGGCTTCAATTGCGATAATTTCCGTCGATTCATCCGTCGAGATTACATCCGACTGTCGTTCAGGCGCAACTTCAATCTGAAAAACGGATCGGACATTCCTTTTTTCAATATCCGGGGGAACGAGAAGATCAGGGGTTCGGACACCCCCCGGCGAGCCGATGTCTTTCCTATACAGGATCGCCCCGGGGAAATTGACTGTGGCGAACTGGGGATAGAGAACGTGCGACGCTTCGCTTGGACTAACTATGAGCCAGCCCCCTTCGACGAGGGACCGGTAGAAATTCCGAATGACTTTCTTCGCGCGCTCCGGCGTGAAATACATGAGAACATTCCGGCAAAATATAATGTCCATGCCATTGGTGTCGTTCAAAAGCGACGGATAGGCATCTTCCGCCAGGTTGAGATATGAAAAACGAACCATCTTCTTTATCGACGGCAGGATTTCGAAGCGATTATCTCTTGTCTTGTTGAAATAATCCTCTTTGATCAACAAGGACGCCTCCCGAAATGACCACTCACCGTAGACTCCATCTGATGCCTTTTTCAGAAACCGGGGATTAATATCTGTTGCCAGGATAGTGATGTTCCAGTCTTCCCAGTCGGGGATCAGTTTGCTAACTGAAAGGGCAATCGAGTACGGCTCCTCTCCGGTGCAGCAACCGGCGCTCCAGATTCTTATTCGTCGATCATTGTTCTTGCGCAGGCGAATCAAACCGGGAAGAATATGCTCCTCAAGAACTTCAAAACTTCTCTTCTCCCGAAAGAAATAAGTTTCACCGACCGTGAGATGGCTAGCGATAATCTCAATCTGGCTTCTCTTCAGCGGCGAAGTCATTAAAGACTCGATCGATGATTCGGTGTCCTCAACGTCCAAGTCTCGAGCGGCCAGGCCCATACCCCGCGCCAGGTCATTCCACCTGTCTTTCGGGAAGTGCAACCCTGTCTGCGATTCAACGAATTCGCTGAGCCGGCCTAAAAACGGATCTGAAACATTCTCAGTCATTTCTTCCCTGTTTAGCTCTTCCCCATTGCATCATCGAGCGCTTTTTCCTCGTCGAGCGAGAGAAACTCATCAAGGTCGTGGATGAGAACCATGCCGTCTTCGAGCTTTGCCACACCTTCGACATATTTCACATTGGGAATAACCTGTTCCGCAGCTGTTACTTCTGCAACCGACCGTTCAATGACACCGGTGACTGAATCCACGATAAGCGCGACGTTCCGCTTCGAAGTATTGGCAATGACTAGCTGGTCACTCAGGTTCACTTCCCGTTCCGGCAATCGAAAACGCTTTCGGATGTCTATGACGGGGATGATTCTCCTCCCAACATTGATCACGCCAAGAACAACTTCCGGTGCCTTCGGCAAGGGCGTAACTTCAACCACGTGCACGATTCTCTCCACGACAGAGAGACGCAAAGCATAAGCCAACCCATCAAGTGTGAACACTACAAATTGGCTTGTGTCATTCACGCGCTTATCCAATAGAGCCCACGGAGAATGGGTAGAAGTCTTGCAGGAACGCGGAGACTTCGCCAACATTAGGTTCCCCGATGTTTGCGGGGAAACTCACCGTTTTTCGAGCCATATCAGCTCGATCCTCCTCCTTCGGTTGGCTTATATATCAGCCATTCGTGCAAATTTCCGTCACTTTTAGGTAGCAATCAATACAACACATTCCATCTTTCCCCCGTTCCATGGCGAATTTAGTCCCCGATGTTTTCAAATGCAACCTCGCAAGGTCGTATGGGTGTGCGACAAAGAAGTAACAAAGTTTCATCAGGCTGCGGCTCTGTATTCCCAGAAGTCTTCCCAGAGTCGGCTCAAGATGCAGCAACGAAGAGCAATTATGCTATTTGCACCTCTAACGGTCCAATGCATCCCGGATTGCTTTAGTCTCTGCCCGACAAGTGAACGACAGGCGGCTTCAATTACACCAGAACCAACAAAGAGTGCCTCGCGGCGATACTGGTCATAGCGCATACGATGTTTGTTGTTCTCAAAATATCCGATTTCTCGTTGGCACACCTCCTTCTGTTCGGCTGTTGATGGATTAAGTCGATTGATGCTCCTTATGACTTTTTCCGCCTTTCCGTCGTCCGGTTCTCTCTTTCGCTTTTCTGCCCACCTCTGCCGCCGCTTTTCATCCTTCCCGAAAAACAACTTCGCTACATTCCAATAATGCCCTCTCGCATGACACTCGTCTATTATTTGAGTGGCTCCCGGAAAGTACTCCTCTGCAATGTTCCATATCCATCCCGACCTTCGTCGGGATCTCCAAGCACACACACTCTACCTCCACGTTCTACTCCACGAATGGTAGCCTCCACATTGATCCGCTTCCTGAATAGCTTCTCGAGTTTTTTTTAATCTCCTCCAACTCCATTTCATCCTTAACCACCGGCACCGACCTCTTCTCGCATATCTCGTTGTTCACAGCGATCGGTTTCTGTGTCAACTCTCTGAACCGCTGGTAATTCTCCACTTCCTTCTCCACCTTCGCTAATTCCAGACCTAACTTGTAATTATTGATCTTAGTCTTCCCATCACGCATTGTTGAAAAAGAATAGATCGGACCGTGTCCGGGGTGTCCTTTCTTGTGGCATTCACACCCCTTATAGCTGCACCGTTGATAACGTACGCTGATACTACCGCTGCGCATGTCCCCGATGCCTCCGATCTCGGACAAGATTTCCTCTCGCCGCTTCTCTAATTCTGCTAAATTCATTTGCTCCTCCCGTCTATTTACAGGAGGAATATAACGCTATCCCCAAATCCATTCCTTTTTTGTCGCAGACCCAACCCTTGACGACTCAGAGAAATTCTAAAGCATGACACCGTGGTTTAATCTATTCTGTCTACCCGGCGGTCTCTCATCTCTTCAAGAGTCTTCCTCGCATCGTACGGCGCCATATAGGTGTCGAACTCCTCGTGTGTGATCTTGCCTTTGAATTGCCGGATGACTTCCTCGACTCCGTTCATCTTCGACTCCATCTTCTCGCATGGGTAGTCGTAGCAGTCGGCGCATGTATTCATTCCCCTCTCCATCACGCACGCGCGTATAGGGCAGGAAGGATCGGGCAGATCTTTTCCGGCGCACTGTTCGCCCCAGCATCCGTTGCAGTGAAGCTTCTCCGGAGCTATGTTCAACCCGAAATACTTCGACCACGCCGCTGCGACTTTTACCTGATCATCATTTGAATGGTTGTTTCCGACGTATGCCATGCATGCATCGCACCTGAACCCGCACCGCGCAACAACTTGTCCCATATTCAGCCTCCCTTTTCAAGGACAATTCCATTTGACCGACCCTCATAACATGCCGCGTCAGCGCAAACCCGGCGTTGTCAGCCTGGAACAGGATCGATTCTCACGAAGCCCCTGGCTCCGGTAGTCATCTATAATATGCATCACGGAAAATCATTATGCGAATACGCCGACCCACAGCGATTGCAATATATTTAGGCCATGCAGGTGGAAACTCTCAATAGATCTTTGTCTCCCTCGTGATCTTATAGGGCATTGGTTTTCCCGGCTTTGTCAGCGTCGAGTCGGGACACTCACGCTCCACGATGTCTACTGTGTTTTCAACGGTTTGTATGACAATTTAGAATACGATCCGAATTACAGGCTGCTCCAGTCTTCCCTTGATATTCACCGAAATCATACCGCCGACGTATTTGAATGGAACCTTCGAATTGTTCACCTTGACTTCCTTCGGACGCTTTGAGGAATACGCGGTGAACGGACCCGATTCACCGATCTTCAAAGTCACAACGCTGCCGCTTCGAGTGCAGCTCTCAATCGTTCCAGGGGCATTATACTTGTCGGTTAGACCCACCGGCGCAAAACCGTTTTTGATGGGAGAGACATAATACAGCCTGTATCCAAACCTTCCGAGCTTTACGGGAATAGCCTGGTTCCGCCCGGCAATCATATGAGACTTTGAAAAATACTCGTAAACAAGGAAACGCTTGCCGCGAATTCCATGTACGTCCGACGGCTTGAAAGTGCCGGCAACTAAATTGGTGTCTGCCACATTCCAAATGGCGATCAAACCAATTTTCCCGGACCTGCTGAACGCTTTGAACGGCTTCGGGTCCTGAACCTGAAACAGACAATCTCGCGTTGGTCTCGCTGGCACATCTGTTCGGATTATCCTGCCGTCCCGGTAGACAAGTGGGAAAAGGACATTGAAATTTTGTTTACCCGGTTTGTCGGTTACGTAAACCGGGCCGTCGCTGATTGCGCGCGCAATGGCGTGGAAGGTTGCGTTGGGATTGTAGCTCTCAAACTCATCGTAATCCGAGTAAACCATTTGTCCGAACCAGAGTGAATTCGTAACGGCGTTCAGCACATGCACGGCGGTGTTTCCCCTCATCATGTTGTAGCTCTCGCCAGGTTCATAAGGGAAATAATCTTCCTCGTTACGGGCGACGGCCGTGGAGCCGAAGTTGTAATATGCGTCGTTACCCATGTCCATGCAGTTTATCATGGTGTTGCCGAAGTATTTGTCGACCGCTCTGTTCAGCTGACTGTGAATTCTCTCCGCAAAGTCGAATACCGGGAAATTGCCTCTCGCCATATCCGGTACGGAGAGCTGATTGTCAACCTTAACGAAATCGACTCCTTGCGCTCTCAGGTATTGATACCAGTCGTCATAAAACATGGAAAGGGAATCGGAATACGGAGAGATGAAATCGAATCTCGAGACTTTTCCCATGCGATTCGTTTCAGTCCATGAGAACATGGCATTCCTGAAGCGTCGCCCGATTGCGGAATTCGTGTCGATCCCGTTCCAATAGCCGTCGATTGTATGCCACACACCGACATACTTAATGCCGTAGTCTTTCTTCAGTTCGCGTATCACCGGCTTGAAGCCCTCGGGGAATCCGGAAGGCTTCGGCCTGTAACTTGTCAAGGCTCCCCTTCCGTTGTTCTGCAGCCAACCGTCGTCAATTATGATCCACGAAAGAGGAAACTTATGGTCGTAGAATGATCTCGCTCCGCTTAATAGAAGCTTTGCGCTCAGATTCTTTCCGAGATCTGATGCGTTCCAGGTACACCAGCCGAAGTAGTCCAGGATCTCCGGATACTTCTTGTCCACTCGGAGATCTTTCCCTCTTCCGATCATCGACAGCCCGTCGTGGTACAGCTCAGAGATAAGCACGTACGGATCCTTTCCAAACCCAATTGCGAGCATCGGTATTTCCGCCGCCTGCGTGCTATCGTACCCGCTCACCGCTTTTGCTCCGATTCCCTCGCCGCTTCTTCCGAGTGCGGTTTCATAACCCTCTCCGCTTAGCGGCATCGCCGCGCCGTAGGTCCCGTCTCTGTATTGCCAGAGGAAAAACTGAACGCCGTGATCGGGGAAATCGGCCGGATTTTTCACCTTCATCGGCTTGGTCCACGCATTCCAATCCTGCATAAACCAGTAGGATATTCCCTGCTTGTAACCCGGAAATTTATCGAAGAAGAGGCCGATGTAATCCTTTCCGATCGACGGTCTGTTGCCGTGCGTGATCAGGAACAGACCCGTCACATTTTTGTAGGCCAGCCTTCTCGCTACAACGCCGAGGCGTTCTCCGTTCCGGAATCGAAAAGCGAAAGCGGAATCACTGATCGCCCTGCAGGTCGCTTTGCCTGAGTCTCTCATGTTTTGAATCAGAGGCGTGCCGCCGGAAAGCCGCACGTTGCCTCCCCACTTGACATTTAAACGGTTGTTTGAAACTTTCAGGCTTACTCCGTTCTGGTGACAGCTCCGCGCCATGGAATTGCAGACACCAATGGAAAAGGTCAACAAAAGTAAGCAGGACAATAAACTCTTCATTTACGCACTCCGCAAGTTTTCACGTAAACAGCAACCAGGCATCAAATAGGCCGACCAACTGATGTGGCTCCCGGGTCACCGTAACTCGTATTCCAGATAAGTCTTGTTCGTGGTATATCCCATCGAGTTTTCAAGATGTCCGATATGAGGGGGCCTGTCCCAGAAGAGGATCGACCCGCAGCCGACCACCTTGTCATCCAATACTGCAAGGCAATCGTACTGATTCTTCGAGCCTATGTGTTTGTTGTAATACTCCCGTGATTTCCTTACAAAGCTTGCCTTCACCCTCGAGAAGTCTTTTCCCGGTTCCATGTCCCTGAACATGCGATACCGGAACTCTGCCAGGAGTCCCGCATCCTTCTTCGTCGCCTTCCGAATCCTCAATGTCTCCATAGAATCACCTGTACCAATTCTCTTGTCCTCCGCCAAACTTCAACAACTTATTATAGGGGATAGAGCCTGCCAAGGCAAACAGGGAAACGTGTAATGAGATGGGACAAAAGTAAGACGGGGACGGGGTACTTCGCTATGCGCCCGGCCGAGTTGTCAGTGGTTCATGCGGTTGAACTGTTCGTCAAAGTTGTTTCGTGAAGCCTCGACAAGGTTCTGCGCCTGGCCGACTGCACATTCGAACCGATCTTCCGCCAACGCCTTCATGGTTGCGACCGCGAGCTCTGACGGTGGGATCCTCCTGTAACTCATATTCCTCTGGGCGCGCGTCCCTTTGTCGAGCTCAGTGTCCACGGTCGGCAGAATGACTTCGAACACTTTTACAGATGTGTCTTTCATCTGATGCCCTCGAAATTCGAGGTCACCCAATTGAAGAGATCGTCACGGTCCTTCAGATTCGAAACGTCACTTATCCTCGTGTGAATCCGGGGAAGCTTCGTCCGGGCTTCCTTCAGCTTCTCTTCCCTTCTGCCGCAAATAATTACTTCGTTTCCTGATTTTACGAATTCTTCTGCGATACAGAGACCTATTCCCGTTCCGCCTCCTGTGATCAGCACCGTGTTGCTCGATATGTTCATCCTGCTTCTCCATGGCAACTTTTTGATTGTATGGACGAAGAAAAGTGAAATGCGTTCAGCGAACTGGATGAGATCGTTAAAGCCGCTCGATTTCCGGCACTTCTGCAGATTGAGAGATTGGGATGCGGAAAAAGCACCTTATGGTCCGTCCCGCAATTTGCCCGAGACATGTTTGGGACCGTTCGAATCAGCGACAGGGATACTGGAGGACGCTTCATAATCGGCGTTTCCTCACGGAGAAGCGAGGCGCCCCGCCCGACTCTGGCGGGTGGAACAAGCGGTCATCCGGATCGAGCCGCTTTCTTTACGCGTTGTGAACGAGCTGAAAAATCGTATACATATGGTGTGCCTCGTGGAGGACGAAGAGCTCCGTCCAATCGACAACGCTCAGTCTTCCTCTTTTCTTATGGATGCCTGCACGCGCAAGGTCCTCGCTGCTCAGACCCGTTATCATATCGAAAATTTCCCTCCGGTCGCTGTCGAGCTTGCCAAGAAGGTTAGGAGTATCCCACCTTCTCCAAGTTTCAAAATCGGGATCATACTCTGCCCGGTATGCGTTGAACGTAGGTTCATCCAGGTTGAGTATCGCGTTTATCCTCTCCATAAACACGGGCTGGTATTTTGCAAGGTGAGCGATGTTGTCGTGGATTGACCACTTCTCCGGTTCCGGATGAGCCGCAAGGCGTTTTTCATCCAAACCTTCCACCACATTCGCGATCGCTTCGTGTTGATTTCTCAACCGATCAATCAAAGACTGATAGATTTGCATTGGACTCACCGCCATTGTTTTTATTGAACTGCTTCCCTCTGACATCCTGAAAGTAAGCCAGAAACCGAGAAGATTCAACAAGAACCTACGGCAGAAATCGGCCCGGAGACGGTTATCTCGGAGGAAAAAGGAGTGATACTTGATGAATAAGCTTTCACCACCTTTACTCTGTCGTCGCTCGACAGAGTGTCGGTTAACAACCTATCAGGTGAAGGATGGCCGGCTAATCGTTTGAGTTCCCTCCGCGAGAGACACCTTCTTATATCTTCAACCTGTCGGCGTAGTGCTTTCTGAACTTCGCTATCTTCGGCGCTATCACGACGCGGCAGTACCCCTGATTCGGATTATTCGCGAAATATTCCTGATGATAATCCTCCGCTTTGTAGAACGCCGTGTAAGGCGCCAGCTCAGTCACTATCGGATTATCCCATATCTTCTCGGAGGCAATCTCATTCACTATCTCCTCTGCAGCCTTTTTCTGATTTTCGTCGTGGTAAAAAATCACGGACCGGTATTGCGTGCCGACGTCGTTTCCCTGCCGGTTGAGCGTCGTGGGGTCGTGGACGGTGAAGAAAATCCGCAGAATGTCTTCGAATGAAATTTCTTGCGGATTGAATGTGACCTGGACGACTTCCGCATGACCGGTGCTCCCAGTGCAGACCTGTTCGTAGGATGGGTTTGGGACATTGCCTCCAGAATACCCGGACTCAACGCTTATCACCCCTTTAAGATTATCGTACACCGCCTCGGTACACCAGAAGCATCCGCCACCCAGAGTGGCAACATCATAATTGCTCACGGCTTATCTCCTTCGTTCTTCTTCAGAAAAATATATGTACTGTGAATGGGCTGCTCAAGGTGCACTCCCCGACCGAGGAGACGTTATTCGACGGCCCACAGACTTGGAAGAAAATCGGCATTGCGGAGGAGCGCCAAGCGATACCGTCGATGCCGGAAGACAACATACACATCCGTCTGATTCGCAATCGTTTACAGGGGGCAGAAAGTGCCGCCGCACAGCATTAAACAATAATAAACAATAGAACACTTGACAATACAGTATTATAAACATAAATTAAGTACGAAATTCCTGAATGGTTTTGAAGAAAGGAGTCGTGCTATGGCAAACGAGAAGTTTAGTCTTACCGACCTGCTGCCCGGCCTGCAAAACAAAGACGAGTTCTTCGAGAGAATCCTTCACGATACAACCCCGTGGCGCCGGGTATGGCAACTGACAATTGCTTTTGCAGCCCTTACGCTGGTCTACGGCATCGTGATGGGATTCTACAGCGGACCGTTACAGGCAGTCACTGCGGGAGTGAAAGTACCCATACTCTTCCTCCTGTCGCTGCTGATATGCTTTCCCGCCTTCTTCATTCTCCAACTTATACTCGGCTCGAAGATGAAGCTGACGCATATGGCCGTCATCGTATTGTCGGGATATGTGCTCACCGGCGCCATCATGGTCTCGTTCACCCCGATCGTGTTGCTCTTCGTCCTGACGGGGGGCAACTATTACTTCCTCCAGCTCCTGCACATAGCAATTTTCGTCGTGTCGGGAATCTTCGGGATGAAGATGGTTCTCGACGCCCTTAAGTATTCCTGTGAAGAAAAAAATGTGTATCCGAGGACGGGGGTTGTAGTTTTCAGGTTCTGGGTTGTAATACTCGCCTTCGTCGGAATACAGCTTGCCTGGAACCTTCAGCCGTTTCTTGCGGAAAAGACAGCGGCTTACGCAATGTTCAAGAAGTATAAAGGGAATTTTTATACTGCCGTGGTCTATTCGATCCAGCAGCTGTCGGCCGCACCTGACAACACGAACCAGGGTCATAGTCCCAACATGCACCCGCGACTATTCCAGGACACGACGAAGGTGGTGAGGTAAGATGCCAGAAGATGAAATCATGACACTGGAAGAAGTGGCTGCATATCTGAAGGTGAAGCCGCAGACAATCTACACCTGGGCACAGGAGAAGCGGATCCCGGCGGCGAAGCTCGGGAAGGAATGGCGGTTCAAGCGCTCGGTCATCGACGCGTGGTTCAACGGCCACTTCGACGAGAAGTTCGATCAAATAGTGAAGAAGTCTGAGGAAAACTGGAAGCAAGAATCATAGCAATCGCATGTTTAGGGTTTATGTGCGTCATGATCTATTGACCACTTTGCAGGATTGTTGCGGATAATATGTTCGAATGGCACTAAGCGCCTGATAATTCCTGACAATATGCTCGTAATAGTTACGTTGCCATTTGAAATCAACTATTCCCGATTCTCGACAAAGCTTCGTGACTGCAGCTTTGTACGATCTTACGATTGAGCTGATTGATCCTGGAATTACGTGCTGATATCGATTTTGCATTTCAATTTCAGTATTGAGATCACTCAGTCGGGGTTGAACATGTTCAACCCCGACTGAAGTCTCTACTTCATCTCGAGCTTGCAGAACTATAATGCCATGCATGTGATTTGGCATGATTACAAACTCATCTAAAGCGGCGTTCTTGAAATGCCGTGGAATCTCCTCTCAGCATCGATGAGCGATTTCCCCCGTAGGAGATAATTGCACCTCACCCTCCACTACCACCCCGAATCTCCATTCCCAATCCTGAATACACATTGTCACGAAATATGCTCCAGGGAGGGAGTAGTCGTAGCCTTTCAGGCGAATAGATCTCCGGTGATGCTTCTTCGGATCGTAGCTGCACATAGCTTCCCCGACCGCACAAAAATATTAGTCGTCACGCCCGAATTCAAGCGCCGAGATTCTGATTCTATTCTGGAGGAGCAATAAATGTGTCTTTAAGGAAGCTACTTCCCCGCTTCATCCGAGAGTGCAAATTCAACCGCTGCGATCGCGTGCAGAGTCGTCGTGTCGAAGACAGGGACGGTGCAATCCGACTGTTTGATAAGAAGCGGTATCTCCGTACAGCCGAGTATGATGCCTTCCGCTCCCCGCTTTACAAGCCCGTCGATTATTTCCAGATACCTCTTCCTGGTGTCGTCCCTGAGTGTCGCCTTTTCCAATTCCGTCATTATGGTCCTGTGAATATACTCGCGATCTGACTCTTCCGGAACGAGTGTCTCAATTCCGAACTTGGCCAGCCTGTCTTTATAGAAATTCTGTTCCATTGTCATCTTCGTACCGAGGAGGCCGACCTTCTTTATATTTTGCTTCAGTATTGCTTTCGACGTCACATCCGCAATGTGGATGAGCGGAATTCCGATTTTTGCCTGGATCAAGTCGGCCGCCATGTGCGGCGTGTTCGCGCAGAGAATGAGACACTCGGCGCCGGCCGCTTCGAGCCGTTTCGCGATCCCTGTCAAATACCCCGCGAACGCCTCCAGGCCCGACGCATCGGTGGCTGGTCTGAATTTCTGTTGGTTAACGGAGTAAAGGAGCAGCTTCGCGGAATTGAGTCCGCCGAGCCGCTCGTTGACCTGCTGGTTTATGACTTTGTAGTAATCGACGGTGGAGACCCAACTGGTGCCGCCGATTAGGCCCAGGGTTTTCATATAGTCCTCCTACCAAGTGCGAGTTCGTTCCAAGAAAATAAGGCGAGATAGATTGATGCGCAAGCAGACTGCAAATCCAGTAATGGGTTATTCGGATTTAGGAGCGCCACAAACCCTGCGAAGATTTTCGTTTCAAAGGTTGTATGTGTTGGAGACCTGAGTAACCTTCACGGTGTTCGGATCTTCCCTTTGCTTCACAATTCAAACTAGCCCGGTACCGCAAATCGACCTTCCTTGAATCTCACATTCCCCCTTTTTAGCTTAGATATCGACGGTCGTCGTAACACGGAAGTCGTGCCTCCGTAGGACGAACTGTCGTTTTTGAATTTCAGGGCAGCTAATCGGTCATCGTCAGGCGGCTTAAGTCCCAAATTTCACAATACGTTATATAGTTGTATCAAACGTTAGGGCATGCGAATCATGAAAGTAGGCAAATGCGGGCTAGTTATGGCCGCGGCTCAATTTATCGCGGCTGTATTCCTCATAAAGGTATCTGTCGCGCAGGAGCGTCCAGGACTCGTCCTGACACTCGACAAGGCTATCTCCATAGCTCTCGAACAAAACAGGGACGTTCTGATCGCCAACCAGGACCGCTACAAAGCGGATGCACAGATAGCCGAAGCAAGATCCGGAGCTTTTCCTCAACTCTCATTCTCCGCACAGTACATGAGGAACATCAAGCTTCCGGTAATCTTCCTTCCGGCGAACTCTCCCCCGTTTAACCCGACTAGTTCCACTATCTCTTTTGCAATCGGCTCCAACAATTCCTACCAGGGAGGGGCGACGCTCACACAGGCGCTCTACAGCAGGCAGGTCGGCGTTGCGCTCGACATCGCAACCACATACAAAGACCTTTCTGAAGCTGGATATGAGTCGGCAAAGCAGAATGTGGTTCTGCAGGTAAAGAAGGCCTTCTACGGTGTCCTGTTAATGAAGAAGCTGGTGGAGGCAAATCGCCAGGGGCTCGAAGTGGTGAAGGCGAATTATGAAAACGTTCAGGCGCTTTACAAGCACGGCCAGGCCGCGGAGTTCGATCTGCTCCGGGCGGAAGTGCAGGTCGCTAACACCGAACCGACAGTCATCTCGATGGAAAACAATCTGGTTCTTGCGGTCAACGGGCTGAAAAGTCTCCTCTCGATACCGCTGGACAGCAATATCGTCGTACGCGGAGACTTTACGTTTGAGGACATTCCGCAGCAGGCGCTCGACGAGGGCGCACGCAACGCGTTGAGAAGAAATCCGGGACTCCAGCAGCTTGCCTTCCAGGAAACGATGCTTGACAAGAACATCACTATTGAGCAGTCAGGATACTTCCCCTCGGTTTACGTATTCGGCGCATACCAGTGGCAGTCACAGGACAACACGTTTCAATTCGGCAATTACCTCTGGGCAAAGATTATGAACGTCGGAGTTACGGTGTCATGGAACATATTCGACGGCTTGCGCACGCCGGCCCGCGTCGAACAAGCCAGGGTGGAATTGAGAAAGGTGCAGTACACGCGCTTGAAAGCCGAAGAGGGTCTTGCTATTCAAGTCCAGTCCGCGAGGCTGAAGATGAACGAAGCCAGGAGGCGCATCGGGGGACAGGAGAAGAACATCGAGCAGGCAAAGAGGGCAGTGTCGATTGCGGAAACTCGTTTTAGGAGCGGTGTCGGCACTCAACTGGAGCTTCTCGACGCACAGGTTGCTATGACTCTCGCGCAAACGAATTACGCGCAGGCGATTTACGATTACCTCGTCTCCAAAGCAGACTGGGATTACGCCGTCGGAAGAGAACGCTGAATAAAGACGGCAGACGGAGGGCACGTATGAAGCGGATGTTCGCGGGTTCGAAGATCAAGCTGTCAACCGTGTTCGGGTTGTTCGAACTTTGTACATGTGAAGCGACATGATTCAGGACACACAGGAGGCTAAAGTTGACTAAGAAATTTTATTCTCTGAATACCGGTTTATTGATTATTTCCATGAGTGCCGCACTTCTTTCGGGATGCGGTAAATCCCCCAACGCTGAAAAACAATCGGGAAACCTTTCGTACTCCACCATCCCGGTCGAAATTGCGGTTGTCCACCGGCAGCGTCTTTCGGTTACGAAGGAATACTCCGGCACACTCGAAGGTGAGGAACAGGCAAATGTCGTCCCGAAGATTTCGGAGCGAATCACGGCAATCAATGCCAGGGTCGGTGAATCAGTGAAGGCCGGACAGGTTCTGATAGTATTGGACAAGAGCGGAGCGACATCACAATATTATCAGGCACAGGCCGCATTCAGCAACGCCGAGAAGACATACGAACGAATGAAGGCGCTTTACCAGGAAGGCGCAATTTCACAGCAGACCCTCGATGGCGCACAAACGGCTTATGATGTAGCGAGAGCCAACTTCGATGCGGCAAAGAGCGCAGTGGAGCTTACAACGCCGATCCCGGGAATAGTCACAGCAGTCAACGTGAGTGCAGGAGATTTGACCGCGCCGGGAGAAGTTTTGATTACCGTCGCAAAGATCGGCAGGATGAAGGTAGACTTCGATGTAAGCGAAACAGACCTCGGCAGTCTCTCGCTGGGCCAGAAAGTACAAGTCTATTCGGAGGCACGTCCTGACGTAAAGATAACAGGCGAGATCGTCCAACTTTCCAAGTCCGCCGATGTGCGCTCCCGAACGTTCAAGATGAAGGCGCTGTTCAGAAACACAGCCGACAACTGGTTCAGACCGGGAATGTTCTGCCGCGTCAACGTGGCGGTTTCGTCACATGATAAACCACTGGTTGTCCCCGCGGCTTCAATAATAAGTGACGGCGTTACCAACCGGGTATTCATCGTTCGCAACGGACGATCATTCCAACGCGCGGTCCGGACCGGACTAACCGACGGAACCATGTTCGAGGTGCTGGACGGTCTTGAGGAGCGTGACACTGTAATCACAACAGGTGCAACCAGCGCCCGCGACAGCGGCTACGTCAGCATAGCTAGACTCGGAGACGAGAATGGCAAATGAGAAATCACTGATTCCTGCCGAGAGAATCGAGAGTTCTATCCTGTTGATTCGCGGCCAGAAAGTAATGCTGGACAGAGATCTCGCTTCGTTGTACAACGTGCCCGTGAAAGTCCTGAATCAGGCTGTCAAACGAAACAGTGAACGTTTCCCCGATGATTTTATGTTCCGGCTCACCATGGAAGAAGCGAGAGCATGGTGGAAGCATGTCGCGGCCAGCCGTTTAAGGTCACAATTTGTGACCTTAAAGAGGGGTGAACATATCAAGTATCGCCCGTTTGCATTTACAGAGCATGGAATTCTCATGCTTTCAAGCGTTCTGAAAAGCGAGAGAGCAATCCAAGCCAATATCTCAATCATGCGGACCTTCGTCAGGATGCGGGAGATGCTCGCCTCGAATGACAAACTCACGCGCAGGCTCGATGAGCTTGAGAGAAAATACGACGCGCAGTTCAAAGTCGTATTCGAAGCCATTCGTGAGATATTAAGACCGCCCGAGAAACCGAAGAGGCCGATCGGCTTCCAGGTAAGAGAACCGAAGCTTTCTTACTCGACGCGGGGGAGAAACAAGACATGAAACTTGCCGATACATCCATCGAACGACCCGTCTTTGCCACGATGATGATCCTCGCGCTCATCGTGCTCGGGTTGTTTTCTTTCATAAAACTTAACATCGACCAGTTCCCCGACATAGATTTTCCGTACGTCACGGTGACTAGTGTCCTCCCCGGTGCAGGTCCCGAACAGATGGAGACGGACGTTACTAAGAAAATCGAGGATGCCGTAAACACAATCGGCGGCATCGAGCACATCACTTCAATTTCAAGAGAGGGTGTCTCGTTCGTCATAATCCAGTTCAAGCTGGAGATCGACGGGCAGCAGGCAGCACAGAAAGTACGTGAAAAGATCGCGGCGGTCCGGGCCGACCTTCCCACCGATCTCGAGGAGCCGGTCATCCAGAGAATCGACCCCGCAAGCATGCCGATGTTCACGCTTACAGTCTCCGGGCCCCGCTCGGATAAGGAGATAACCACATTTACCAAGAATGTCATCAGGAAACGTCTGGAAAATGTTCCCGGCGTGGGACGCGTCGATCTCGTCGGCGGCGCGGAAAGGGAGATACAAATTGCGGTAGATGCGGGAAGGCTTGCGGCATACGGTCTGTCAATCAACGATGTCATCCAGGCGGTGGCTTCTTCAAACGTCGAAGTCCCGGCCGGAAACCTTACTCAGGGCCCGCGCCAGATGCTTCTCCGCACGATGGGGAAATATACAAACGTGAATGACTTCAATAGGGTGATAGTGGCAACAGCGGAAGGCAAACCCGTTTACCTTTCCGACGTCGCGCAGGTGGTCGACGGCGTAAAGGAGCAGACGAGTCTCACGCGCGTCAACGGAAAAAGCGCGGTGGGCCTGAGCATATTGAAGCAATCGGGGAGCAACACGGTTCGTGTCGCACAGGCAATCCAGAAGGAGCTCAACGCGCTGGAAAAGGAGATTCCGCCCGACCTGAAGATTACAGTCGCCCAGGACAACAGCACGTTCATAGTCGAAGAGGTGAACGACGTTCTGTTCGATATCTCTTACGGAGGGCTGCTCGCTGTTATAGTCGTTTTTCTGTTCCTCGCTAACTTGCGGTCGACGATAATCAGCGCGATCGCACTTCCCACATCCATCATTGCAAGCTTCATAATAATGTATGCCCTCAACTTCACGCTGAACATGGTTTCGCTCCTGGCGCTGTCGCTGGCCGTCGGCTTGCTGATAGACGACGCGATCGTAGTGATAGAGAATATATTCCGGCACATGCAGCAGGGCGAGACGCCGATGGAAGCTGCAAAGGCGGCAACCGCGGAGATCGGGCTTGCAGTAATGGCAACCACGTTCACTATCGTGGCGGTCTTCGTGCCGATTGCCTTCACTCCGGGTCTTGTAGGACGATTCTTCTACCAGTTCGGTATAACGGTGTCGGCTGCGGTGCTGGTATCGCTGTTTGTCGCATTCACGCTTACCCCGATGCTTTCCTCACGGTGGCTCAGCGCCGCAGATGAGGAATTAGCAAACAGGGGGTCGGTCCTCCGACGAGGGCTGTATTATTTCAATCATTTCTTCCAAATCCTGAGCCAGAAATACAGGAAGGCGATCTCCTGGTCGCTGCATCACCGAAAGACCGTCGTCTTCGGGTCGCTTGCCGTTTTCGTTTCAAGTTTCTTTCTGATGGGGCTGCTCGGAACTTCCTTCTTCCCGGACACGGATGAAAGCGAGTTCAACATAGGGATAACCGCGGCTCCCGGAAGCTCGCTGGAACAGACGGCTCTTATAGGCGCCGATGTCGAATCCGTTCTCCGAAAACAACCCGAAGTCACTACAACGCTGTTGACAATAGGTGCGGGGAACGACCCGGTTACGACGGGGAATATTCTCGTTAAGCTGGTGAAGAAGGATAAACGAAAGCGGAGCGTCTGGCAAATCATGAACTATCTCCGGGCAGAATTGAAGAACACCCCGGGGGCAAATATTTCCTACGCTACCCAGGGTGGCCCCGGCGGAAACCAGAAGCCGGTGGTGATGAGCGTCCGTGGAGATAACATGACGACGCTGAAGTCAATAGCCGATCGTGTCGAGAACATCGTGCGTACGACTCAGGGTACCGTCGACATCGAGAACAGCCTGGAGACTTCGAAGCCGGAGGTGAGGATCCGCATCGACCGGGACAAGGCTTCCGATCTCGGAGTCAATGTCGCGCAGATCGCCACGACTGCACGTGCGCTCGTCGACGGCTACGTGGCTACAAAGTACCAGGAAGGCGACGAGCAGTACGACGTCCGCGTCAGGCTGAGGAAACAAGACAGGACTACGCTTGAGAACGTGAACAACCTGATGGTCAAGAGCAACAAGGCAATGGGCAACGGAGAAAACCTTCTCGTGCCGGTGAGTTATGTCGCGGACATACGCCAGAGTTCCGGCCCTTCTCAGATCAACCGGTTCGACCGTCAGCGCGAGATTAGAGTCGACGCGAATCTCTCCGGGCGGCTGCTCGGGGAGGTTTTGGGAGATGTGCAGCGCAGAACAGACCGGCTCGTCCTCCCTCCGGGTTACAATGTCGGTGTCGTCGGGGAGGGACAGATGCAATCGGAATCCTTCATGAACATACTCCTGTCGCTCGCCCTGGCCGTTATATTCGTGTATATCGTCCTTGCGGCGCAGTTTGAGAGTTTCACCTACCCGTTTGCGATCATGCTTGCGCTACCTATGTCGCTGATCGGCGCCGTTCTCGGACTGCTGGTGTTCGGCAGCGCCGTATCAATGATGTCGATGATCGGAATAATCATGCTGATGGGTTTGGTGACCAAGAACGGAATCCTGCTGGTTGACTATGCGAATGTTCTCCGCGACCGCGGACAGGAAAGAACGGAGGCTTTGATCAATGCCGGCGCAACCAGGTTGCGGCCCATACTGATGACTACATTTGCGATGATATTCGGAATGGTGCCAGTCGCGTTCGCAGTCAGCGAGGGAAGCGAGTTCCGCGCGCCGATGGGACAGGCGGTGATAGGCGGACTGATAACATCGACACTGCTGACACTGTTCGTAGTGCCGGTCGTATACTCAATTTTGGATGACCTCGGGAAAGTGCTGAGGAGAAAACAGAACACTGATTACACGGAAAGTACGAATCTCCACGGACGTTTATAAATGCTACACGAAGAAATAACAAATAAGATCATCGAAGCGTTCTACAAGGTCTATAACACGCTTGGATCAGGATTCCTTGAGAAAGTCTATAGAAACGCAATGGCAATTGAACTGACAAACGTGGGGTGCCATGTTGAGCAAGAGAAGAACACCAAAGTTTTCTACAAGGGCGTTGAGGTTGGAGATTACTATGCAGACTTGTTAGTTAACATCGCCGTAATTGTCGAATTGAAAGCGGGAGAGCGTCTGCGGGAGGAGCATGAAGCACAATTGATCAATTATCTTAGGGCCACCGATATTGAAGTTGGACTCTTGCTGAATTTTGGAAAGAAGCCTGAGTTCAAGAGAAAGATATTCACGAACGACAGGAAGAAAAGACATGAGCCGTGATGATCCGTTTGTTCAGTGTCTTCTGTGTTCTTTCTTTTCCTAGGGCAAGGAGAACGTATGAAAGTCGCTTTTCTGGTCTGCAATGAGGTGGTTTCGCCGCGGGTGATGAAGCTGCTCGACGAGGCCAAGATCGATTACTATACCCGCTGGGAACATGTGAAGGGGAAGGGTCACGGTACTGACCCCCATCTCGACACTCGCAGTTTCCCCGGCACGAACGCCGTCTACATGATCGCGTTCGAGGAGGAAGCCACGCTCGATTTGCTCGTCCAGGAGATCACCGAGGCCAACGAGGAAATTCCGAGGCCGGACGATCACATCAGACTGTTCCAGGTGCCACTCGAACGCATCGTATAGCTCTCGCCGGCGCCAATCCATCGTCAGCAACCTGGAGCGAACACGAACATCAAGACCCTCAAACTCAACGGATATGTCGCGCCAACCCGAGGCTATTTAATTCCTTGACTCATCTGCACCCACAGGCTACATCTCGACGATTAACAAAATAAAGAATCCACAGAAGCCGGGCGGCTCTGCACCACCCGCGAGGTTTAAAAGCGACATTGGACCGCTCGCTGGCCGGATGCAACCGGAGACTTTCAAGAAGCTGTAAATCTGTACGGTTATAAGCTGAACGGATTCTGGACGGAACCGGAATCTTTGAGCGAGACTCTTGCTACGTTATCCGTCCGCAAGGACGCAATAATCTTCGGCAATTATCTTGTCCAAAGAGTCACGCAGATAGAGCACGGGCTTTGATTCGCCTTCGGCAATTGCGGTTCTGGAGCCTTGACGGGCTTTGTGCCACGACGCTCCTGCCAATCTGGCGGTCAACCCTTTTGATGGTTTTTCGGCCGCACGGTCGTACTTCCCGGAAAATACTATGGCATCATAGCCGCCCATCAGGGCTATGGCAGCTCCGCAACTCAGAAGGACTCTGTATTCGAAGAGATTCCTCGCCGGCTTGTACTTTTCCTCATCTACAAATATGTCTTCAATCGTGACCTGTTGTCCGGCAACGGCGGTCAGGCCGCTGTTCCTTGTCAGCATCTCGTTTATCATTTCCGGTCCCAGATTTTTCTTCTCTTCGATAAGCAGCAAAATTCCCAGGTCTATCTCTCCGCACGTCGTGTTGCCGGGAATTCCTTCCATCGGAGTGGAACCGCCTGAGACGTAGACGGGCTTGCCGTCATATATGCCCACAACTTCCGGAACAGGTTCGAGACAAATTGAAATGACTCTGCCGGCATTTTTGTGCTGCCGGCCGATTCTACGATAAGCCGCCTGGTGATAAAGGCCGTGGTAGCCGAACCTTCTAATGCTATCTAGGGCTCCGTCAAATATCTTCATAGACTCGTTATCCAAGGCATAAGTCCGTTCCTGTATGGGAAGATCGACAAAGAACGCCGTCTCGAAAAGGAGAAGTATATCCGGAACCGGGATCGCCCTCTCGAGAGTCTTTATCAGTTTAATGGCAAGCGGGATATGCAGTGGGGATTCCGAGATCAATTCCTCCAGCGCCGGCAGCATCGACTATCTCCAGGAATACAACTGGCCGGGAAATGTCAGGGAATTGGAGAACGTGATTGAGAGGGCTGCAATATTGAGTCCGGATGGGCGAATTCTCCCGGAGCATCTTCCGACTTCAATTGTGAACGCGGGGAAGAAGTCCTTTGAACCTGTGGTAAAAGGGAATCCGACACTTGAGGATGTGAAGTGCGCTTATATAGAACAGGTGCTGGGACAGACAGGGGGTAATAAAGCGAGGGCCGCACGCATCTTAGGAATCGATGTGACGACGCTCTGGAGGAAACTAAAGAAAGACTAATCGGAAGTTGGAGACCGGAAGCCGGAGGCCGGATATCGAAGATTGATCCTTTCGTTTTCCCGCCTCCGGTCTCCTGTCTACAGTCTCCAATTCTACCACCCATTCCTTTTCCTGAGCGACGTGATGTGTGCAACATGGTGCCTGCCGTGCCAGGCATACATTTGAAGCGTCGTCTCGAGCTTCTGAACGCCGCTCTCCGGATGACGAAATGTTCGCTGGAACTCTTCCGGCTTCATACTTTGAAGCAGGAAGACCCAACGGTGATGCAGGTTTTCCAATAGTTTGAGAGAAATTTCCACATCGGCTGAAGTCGCATCGGGAAGCTTCGCCCATTCAGCCTGTTCGTACGGTTTGATCGTCGGTTCATCTTCGGTAAGCGCCAGCCTGAACCGAATATAGGCATTCATGTGGCTGTCCGGCAGGTGGTGTACCACCTGGCGCAGGGTCCACCCACCAGGTCGATAGGGGGTCTCCAGTTGCTGCTTCGTTAAGCCGTGTATCGCGTCTCGAAGGGCTGCGGGCGCCTTCGTAATATCGTCTATCAAAGCAATGCGCCTGGCCTCGGTCAGTTCCTGTTCCGGCTTGAATCGTCCTATGGGGTAACTGTAGTCTTCCATCTCTTTCTCCTTCCACCTATGACCTAACCTCTGATATTCTCGAAAAGTTCAGCTGGTTTCCTTCTATCAAGATTCCCATCGCTTCTGACCCCCGCGCAGACGTCGATTCCATACGGACGAACAGACTCAATGGCATTTCTTACGTTCTCGGGATTGATTCCACCCGCGAGGAATATCGGCTCACTTGCAATTCGTACTTCTTCTCGCGTAAGCGCACAACTGGCGTGATCCCGACTACTCTTCGAGCAAAACATCCGTCCTCGTTTCAATCACAAGATAATTCACCATTCAACAAACACAAAAGAGATCGTATGATGCCCCCAAGAAAAACACTACGGGGAACAACCAGCCGCCTCAATGCCGGTTTGTTCCCTGTTAGATTTGCCGTCGAGCCTGTCCTGACTTTAACTTATTTCAATGAGTCCGGTTTCGTTAACCCTACGAGTTTGATCCGAATAGGATAAAAGGTGGTATCCGGAGGCCACGGGACCGGGACTCTCATGGCGACAAGGCTGCGGGTCGCGGTCGTATCACTAAACTTAGGCCAGGTAAACACGACCCTCATCTTCGTCTTAGTCAGGAAAGTACCGGACGAAATCACATAAGTATCTCCCCCGACGTGGACTGCCGTAATCGTGTCCGGCGGCCAACGCAGACTCTGCATGGGCTGCTTCTGGGAACACGAATTGATAAGCATAGAACAACTGGCGATAAAAAACAAAACCAGCAATGATTGCCTTTTCATGTCGATGATGCTCCTTCCCTTTTAGTTTGTTAGGATGTGATCATTACATGTGTTTTATTTTGTTCTTTAGTCTTAAGGCCTCTTTTCGGTAAATGAATCCCGTGTCGGCATACCGCCAATATCTAAGGCAATTATCGAGATGACGGGCAGCCATAGTCATGTCGTTATTCCGCAAATAGATCTTGGCCAACTCTAGATCAATATCGGGCCACAATTCCCTTATCCAGGGGCCGCTGTTCCTCAAAGTGCGAATTAGACCAAAGACGACCTCTCCACGTTGTCCGAGAATGCCGATCATTCTTCGGGTCCCTGTCGTGTCCCGATTCTCAAGCTCGCTTAGGGCAATGCCCTTCTGGGCAAGCAGATAGAACGGGTCGGCGCTGTGAAGTCTCTCGATGAGCCCGAATTCCTTCGAAGCCAGGGTGTTCAGATGCTTCGCCAGGAGTATCTCCCCCTTAACAAGATGGAGATAAGCCGAGCGTCGCCTGACGAAATAAGGATCGGTGCTTTTCACACGTTCAAGATGTGTGGTATTGCTGCCGAATAGTCTTACTCCGCCTGAAATACTCGATTGCCTCATCGGCATTTCCCGAAAGAGCGAGAGCATATCCCATATTATTGAAAACCGTACCCTTGTAGACCGAATCAATCGAAAGAGCCTTGCTGTCCGCTTCCAAAGCGGCGCTGTAATTACCGACAAACATCGCCAGGTGACCGAGTGTAGCATAGCCTTCCGAGCTGTTCGGATATCGCACCACCAGCTGCTGTACATTCTCAAAAGCTTTCTGGTAATCCAACTCGAAACTGGGACCGTAGTAAACCGCCAGGATGTAGAACTTCTCTCTGTCGGTGACACGATCTATAAGCGGAAGCACCCGGCTGTGATAATACAGGGCGAGGCTGTCTTCACCAAGCTTCCTGTATATGTAAGAAAGATCGCTCACCGCGATTGCGAACATCGTGTCTTTCAAGACTGCCTGTGATTTGAGAATCGCCGCTTCGCGATATTTCCCCTCTCCTTCAAGAACGTTTCCCCTTGAATACAATTCCAACGCGTCCAAAGATGGGGTGGTAACCCTCTCGAGCTTGGCAGTGTTCTCAGATAAGTGATGTTCCGACTCTCCGAGAGCCTCTCTAATTTCTTCACAGAGTTTGCCCATTGCGGGCAGAACGTCCTCTATCCTCGTGACTCCCCGACGGAACATTTGCACGGTTTCGCCTGCATTCGCGTCGATAATTTTGCATGACAGAACGAAGCTGGCCCCGACCGGATGAATCCCTCCCGCAACGACCACCCCGATGCCGTCACGCCGTGCAGCAGCGACCGCGATCTTTTCGGTAAAGGGGGTATTAACGGGCGCTTTCATCCGCTTCAGAGTCTCGGCGATCCTGGAAAAAGGTAGGATGTTGAAATGCGGGGATTGCCGGAGCGATACTTTCATTGCCTCCGTAAGAGAGTGGTCGAACACGTCGTTCTTTGTGGAATTCTCGAAGTCGGCAACTATTACATAAGAGGCCGGTTCCACTTTAAACGATCTGACCGAAAGACGCGTATAGAGGATGGTTCCCAGCACCAGGACGGTAAACAAGAGAGGGCCTGCGATATACCTATGCTCCATGATAATATGGAAGGCGCGAGTGAAGGACTCGGGCTCTTTCGCGGGAAGAGCCATCTGAGAGAGCGCATCCTTGACTTCAGCTGCTGTGCCATATCTCTTGTCCGGGTTCTTTTGAAGCAGCCGCATGATTATATCGTCCAGGGCTTCCGGAATCCCGGGGCGGAGAGCGCGAGGATGATGTGGGGTTGTCATAGACGATGGAGTAGAAGAGCGCCGCTTCATGCCCGGCCGCAAACGGCCTCGTCCCGGTCACCATCTCATACAGCACGACTCCCAGGGAGAAGAGATCGCTCCGGGCATCAACGACACCGTTTTGTATTTGTTCCGGCGACATGTACGCGGCCGTTCCAGGCCTGGATCTGGCTGTTGTCTGGACGACGTTCCCGGTCAACTTTGCAAGGCCGAAATCGACGATTTTCACCAACCCATCGCGGGTAATTATCAGATTTGCCGGTTTGATGTCTCTATGAATGATTCCGGCTTCGTGTGCACGACTTAGTCCGTCGGCTACCTGGAGACCGATTCGCACTGCCTCCTGAACGCCGAGCGGGCCGCGCTCAATTCTCTGCTTCAGCGTCTCTCCGTCATAGAGAGCCATACAGATGAACGAACGCCCGTCATTTGTCTCATCTATCTCGTGAATAACGCCGATATTCGGATGATCAAGCGCCGAAGCCGTCTGTGCCTCCTCGATGAACCGGTTCCTCGCCTCTGGATCACTTGTCAGCTCCGGGGGAAGGAACTTGAGGGCGACATCGCGTTTAAGTCTAAGATCCTCAGCCCTGTATACTACGCCCATCCCGCCTTCGCCGAGCTTATCGAGAATCCTATAATGAGATATGACCTCGCCAATCATGGCTTTATTCGCATATCGCACGGCAGTGCAGATGACGGGTGTCAATGGGGGGGTCTTCACCTCAGCCTTCTTTTCTCCGGTTACATGATTTCCCTTTTCACAACGAGCGCGGTAATGTCATCGTGCTGCGGTGCTTCCGCAGTGTGTGCCCTCACGGCGCGGAGGATCTCCTCGATTATCCTCCCGGCAGGCATCGCGGCATTCTCCATGATGAGATCCCGCAGTTTTTCTTCCCCGAATTGCTTCTTTTCCAAATCCATCGCCTCGGTTACTCCGTCTGAATACACAACAAGCACATCTCCCGGCTTCAATGGTACCGAAGACTGCTCGTATTCAAACCCGTTGTCGACGCCAATAACGGTGCCACCTTCTCGGAGGCGCGTTGGCTCTTGTTCTTCGGTGAGTAGAAACGGAGGCTCATGACCGGCGTTGCAGTATGTCAATTCGTGACTCCTCGTGTCAACGGTCGCGTAAAAGAGTGTCGCAAATTTCTCGGGCCCCGTTCTTCTGTAAAGATGTCGGTTCAGACTGGCGACACAATCTCTGACCGAGCTACCGGAGATTGTCAGGCCCTGAAGTGAAGCCTGCAGATTTGACATCAGCAGCGCGGCCGGGAGTCCCTTGCCTGAGATGTCTCCGAGACAAAGCGCCAGTCTATGTTCGCTGAGCGGAATGAAGTCGAAGTAATCGCCGCCAACGGTCCCCGCGGGGAAGGTCGCTCCGGCAATATCGTATCCCGGAAACTTCGGTGCCTCCTTCGGCAACAGATCCATCTGGATTTGAGAAGCTAGTTTCAACTCGTGATGCATTTGAATCAGTGCCTGCTCTTCTTCATATAGCCTCGCGTTCTCCACCACCTGCGCTGATTGCGAGGCAATGATGGCGAGAAGACGTTGGTCCTCCTCGGTAAACCCCGCCCCGTCCTTCTTGTTATACACGGCGAGGACCCCTTTCAACAGATTGCGTACCAACATCGGTACACAAAGGACCGACCTGACGGAATCATCCCAGTGCAAACCATGAAACCGTTCGTCAGTTGCTGGGGAGTTTACGGTAAGCGGCTTCTTATTAAGTACCATCCACCCTAGAAGGGCCTGATCGAAGTGAAATGGATCGTGCTCTGAAGAGCTGATGCTCGCCCTTACAAGGGTCTTCATGGGAAGGTCCGGTTGCTCCTCGACCAGAGTAATCATCCCCTGCTCGGCATCGACTGCCCTAAGGGAGCGGCTTATGATTTTTCGAATGACCTCTTCGGAAGTCTTAAGCGCACCAATCGCACCGGCTAGTTCGTTTAGAACGGACAGTTCGTCGACCGCTCGTTTCAAACGCTGATTTTCAGCCTGCAATAGTCTTAGGTTCTCCAAGTATTTTTGACGACCAAATAATGTTTGTAGTAAACAACATTTTCGCCGGACATTATCAGACGTTCACTGCGCCCTTTGCAGATGCACATGGCAACGGTGATCGATCTATTTGAACCGGCTTTGCGTCAAATGAAGAGCTTAGTGCTGAAGTCGCTTTTTGATGGGAGGTTCGTTCGTCACCACGAGGGGGTCTTGTTGGAGCTTCTCGGACTCAAACGGTGTTCTTGCCCTTCCTGAAGCATGCACGACCAGACTTTAAATCTAGGGTGAATCTAATTGAGCCTCAGTGAAAAATCAAATCTGTCGGGCTGGCTCACTCACGATGAGTGTTGTTTTGGCCGGACCGGAGGGTGGGCCGTTTATTCGCAGCCTCGGCAACCCGCCTTAACCCCTTGCCTTACTTCGACTTGCGGGAAGGGAAGTCTCTCGTTCTTCATCCTGATTGAGCAGGACATGTACAGGCGATACTATCGGATCAATGTTGCCCCATTGGTTCAGAAGTTTACAGATAGTCTCCGTGAGTGTCGCGTTCCTGCGAAGCAGCCTCTAGTCCCCAGGGCTATTTGACTAATCAACTTCCGTCTAATGGACAACCCACACGTATTAGCGTTTGATTAACCCGGTTCAAAAAGTAGGCATAATTTCATGCAATCTTCATAACCAATTAACATTATTTTTTGTTATTGAATATGAAAGGAAAGGAAGATAATGAAGGAGCTTCTGGCTCTAATAATCGGTTTCGGCTTGACCTATTATCTGATAATCCTCCTTGCTGCAAGATTCAAGCTTTCTTCGGCTAAGAAGAGGATTCACTGCGAGGACCGGCATTCTGAAGGTCTCTTGCCCTCTATTTCCGTCCTGAAGCCTGTAAGTGGAATTGACGGAAATCTCTATGAGAACCTCCTTTCCTTCGTAAACCAGGATTATCCGGAATATGAAATTGTAATCGGGGTCCAGTCCGCGGATGACCCGGCTATACCGCTTATCAAGAAATTGAAACTGAATTTTCCCGAGAAGAAGATCAAATATACCGTAAGTGACCGCACGCTCGGCTACAACCCGAAGGTCAATAATCTGTACGGGATGATGCCGCTTGCTGAGTACGACTACATGGTAATCAGTGACAGCAACGTTGTTGTCCCCGCAAATTACCTGAGAGATAACATAAAATATTTTCAGGACAAGCGGGTCGGGCTGGTGACGAATCTCATCAAAGGGATCGGTGGAAAGACAATCGGTGCGTTATTCGAAAATCTTCATCTCAATTCATTCATAATCGGAAATGTCAGTCTCCTCGATCTGGCAGACAGGGAAATCGTGGTCGGTAAATCTATCTTCTTCAGGAAATCGCAGTTCGACAGGCTGGGTGGCCTATGGGAGCTCCGGAACTATCTCGCGGAAGATTACCTGATGGGAAGAATGTACAAGAAACACGGGTACAAGGTGGTTGTTTCTCCGCAGTTAGTCGGCACCACGAATCATTCGTGGACTTTCAAACGTTTTCTGAATCGACACACCCGCTGGGCGCAGTTGAGATGGAATCTCAATAAGCCGGCCTACTTCGCCGAACTCCTGGTGAACTTTCCGTTGTGGTCTCTAGTTTTCGCCGCGGTCTCGGGGTTCTCGTTTGAAGCGTCTCTCGTAACCACGTTCTTATGGGGAGCGAAAATTACCGGAGATACGCTCATGAATGCGACTCTCGGTACCGGGATGGGAATTGCGCAATGCATGGCGGCCCCAATCAAAGACTTGGTCATTGCATTCACCTGGCCTGTTCCGCTTGTTAACAGGAAAACGAATTGGCGGGGGAACCCTGTAAAGATCACTCGCAACACACTCCTGCTTCCTTCCAGCAACTGACTTTCCGCGTCCTTTGACCTGAGAAGGACCTGGATAGAACAATTCTTCGCTACATCTTCAGTGGCTCTGGTATGCCTGGCTTACCTTCGCCAACTCCTGCTCCTCTCACGAGTTGGTCAATCTCGAAGCTTCCGGTCTTTGGAAGATTCTGAAAACCCATCTCGGCAAGTTCGAGCAATTGACCGGTTTTCCGGCTTTCGTTGAGCCAGCCCGGGAAGTCGCGGATTGTCGCCATGTCGACGGCACACTTGTTATCAATCAAGTATTCCCGGTTTCTCGCCTCATGATCCCCAATCGGCGGAAGAAATACCATCGGAATCCCGAGAGCAGCGTAGAAAACCATCTCGCTCGGCTTTGTGATAATCATATCCACCGACTTCAACGCGAAGTTGAACTTGTCAAACGAGTCGAAGAGATTCTTTTCAAAAATAATTTCCGCGAACTCGCATTCATCGAGTCCGTAGTTCACGAATAGATTTTCTGCGTTCCTAAGCGCATGTTCATTGTCGCCGCAAGAGACGATCAGCCTGAGGTTTCCGTCCCTGAGATGGTCGAGCAGGGTTTTCACAAGCTCTGCCAGCACGTTTGAGTACGCGCCGGCCCCGCTGAACGGGAACATTATGGTAAGAGGGACGGTGGAATCACGCTTGAGTCTTCTTTTTCTGATCTCAAAATCAGAAATGAGAGTACCGAGGTCTCTCGGCCCTGTGTTCACAGATGGCAACGGGAAGCCAGTAATGTGAATCCGGTCCGGAGGCACGCCGTAAGATATCAACCTGTCGGCCGATTTCGGAACCGGAACCATGTAAACAATATTCCCTTCATTCGGGCTGATGGGCACCCACACACGATGAAAATCTGTATCACACAGCAGCAGGTAATTTCTTCCCGGGTAACGCCGGTATACCGAAATCATCGCTTGCAGGTAAAAAGTGTGCAGCAGCGCGGGATAGTCCCGATTCAACGAATTGAAGAACCGCCCTCCCACACCGAGATCCTTAAGAAAGTGAACAAATCTGGATCCGGCTAAAGACGGAGGCTTGTGGTCTTCCTGGATCGTCATCAAGCCCTCGAACCAATCATAAAGAAGCCTGTTCTTGCTCTCCGCGTCCCTCGATGCGTAAGTATGGATACGCTGCGCGCCGTTCCACACAAACTCGTCCACCACATTCACGAAGGGTTTCCTGTCCACTCTCACTACGGGGGCGCCACTCACACTGGAAACGTTATGAGCGGCTCTCAAATGCCCGAACCCCATGAGAGCTGATGTGATTATATACTTATTGCCTGTCAAATCTTCTGACATACATAACTTATCGGACTAATTTCATTAAACATTTGATTTCTTTTCAGAAGGGCAAGAGAATTCTTCGGTCATAAATATATAGAAGTGAAATGTTGCAAACAAAGCATCCGGGACCGGGTTTGCCTACCCTATGCACAAGCCTTACAAATCGACCTTCCGAACGGCATCAAATGACGCCGCTCTCCTGTCTCCAGAGATGCCCCCCTATTAGGTTGACTCTAAGGTCGCTCCGTTTTCGGCGGCCTGGCTTCCGAAATGCACCTTGATATTCTGTGCCGCCTTCATGCCCACGATTCGAGCGAGTTCCTCCAGCGAGGCCTGCTGTACCCCTTTTGCCGATCCGAACTGCTGCAGCAATTTCGTCGCCCTCGTTTGGCCGACTCCATCGATTTCAGTGAGTTCCGTCGAGATCACCCTCTTTTCTCGCAGCGACCGGTGAAACGTTATTGCAAACCTGTGTGCCTCGTCGCGCACTTGCTGGAGCAGCTTCAGAGCAGATGACGTCCTCGGAAGCAGGATGGACTCCGGATCATCGGGAACGAACACTTCCTCGAGCCGCTTCGCGAGCCCGATTATCGGTTGGTTTGGCAGCCCGATCGTCCTAAGGACTTCGACCGCAGATGAGAGCTGTCCTTTGCCGCCGTCAACCACGACGAGATCCGGGAGCTGTCTTCCCTCCCGCATTACTCTCGTGTATCTCCGCTCGATTACCTCTTCCATGCTGGCGAAATCGTCCGGTCCTACCACAGTCCTTATCTTGAACTTCCTGTAGTCACTCTTCCGCGGCTTCCCGTCCACAAAAACCACCATCGAAGCTACCGGGTCGCTCCCCTGTATGTTTGAATTGTCGAAGCATTCGATCCTCCTCGGCGGCGCGGGAAGATGCAAGTCTCTCTGGAGCGCCTGAAGGGTGTGGGGGACGGTCTCCTTGCTCTTCTCCTTCTGTATTTTCAGCTCGTCAAGCATGTACTTCGCGTTAGCGCGGCACATTTTGACCAGCTTCAGGTCTTCGCCTTCAACCGGAACCACGATTTTTACCTCTCCGCCTCTCTTCGAGTTTAATAGATTCCCGACAAACTCCTCGTCTATTGGTCCTGCAGAGAGATAAATCTCCGCCGGGACGTAGTCGGATTTGATATAGTATCGCTCGATAAGGGTCTCTATCATTTCGGATTCCGACCGTTCAGAAACATTCGATAGATAATAATGCTGCTTGCCGATCAGCTTGCCGTCGCGGACTTTGAATATTACCCCGCAGCCGTCGTCGCCCTCGCTCACTACGGCGATGATATCACGTTCGATGAGTTCCAACGAAACCATCTTCTGCTTCTCGGTGTAGACCTTGATCGCATCGATCTTCTTCTTAGCGTCGCCAGCTTTCTCAAATTCGAGCCGGTCTGAAAATTCACGCATCCGCTCGGCCAGCTGGGCAATCAACTCGTGAGTCTTGCCCTTAAGGAGTCTCTCTACTTGCGAGATCATCTCCTTGTACTCTTCCTGAGTCACGAGCCCCTCGCACGGCCCTCCGCATTTTCCTATGTGATAGTCGAGACAAATCTTCCACTTCTTTCTCGCTATGGTCTCGGTCGTCAGCGGTAGCCGACAGCTCCTGATCTGAAAGATGTCCCGAACAGATTTGAGGGCGAACCTCATGGTCTTCACGTCGGTGTATGGCCCGTAATACCTTGAGCCGTCCTGCCTGATTTTCCGAGTCACGTATACTCTCGGATATGGTTCGTTTGTTACGACGATATACGGGTAGCTTTTGTCGTCGCGCAGATCGATGTTGTACCTCGGCTTGAATTTCTTTATGAGGGTGTTCTCGAGGATGAGCGCCTCCATTTCAGTGTCCGTGACTATCACCTCGAGATCGGCAACCTTTGAAATCATTACCTTAGTCTTGGGATCTTGGTCATGTCCCTTCTGAAAATAAGAACGCACACGATTACGGAGGATTTTCGCCTTGCCGACGTAGATTATCTTTCCTTCCTCGTTCTTGAACTGATAGACCCCTGGCAGACGAGGCAGGTTGTTCAGTTTTTCTCTCAGCTCGAAGCCGACCTCTTGTATCTCTATATCTTCGTAAAGGTTTGGCAATGTTAACTCAAAACTCAAAGGTCAAAAAGGGCTCACGATTCGAATGCGCGAGACGGAGGTTCCGCTTGCATTTCGCCAACCCATTTCGACTTTTCTTCATTTCATTTTCTCGCTCAACTCGACAAGCACGCCGCCCGTTGTCCTGGGATGTATAAACGCGATTAGGTGGCCATCCGCCCCCAAGCGGGGCTGCTCGTCAATGAGCTGAAATCCTGCACTCTTCAGGCGGGTAAGTTCGGCTTTGATGTCCTCTACCTCAAAACAAATGTGGTGAACTCCTTCACCGCGCTTCTCGATAAATTTAGCGATAGTGGACGACGGATCCGTGGGGCCCGCCAGCTCGAGCCGCGACTCGCCGACCGGGAGCATGCCGACGCAAACCCTTTGGTCGGGAACATCTTCGACGACTTCCACTTTGTTGCCCGTTAGAGCCTCAAACGCTTTCTTTGCAACTTCCAGGTTCTCTACTGCAATGGCGATGTGGCTGATCTTCAAAAAACCCATTATTTACCTCCGAAAAAATTTAGGCAACTTGGAAACCAAAGTCTACGGAGGAAGACAACCAGAAACATCGCAGCCGTTTGAAGATAAGCCATGCGTAAAGACCTGTTTCCGATGTTTTCATCATTTGACGTATGACTTGAAGGAGTCGAACAACTCCTCCAAATTTCAGCGTTGTTCTCGTTCGTGCGCCAAATTTGACATGAAAACCAAGACCTTAAAAGCGGCTCTCTTCTTACAGGCACTACTACTTGCAGGTTGTGTCTCCTCGCAGACAGTCTTCGATCACCCACGAAAGGCAACGGGAGAGATTATGGTTGTCGGGAACGAGCCGTTTGCCAGGCTCGCGGTCAGAGTCACAAAGGACAGAGTCTACTTAATAAACTGCAAGAAAGAAATCGAACAAATCCTCCTCTCGCATCAAGGAAAAATCGCGGTGCTCACGTACAACAGGATCCGGGAAACAAGATTTGGCATAGAAATTTACGTCGTCGGCGTGAAGCTCATTCACGGTAATTCTGAAACATTGCGGAGGTAGAAATGAAACTCACACTGATTTTCGCCTTCATAGCTCTCGCTTATGGCCAGCCTTTTGCACAGTCAATTCAAAGGACGCCCGTGCAAGAGACTCCAACAACCAGGAGCTACCCCATTGACGGCACCCCGCTTCTCGAGAGGCAGTACCGGCAGGCGGCGGAGTATGTTGCCTCACATCCCGGGTTGACCGAAAGAATGCGGCTCGATAAGGTCAGTTCATGGGGCTTTACCGTAGGGACCACACACAGTTGGTATGTCTATGACTACGCAACCACTAAATATTATTTAGACCCATCAACCTGCCGGAGCGTCGGCTCGCACTGCTATATCTTTGTCGAAGACTCTCTCTGGGGGACGCGCGTGACGCAGGCAGCGGTCGATTCGATCGAAAACGATTTCGACAACAGAACACCGGCTAATCCCAACGAGGGGATTTACGAGATGGACGTCAACGCGTTCGGAAACCCTCCAGATGTCGACAACGATCCTAGAATCATAATCCTGATCTGCAACATACAGGACGGGTACAAGGGAACGGGCGGATACATTGCCGGGTTTTTCGATCCCACGAACGAGACGAATCAGCCGTACAGCAACAGGGCTGAAATCTATTATGTCGATGCGGACCCTACAGATCTGACAACGGCCGGTGGAATTGAACAGGCGATGTCTACAACCGCGCACGAGTTCCAGCATATGATAAATTATAACTACCATCAGACGGTGCAGGAACCGACTTTCATAAACGAGGGCTGCTCCAAGCTGGCGGAGGTCTACTGCGGATATCCGACTGACGATTTGTCGTTATATGCAAACGAGACGAACATTTATCTCTTTACCTGGCGGAAAAACGACAACACGCTGGTTCTCAACGACTACGCAAGAGCGCAGAGATTCTTCCTATACATCTGGGATAGGTTAGGCATAGGAATTTTCAAATACATCGTTCAGAGTGAGCAGAACACACCTCAGGCTATTCTGAACGGCGCCCTCCAGGAAGACGGTTCGTCGTTGAACTTCAACGGCCTCTTTACAGACTGGCTCATTGCAAACGAATTGAACGACACTACGACGAATCGCCTTTACGGATATGCATACCCGGATCTCCCTCCGTCAAACGGAGAGGACTTTTACAATCCGAACGTTTCCGGTACCGACACGGTACAAAACGTCGCGGCGGAATATTTGATTTTCAAGGGTGGAAGCAACCTCTCTGTTACGTTTACAAACCCCGGTTCCGACCCAAATCTTTCGGTTAAGGCAGTCGAATTCGGGAGCAGTTCTACGTTGGCTGATGTTCCCTTCGGCGTACCGTTCTCCGTGCCCGATTACGGAACGACGTATACCAAAATCGCTTTTATCGTAATCAATGAAGACCCGAACAACGATGTGGTCGTCGGCTACAAGGCAAGCGGAAGCGGTCCTGCAACCGTAGAGGAACTGAAATGGGACACAGCGGAACCTGATGGCTATTTCCCCTGGTCGGTATCGGATACACTTTGTGTAACCTTCGGGGCGTATCCCGGAGGCGTTCTCGATTCCGTTCGGGTCGCCCTTAGAAACGGAGGGTCCATCAGCGGCGGCGTGTACCGCTTTACAGGGAACGTGAGTCCAACCCCGCTGGGAAAGCCTCTGGTGGCGCCCATCATAGCGAGTATCTATGCTTCATCCCCGTTTCCCTATCCTGTCCCCTACCAGAACTGGGCAAGCGTCGAACTGTCATCGATGGGAATTAGCACGGATCAGCCGTTTGCGGTAGCATTCGTGATCGGTAATCCAGATCCGGGTGTCATGGTCACGGAATATCCCGGACAAAATCCATACCACAGCTACACATATCTTACCTCTTCCGAGGCGTCCCCCAATCCGGCGGGCTGGTATTACGTTACCGACACAGATTCGACTGTGGCTATCTATCTCATCCGCGCGTATGTCAGTTTCCCGACTGCGGAAGACGTTAAACCGACCCCGGCTGGGTGGAAGCAACCTCTCTGTTACGTTTACAAACCCCGGTTCCGACCCAAATCTTTCGGTTAAGGCAGTCGAATTCGGGAGCAGTTCTACGTTGGCTGATGTTCCCTTCGGCGTACCGTTCTCCGTGCCCGATTACGGAACGACGTATACCAAAATCGCTTTTATCGTAATCAATGAAGACCCGAACAACGATGTGGTCGTCGGCTACAAGGCAAGCGGAAGCGGTCCTGCAACCGTAGAGGAACTGAAATGGGACACAGCGGAACCTGATGGCTATTTCCCCTGGTCGGTATCGGATACACTTTGTGTAACCTTCGGGGCGTATCCCGGAGGCGTTCTCGATTCCGTTCGGGTCGCCCTTAGAAACGGAGGGTCCATCAGCGGCGGCGTGTACCGCTTTACAGGGAACGTGAGTCCAACCCCGCTGGGAAAGCCTCTGGTGGCGCCCATCATAGCGAGTATCTATGCTTCATCCCCGTTTCCCTATCCTGTCCCCTACCAGAACTGGGCAAGCGTCGAACTGTCATCGATGGGAATTAGCACGGATCAGCCGTTTGCGGTAGCATTCGTGATCGGTAATCCAGATCCGGGTGTCATGGTCACGGAATATCCCGGACAAAATCCATACCACAGCTACACATATCTTACCTCTTCCGAGGCGTCCCCCAATCCGGCGGGCTGGTATTACGTTACCGACACAGATTCGACTGTGGCTATCTATCTCATCCGCGCGTATGTCAGTTTCCCGACTGCGGAAGACGTTAAACCGACCCCGGCTGGTTTCAGCCTGTATCAAAACTACCCAAACCCGTTTAATCCCACAACGGTAATAAGCTACGACCTGCCGGGCGTGAGCCATGTGACCCTGAAAATATACGATGTTCTCGGTCGCGACGTAGCGACATTGGTTAGTGCAAACCAGACCGCGGGTTCTCACTCTGTGGCATTCAGCGGTGCCGGCCTACCGAGCGGAGTCTATTTCTATCGACTGTCGGCCGTGGTGAGCGATGGAAACGACTTTACTTCGACGAAGAAGCTCGTCCTGATGAAGTAGCGCGCCTATTCTCACTAAAGCTAGTGTCCTCCAAAGAAGAAAACGGCACCGTTGGAGTGCCGCTTTCTTCTTTCATAACCTTTTTCCCGACTAAAACGGGAGATCGTCCTTTTCCTCTGAAACAGCCGGAGGTGCACCCGGCATCGACTCTTCTCTTTCACCGCCATCCTGACGCGAGCCGAGCATGACGAGGTCGTTGACCACGATCTCGGTCACGTATCTCTTGTTTCCGCTTTTGTCTTCATAGTCCCTGTACTGCAGCCTCCCTTCAACATATATCTTTCGTCCCTTCTTCAGGTATTCCGCGGCGATCTCGGCCAGCTTCCCCCACACGACCAAGTTGTGCCATGTTGTCCGTTCCTGCGGATTTCCCTCCTGGTCCTTCCATTGTTCGTTTGTTGCAAGGCTGAAACTTGCGACTGCAGATCCGCTTGGAGCATAACGCAACTCCGGATCCTTCCCAAGGTTGCCAATCAGGATGACTTTATTCACACTGCGAGCCATTTTATTCCCTTCCTCTCTTTCGTCTCAATTTTAGTTGAAAATAATAGCGGGGCTCTTCTATTTCAATCCGAAGAGTCCCATGGACTTTCCGTTCTTCGACTCGCGTCTAGTCCTTCTTAGCTCTGTACCCCAAAGTTGGGAGCGACTTTCTTCATCGCTTCGTATACTTCCTGAAAGTGGTCCTGAAAGATCATAATGCTCTGCCGGTCAAACTTCCCTTCTTTGTTCTTCTTGCTCTCCGAAAGAACAAGATACTTCTTTCCGTTCTTGGCTTCTTTGACATCAAAGAAGTAGGTCCGGTCGCTTGCCGGAACCTTAATCGCTTCCGCCATTTCCTTGCCCATTTCGTCCCTCCTTTTTTGATTTCCCACTTCAAATCGCCTCAAATTTCGAGAAATTTCGCATTATTCCCACTTTCCCGCGGAATTACTCTCGAAGCACGAGCGACGATGCTATCGACACAAAAAACTAACCTACCGATTTTAGAAAGTCAACTCGAATCTTCATCCAATTGGTCTCCACGATCTTCAAGTTGTGGAGACCACCATGCACAAATCGCTGTTGCATCACGGCTCGATTTAATTACTTACTTCCCTTGCGACGTTCTTATGACCAGGACAATCGTCGTAGCTATCGACGCCACCGCACCTATAGTCGTAATGACATCCTTGAATAGATTCCATGAATACAGTTGCGGTTTGATCGTAGGCTTTGGAACATAGACAAAATCGCCGGGTTCGATCCTTGTATCTCCTGCGCTGTACCACTGGTACGTCACACCCTTTATTACTTTCGTGTCTCCCGTCTTTGCGTCTTCTGCCGGACCTCCGGCCGCTTCAATGTAGTCCTTGTAACCCCAGCCGTTATGATACTGAATATAACCCGGATATTTCACCTGGCCATAGACATACACCGAATAGGTGTTTCGTGGTACGTATATGCTGTCTCCGCTCCGGAGAGTACAGTCGTATTTTTCATCCTTATCGGCAAAAAGCTTCACGAAATTTGTAGAGACGACTTCCGTCGACGGCCGCATGAGCAGCTCCTGTGAGAAATTCTGAAGCTGTTCCTGGGAAACTCCGGTCGCCCTGAAAATATATGACAGAGTGTCGAGCATTATAGCCTGGCGGGAATACGCTTGGGCTGTCTTTCTGTATATGACGGCCTTCGGCAGTGAAGCCCACTGTGTGAAGCCTCCGGCCAGGTTTATTATCGTGCTGAGTTTCGTCGAATCCACGGAGATCGGATAGATTCCCGGGGACTTGACCTGACCTCCGACACATACATAATAATCGTTTATCTTGGACCAATCGGTCGGCACGACGACGCGCGAATTTACGGCCAGGGGTTGATCCAGAACGGTCGTGTCTTCCATGTTGACAGTTTGTTCATCATACTTACTCCCGTTCCAGCTCAATATTCTCGCGTGCGCCGAGTCCGCAAGCCCGGTCAATCCTCCGGACAACTCGAGAAGGTCCTTCAACCTGTCGCCAGGAACATACTCGAAATTCCCGGGCATCTTCACCGCCCCGGAAATACTTATGCTGCCCGCCGCCAGGTTCTCTCCCGGTACGACTATCGCATCACCCGCTCTGAGATACGGATCGTCCGACAGATTTCCGGTCATGTAGAACTTGAGGAGGTCTACGTTCTGAACGCTCCCGTCCCTGTGTACCAGCTCAATCCTGCGGAGCGAAAAATTCGGGAAGACAGTGGTCGTGTCATTGGCGCTTCTGGGTAGATTTGCGAGCTCAAACGCACGGTCGACGCGGTCGAATGAGGTGACTGTATATCTTCCGGGGTTTCTTACTCTTCCCGATACTATCACATAGAAAGAGCGCGGGTAAATCAGCGTAAGGGTGATGGCCCCGCTCTTGAATTGCTTGCTCAAATCCTGTCTCACGTATGCCTTTGCTTCCGCTAACGTCATGCCTCCGATTCTCACGACGCCAAATGTCGGTATAATTATCGAGCCTTCCGGCGTAACGCTTATGTTGTACGAAATCGGAGTGGGCCCCCATACACCTATGTTCACGATATCCCCTGGACCGAGGACGTAACTGTTTGTGTCGACGGATCTGTCATACGGAGGGGGTTGAATAAGCATTCCCTGGCTTTGAAGGTTGCGAAAGAATTCGGAGCTGGAAGTGAACATGCTGCTGCCGATCTGAGGCATCTGTATCGAAGTGGAAGGCTGCTGCTGTTGTTGGGATGCCCCCTGCTGCTGTTGCTGTGGGAGCATTTGGGCAAGAGAAGTGCCGGCGGCGAGGCAGAAAACGAAGACAAGAGAAAGGAGTCTTTTCATATTAGCCAACATTTAGTGATTATTGAAGTTCTATAATAGTAAGAAAGAAATCTCGCTTACTCAAGATACATAAGGGGAATCCGCAGGTTTGCGGGTTCACGGAGATTAACTATATTCAGTCGAAAAAGACGGGGTGTTCATGTTTGAACATAAGAAAGAACCGCTGCTGCCGAGATACAAGTACGTCCGGCGTGTTGCACGACACGGGTTCCTTGCGTTTGGCATAATCTTCTTCTCGCTCGCCATCGGCATACTGGGCTATCACGTCTTGGAGGGGATGTCCTGGATAGACGCAACTGTCAACGCTTCGATGATACTTGGCGGGATGGGTCCGGTGAATGAACTTCGCACAAATGCGGGCAAATTGTTCGCGTCTGCATACGCACTGTTCTCCGGAATAGTATTCCTGGTGGCCGTGGGCGTTCTCTTTGCCCCCGTGCTTCATAGATTCCTCCATAAGTTCCACATGGACCGCGGAGAAAGGTAGTGGGCGGCTCCTGGCGCGAGACGCCGCAACGGCATATCATAACTGTTCCTACCTTTTCCATTGCAACACTTTAGGTTTCAGTTCCTTTTTGTTTATATTTTAAAAAATAACGACTCACCCAGGAGAACAAAAAATGAAGAACGGTTTGAACAAATATAGTTCACAACTGACCCAAAAGACTTCTCAGGCCGCTTCGAGAGCGATGCTGTACGGCGTCGGACTCAAAGACGACGATATGAACAAGCCGCAAATCGGCATCGCCAGCATGGGCTGGGAAGGCAACACCTGCAACATGCACCTGAACGATCTCGCAAAAGTCGTAAAGCAAGGCGTGCAGGAGGCCGGAATGGTCGGACTGATATTCCACACTATCGGGGTAAGCGACGGCATGTCCATGGGGACTGAAGGAATGAAGTCTTCCCTTCCATCGAGAGAGATAATCGCGGACTCGATTGAGGCCGTGATGCGGGCGCAGTGGTACGATGCGAACATATCGCTTCCTGGCTGCGACAAGAATATGCCGGGCTCCGTCATGGCAATGGGGAGATTGAACCGCCCGAGCCTGATGATTTATGGCGGGACAATACGTGCCGGTCACTGGAGCGGAAGGAAGCTCGATATCATCTCGGTTTTCGAATCTTACGGCGAGTTTATAGCGGGGAACATAAAAGAATCCGAGATGAATGAAGTCGTCAAGCACGCATGCCCCGGGCCAGGTGCTTGCGGCGGGATGTACACGGCCAACACAATGGCGACGGCCATCGAAACCCTCGGCATGTCGCTTCCATACAGCTCTTCCCTTCCTGCCGACAGCGACGCCAAGAAGAAGGAGTGTCTTGCGGCCGGAAAAGCCGTCCTCGGTTTGCTCGAAAGGGACCTGAAGCCGCGCGACATCATGACCAGAACTTCCTTTCTGAACGCTATAACTATGGTAACGGCACTAGGCGGCTCGACAAATGCGGTGCTCCACCTAATCGCAATTGCGAAATCCGTGGGCGTCAAGCTGACGATAGACGATTTCCAGAACGTCAGCAACAGCGTTCCATACATTGCGGAGCTGAAACCGAGTGGCAAGTTCGTTATGGAAGATGTCAACAATATCGGCGGAGTGCCAGCAGTTCAGAAGATGCTTCTCAAAGAAGGACTGCTTGACGGGAACTGCATGACGGTGACAGGCAGAACTCTCGGCGAGAACATCGAAAAAGTTGCCGATCTGGCCGCCGGTCAGAAGATCGTACACCCGCTGTCCGATCCGATTAAGAAAACCGGGCACCTGCAAATCCTGTACGGGAATCTCGCAAAGGAAGGCTCCGTGGCGAAGATAACCGGAAAGGAGGGATTGAGATTCGCGGGACCCGCCAAGGTTTTCGATTCTGAAGAAGAGACGCTCAAGGCTCTTGAGCAGAAAAAAATTCTCCCCGGCGACGTGGTTGTCATCAGGTACGAAGGCCCCAAAGGCGGACCAGGAATGCGCGAGATGCTGACCATCACTTCTGCCATTATGGGAGCCGGGCTTGGAAAAAGCGTCGCATTGATTACCGACGGCAGGTTTTCAGGAGGCACACACGGGTTTGTGGTCGGACACATAACCCCAGAAGCGCAGGCGGGCGGAGTTCTCGCAGTAGTTCAGGAGGGCGACAGGATAACAATTGACGCCGAGAAGAACAGCATCACCCTCGATGTTCCCGATAAAGTGATTGAGGATCGCCTGAAAAAATGGAAGGAGCCGCCCTACAGGGTTACCAGCGGAATGCTTTACAAGTATATCAGGAATGTGTCCCCTGCTTCGGAGGGGTGCGTCACGGACCAGTTTTAGATCAAACTGTAACTCGCCGGTCGAAAGTCAAAGCGGAATAGGTCCGACCCCGGACACCTACTTACTTCGCTATAACCTCTCTGGCTTTCGACCGGGTCTTCCCTTTTAATTACATCCTTCTCATCGCTCTGTTGCCTACCTGCGGTCGCGGCGGCCTCTCTCTTTTCTTAGGCGGGGCCGGCTTGGTCAGGACTTCCTCCATGGGCTTCTTGTTCAGGAGATACTGCTGCCCAATCGACAGGAAGCTGAAGACGAAGTAGTACAGATTCAACCCGGATGGCAGATTATTGAATATCAACCACATCATGACGGGCATGAAGTAAATCATGAACTGCTGCCTCGGATCTTTCGTGGTCATCTTCATCTGGATGAACTGCGTAATCGCCATGAGCAGCGCGAGACCGCTTATCTGATTCATGCCTACGACCGGCAGAGTGATCGGCAGCCGGAAAATCGTATCCGGAATGGAAAGATCCTTGATCCACCAGATGAAGTCGGACTGCCGCAGCGCGATGTTGCTCCTGAAGATTGCCCATAGCGCATAAAGGATGGGCAACTGCAGCACCATCGGCAAGCACCCGCCCATCGGGTTGACCTTGTACTCCTTGTACAATCCCATGACCGCCTGGTTCATCTTCTGCGGGTCTTCTTTATACTTCTCCTTTATTTCCTCCATCATCGGCTGAAGCGCCTGCATCTTCCGCATGGACTTCATGCTCGATACAGTCAACGGATTCAGGAGAATCTTCAGGGCGATCGCGAAGATGATAATAACGATTCCGTAATTCGGGATGAACGAATGCAGGAATTCAAAAGCGGGGAGCATCACATATTCGGCAATGGGACGTATGACCCAATGCCAGCCGAGCCCGACGGTCCCTTCTAGCCCGACGTTGTAGGACTTCAAGAGGTTGTAGTCCAGCGGACCCGCATAAATCATGAATGAGTCTGTCTGGGCCGGCTGCCCCATGAACCTCATCTGCAGTGCTGTGTAGTATTGCCGCTCCAACCCGTTATTCGGCAGGCTTCGCTCAATGCCATGCAGGTACGCCCCGTCGGCAGGCTTCCCTTTTGAAACTATCGCAACAGTGAAATACTTGGTGGTTTGAGATATCCATGATGTATTGCCGCTGAGTTCCTGTTTGACCGGTTGATTGAGTTTGGAGGCCTCTAGAGAAACGATATCGCCGCCGTTGTCGGCATAGGCCGTTGAAAAACTGGATTCGTCGACGCTGTTCTCTTCGGAATAATTCAGACCATGTTCCCACGTCACCTGGTATTGATAGTTCGCTATATACGGACCCATATCTTTGAGCGTAACCTGCGAACCGAAATTGTAAACCCCGCCCGTGAAAGTGAACTCCCGGATTATCCGCGACGAATCGTTTACGTCAAGTGCGAACCTAACCTTAAACGTCTGGTTCTTTGACAGCTTTACGACTTCACCGTCTGGAAAGGACGCATTGAAATAGAGGCCTTTTGTGTCGACAAGCTTGCCGTCCATGGTTTGGAACAGCAAACTGTAGTCGCCCTTATGATTGTAGTTGACCAGTTCAACCGGCGCTCCGCTCCATGTCTTATACTTCGTAAGCGTCCAGTCTTTGATCATCCCACCTTCGGAGGTCAGGACGGCTTTGTAGAGACTCGTCTCGATTGTAATGGTCTTGACGTTCCCGTGTGTAAAAGGTGCGAATGTTCTTCCGTAAAGACTCAGTCCGGATGTGTCGCTCGACGAAACAGCGGTTTCTCTCTCTCCGGGAATTGGCGGTAGTTCTGGACGCGCGCCTCCGTTCTTTCCCTGACCGCTTGTCCCGACAGCCTGTTCGGTGCTTGTCTGCTGCTTCGGACGCGGCGGTTGCTTAGGGGTGTTGAGGAACATCCACACGAAGAGCACGAGCGTTATGATAATAATCCCTATTGTTTCAGTCTTCCCCATTTATCTCCCTTTATTTCACCGGATCGAATCCGCCTTTGTTGAATGGATTGCAGCGGAGAATTCTCCAGACGCTCATAAAAAGTCCCTTGAAGAAACCATGCTTGCGAAATGCCTCGATCGAATAGGTGGAACAGCTTGGGTAGAACCTACACGAGGGCGGAAAGAGCGGCGAGACGAACTTCTTATATAACCCGATCAGCAACACTGCGGCGTCAGCCGGCAATGTCGTTACTGATTCTAGATACAAAATGCTTGAAATCTTTTTCAACGTCTTTCAATGACAAGGATTTTTTGGCAAGGTCGTGACCGTAGCTGAGTATGATGTCAACACCGGTCCTCTTCTCTCGGACGGTATCGTTCAACCTCTCATTGTTGAGTCGAAAGGCTTCTCTCATCAGTCGCTTCAGGCGGTTGCGATCGACTGCGCGCTTTACTCTCCTGGATACCGTAAATGCAATTCTGGCCGTCTCTGTGTCGGGGCGCAGCAAATAGACAACCGAAATGTTGTTTCCGTTGATGCGCTTTCCCGACTTGAAGATGCTGCTGATTTCTCTTGAGGATTTGATGATGCAGGTTTTCGGAAGCGTGTGATGTCCGGTTTCCTCACTGTGGGACAAGCGCCGTTCAATCTCTACTTCTCGTCGCTTACTGTGAGACGCCAGCGACCCTTGGCCCGCCTGCGGGCTAAAACCTTCCTTCCGTTCTTCGTCTGCATCTTTGAACGAAAGCCATGCGTCCTTTTTCTGCTTACATTATGAGGTTGAAACGTCCTCTTCATCTGATACTCCTGCTAGATTTAAATTTTGCCCGGTAAGTTAGCTCCAAGCCCGACAAAATTCAAGGTTTTCCTTATCTCACATGTAATGCCTCACTGAAAGGGTTATTTCTCTCGCAAAGGCGCCAAGAACGAAAAGAAATGTTGACGAGCGGTTCGCTTTGCGAGCTCGCGGCTTGGCGAGAAACCATAAGTGGGGGGGTACTCTCACATTTGTTAATTGCGTCGCCTTTTCTATCAACATCCTTCTCCTGCCATAGTCAACAGCATCCGGGCGGTTTTCCACAAATCCCCCGTACTTTTCCACAATTTCCATGTAAATCGCACTTGATTCTTCAAAGAACGGGAGCTAATTGGTGTCCGTGAAAGTTTTCCACACACCGCGCGGGTTTCCACATAACACCCTGTATAATAACGAGTTACACCAACAAAACAAGAGCGAGCCATCTTGTTTTTCCACAACCGCTGTATTATTATTCGAAGCAAGGTGTTGGGAGAGTTTGGTGTGGATAACTTGTGGAAAACAGCAAAATTTTCGCTTCTTTTCAAATTGTGACTAGTTTATCGTTTCCCCTAAGTTTTCAACACTAATGTTAACTTTGTGCTAATTATCCCATTAACCATTTGATATTGCGTTGGTTACACAAGAAGCGAGCTTGTTGATAACCATGTTAATAATGTGGAGAATGTTTCAACAGTAGGACGGGAAGCCAATGATGGAAGCAGTTACAGATGCCAGTGGGGCTTGGCAGCAATGCATGAAAGTCATTCACGAGCGGGTAAACAATCTAACCTACAAGACTTGGTTTGAACCTGTTGTACCGGTGAGTCTGGAAAACGATAATCTGGTACTCCGGGTACCGAGCCAGTTTTTTCATGACTGGCTGGAGGAACACTACTCATCGATTGTGGCAGAGTCGATAAGGAAAGTGGTGGGCGAGAACGTCCGTGTGGACTACGTGATCTCGGAGGACGATGTTATAGAATCCGAACAAATGTTTTACCGGCCGCCACGACCGGGCAGGATTGGTTCTCAAGCGGAGAGCGTCGCGTCTCAAAGACCCGTTAGCAAGCCCTCCTTTGAAGGCAACCTGAACCCAAGGTACACTTTCGAAAATTTCATTAAGGGCGACAGCAACCAGTTCGCCCGTGCTGCTGCCTACGCCGTGGCAAACAATCCTGCCGGTACTTCATTCAATCCGCTCGTCATCTATGGTGGTGTGGGTCTTGGAAAGACGCACCTCATTCAGGCGATAGGAAATTATGCGCGCCAGATGGGGAGGTCCGAGCGGGTACTGTACGTGTCAAGTGAGCGATTCACCGTCGATTTTGTCGAGGCAATTCAAAAGGACAGAGCGAGTGAGTTCTCGAATTTCTACCGGAGCATGGATATCCTAATTGTGGATGACATACAGTTTTTCGGAGGAAAGGAGAAGACACAAGATAATTTTTTCCACACGTTCAACGCATTGCATCAATCAGGTAAGCAAATCATTTTATCGTCAGACCGGCCTCCGAAAGAATTGAAGGGCGTTGATGACAGGTTGGTCAGCAGGTTCACGTGGGGCCTGACCGTTGACGTTCAGCCGCCGGACCTGGAGACACGAATAGCAATCCTCCGAAAAAAGAGCGAAGATGACGGCATCGCGATGCCCGATGATGTTATCGAATATGTAGCGGCCAACGTAACATCAAACATTCGTGAACTCGAGGGAAGCCTTATCAGTATCTTGGCAAAAGCCAGCCTCAACAACAGGGAAGTATCGGTAGATCTGGCAAAAGAGGTCGTGCGCAGCCTGGCTGTCAGCAGGAAAACAGCGGTGACTGTAGAAGATATACAGAAAGTGATTGCCGATGTTTTTGACGTGACACAGGAGCAGCTTCGCGGGAAAACAAGGAAGCAGGAGATTGTGATCGCTAGGCAGACGGCTATGTATCTCACCAAGGATCTGACCCAGCTGCCGTTAAAAACAATAGGCAGCCACTTCGGAGGTAGGGATCACTCGACGGTGATATATGCATGCCAGGTGATAGCAGAACTACTGTCGAACGATAACAGATTCAGGGAAAAATATGAATCGACCAAGAAAAAAATTGAAATGATAGGAATGTGAACAACTTGTTTGTAGCGGTGTTGAAAGACGTGGAGTTTAGGTGGAATACACAGAAGTGTTCAACAAAGTCCACCTCTGTTTTGGGGGCTTGTTGAGAAGTCGTCGTTTACTAACAAGTTTTCAGTCGGCTGTTGTGAGTAATTTTCCGGGACTCCAGTTTTCTATGTGTCACAATTACAAAAAGTTAAAAGGAGTCAAGCAAGTTGCTAACATATCCACAGCCCTTATTATTACTCTTCTTTATATCATATAATATAGATATTAATATTAATAGAGAGTTTTCCACAGCGTATCCCAAGCAATACTAAATTGAATATCAGGCTGAAAAAGGCTAAATTTAATTAAAATTAACAGGACTCTAACTTGAAGTATTCTGCAAACAATGGAGGCGGAAAATGAAATTTAAAGTGAACAGCAGGGAACTCAGAGACGTGATTAGCCGGATCATCGGCGTTGTTCCTGTCAGGACAACAATTCCGGCGATCGAGAATCTGCTGCTTGAAGTGGGCAAGAAGAAGCTGACTATTTCCGCCACGGATCTTGAAATCTCCATGTCGACACAGGTTGATATCAGTGACGAGCAAGAGGGAAGAGTCACGGTAAATGCGAAAGAGTTTTTTGAAATTGTCAGGAATTTGGACGATGCAGAAATTGAGATTACGGTAGATGAGAGTCTTAAGCTGACATTGAAGACAAAATCGGGATCCTACAAGTTTGCATGTACTCCGGCCGATGAATATCCGACACTTCCGACGCTTGGAGAGAATGCAGAAAGCTCAACAATCAGCGCAGAGTCGCTTCACACGGTCATAGAGAGAACATTATTTGCGGTTTCAAAAGATGAGCACAGACGCTCGATGAACGGTGTGCTCTTTCAATTTTCCGGGAAGGGCGCAAGAATATATTCTACAGACGGACACAGGCTGGTTCGTATAGCCGACAAAGCGTTGGTGGAGAAGCCCCTGAAGAGCGAAGCGAATATTCAAGAAAAGGCTTTGTCCCTTGCGTCCAAGAGTTTCAAGGTTTCGAATATCGATCTGACGATAGCAGAGGATCACATAAGACTGAAGAACAATGACACCGAACTGATAACCAGGCTGATTAAAGAACCTCATCCTGATTACGAAGCCGTTATTCCCGGCGATATCGACAACAACAAGTTGATGACAGTAGGAAGAGAGGAACTTCTCGAAAAAGTCCGTCGCGTATCGATACTATCTGACTCTGTAAATCATCTTGTGAAATTCACGATAGACAAAGACCAATTGATTATTTCAGCCGAAGACGCGGACAGAGGACAGATGGGAGAGGAAAAACTCTTGGTACAGTGGAACGGCGGCGAGGCGATGAGTATAGGCTTCAACTCGACATACATAACAGATGCGATGAGCAGTATGGATGCCGGGAAGGTGAGGTTTGCATTATCATCGCCCACGCGGGCAGTGACGATAAAGCCGGTCGCGGAAGACGCCAAACAAAACGGACAGGAAATTCTGATACTGGTGATGCCCCTTAGGTTGAACTAAAGAATGCACTTTAAGAAGATCCGGTTGGAAAATTTCAGGAATCATTCCGAATCCTCGCTCGAATTCACGCCGGGAGTAAATCTGATAATCGGCGGCAACGCGCAGGGGAAGACGAGCATACTGGAGGCATTATCGTACGTTTGTCTGACCAAGAGTTTCCTGCAGCAGGCCGACCTGACGGTGCCGAAATTCGGTTCGGATTTGTTCGCGATAGACGCAGCGATGGAAGGCGACAGAAGCGTTATGAACCACGCACGGGTTGTCTACGGAAGCGGCACAGGGAAGAAGTACTTCCTCAACAGGAATGAAATAAGGAGGAGTTCGGAGGTTATTGGAATGTTTCCGATAGTGATGCTCTCGCCCGGAGACTTCACTCTTACAACAGGTTCGCCGGCCGAGCGGAGGAAGTTCGCCGACATGGTACTGTCACAGATTTCTAGGTCATACCTGGAAGAACTGGTTGAATACAGGCGCGCTCTAAAACAGAGAAACAAGATATTACTCGACGGAAAGATCAGCAACATTCTTGATAAAGAAATGCTCGATGCATGGACCGACGCGCTTGTCGCTCACGGCGCGAAGATTATAACAAAGCGGGACGAGTTTGTCCTGGATTTTCAGGAAACATTCAAGTCGGCCTATGCTACGCTCGTTGAATCCGGGGAAGTGCCCGGGTTGTACTATGAACCGTCATTCAAGGCGAGCGATGCGATCGGGGAGACATTTCATAGAGAGCTCGAAAAAGTCTTTAAGGTGGAGCGCGCGAGAGGAGCGACACTGGTCGGCCCGCACCGTGACGACATAGGTTTCATCTTGAACGACAGGTCTCTGAAAGAGTTTGCGTCACAGGGACAGCACAAGACGTTCCTGGTTGCACTAAAAATAGCCGAGTTCCACTATATCAGGAAGATGCTTGGTGAAACACCGGTAATGCTTCTGGACGACGTGATGACAGAGCTTGACTATAAACGGGCAACAAGAACGATCGGTGTGATCTCGGGCCTTGGCCAGACGTTCATCACGTCGACAGACATGCTTAGCTTCGATGATAAGTTTCTGGACATGAGCAACACGAAATTCCATTTTGTAAAAGAGGGAAGCGTGGTCTACGAAAATGCCAGGGTTTAGTGGAGACGGCGCCGCTGGCTCGCAAGGGGCCAAGAGGCTCGGTGAATTGATAAAGGAGTTTACACAGCAAAAAGGTGTTTCCGGAAAACTCCGGGCATACCAGGTGGTCGGAGACTGGGAAAGCATCGTAGGCGAAGCGATCGCAAAAAAGACGGAGATATCAAGGCTTGAAAACGGGACTCTTTACGTCAGGACGGCAAACAGCACCTGGCGCAACGAGCTTGTTTTTATGAAGCCCGCAATCATGCAGAAGATAAGGGAGAAATATCCCGATTCGGGAGTAGAAGATATATTTTTCATCTAAGAGAGGTAGTTAATGGCAAAGAAGGACGTGGCGACTAAGTCAGGGCCGCGGAAATTGCAGAAGAACGGTAAGGCTAAGAAGAACGGAGCCGACGAGAAAGATACTAAGAAATTCTCGGCCGAAGTCGTAGAACAAAAATCGAAACCAAAAACGGACAACGGTAAAGGATACACAGCCGAGAGTATAACTATTCTTAAAGGACTTGAGGCTGTGCGAAAACGTCCGGCAATGTATATCGGGGACGTTGGCCAGCGCGGGCTGCATCACCTTGTTTATGAGGTCGTGGACAATTCCATCGACGAAGCACTGGCGGGCTACTGTAAGAACATTCTTGTCACGATAAACAAGGACGGGAGTGTAACGGTGGAAGACGACGGCCGCGGCATCCCGACCGATATGCATCCGGAGGAGAAGAAATCCGCGCTCGAAGTAGTCATGACGATGCTTCATGCGGGCGGAAAGTTCGACAAGTCAACATACAAAGTCTCAGGCGGGTTGCACGGGGTCGGCGTGTCTGTTGTGAACGCACTGTCCGAGGTTCTGGAAGTGAACGTTTACCGCGAGGGAAAAATATTCTACCAGAAGTACAAACGCGGGGAGCCGGCGGAGCCCGTGAAAGTTACCGGAAAGGACACGAAGACCGGAACAACAATCACCTTCATGCCCGACAAGGAAATATTCAAGAACAGGACGTACAAATTTGAGACGCTTGCGGAGAGAATGCGGGAGCTTGCATTTCTGAATCCTGAAATTATAATAAAGCTCAAGGACAAGCGCGACGGGAACGAGGAAGTATTTCACTACAAGGGTGGGATTGTCGAATTCGTCCGCTACATCGACGGCACCAGAAAGACGCTCGCGAAGGATCCTATCTTTGTCACCGGCGACCGGGACGGTGTAGCGGTTGAAGTCGCGTTCGAGTATTGCGACGACTACCGGGAGAACCTCTTCTCGTACGTCAACGACATCAACACAGTCGAAGGTGGTACTCACGTCAGCGGCTTCAGAAGCGCCCTTACAAGAACCCTGAAGTCTTATGCAGACAAGAACAACCTGGTGAAGTCAGACAAGATTAACCTTACTGGAGATGACTTCCGAGAGGGACTGACAGTCGTCATAAGCACGAAAGTTCCGGAGCCGCAGTTCGAAGGCCAGACGAAAACGAAGCTGGGAAACAGTGAAGTCGAAAGCATAGTGCAGACGATAGTGAACGACAGGTTGGGACAGTACCTCGAAGAGAACCCCGGCATAGCGAAAAGGATTATCGAGCGAGCTGTTAACTCAGCGGAGGCGCGTGAAGCAGCGCGTAAGGCAAGGGAGATTGTCAGAAGGAAGAACGCGCTCGAGTCATCGAACCTTCCCGGCAAGCTGGCCGACTGTTCTATCAATGATCCGGAGCACTGCGAGATCTTCATCGTAGAGGGAGACTCTGCGGGTGGTTCGGCGAAGCAGGGAAGAGACAGGCAATTCCAGGCGATACTTCCACTGAAAGGGAAAATCCTGAACGTCGAGAAGGCGAGGATGAATAAAATTCTCGAGAACGACGAAATCCGCTCCATTGTACAGGCAATCGGAGCGGGGATCGGCGACGGCGACGAATTCAGCGCGGAAAAGGCGCGGTATGGAAAAATTATACTCATGGCGGATGCCGACGTGGACGGAAGCCATATTAGAACGCTGCTACTGACTTTTTTCTTCAGATACATGAAGGAGCTTGTCGAGCTGGGAAAAGTGTACATCGCTCAACCTCCACTGTACAAAGTAAAAAGAGGAAAGACGGAACAGTACGCATACAGCGAAGAGGAACGGGACGATTTGATTAAGGAATACAAGAAAGGCACCGATGCGGAAGTTCTAGTCTCAAGATTTAAGGGGCTCGGTGAGATGAATCCAGAGCAGCTCTGGGAGACGACCATGGATCCTACCAAGCGTACGCTTCTCCAGGTCAGCATCGAGAGTGCCGCTGATGCGGACAGGACATTTTCGATCCTCATGGGAGAAGATGTCGAGCCTAGAAAGAACTTCATCGAGAAGAACGCAAAGTACGTCAGGAACCTGGATGTGTAATGGAGACAACCTGTCGAAATAATGAAACAATGGAAAATTGGAATAGGTCATCATGTCATTGAATGAAAAATTAGTACCGGTCGACATAGAAGACGAGATAAAAGGCTCGTATATAGATTACGCGATGTCCGTCATCGTGGCGCGCGCACTCCCTGATGTTCGCGACGGCCTCAAGCCTGTACATAGGCGGGTTCTTTTTGGAATGATGGACCTCGGGCTCGATTACAACAAGCCTTACAAAAAGAGCGCAAGGATCGTCGGAGAAGTGCTTGGAAAATATCACCCTCATGGCGACTCGGCGGTTTATGATACGCTTGTCAGGATGGCCCAGGACTGGTCGTTGCGCTACCCCCTTGTGGACGGCCAGGGAAATTTCGGCTCGATTGACGGAGATTCGGCTGCCGCTATGCGTTATACGGAGGCGAGACTTTCCAGAATCGCGGGGGAAATGCTCCGCGATCTGGAGAAGAACACGGTGGACTTTACTTCGAACTTCGACGAATCCCTTAAGGAACCACTCGTTCTCCCGGCTCTCGTTCCCAACCTGCTAGTGAACGGCTCCAGCGGAATCGCGGTCGGTATGGCGACGAACATACCTCCCCACAATCTCAGCGATACGGTAGATGCGATAGCGAACCTGATAAAGAATCCTGACATGCCGATTGAGAAGCTGATAAGGATTATAAAGGCTCCGGATTTCCCTACAGGCGGAATCATTTTCGGCTACGAAGGCGTGAAGGAGGCTTATCTGACCGGCCGCGGACGGATTATTCTCCGCGCGAAGGTGAACATCGAGACGCTTAAGAACGGAAGGGTAAACATAATAGTTACCGAAGTACCTTACCAGGTTAATAAGGCAAATCTGATCGAGAAGATCGCAGACCTGGTGAGAGAGAAGAAGATAGAAGACATATCCGACATTAGGGACGAGTCGGACCGCGACGGTATCCGTGTCGTCATCGAGTTGAAGAGAGACTCGGAGCCGCAGGTTGTGCTGAACAACTTGTACAAGCACACCCAGATGCAGACGACTTTCGGCGTGATTATGCTTGCCCTCGTGGAGGGGGTTCCGAAAGTTCTCAACCTCAAAGAGGTGATGGAGCACTTCATCGAGCACCGTCACGAAGTAGTTGTCAGGAGGACGAAGTTCGATCTCGATGCGGCAGAGAAGCGGGCTCATATACTCGAGGGCTACAAAATTGCGCTCGACAACATCGACGAGGTGGTACAGATCATCAAGAAATCGAGGGATCCTGAATCGGCAAGGCTTGCATTGATGAAGCGGTTCAAGTTGAGCGAGATACAGGCGAGGGCTATTCTTGCCCTGACACTGCAGAGACTCACCGGCCTGGAAAGAAAGAAGATTGAGGATGAGTACCGGGAGACAATAAAACTCATAGAGAAGCTGCGCGCGATACTCGCCAGCAAGACCATGAGGATGGACATTATCCGCGAAGAACTCCTTGAGCTGAAGAAAAACTATGGCGACGAGCGCCGGACGGAGATCGTGGAGAAGGCATCCGAGTTCAGCATAGAGGACATGATCGCCGAAGAGGATGTGGTCATAACGATCACGCACAACGGCTTCATAAAGCGTTATCCGGTAAGCGGTTACAGGCGCCAGATCCGCGGCGGAAAGGGGATCACGGCGCAATCGACCCGCGAGGACGATTTTGTAGAACACATGTTCATCGCGTCGACGCACCAATATATCCTGTTCTTCTCCGACAAGGGACGTGCCTACTGGCTGAAAGTACATGAGGTCCCTGAAGGCGGAAGAGTCTCCCGTGGAAGATCTATCGTGAACCTGATAGGGAAGATGCCCGACGAAGACATAACAGCATTCCTGCCCGTGAAGGATTTCAGCGAAGACTTCTATGTGACGATGGTAACGAAGCGCGGTCACGTCAAGAAAGTTGCCCTGAGCGAATTCGCGAACCCGAGGAAAGTCGGAATCATTGCCATTGGGCTCGACAAGGGAGATCGACTGATCGACGCCTGGCTGACAAACGGAAAGCAGGACATAATTATCGGGAGCAAGAACGGCCTCGCGCTGAGGTTCAGCGAGAAGGACGTTCGCCCGATGGGACGGGGCGCACGCGGCGTGAAGGGAATGAATCTGTCGAAAGGCGACGAGGTAATCGGCATGATCACCGTCAGCAGGCCCGGCGCGAGCATTCTCATCGTGACCGATAAAGGCTTCGGAAAGAGAAGCGAAGTCGGTGAGTATTCTCTGCGTCGTCGCGGAGGCAAGGGACTGATTACCGTCAAGACCGGCGACAAAAACGGAAAGCTCCTTTCTATCAAGGAAGTCATCGACAACGACGACATCATGATCGTCACCACGAAAGGCTTCCTGATTCGACAGCACGTCAAGGACATTCGTCTTGCCGGCAGGAACACGCAGGGAGTGCGGCTAATACGCCTGCAAGGCAGCGACATGATCGCTGCTGTCGCACGTGTTCTCGCGGAAGAAGACGGAGAGTCCAACGGGAACGGTTCCAACGATAACCAGCCAGACCTGTTTGAAGAAGAGGAGTAGTTCGTAGCTCTTAGCCGATAGGTCCTGGCTCATAGGTAATAGAGATATCAGCAGATAGAAAGAAAAGTGGATTAAAGAAAGGCGATGTGGTGACACGTCGCCTTTCTGTTTTTAAGATGGAGAAGCTTATGGTGGTGAAATAGTATCCACGCCCGGTCCGCTGGTTTCACGCCTCTGATACCTCCGAAGCCTGTTGCCTCTGCTTGCCCGCACTCGCAACCAGGTCCGACTCGCGAAGCCTCATTGCTACAAACAGGCTCACGAACACGAGTGCAACCATTACGATGAGCGACGGCGTCATAGAACCGCTGGCCGTCCTGAACATATCCATCCCGAAAATGAATGCTATGCCGGATATCTGTCCCATAAGCAGCAACAAGCCGTTCGAAGTCCCCTCAGGAGTCGGCCTCGCGATCTCCGCACCGTACTGGAACCCGATGGGTCCGCAGCTCAGGAGGAAGAAGCCGAGGGCGAAACACGATGTATACAACAATGCGCCTGTGTGCGCGAAAGTAATTCCTATCAGACCCGGTATTGTCCCGGCGAGCCCTATTAGGATAAACGGAACCCTTTTCCGGTATTTGTCCGACATCGTGGGGAGTATCAGTGCGCCGACGATGCCGCCGACTATCATGAGGCCGCCTGCCGTTCCAGCCTGCGTGGCAGTGAAACCGCGCGGGCTGATGATATCCTCGATCCACGTGGTGACGCTGTTGAATACTCCGAGTCCGATAAAAAATATCAGCATAAGCAACAGGAAGTTGCTGTTGCGCAAGACCTGTTTCATTCCGTCGAACATCAGTGCACGTTCTTCCAGCTCGGGCGGACCGGGAGGGGTCGCCGGATGCTCCCGGGCAAACAGAATGAATATGATCCCCACCACGAGCGCCCCGATGCCGTAATACAGCAGCATATTCGAGAACCCGGCATTCATCGTAAGGTCCGGAGTTAACGCCAGCCCGACAAGGATGCCGAGGTACATTGCCAGCGAGCCGAGGCCGGAAGCCGTTGCGCGCTCCTCGATTGGAAACCAGCGCGCGGCAACTTTCGTGAGCGCATTCAGTATGAAAGGCTGCCCCACAGCTGTACCGATCTGGGCGATCATGACGAGCGTGAAGTTGGACGCGACCAGCCCGCGCATCAACCCAAAAATGCCCGTCAGCCCCGCACCGATCGCCACCGCAACGCGAAAACCGTATGTGTCTATTACCCATGATGCGGGTATCGAGAAGACCAGGAACGCGATCATGAAACTCATCGACAAAAGCCCAATATCGAGCTGGGAAACGTGGTAATAAGCGGCAGCTGCGTCAGTCACCGGGGCGAACGTGATCCATATCAGCTGGTTGAAAGCCGCGACCAGCATGAAGAAGACGAGAATGAACCATCTGTAGTTGTAGACCTTGAACGTATTGTGTTCCATGTTAGTAGCATCTCCTTTGATGTTGAACTCGGTAATTCTTTTGTTCCAATGAATTTCCGCATTGAAGCCGCATTTAATCATACTTGTTCGAACGTGAAACATTTAAGGACCGGTGCTGCCCTGGCCGCCATATTGTGCTGCTGTAACGAAAGAACGGGAAGCTTGCCAGTTAGATGGTCGGACTATCATGAGTAGCTACAACCATCGGATCTTCTATTGGCAAGAATCCGACGTGCAGATGGTATCTACACCAGATCTGCCTTGCATGGAATTTATTTTGTTGTATCTCAAAGTGCAATCGGATTTAAAATGCCGGACGTCACCGTGAGTCAGCCGCCTGTCTGCTCCCGGAACGTCCGGTGATGCCGCCGCGTTTTACCGTGTATGAAGGTTCAAGCTTTCCGATTATACGCGGCCAACCTCAGGAGGAATCTCCCGTGACTACAATTACAGACGACTTCATGCGTCAGCGCCTTTCGCAGGCAAGGAACTATACGATTGTCATTCTGAAGAAGACGTCAAGAACGAGTGAACAAGGAGCGGACAAAATAATCTGGGAGCATGGGCGCAGGAACATGGCCATGAATGCCGACGGGCTGCTTCCGGTGGTCTGCCCGGTCAACGACGGCACGGATTTGGCCGGCGTCGGAATCTTCGATGCGAGTGTGGAGGAGACCCTGAAGATTCTGGATGACGATCCCGGCGTAAAGGCGGGACTCTTCACATTCGAATTGCACCCCTGCCGTGGTTTTCCGGGAAGCAGCCTTCCGTGACCTGGAAGAGACACCTCACGGAAAGGCCGCGCCGGACCATGCATCCGGAACTGCTATCCGGCGCCGGATTTTTTTGAAACAGGAGACATTCGCATGAGCCGGCAATTTCTGTAAGGGAGACTATAAGAATAGGAACAACCGCAGCTGAGTATCTCTTTGAAAAATAAAGGCCGGCTATCGACAGCCGGCTCTCCATTCATTCACGGTTAGGTACCCAGTTGAGAAACCAGTTAGGCATCCCAATTTGCCGAGTGTTATATTAGCCCAGAATTAAAGACGGAATTCGTATGCAAGGACAACTTGATGAGCCGACAGTCGATCTTCAAAGAAGAGGGCCAGAGGTGTTGTCACGCGAGAAGTCTCAAGTCCCTTCGCAACCCGCAGGAATGCGTCCGAGCGAAATGCTAAGGGCGGTGAGCCGGACTTTCGCGGTTTCGATCGAGCGGCTCCCGAAGGCCCTGCGCGACGTGGTTACCACGGCATATCTGTTATACCGTGTGTCGGATTGCCTGGAGGACAACACGCTGCTAACGGCATCGCATAAAGCTGACCTTCTCCGAATGTGGTCCCGAGTGCTGCTCGACAGTATGCCTGTCGACAGCCTTACTGGCAAGATACAGCACTTAGACGAAACCGATCCCGAGGTCTACGTCGCCAGACACGCAGGAGAGATCCTGGAGAGACTTAGAAGGCTTCCGCAGCCGATTCAGAAAATCATAACGAAAAATGTCAACGAAACCTCTCTTGGTATGGCGCGCTGGCAGGAGAACGGCGATGTACGCACCGAAGAGGATATGGATGACTACATGCACCAGGTCGCGGGCCGAGTAGGTTATCTTTTGACGGACCTTTTCGCATTGTACTCTCCCACCATCATGGAACGGAAGGAGCGGCTGTTTCCTCTGGCAAGGCATTTCGGCCTGGCACTGCAGACGGTGAACATCATCCGCGGATTGCGCAAGGACTACGAGCGGGGGTGGGTCTATGTGCCCCGTACGTTTTATGAACCGCTCGGGTTGACGCGCGACAACCTCCTATCACCGGGCAACGCGGCACAGATACTCAAGGTGGTCGATCGATTGGCAGACAAAGCAGAGACTCATCTGCAATATGGATTGAACTATATTACTAATCTTCCTAAGTGGCTTCACGGATTACGACTCGCCTGCATGTGGCCGCTGCTGTTTGGCGTGAGGACACTTGCCGCCAGCCGCAACAACATAGATGTTATTCTTTCGGAAGTTAAGATTACCCGGAAGGACGTAAAGAAGATCATGCTTGACACGACTCTGTTTGGATGGTCAAATGACTGGCTGATTAATTACTATGACCGTCTTCATACGATAGGAACAGGCTAACCGGCAGAAGGAGTCACCGTCCCGACAGAGTCTGGACGGGTAGCCAGGTCTCAGCACCAACCCGAGTCTCGAGCCGGGTAAGGCAGCTTTCATCGTTCGGTGCTCATATTTCACGAGTACTCATTCACTCCCGGACCAGATCTCCCGCAGTGATATTGTAAGCGAAATGAAAGTGGTGGGTAATGTTACCGGGCTCTTCAGATGCAGACAAAATTCCTTCGCCGGTCCAAGCGTCATCTGGCGCATCCATAACGCTCCGCCTGACTGTTCCACTATTGGAGAGAGCCTTTCGAAACTTGTCCACGAGGTTGCCGTGCCACGCGCCCCAGAACTGCTTCTGGAAGTTAACGTTGATTTTTCCACCCGCGGCGAGTTGATCAAAAATCCTCTTTCCCTCATTGTCATCTGAAACGTCAAGAGACAACGCCGCGTCTCCGCTCCCGGTGCTGCTTTCGCCGACAGGCCTGCTAATTATGTCGGACGCGAGGATCGTCAGTCCGCCGAATTCAAGCGAAGCGTGAAGCACCTTGTCAAGGGAAACGATAGTTTCAATAAGCTCTCTCTCGCCTTGATTGTCCGTTTCAGTCCTCCCCTTAAGAAATTCACTTAAGTTCTCTATACCAAATAATATGGACGCGGGCTATCTTTATCCGAGATGTAATTTAGAGGAGGAGATCGTTATGGACGGTATTACGTTGGGAAAATTCTTTTTGAAAGAACTGGAAGAGGAGACGCCGGCATCGCGGAAGTGCTTGGAGAGAGTCCCCGAGTCCCTGTTCACCTGGAAGCCGCATGAAAAGTCGATGAGCATGGGCTACCTTGCGCTTGTCGTAGCGGAAATTCCCCAATGGATAACAGACATCGTTGAAATATCCGAAATCGACTTTGCAACCTTCAAACATTTTGAGCCGAAGACTACCGCAGACCTGGTCAAACATTTCGAAGAGAATCTCAAAGGGACGAGAATTGCCTTGCAGAATGTTACCGATGAGGCGTTGTCGGAACCATTCTCTCTAAAGAACAAAGGCGAAGTCCTCTTCAGCTCACCGAAGTCGGACAATATCGGCTCGTCTATCAACCATCTCGTTCATCACCGGGGACAATTGACCGTCTACCTGCGGCTCAACAACATTCCGGTTCCATCGATCTACGGTCCATCTGCGGACGACAAAAGCTTCTGACAGCACCGTAACGGCGATTCTGTACGGATTCGTCGCTTCAATTACGACTGTTCGGACGATCATTGACCACGCACTTGTTTTGCCGTCCTTCATATTCTCAATGATCCGTTTCCCGCGGTCCCCGGCGAGTATTTCCGCATACGGGTCGTGGAAGAGTGCGTCCTTGCGTTTCGTTTCCATTGCGCGGTAGACGGCTACCCAGAGCGCAGTGTCGGAAATGTGAGTGATTCCGGTATTATTTGTGGTGTTCCCATCCATACGTGCTACTCCTGCAAGTGGCTCCGGCCGCTCTTACTTTACAGCCGCAAATGATATTGCGTCGGCAGACCAATCCGGCGAGTTCTCGATGGCGTTCAGTATCTCGTCCGGGTCGGAAACTACCGTCCACATATTCCTGTGGGCTTCCGACATGAAATTCTCCCGAATGCTCTTCTCGAGCATCTCGATAAGGGGAGCGTAGTAGTTGTTGATGTTCATGATCACGATCGGCTTCGTGTAGAGTCCGAGCCGCTTTAGCGAAATAGCTTCGAGGAGCTCTTCGAACGTTCCGCTTCCGCCGGGAAGGGCTATGAGGGCGTCTGTACCTTCCAGTAGCTTCTTTTTCCGTTCGTGCATGTCGGCAACTATGTGTATCTCTTGGACGCCATCGTGCTGCCATTCGACTTCGGTCATGAATTTCGGGATCACGCCGACGATGTGGCCGCCGTGTTTTATGACTGTGTCCGCGATCCGCCCCATGAGTCCTGCGGCGCCCCCGCCGTAGACGACCGTAACATTGTGTGAGACCAGTTGTACTGCAAGTCTCTCTGCCGCATCGAAATATGATTTATCGATTTTGCTGCTCGAAGCGCAGTAAACGCAAATTCTTTTCATTGATATCACTCGGCTTTTTGACGATGGTGCATTCTATCTTGGAACCGTATTTAATTTAACTCGCGCGGATCTTATTTGAATGCCTTAAAATGAAGCGTCAGCCTGAGCAGGCGGTGCGTCCATTCGGTATAGAAATTCCTTCAGGCATTTTCCCCGGGCGGCAGGAGCATATATGTGCATGCTCTTCTTCAGGGTGAATGAAACACGGAGAGCTCATCCACTTCGAGATGGCCAATGTCATTCTTCCGGTTAGAGGTTTTCACAAGTTCTTCGACAAACCAATGTCGGCTGAGTGAATTCTTATCGACTACGGACCGCAGCCATTTCTCTTCTTTGTAATCCATGACACTGTCCGCGAAGGCAAGGGCTAATCCGTCTCTGACGAACATCATGGCGAGTTCTCTCGACGAGAATTCGGGTGGGGAATCTTCGATGTATCTGTTCTTCAGGATTTCCTGAACCGCCGACTCGCAGAATTCCTTTTCGAACCCCAGCCGCTTTCCAATGCGCGCCATTAGAGCGTTCTCGGCGCCGGTAACTTTGTGATCCTTTCTGATGAGGAGTAGCAACCCTTTGAAGTAATTACTGGCGTCTATTACGCTGATTTCCATGTCTACCTCTCGCTCGGGTTATGGTGATGGACAACAGGCAGTTGAAATTTTACTCACACGTCCGACCAAATTCAAGACGCAGGCGACTGCATTTTGCGGCGCAATTTATGCGCGGTAAGTCCCGCAGGAAATGCGCAGACTGTGCACACAAATTCACTCATACCGTGGTGACAAGCCAGAAATAGCGCTTCCTGGCCGTCTTTCATTGGGTATGCTGTTTGCACTATTGCTTGCGTACGTAACGATAAAAGGAGAGATACCATAATGAGAAAAATTCTCGTAATCATAGCGCTTGCATTTCTCGCCGTGCTCGTAACCGGATGCAGCAAGTCTTCCCCGACCTCGTCGAGTGGAAGCGGGACGCTTCAGATAAATATGGTAGATAGTCCCGGCAATTTCGACGCGGTCAATATCGTTATCGACAGCGTTCAGGCGCACATCGCATCATCCGATACAACCTCCGGGTGGGTCACCCTTAGCAGCACGCCGGGGACCTACAACCTGTTGGAGTTGGTAAATGGCGCCAACGCAGTGATAGGGAAAGCCTCGGTACCGACGGGACAGTATTCCCAGATCAGGCTCTTCGTCGGAAGCGGATCGAACGTGGTCATTGCGGGAGCCAGCTACCCATTGTCGATTCCCAGCGGGATGCAAAGCGGCTTGAAATTAAATGTGGACGCCACTATTCAATCGAACATCACTTATGTCATGACACTTGACTTCAATGCCAATCAGTCCATCATTGCGGCGGGAGGCATCGTCAATTCACAGTTTATTTTAAAGCCTGTCATACGGGTAATCACGACCCCATCCAACGGCGCAATCGAAGGAACCGTTGTCCCGGCAAGCGCCCGTCCGAGCGTTATGGCTTTTAACTCTTCGGATACCGTTTCGACCGTTGCCGACACATCGGGACATTTCGTAGTGGGTTATCTTTCGTCCGGAAGTTATAGCCTGGAGTTAACTCCATCTGACACGACGTACAACGATACCACGATTACAAATGTCAGCGTGACGGACGGCAAATCGACAAACGTCGGTACAGTTACGCTTTCGAGTAAGTAAACATCAGCTTGTCATGCGGGGGAAGGGACGGTTCGCTCCAGAGCCGTTCTCTTCCCCGTGTTGTGATGGACTGATCGAGTGGGAGCGAAGAATACAAGGGCGATTCTGTCAAGATACGGCCCGGGCTTGGAGCTGAAAACGCGAGTTGGAAAAACCCGACAGAATTTCCTGTTGCAGCTCCGCACCTAATCGCTTCATCGCTTTCGTCTCAGAGCTCGACGCCATGAGGAAAACTCCAAATCCAGACGCTAAAGCTCCAAACAAATGACGAATTCCAACTGAGCAAACCGCAAGGCTGCCGGACAGGCTGCGGGTCAAGCCGTTGGTATTTGGAGTCTTCCCGAAACGCATATCTTCACACTTGCCGCATTGTACGATCGTCTCACCGCCTTGCCAGTCAGGATTGCCCGATTGTCGTCCGGAACACTTTCCCATTCCTGTAACACGCTTCGTTGTTAAAGAAAACGTAGACCGTTCGGGGCTCGGGCTTGAGAGAGTCGATCTTCAGACGGAGTCGAGCAAGCTCTTCGTCTGAGAAATCGTATCGGTACATGGTGGGCTTTCCGAACCCATGGAGCCTGAAATACGCTATCATGTTTCTTCCGAAAGTCAGGGAGTCGTTCCTGAAGGGGTCCACACAATGTACCAGCTCATTCTCCGCACAGACGCTCTCTATCGCGCCCGGCTCGTCGTACCATGTCCCTCTCGGTTCCCAGACAATATCTAAGCCCGCCCTATCTATCCTGTCGAAGAACGCCCGCATGTTTCCGATGTTTTCCTGAGAAGGTTTGAAGCTTGCCGGTGATTGAAAGAGCACGCATCTTGCACGCAGGGCAGAACAAACATCTTTAATAATCTCGAATGAGTTGAGCGACTCGTTCTTCTGGAACCGGTGGAGGTGTGTTATCCCTTTAAACGCCTTGACTGTGAATTCGAAGTCGGGATTTATTTCATCGGCTTCCCTTCGCCATTTCTCGGCGGTTGACAAGCGCGGCAGGCGGTAGAAAGTGGAGTTGATCTCAACGGTGTCGAAAAGGTTCGCATAGGCCTGGAGCTTCGACGAATATTTCCCGGTTAGTTCGCCGGTAAAATCTCGTTCGTTCAGATAACTCCACCCGCAGCATCCTATGTGAATATCGGGAGACACGACTGTACAGTCCTCTCGAAAAATCTAATCGCAGGTGGCGCTAAAGTCAACGCACGGCAGTACGTGGTGTTCCCGGCAATCAGCTTCCGGAATTCAGTCTTCCTCAACCATCGTCTTGAGCTGCGTACTCGTGTCTCCCTTTTTGCCTTCTGCGTCTTGTTTCACGATTCTTACAGGACGTGTTTCTTCACGAAAGTGCCATTCTCAAGTTCTTCGAAGGCCGTCCGCAGCTCACCTTCATGGTTCATGACTATGGGACCGTACCACGCGATTGGCTCGCCGATGGGCCTACCGGAAAACAGTAGGAATCTGACGGGCTCCGCAGAGGTGGTTACTTCGACCGCTTCTCCGTCATCAAACAAAACCAGGTTTTCATTGCCGATGATCTGGCTGCTGTCGGACTTCGATCCGTCCGAGCCTTCGATCTCATAAGAGAATAGATCCTTCTCGCGCGTGAAGTATCCTTTTCCGTCGATAACGTACGCGATAATCTTGCGACCTTTGGTCGTCGGGAGGTCGAAGCTCGCGTTAGCCGGGATCGTGACGTCGAGGTATTGCGGCGTAATCACGATGTCGGTAACGGGTCCTTTGACACCTTCCACTTCGCCCGCGACCACTTTTATCTTAGTGCCGTTTTCCCTCGTTACGACCGGGAGCTGACCGCTCTTCACTTCCTGGTAACGCGGGTCCATCATCTTGTGTGTCTTCGGCAAATTTGCCCAGAGCTGGAAACCGTACATTCGGCCGTTGTTGTCGCCCTTCGGCATTTCCTGGTGAATGATGCCGCTTCCGGCCGTCATCCATTGCACGTCGCCGGCGTTTATCACTCCTTTGTTTTCCATGCTGTCGCCGTGCTCGACATCGCCTTTAAGGACGTATGTTATCGTCTCGATGCCGCGGTGCGGATGCCATGGAAAGCCCTTCAGGTACTGCTCGGGATTGTTCGACCTAAAGTCATCCAGTAAAAGGAACGGGTCGAACATTTTTGCTTCGTGGAAGCCGAACGCGCGTTTCAGATGCACTCCGGCCCCTTCAAGTGTTGCTCTGCTCTTAAATACTCTCTTTATTTTTCTATATTCAGTTCCCGTAGACGGGATCTTCGACATTTTTATCTCCTCTCTGCGCGGATTTGATGCCGGACTGCCGGCGTGGATTCACACATTCAACAGAGAGGGAAAGGGGAGTGGTTCCCGGCAGGGAGGCAGGTTACTGCGACAGGAGAAAGCTCAACCGTTGGCTTCGCAGGTAGACCAAACGCTCAATTATTGCACACGGATAACACGGAAGAGGGCACCGACCTTCACGGACAGGTTCACTAATAGCAATTCGATCCATTGTGATCGTGTGTGTTTCCGTCGTGTCAGTGTGCTGCTTTCTTTCCGATTTCTTTTAGCGGCTATCTTTCGTCCGCGGTGGGACCGAACGTCTTCGGTACCGGCACGTCGAGCAGGCGGAGATAAACGGTCAGCTGACCGCGGTGGTGGATGATGTGGTTCAGTGTGTTGCGGGTGACCACACTCCGCAGCATCTCGTAAATCAGCTGTTCACCCCTTGTTACCTTCCACACGACAGCCATTTGTTCATCGGACGCTTTCTCCAGTGCGTCAACGGCTTTCGCCAGCGACTTTTCGAAAGTCTCAATGATCTCCGCCGCTGTATTCGGGAAGACGGGTTTGAATGGGGAAGCGGCAAAGTCGAACGTTTCCGTTTCAAGGGCCCTGACTATCGTGTTCGGCAATTCTGCTATGTGCATTCCCAGCCGTCCGATCTGAGTGGACTTCTCGTGAGGCTTCCAGGTAAGCTTGGCTTCGGGGATCCTTTCCAGAACTTTCTTGCTATTGGCAGACTGCTGCTGTAGTTCTTCGCTTAATTGCTTTGCTATGGTCATAATTGCGGTTCCTG